>CAZJAH010000034.1:0-31862 GCA_964544155.1 uncultured Hyphomicrobiales bacterium | reverse complement strand
AATTTCGCCCGTGCTGTGCAATATCTTACCATTATCTCCCGGCCGCACCACCCCGTCACGCAACGGCTCTGCGAGCCTTTCAGCGTGCCACCGGACGCATTATAATGCGTCTCTACGAGGAGGGGAAACTGACCGGAATATTTATTTGAAATAGCAGGATTTAACCACAATTTGTTTTCTTCCCCTCTCCGAGGGGAAGTGGCCGGGAACGGGTCGCAGAGCCGTTTCCGGACGATGGGGTGCGACCAAAAGCTGGAGGCTTTCTCTCCACCTCCGATGTCCTCTGCCTCCGCGCATACCTTCTTTGGATTCTCCGCGTTGCTCAGAATGCCATTTCTGTTTACTTTTGTGGTTTCTATGCTATCCATTATAAATATGTTATGCTATGGTAGTCGATCGATTAATAATCACTGCGCTTAACTTTAATTTATAATTAATTGTAATTATTTGCAATAGTTTTCTTTACTATTAAAATGATATAATTAATTAGGTGTGACTTATACTTGTTGAACTTGTATTATATTTCAAACACTTATATCGTTTTGCCTGATATAGTATAAAATAAAAAAGGCCCTGCCGTTAAGCAGAGCCTCTAAACCTTCAGCTAACTAAAGTTTATTTTTTCTTGGTTGATTTCTTTGCTTTTTTGGCAGCTTTGTGAACTGCTTTCTTAGCCATTTTCGGCCTGAGCGCTGCTCTTGCTGCCGCAAGCCTTGCTATAGGCACACGGAATGGCGAGCATGATACATAGTCAAGGTCGATATTATGGCAGAATTCCACAGATGCGGGATCGCCGCCATGTTCGCCGCAGATACCCAGTTTAATCTTCTTGCGGGCCGCGCGGCCTTCGCTTACAGCGTGGCGCATAAGGAAGCCGACGCCTGTCTGATCGATAGATACGAACGGATCGGCATCGTAAATATCCCTTTCCACATAGCTGGGAAGGAACCTGCCTGCATCATCACGGCTTACGCCGAGTGTTGTCTGGGTTAAGTCATTAGTTCCGAATGAGAAGAATTCAGCCACTTCAGCGATCTCGCCTGCGGTGATAGCGCCGCGGGGTACTTCGATCATAGTACCGACAAGATATTCGAATTTTGTGCCGGTTTCTTCCATAACGTCTTTGGCAGCTCTGCGGACAATCTGCTCCTGATCGGAAAGCTCTCTTACGTTACCAACCAGCGGTATCATCACTTCCGGTAGAGCTTTTCCGCCCCTTTTGACAACGTTAACAGCTGCTTCGAAGATTGCTCTTGCCTGCATATAAGTTATTTCCGGGTATTCAATGCCGAGGCGGCAGCCACGGAAGCCGAGCATGGGGTTAAATTCATGAAGGGCCTCTACCCTGTCTTTAACCTGCTTGGCGCTTATGCCGATCTCTTTGGCAAGTTCTTTCTGTCCGGCTTCGTCATGAGGTAAGAACTCATGCAGAGGCGGATCGATAGTCCTGATCGTTACAGGGCGTCCGTCCATTGCTTCGAATATTCCTTCAAAGTCTTCTCTCTGCAGGGGCAGGAGTTTTTCAAGGGCTTTTTTACGGCCTTCCACTGTGTTTGCAAGGATCATTTCACGCATGGGGCCGATCTTGCCTTCGCCGAAGAACATATGCTCAGTCCTTGTAAGGCCGATACCTTCAGCGCCAAACCTGATGGCGTTAACGCACTGATCCGGCTGGTCGGCGTTAGTTCTTACTTTGAGCTTGCGGTGCTTGTCTGCCCAATCCATGATCTGTTTGTACATTCTGTAAACAGGAGCGTCTTTTTCATCGAGAGTTTGATCGATGAGTACCTGTATAACTTCGCTGGGTTTGGTTGGGATACGTCCTTCTATAACTTCGCCAGTGGAACCGTCAATCGAGATGTAATCTCCTTCTTTAACGGCTTTGTCACTGTTCTCTATCTTCATTATCCTGGCTTTGTAATCTATCTGAAGTTCACCGCAGCCGGCAACGCAGACTTTACCCATCTGGCGTGCAACAAGTGCCGCGTGAGAAGTCATACCGCCGCGGGCTGTAAGGATACCCTCAGCAGCGTTCATACCGCCGATATCTTCCGGTGAAGTTTCAATCCTTACGAGGATAACTTTCTCGCCTTTCTTTGCCCAATCTTCAGCGTCTTCTGCGTTAAAGACAATCTTACCGGTGGCAGCGCCGGGCCCTGCGTTGAGGCCTTTAGCCAGCAGCTTTCCTTCATCGAGGGCTTTCTGTTTTTCTTTAAGGTCGAATATAGGCCTGAGGAGCTGGTTGAGCTGGTCGGGCTCGATTCTCATAAGGGCTTCATTCGGTTTAATAAGTTTTTCGTTAACCATATCTACGGCAATTTTGATGGCTGCCATCGCAGTACGCTTACCTGTGCGGCATTGGAGCATATAAAGTTTGCCTTTCTGAATGGTGAACTCGATATCCATCATTTCTTTGTAGTGCTGTTCGAGTGTTTCGTTGATCTTGACCAATTCGTTATAAGATTTTGAATCAATATCTTTAAGCTCGATGATAGGAAGCGGAGTACGTGTACCTGCGACAACGTCTTCTCCCTGCGCGTTCATAAGGAATTCGCCGTAGAAGTAGTTTTCGCCTGTAGCGGCATCGCGGGTAAACGCAACGCCAGTACCGGAATCATCGCTGAGGTTACCGAATACCATTGCCTGAACGTTAACGGCTGTTCCCCAGTATTCAGGGATATTATTGAGTTTCCTGTATATCTTTGCTCTTTTGTTATTCCAGGAGCCGAATACCGCGGTAATGGATCCCCAGAGCTGATCCATGGGGTCTTCAGGGAAATCTATTCCTTTAATATCTTTAATCGCTTTTTTGAATTCAGCGACAAGCTCTTTGAGGTCTTTCGCGTCGAGATCAACATCGAGTTTAACGCCTTTGGCTTCTTTTTTCTTATCAAGGATTTCTTCAAAAGGGTCTATATCATCTTTTGTTTTGGGCTTCATATCGAGTACAACATCGCCGTACATAGCAACGAATCTGCGGTAAGCGTCATAAGCGAAGCGCTCATTACCGGACATTTCGATAAGGCCCTTAATTGTTTCGTCGTTGAGGCCGAGATTGAGAACTGTGTCCATCATGCCGGGCATTGATGCTCTGGCGCCCGAGCGCACTGAAACCAGCAGCGGATTTTTTTTGTCTCCGAATTTGGCGCCCATTTCTTTTTCAAGCTTTTCGAGGGCTTTATCAACTTCCTTGCTCAGGGATTTCGGATAAGTTTCATCATTATCATAGTAATATGTGCACACATCCGTGCTGATCGTAAATCCCGCGGGAACCGGCAGCCCCAGGTTAGTCATTTCGGCCAGGTTAGCGCCCTTACCACCGAGGAGGTCCTTCATATCCGCGCGGCCTTCCGCTTTGCCGCCGCCAAAATAATACACGTATTTTGCCTTAGTTCCTGCGCTTTTTTTCTTAGCGTCTTTTTTGGTCTTAGCCATCTGTTCTCCCTTTAGTTTGAAATGTTAACAATTCTTTTAGAGACAAATTTTTCAATAATTAAAAATTATCATTATTAATCAATCTCAACCACATAAACAAATAATTATAAAGCTTACGCAATATAAAAACACAAAATAGCAATATTTATTGAGAATTTTTTCAGAAAATGCAATTTTTATGTATTGAATTTCATGAAATTAACTGCTATTATACTACGCGGGAATATTCCCCTTTAAATGCGGAATAGCAGGTTCGTAATATTAAAATTAAGTTGATAAATAATGCTAAATTCCTTCGATAAAATTATTTTCGTTTAAGCGGCCTGGTACTGTTACCAGCGCGTTATCTATCAGCCTTGTCGTACCCATGAAACACGCTCCAAGCAGTGCAATATGGTCTCCCGGCAGAAATTCTTCGGGTTCCTGAAGATTATCTGCGTCTGCTGCATTAAGGTAATCTGTTTTGAATTTCGGCTCTTCGCTGATCCTTTTTCTCATTATGGCATTGATGATCTTACGGCGGCGCTCTCCTTGCAGTATGGCCTTTCGTCCTTCTTCGAGCGAATGGAACAGAGCCGGTGCGGCCTGCCTTTCTTCATTGCTAAGGTATTTATTGCGTGATGACATAGCCAGGCCGTCATTTTCCCGCACAGTGGGAGCAATAACTATTTTAATGCCCATATTAAGGTCAGCGGCCATCTGCTTGATAACCAGTGTCTGCTGAAAGTCTTTTTGCCCGAAAACCGCTATGTCAGGGTTAACTATGTTGAAAAGCTTTGCGACTATGGTTGCCACTCCATTAAAATGTCCCGGCCTTTTTTCACCTTCGAAAGGTTCAGAAACTCTCGTTACATTAATAGTAGTAGAATGGCCGGCGGGATACATCTGCTTATTATCCGGAGCAAATAGAATATCAACACCATGCTTTTCAGATAATTCAATATCCCTTTCCCGGTCGCGCGGATAGTGCTCAAAGTCCTCATTGGGGCCGAACTGCGTAGGATTAACGTAAATCGAAGCGATAATAATATCCGATATTTCAGCCGCTTTTTCAAAAAGTGAGGTATGGCCGCGGTGCAAAAATCCCATGGTGGGCACAAATCCTGTTTTTTTACCCGAATCCTTTAATTCGGCGGATATTTTCCTCATTTCATCGGCTTTCTCAATGATTTTCATTATTTACCCCTGAAAATTTCCGGTTCTAAAATTCTTGTACCCGCTCTGCCGGCTGTAGTGCCTGTTATCCTTTTGGTAAATTCTTCAACTCTGGAATTTGGGAGCTTTGCTTCAAATTCAACAGAATCCCCATAAAATTCACTGAATGTAACGGACATTTCTTCTATTAATTTCTTAACGGGAGAAATATCCTCATAGGTGCAGAATACTTTGACGGCTGTTACCAGGTGAACCTCTTTCGGCTTGCATAGCTTAAGCGCTTCTTCGGCGCTTTCGGAATAAGCTCTTGCCAGTCCGCCTACACCGAGTTTTGTCCCGCCGAAATACCTTGTAACAATAACAATTATATCGCTGAAATCATATTTACTGATTGTGAAAAGAATAGGCTTTCCGGCAGAGCCGTTTGGTTCGCCGTCATCGGCAGCGCGAAATTCCAGGCCTTCATGACCAATCCTGTAAGCGAAGCAGTTATGCGTGGCGTCATGGAATTCACTTCTGATCGTGTCGAGGAACTCCAGGGCTTCATCTTTGGTTTTAGCAGGAGCCGAAGTAGCAATGAATTTTGATCCTTTAACTTTGATTTCCGCTCTTTTTGGCCCTTCTATAGTATAATATTTATCGCCGCTTGTACGTTCTTCAAACATCTTAAAACCTGCTATTTATTGGAGAATATGAATGAAAATCGGCATGGTATGCTATCCCACCTACGGAGGAAGCGGAATTGTAGCAACAGAACTCGGAAAAGAGCTGGCCAAAAGAGGCCACGAAGTCCATTTTATAAGTTATGCTACACCTACGCGTCTCGATAGTTTTCTTGATAATATTTATTATCATGAAGTCGAAATTCCCCACTATCCTCTCTTTGAGTTTCATCTATATACTTTGGCTTTAGCCGGAAAAATGATCGACGTAATTAAGTACGAGAAATTGGATATTCTCCATGTGCATTATGCTGTACCACACGCTGTAAGCGGGATTCTCACCAGAGATATTCTCGCCGGCAGAAACTTTAAGCTTGTAACCACTCTGCATGGTACTGATATAACGCTTGTCGGCCTGGAACCGGCATTCCACCCTATCGTCAAATACTCCCTGGATAAATCAGACGCCGTAACCTCGGTTTCGAATTATTTAAAAGAAAGGACCATCCTGAATTTCAATACTGAAAAAGAAATCGATGTTATTTATAACTTCATAGATACAGATGAATTTACTAAAAAAGAATGCTCTCACATAAGGAAGAATTTCGCCGCTGATGATGAAAGCATTATTATGCATATATCTAATTTCAGGCCTGTCAAAAGAGTGCAGGATACAATTAGAATATTAAGCAAAGTATTGGAAAAAAAGAAAGTTAAGCTGGTTCTTATAGGAGACGGCCCGGAAAGGTCTGAATGCGAAAGGCTGGCCAGGGAATTGAATATAAGCGATAAAGTGCGCTTCCTTGGCAAACAGCAGGCTGTACCGGAGCTCTTATCCTGTGCTGAATTGTTTCTGCTGCCAAGCCAGTCAGAAAGCTTTGGTTTGTCAGCACTTGAGGCAATGAGCTGCGGAGTGCCTGTTGTCGCTGCTAATATAGGCGGTATACCTGAGGTTGTTTCGCACGGCGAAACCGGCTTCATCGCGGAAATGGGCGACATCAGCCGCATGGCCAGGTACGTCACTGAACTTCTTACCAATAAGAAGAAATGGGAGACTTTTTCTGAAAATTCATTTAAAAGAGCAAAAGAACACTTTGATTCAAAAATGATAATCTCTCAGTACGAACAGCTCTATTCAAGGCTGTTTAAGGGTCAGGCATTAATATAGCCTTTTGACTTTACGTAGTTACGTATTACAGGTTCAAGATATAAGGCTACAATGGCAAAGACTATACCGGCTATAATATCAATAACATAGTGGTACCAAAGATATACAGTTGAGAATATCAGGCTGATGCCGAATACCAGTATCGGCCATTTAAATCGGGAATCATGCCGGAAAACCATGATAATGGTGATAAAAGTGATCATTGTATGACCGCTTGGCATACAGTCGCGGTTAACGGTATCCATGGGATTTGATTCGCCCGGAAGCACATTACCGCCCATATTAACAAAATCGCGAAACAAGTTTGTCAATAATAATCCGGGTAATTCGCTATTTATGTTGAAAAAGTTGTGTATGGTAAACCTGGGGCCTATTGCCGGCATAAAAAAATACAGAAGATAAGAAAAATAAAAAGCGAACATTATTATCCTGGTAAACTCGCCAAAGCGCTTATTATCGCCTTCATAATGAAGCTCCAAAGCATGAACAAGAGGCATAAAAAAGAACAGCATATATGTGAACTGAAGGTATTCTGTTAGAATGGGATGAGCGAACTGATGCAGCCATTCCGTGGGATTTAGTCCAAAAAGGGCAATATCCAAATCCATCAGCAGTTTATCGTAATTATGAGGATTTATTACCGGTATATAATACTGAACCTGTGAATAAATCAAATAGATCACAGGAATAATATATATTCTTCTGAAAATAGTGAAAATCCTGCCGGCATTCATCTTTTCTTCGACCGTAGCAATGGAGATAACCCCAATGGCTATGCTGATGTTCAGGTAGATAAGTTCCATAGCGCTTTCAACCAGAGGATAAAATAAGATTGCCAGTAGAGTATAGAATCCAAGCATTGCCAGCGTATAAACGTCAGTCATTTTCAGTACTTCCCTGATCCTGAAGCGTATGAGCGGCCTGACAGCTTTATGAAACATTAGTTATATTATGCCGATATTTTTTCAAAAATAAAAATATAATCTTCTGCGGATAATTCTTCCGCTCTTTTGTCTGCAAATTTACCTAATTTTTCTAATAAATCATGACGCTCTATGCCTGACTCCGGACAAAAGGCTTTTAATGAATTTGAAATCTTTTTTCTTCTCTGGCTGAAAGCGGCTCTGATAAATGGCATGATCTTATCAGGCTTATCATAATATGGCTTTGTGGGATCGGGTATAAAGGAAATTACCGATGATGTGACTTTTGGTTTTGGAAAAAAACTTCCGGCAGATATATTAAACTCCTTTCTGGGTTTGCCGCAAAGCAAAGCCGCGACAGACATAATACCGTATGTTTTACTGCCCGGGCCGGCAGCAAACCTTTCAGCTACTTCCTTCTGTACTGTCAAAACGAATTTATCAATTATAGTTGAGTTTTCAAGTAATTTAAAAATGATGGGGCTTGAAATATTATAAGGTATATTGCCAATAACCTTGATTTTTTTTCCGGAGGAGAACTCATTTAATTCAAACTCCAGGAAGTCCTTTATTATTATTCCCGGAGCATTATCCGGGTATTTTTCATTAAGCCAGGCAGCTGCTTCAGGGTCGTATTCAACACAGGTGATATCACCATCAGTTTCTGTCAGTTTGTCTGTAAGAGCACCCATTCCGGGCCCGATTTCAAGTACTTTGTCACCAATACCGATTTCGAGAATATCCACAATTTTTTTTGCTGTTCTGTTATCAGTCAGGAAGTTTTGGCCTAAATATTTTTTTGGGCGTATTCTATCCATCATCAATTTCCGGTTTTATTTAATTCCGCTTTAAGCTGATCATAGGTTTCCTCGAGAGAAACAGATATGACTTTAGTGCCTGAGGCCGTTGCCGTAAAGCTTGTATCACCGTTCCACCGGGGTATAACATGGTAATGCAGGTGCCCGGGAAGCCCGGCACCGGCGGCCTGACCTAAATTAATACCAATATTGAATCCATGAGGTTTGTAAGCTGATTCGATAATTTTAACTGCTTTTTTTACTAGCATGCCGAGCTCGCTGTATTCATCTTCACCAAGTGAGAATAAATTCCCTGTATGGCGATAAGGAGTAATAAGCAGATGGCCGTTATTATACGGGAATTTATTCAGAATCATGTAGCACGCCTCCCCTCTGTATATAATCAAATTGCTTTCGTCCATTTCAAACGGATCATTTGCTGCAGAACAGAGAAAGCATTCAGGTTCTTCGTTTTCTTTTTTGTCCTTAAACGTCTTAATGTACTCAGACCTCCAAGGCGACCATAGAATTTCCATGTTTATTTCTTCCTAATAATCAAAAAAAGCGCCTGCCGTGGCAAGCGCTTAAAAATATTACAAACTATTATCCGGCCAGTTAGAAGATATTAAGAGCATACCTTACATCCACGCCAATCTGCAGAGCATCGACTCTCCAGTCGTTATCCTCTGATAGCTGGGTAACCCCAAAATTATAATAAGCATGGGGTACAACGTAAAGCTGTCCCATTAGATATTCATACTGTATGCCGGCTTTAATCCCAAGCCTGAAAGCGTTCGAATTTGGTATATCGCCATCTTCGATAACTATGGTTCTGTCATCATTGATATATTCGAAACCGCGCTGCTGCCAATCATCAGCTCGTTCGAATTGAGCTTCGGGCGGATCGGTCAGGCTAAGTTGTTGTTCATATGTTTTAGCCATAGCAAAGCCGAAGTTGGGCCCAACTGCAATACCAAGCCCGGAACCGAAGAAATTGAATTTGTACATAACATCAACCTGGATGCTGTTAAAACTTACATCAGCAGTGTGAATCGATTGTGAAAGAACTTCGGTTTTCTCGCCGGTATTAGGATCAGTAATAATTGATGGAAGGCCTCCGCCTTCCTCTGTGTATTCTTCAGTATATGTAGGCAAAGTATTGTAGGTTATTCTTGCAATGATTGAGTTTGTGGCGTCTAAAACTTCCCCGAGAATATATTCCATAGTCAGGCCGGCGTAAAAACCATTATCATTGCCGTTTTCAAAAGTCGGGCAAAGCGCGTCATCAGCGAAGGAGGGAATTTCAAATGTATGGATTGACCTGTTGTATCCGAATACCGGGCCTATATAAATAGGTTTTTTCTTTTGTTCAGGACCAAGAGGGGTTGCCTGCCCGTATAATCCGACAAAATCGGTTAAACCTATACAAACAATAGCTAATAGTAGCAAACGCATTTTCATTTTTTACACCTTTACTTTGTAATAATAAACATTTTATTCATAATTGTGCTCTTAGTTCTAAGAGATAGTATATAGACGCCGCTCGGAAATGAGGCTATGTCATAATTAAGTGTGGTAACTCCGCGAGCAAGTCTCCTATCTCTATTCAATTTATATTCTTTTCCTGTTTTGTCTATTAAAAAAACAGATGCTTTTTCCCCCTCGGGCAATGTTATTCTAACCTGTAAATTTTCATTAACAGGATTAGGATAAATTTTAACAGATGGCAAATTAGTAATTAATTTTATAGGTCGCAAGTTAAAAATGCATATATCCTTGATTTTAACTGAAAAATCAAGCATATTATTATTAAAACATAAATCGGGTATTATACTCAGGCTAAAATCATGCTCAGTTGAATTATGAAGCATGACTTTAAACTGCAGCTCTATTTCCCATTCGGAACTATCAGCTTCTGCTTTAATGCCCTTTGCTTTGAAGTTTATTTTTCCGCCATTGATAGTATAATCCAATGGGTAAGATTTTGAAGAACTGGGGCTTGTTATGATCACCACAGCATTCTTCCATTTGGGTACATAAGCAAAGTCATTATAATCAAGTATGAATTCAAGGTTGAATTCAGTATCAGTAGAATTGGGTATAGTTCCTGAAAGAGTAATAGAAGCGGTATCGCCTATTTCAAATTCAAGCCCTGAGAGATCGTTGATATGAACCGGATTTTTGATAACTTTGAATTCATGGCTGATGTTCTTGGTAATCGTATCATTTATACTTATCACTGCTTGCAGATTGGTATATCCATCATCAGAGGCAATCACATCAATAATGTAAGTAGTATCTTCTCCCTGTAAGAGCTTTTTGGGGAAGCCGGGCGCAGAGGAGAATTCTGTTTTAAAGCCGGAAGGAGTTCCACTCAATGCAATATCAGTTATATCAATATCCACATTGCCCTGATTGCTTACTGTTATCTCGGCTTTTTCGTTATTACAGGCTAATATAATATCAGGGGCGCTGATACTAACCCGGGGATCAATCGTATCGCGCGGCAGACCTGTACCCTCAATCACAAGTGTATCGGTTTTATACTCGTAAGCAGGATAGGAGTCATTAAGGATACCTATCTTGATTCTGTTAACACCGGTCTTTTGAGGATTGAATACAACTCTTACATCAATAGCCGTACCCGGCGGGAATTGCTTAGCTTCATAAAATCCGGGATCGAATTGAAATGATTCTTCATCGCCTTCGATGATAAATATATCATCAATTGATATGTCTTCGTTACCGCCGGTCATAGCGAATGTAAGCACTTCTTCAGTTGAATCATATATCAAAGTTTCGGCAAATACATGGCTGTTTGTTTCGATATCCGGCATTGTGCCCTCTCCCGCCACCGTCAGGCGCACGGGGCCGTGGATTGGTGAATCAATGAGGTATTCGGCAGTTAGTTCATACTGCTGTCTGCTTTCTGGATTGAATTTAATTTCTACCGGATGAGCGGACATACTGTCAACTACTGCTTCAATCGCGGTGAAATCATTTTGCATGCTTAAAAGCTCGTTTTGTGTTTCAAATTTATTAAATTCCAGCGAACCTTTGTATAAGCCTTTGTTTCTGAAAACTGCCGTCAGGAAATTATCCGTACCGACTCTTTTCTTACCGAAATCAACCATAACATCATCTATTGAAGGGGCTATTCCCCGGCCTCTGATAGTCAGGTCGTTGTAAATATTAAAATTGTTATAAGCTACAAATATTTCCGAATAAATAATTGAATCTTCGGGTATAAAGCACACGGGTATTTTAATGGATTCTCCCGGCAGTAAAGTAACCGGGATATAATTATCCAGCTCGTAGGTGAAAACAGTCAGATCCTTTTTGACGGCAATCGAATCTATGATAACCGGCAGGCCGCCTTTGTTCTCGTATGTAACATGGCCGCAGACTGTATCGCCAACCGGCACATAACCGAAATCATGGCCATAACCGACAATTTGGGGTGTGATGACATTTCCCTTTATTGGTATGGCCAAATCCCGGTCGCAATCGAACTCGAGTATTAACTCTGCGATCAGGCTGTCAGTCATTTTATCCGGAATGAATTTCAAAATGAATTCCAGTGTATCACCCGGCTGCATAATCTTCGGAGTCTCTATCTCAGAATCATCTAAAAGCCTGTTATCGCCTTTAATCTCATAATTTGCGAGAACGGTTTCCGTTGAATCTGTATTTATTATTTGCGCTGTAATTTCCTTTTGGGAAGTATATATAACATTCCCGAACAATAATTCATCGGGACTGTCTATATAAATTCCTTCATGTTTAAATCGGTATCTGCCCCTGTTACCTGATTTATCCATATATTCAATGACAATCATGGCGTCCTTCATAGGATCTTCGGGTTCGGCATAAAATTCTATTCTTGAGCTGGTATTGCCCACGGTATCGATATCTGCCAAATAGTTAAATGTACTGTCTTTAATGATCTTTACATAATGTAAATACGCTCCTTCCTTTTCAGGACGTTCGCGAATGATACCGTTTATTCTTCCGCAGGTCTCACTAATGTCCAATAACGGCGGAATACTGTCAGTAAATGAGTTTAAAGCGGATCCCAGTATTGTACCGTATGAATCTGCCGCTCCATAACCATAGCTTAAGCCTGAAAATTTACCGCTGTCCGCGATAATCTCATGGCTGCCGGGCTCCAGTGTCAAATGGCTGTAATAATACCGTCCCCGGGTCTGGTAATCGGGATATATTATGGGATAAAAATCGGCTAGATATTTCCCGTCAAGTTTGATATTTCCAACAGCGGCTTCTTCAAGTATCAGGATAACATCATGAGAGATGAATTGATTCTGCACGTAAACAGAGCCGGGAGTAGAAAAGCTTATTCGCTGCACGAATTGCTCTGCAGGAGGTACAATAGCCATAAACGGGTCATAATAACCGTGTTCGTCAGGATCCTCTGGTATATGGCTCATATACTGAGCGATCTGTACAGGCTTACTTGAATGCCAGTAAGTAGCCCAGCTAAGCCTGGGAACTGTTTTCACTTCTCCGGCATAGTTAAAAGTTATAGTTCCCTGGCCTGTTTCATTTTCCCAATTTAGTATTGTATTGGCTTCTTTGGAAACTATCCTGAAAAAATCGCCCAGTGGCGTTCCCAGGTAATTCACAATAAGAGGCGCAGTGAAGAACTGCCGGCCCCAGGTACTTGTCGGAGTAAGCATTTCTGCCAGATGATCTTTTGAATCATTAGGAAATCTCTGTCCCTGCGGTACAGCTGAACGGACATGCCCCGACATAAAGCCGAATGGTTTATTACCCCTTACTATAGTTCCGCTTAAGTCATTAGTGCCTGTCACATTTCTTTGTGATTTAACCAGGTATGATTCGCCCTTATTCAACTGTATTGTATATTCTACTCCGGGTTGTTTGTTTTCCTCTGTGTATGCCCGGGGTGAAAATTTAATTTCGGTACTGTCATAAGCTGCCATTATCAGAAATTCGGATTGCCTTGGCATCAATGACCAACTCGAATCGCGGATTCCTGGATCATATTGATCATTTGGCATTGTAAGCGCTATATATTCTTTTCCGTAATTTGAAACCGGGATTACCGACCAGCTGTCGCTGGTCTGCTTTTGGCTGCTGAAGGCGTAAACCGTTATCGGTACATCGGACTTAATTTCGACAAGTTTATTATCACTGACGGTTTCTGAATCGCGGTGTTCTTTCCACAAAGGTATATTATTAAATGGAAGAACATTTTCGGGCTGTAATGTATATTCATACTTAAGAGTATCGTCTACGATGATCTCGATTTTGGCGGTTTCCCTGGTCGAAATAAATAACTGCATGACTACGCCAATATGGGGCTCCATGTAGGCAACTTCATTTTCCATAAATCCAACGTAAAAATGCCTGCCTTCAAAATTTGAAAATGACTGACTGGGCAGTTCTTCCGCTTTTATTAATGAAAAAGCGGCAAAAAGAATTAACAATATGTATATTTTTTTATAAAGCATCTATTTCCTTTGGATCAGTCTTTTAGGAATTCTTTTCAGAAATAATGAAGAAACCGGTTTTCCGGCATCCCAGTTAAATTCGGGCAAATAGTATTTTTCCGGCTGTCCGGCTATCAAATTTTCGGGGAAAAATTCGCCCTGTATAGCGCCGGTCCAGTGAATATTTCCGGGTTCACCCTCGTCAAATCTTATCTCAATTTTATCGGCGGCATTTTTTGCCGCACCGTCATAATTTTTTTCAGAGCCAAGAAAATAAAGGCTTTTAGCCTCGCCTTTTCCGGTAATCGAGCTGATGTCATCATTAAATATATCGATCAGGATCTCACCGCTGCTGATCTGATTAATTCTCTGTGGAGCATCAGCATGGTCTCTCGATAGTGCTAAAGCTTTATTTATACTACGAATGGTGCGCAGTTTTTTTTCAGGTATGAATACATAGATTGTATCTCCATGCAGCTGAGTGGAATCATGCCATACTATTGGTGTTAGAGTAAGTGAAATTAAATCCTCACTTTTTTTATATTCAGCGAATCCGGCTCTGGCTGATACATTTCTCTTTTTTATCTTAACATTATTCTTAAATACATATTTTTCAGAGCCTTGAGACCGATAAGCTTCAAGTGTGTCTGCAATAGCTACAGTGGAATCAGTTATTTGTTTTTCAATTACTTGCGTGCTATCAGGTGATATTTCTATTAATTCAGTCACCTTAACTGTGTCAATTTGAATGAATAAAGGGTTCCCGTATGCTAAAGTGTAATTTCTATCGGGATAATGCTTTATGGTATCGCCTGACAGTATTGAATTTGATTGTTTAGCTATAATAACTACCTGGCCGTAAGCATTGCTTTCTTCGGTAGTTCTATAATGTCGGACAGCATCGGAGTGAATCGTGGCTGAATCGTCTTCTATTACCACATCTCCCGAAAAGTCGGCGATTTTCCGATCCAGGTTGTATTTGCCTTCATTAGCTGTAAGCTTGGTGGATTTATCAATAATTGTTACACCCTCATAAGCAAATGCCGTGGCAGTTTCACCGAAATAATCTACTTTTTCCGAGTAAAGGGTGAGGGTTTGCTGGGTTATCATTACATCACCAATTAGCTCGGCGCGGTTATCCTCTATATACTGATAGGCTGTATTACACCAGACATCAACATTGCCCTGCTTCAGGTGAACGTTACCGTTGAAAACCCTGACCTCTCCTGCATTTCCTTTAAAACCGGAAAGTGTATCGGCATAAATTAATACTATAGGATCGCCGCTTTTGGCATTAAGAGCCGTAAAAGCGGTGACAAAAAGCAATATGCATAATGTAATTTTCAATTTTAATTCTTTTTTTTCCGTTGTCGGTTAAATCCTTATTAATATAATAATTCTCTACGTTAATACAACAAAAATGATCTCTTAAGTGCGGAGATTCATCAAGATAAATATCATGATTTTTACTTAAAAAAAAAGGCATGCCTTTACTCTTATTAACAGGCATGCCTTTTAAAAATTACAATAAGCTAATTAACTTTCAATAGTTTTCTTTAGATTTTTCAATGTCTCTTCCTGCTCATTGCCTAACAGGTCATCAGCAAAGTAGCCAATTATTTTAAAAAGGGGATTCCAGCCGAGTCGGCCTCTTTCAATAAGTCTGACTTTTGTTCCTTCGGATACCTCAAGAAGTTCGAACATACCATCGGTTATGTACTCATCGTTAAGAGACATTCGATATTTAACGAACTCATTTGCATTGAGGTCAGTAATTCTGATTGATCCATAGCCGACATAGTCTCCTTCCCAAAACTGGACGGCTCCAATACCAGCGGAATTCCCCTTATAGTTGAATTCAAGTGTTGAATCGACTGTTTTATTCCAGAATGACCATTCCTTCCAGGTTTTCAGGTTAGTCAGTGTATGAGTGATTTTATTTTTATCTGCATTAATAATAATGCTTCGGTCAATTTCAAATTCAGACGGCATGATAAAAGTTGCTGTTACCAGCAGTACAAAAAGTGTAATCCCGCTTGCTGCCAGGATTTTAAATGAGTCCATTGCTAAGCTCTATTCTCCCTTTAATAAGTAATTTATAATGTCCATTAACGTCGTACATATTACTTATGACGAATATAGCCGGAATTATTCTTATTTATCCGAAAAATTTATCTTATAATATCTATGAAAAAAAAATTAAGCTTAATCATTGTTTTTACTCTGCTTATGATAACATCGCGGGTATCATATTCTCAGAATGATATTGATAACCGTAAGCTCCGAATGGCCGAAACCTACGAAAACGCAGGTGATTATGATGACGCCGCAAGGCTTTATAAAGAGGTGCTCGATAATTCTCCCGGAAATGAAATTGCCTTCCAGGGATATGCAAGGTCGTATATTGCTCAAAACAAATATTCAGAAATTATTCCAACAGCAGAAGAATTTGTTAAGATAAAACCAAAGCCTTACAGCCTTGCTTTGCTGGGTGAGCTTTACTGGAGAACGGGCCAGCCCGAAAAAGCTAACAAACAATGGAAAGAACTTATAGATAAATATCCTGATAATTCGGAAACCTATGCCATGATGTCGGATATGTATTCCGATCTCCAGTTATTTGATAAAGCCGTTGAAGTATTAGAAAAAGCCCGGGATAAATTCGATAAAGAACAGCTTTTTGCCGATAGGATGAGCAAATTATTCATCGCTCTGGGAAACGCTGAGAGAGGAACAGAAGAGATCATTAACCTGCTTAAGGAAACAAGCAATTCCGCTCTGGCTCAGGGCAGGCTATATGCTCTTATGGCTGATGATTCTAACATGGACTACATACATAATAAACTCAACGAAATTGCCGCTGAGCAGGCTGATGATTACTTCATTCAAAGGCTTTACGCGTGGTTCCTTACCACAATAAATGATTACGACCAAGCCCTCGAAGCATACAAAAAGATTGACTATCTCACCCAGTCGCAGGGAAAAGAACTGATCCAGTTTGCCTCTACCGCAATGAATGACGGCAATTTTTCCGCCGCTTTAAAGGCATATGAAGCAGTGATGGAAATGGGCGACGACAATAAGTATCTTCCGTCTGCTCTTTATGGTTTTGCCAGGGCACTCGAAAGCAAGCATATTCAGCAGGAAAAATTCAATGTTGAGGAAATTAATGCCATAATAAGCAGATATAAAAGAATTACAAAAGAATTTCCAAATTCTCCGACATCGGCTGAGTGTACATATAGAATAGCAGAGTTGTATCTGGATAAGCTAAACAACAGGGATAAAGCCATCGACTGGCTGGATAAGCTCATCGATAATAAAAGTTTTCGTCAACTGGAAATTACTGCCAAAGGATTGAATATTCTGGGCAAAATACAAATTATTGAAAAAAATAATGAAGAAGCCCTGCAAATATTCTCGAACGTGAGGTCTTATTTTAAACAATATCCTGCCCAAACCGATCTCGCGGAATATAACATTGCTCTTGTGAAATATTTCGAGGGTAAACTTGATACAGCCAGGGCATTTTTTGATGCTTTAAGCTTCAAAACAAGATCAGACCTCTCTAATGACGCTCTCAACAAGCTGGTTTTAATCGATCTGTATCAGGATCATCAGGCTCCTCTGCATAATTTTATTGATGCTGAATACCTGGAATACAGGAATAAGCCCCGGGAAGCCCTTGATAAATACATGGAAGTCATCCGGCAGGCCGAAGGCACGGGACTTGATAATATGGCCATGCTAAAAGCTGCTTCATTAGAATATAAGAGAGATAATTTTACCGGGGCCATTGAGATTTTAACTGATTTTTTGGATAACAACCCCGAAACCTTCATTAAGGATGAAGCTTATTACAAACTGGGTTTATCATATTATCAAATCAATGATAATGACAAAGCAGAAGAAACATTTAAATCCCTTCTGGCCACATTTCCCAACTCCATTTATTTACATCAGGCAAGGGAGAAAATAAGAGAAATCAGGAACAAGGGTATATGACGGCATTAATCGTCATCTTCATCATCTTCTTCAGGTAATTCGGGTAAGGAATTTTCATCCCAGGGAAGGTTTATCTTAATTGGCAGGGCCTTGGGGGTATCCTCACTTATAGCCGGGCTTAGCACATTATTCAGAAATAACTCCACTCCACCCTGTGTGAATCCGGAAACTTCTGCCCAGGAAACAAATACTCCATGATGGCTAAAGGCCTGTATAGCAAGGTCATTTTTCATTTCTTTGAGTTCTTCCCGTATATAACCCCTACCTACCTTTAGTACTTTGCGCTCGTTTTCACCGGCCCATATTACATACACACCATGCAGATCATCCAGATATTCGTGCTCGATATCCAGTCTGTATAAATTGCACCAAACCCATCCGGTACACCGGTACCACTCTACTTTCATATCGTTTTCTTAGTATTTTCCATTTAGAAGTATCGGCCGATTAGCTTTTTTCTTAAAAAGCCAATGAAAATTAAAGTTTAAGTCTGCTCAGTCCGGCGATCGCCGCCGTCTCCGCCCTGAGCCTTCTTTTACCTAAATTAATAAAATTCACATTAGTGCTTTCACGCAAAAATAACAATTCATTCTCGGAAAAACCACCTTCAGGCCCGATAATCAGGCAAAAATCACTATTCCGAAATGAACTGATACCGGAACTATGATCCTGCTCAGCGGCTATAAACCTGGTATTCCTGATTTCTATATTGAACAGTTCATTTATTCTGACTGGATCATAAATTTTGGGCAATAAGGATCTTTTACACTGCTTTATGGCTGCAATCGCTTTAGATTCCAGCCTTTTCCTGTTGAATTTAGCGAATTGCGTATGCTCGCATACAAGTGGAATAAAATATTTAACCCCAAGCTCAATAGCTTTTTCAAGAGCATACTCAAATCTGTCCCTGTTACGCAGGATACCGATGGCAAGCCCTGTACTAAATTCATCTTCACCATAACCGGGGAGGAGTTTTTTGATTTTTAATTCATGTTCCTTACTGCCTAAACTCTTGATCATCGCTATCGCAGACAGTCCTCTGCCATTTGTGATCATTATATCATCGCCGGGGCCCAGACGCAGCGCTTTTAAATGTCTGGATTCATCGCCTTCGCATATAATTTGGCTGATATCTTCATGTAAGCTGTCGAGATAAATACATTCCATTATAAATTATCTTTAGTAATTAATCCGTCATACATTGAATATGGTAATTATTTTAATTAAATTTACTCAAATTTCATTAATTTAAATTTTATATTTTGATAATTGAGAATCAAAAAATACTGATATAAATACAGAAAATAGATTCATGGCAAATAATCAACAAACACTATTTCAAAAGTTAGTCAACCAAAAGAATTACGAACCGGAAGAAGATACCTCCAATCCGCGGTATTCCTGGAAATTCCGAATACTAATAATGCTCGGAACCATAACTATCTGCGCGGCATTTTTTATTTTTCGTCTGGATGAAACTTCCAGTGAATCTTTTGAGTATAATCTGACCCCGAATTTTGTCTGGCCCGGCAACCCTGTAGTTGCTGAATTTTCATTTCCAATCTATAAGCCTGAAAAGGATTATAGAGCAGATGTTGATTCGGCAGTAAACTCAGCTCTTCCAATATTTATCCATGAAGAAAGTATAGCACCTGCTAATTTTTCCAAAATTGACCGGCTGAGAAATCAATTGTTTGAAATAACAGTGAATGAAGCTTCAGCAAGCGGTACTGTATTTAATGAAGGATCACTGGAGGAACTGATAAGGCTTTCTCCGCCACAGGCCAGTAGGGAAATAAACGATATTTCAAACGTTGTTAAAAAATATCTGGAAAGTTCATACCGCAGTGGATTTATAAATATCAGTAAAAATCAAATAAACACAACAGAGATCATCGTAAGAATTGATAACGATAAAAGAAAAATACTCCCGACGGTTGATCTTACTGATGAGAACTCGTTTTTGATGAAAGCCGAAAAAGCTTTGGCAGATGATATAAGCCCTGAATTCAGGGCTTTGGCCCTCGAAATGATTCAGGATCTATCGGAGCCAAATCTTATTTTTTCCGAAGAGCTTACTAATAAACACAGGCAATTGGTGATTGACGCAGTACCCCGAACGACCGGTTTTGTAAAGGAAGGCGAAATGATCGTCAAAGAAAACCAGCGCCTGACGGAAAGCACAATAGCCAAGCTTAAATCCTACCAGAAGTCAAAATATTTAATAAGTGAATCGGCTTACACATTTACAAATGTTTTAGGAAATATCGGTCACGTTTTTATTATTTATGGCATACTGATCATTTATCTTTTCTTTCTTAGAAAAAAGATATTTTTTGACAATCAGCAGCTGGCAATTGTCGGAGGCATATTGGTACTTGCCTCGCTATTGGCCTGGCTTTCGCTAGCTATACAAAGTACATTCCCCCTGGAATACCTGATATTGGTACCGGCATTTTCAATGCTTGGAGCAATAGTATTTGATTCCAGAACTGCTTTTTATATCACTGTATCAATGGCGTTCATGGTTGCGGGAATTAGAGGCAATGATTATCAAACCGGGCTGATAATGCTCTTTACGGGTACATTAGCAGCTTACAGTGTAAGGGATATCCAAAACCGCACACAAATGTTCCAGTCAATTTTATTCATTTTTATAGGGTTCCTGCTGGCTATAACGGCTTTCGGACTGGAACGCTCGGCTGAATTTCTTATTACTCTGAAAAGATCATCTCTCGCATTGATCAATTCTGCGGTTTCACCACTTGTCACCTTTGGCTTATTATTTCTTCTGGAACGTGTGACTTCTGTGACAACAGATCTGAAGCTGCAGGAATATGACAAACTAAACCATCCCCTGCTTCTAAAGATGAATGATGTAGCTCCCGGGACATACCAGCATACACTATCTGTAGCTATGCTCGCTGAAAGATGCGCCGACGCTATCGGCGCGAATACCCTTTTAACCAAGGTAGGAACTTATTTCCATGATATCGGTAAAATATCTAAAGCAGAATATTTTACCGAAAATCAAATGGATATTGAAAATAAGCACGACCTTATACCTCCCAAAAAGAGCGCTCAAGCAATTAAGGAGCATGTTGTCGACGGAGTACATCTTGCTAAGCAGTATAAGCTTCCAAAAAGGATAATTGATTTTATACCAATGCATCACGGCACTACTTTGATCAAGCACTTCTATGCTAAAGCCCTGGAGGAAGCAAGCGATCCGCTTACCGTGCAGGAATCTGACTTCAGGTATCCCGGGCCTAAGCCTAATTCTAAAGAAACAGCTATACTAATGATCTGCGACAGCGCAGAAGCTATTTCCAGGATTGAAGTAGAAAGCAAGGAAGAGCTTGAGAATATGATAGACGCTAATATCAAGGACAGGATCTTTGACGGACAATTTGATGAATCTGATATTACTTTGCATGAAATTCAGATCATTAAGCAGACTTTGGCTAAAAATTTATTCGGAAAATCTCATCAAAGAGTTAAATACAAGGAAATACCAAAAGAAAAGGAAGGTTAAAAGCTATCTCTATGAAGAAGATTCATTCAAATCTTTACAGGGAGATGAACGAGTACCTGCGGTACGTTTCATTTGAAAGGGGGTTGTCAAATAACACGAGGGCATCATATACGCATGACCTCACGATATACGCGCAATACTTACAGGAACAGGGAATTGAAAGTTTCACTGATTCCACAAGCAACAATATTACGGGATTCCTGGAAATGCTTGGGGAGTTAGGCTTGAGCATTTCCAGCCGATCAAGGTATTTATCATCATTACGTGGATTTCACAGATTCTTATTTGCCTCGGGCTATACCGAGGCGGACGTAACAGAAAAAATCGATCTGCCAAGGATTAAAAGGCACCTGCCAGAAACACTGACTATCGAACAGGTACAGAAAATCCTTGTCCAGCCGGATACTTCGGTAATAACGGGTATCCGCGACCGAACGATGCTTGAAACTTTATATGCCTGCGGCCTAAGGGTTTCTGAGCTTATCGTACTTAAGCAAAGAGATATAATGTATGATCAAGGCATTGTCAGGATTTTCGGCAAAGGATCTAAAGAACGAATTGTACCTATTGGATCCACTGCTCTGGAGTGGATTGAAAAATACAGAAAACGCTCGAGGGTTTTCTTTGTAAACAGCCTGTCAGGTGATATACTCTTTCTTAATCATCGCGGTAAAATGCTTTCAAGGATGGGTATATGGAAAATACTTGATAAATACGCGAGGAGCGCAGAAACAGAAGTTCACGTTCACCCGCATATGTTCAGGCATTCATTTGCTACTCACCTGCTTGAAGGTGGAGCTGACCTCAGAGCCGTACAGGAAATGCTGGGCCACTCGGATATATCGACTACCCAGATATATACTCATTTAGACAGGGAATACATCAAGGAAGTGCATACAACATTTCATCCAAGGGCCTGATATCGAGAAAGATCAATCGGCGGTCATTTCGCTCAGCTCTATCCATCTTAGCGTAAGGCCGTCGATTTTTTGATCAATCTCTTCAAGCTTAAGGCTTATTTTTTCAAGTTCTTTAAAATCTGTAATACCTCCGGAATTAATCAATTCTTCAAATTCCTTCTTATCGGCTTCAAGTGTGTTAATTTCATTCTCAATATTATTGAATTCAATCTGGTCTTTGTAAGAAAGCTTTTTGGGTTTTTCTCCGTTATCGGGGGATTTTAATTTTGTTTTATTGTTTGATTTAGGCTGCCGGAGTTTTTTATCTTCCTTAAGTTCCTGCTCCCTTTTTTCAAGGTAATTACTGTAATTGCCTGGATATTCCTTAATATTTCCATTACCGTCGAATGACAGTATAAAATCCACTGTTCTGTCTAGAAAAGCTCTGTCATGGCTCACGATAATAAGTACGCCGTAAAAATTGTCGAGATATTCCTCAAAGGCTGCAAGAGTCTGAAGGTCAAAGTCATTAGTCGGCTCATCAAGGAGCAACACATTCGGATTAGCCATAAGAACGCGCAGCAGGGCCAGCCGTCTTTTCTCACCGCCTGATAAAGTTTCTATCAAAGAACTGTGCTGATTATGCGGAAACAGAAATTTATTCAACAGGTCTCGAGCTGTCAGATAACGTTCTTTACCTACACCTACATTTATATATTCCGCTACTTCCCTTAATGACGCGATTACTGAATTCCGGGGCTTCAAATCCTGAATTTCCTGTTTAAAGTAACCAATATTCACGGTGGCCCCTATAAGCACTCTTCCGTCATCAGGCGGTACTCTGCCTGCAAGGACATTAAGCAAAGTAGATTTACCACTGCCATTGGGCCCGATAATACCTATCCTATCCTTTGGCTTTGCGATATAAGTAAAATTCTTAAAAAGCAGTTTACCAGCAATGCTTTTCTTAATATCATGGGCTTCGATTATCCTGGAACCGAGGAAAACATGCCCCAGTTCTATTTCAATATTCTTCTCTTTAGTTTTTCTTGTGGATTTTTTTAGTTCATTTATCCAGTCCACGCGGCTCTTTTGCTTTGTGCGGCGGGCTTTCGCTCCTTTTTGAAGCCAGGCAAGTTCAGTTCTCAAACGCATTAATTTGTGCTCGCGTGAAGATTCCTCGGCTTTAACAAAGATTTCTTTCTGTTCTAAATATTTTTCATAATTACCGGGATATGAGAATATCTTATGCCTGTCAATTTCCACGATCCTGGTGGCAATGGCATCCAGGAAGTACCTGTCGTGGGTAACTAACAGAATTGCTTTATTCGAAGCCATAAGCCTGTCCTGAAGCCACTGCACTGAATCCGCATCGAGGTGGTTAGTAGGCTCATCAAGTATAAGCAGTTCGGGGTTTGATACAAGGGCTCTGGCGAGTGCAACTCTTTTCTTTTGGCCGCCGGAAAGCGTATCGCAGATCTTGTACGGTTCATTCATCCCAAGCCTCATAAGTACGGCTTCAGCTTCTCTTTCCAATTCCCATCCTCCGCTCATATAGAGTTCGTGCGTAACAGCCTGAATCCTATCAAGTGCAGAGCCTTCCTGCTCATCGGGAGGCAGGGAACATAACTGCCTGTATTCTTCGAGTAGTTTGAATTCTTTTTCACGAGCCTGCATTACAGCATCCAGAATTGTTTCTGATGAATCAAATGACGGTGACTGATTCAAAAATTCATGGCTGACATTATTGTTAAAAACAACATCACCCTCATCCGGTGTATCGAGCCCTGCAATGATCTTCATCAGTGTGGTTTTGCCGGCGCCGTTCTTGCCGATAATACCGACTCTTTCGCCCATTTCCATACCAAAAGAGACACCTTCAAAAAGTAATTTATCTTTAAATGATTTGCTAAGATTATTAGTAGAAAATACCGTCATGAAAAATATTAATAATTATTATAAAATATTTGTTAGTTTGTGATAAAAATATCATAAGTTTTCAAAAATAATAACTTATGAGCATTAAAAATGAATCTGTCTTTACATCAATCAAGAAAGTAAACTATGAAAGACTCTCAAACTAAAATATTAGTGGTTGATGACAGGCCAGAGATCTGCTCTCTGATCAAAAGCTATTTTAAAGAGTATAATTATCTGATCAGAGCCGTGACAGATCCGAATGAAGCCATTAAAGCCATCGAAAGCGGCGAATTATTCCATCTTGCAATACTTGATGTTATTTTACCAGGCCCCAGCGGATTCGATATCTGCCGACATATACGCAAAACTTATAATATGTATGAACTGCCGGTATTATTCCTTACAGCCAAAAATGATATCCGCGATAAAGAGAAAGGCTTTGAAGCCGGAGCTAATGATTTCCTGACCAAACCTTTTCACTCTAAGGAACTTACTTTAAGGGCAAATTCTCTTATTAAGCTCAAAGAACTGACCGATTCCAATAAAGTTCTGCAAGACGCCATAGAAATGAAAAACAGGTTCTTCCAGGTTAGCATTCATGATATAAAAAATCCTTTGACAACAATAATCATGCTGGCCGGAATGATGATGAATGAATCTGACGATGATCCGCAAAAACACTCTCAGCTTAGGCTGATACTTGAATCAGGAGAGATTATTTCTAAACTGGTAAACCAAATTCTTGAACTGGCTAAAATAGAAAGCGGAAAGATAACGTTTAAAAAAGAACTTGTTGACTTAGAACTACTTACAGGCGCAGTAGTTGAAACTTATAAACCAAAAGCAAGATATAAGGATCAGATGATCAGAATAAATAACAGCCTTGCAAATAAATTGATTATAAACGCTGATCCTGAAAAAACGCAGCAGGTTATTGATAATTTGATCAGCAATGCTGTTAAATACACACCACGAGCGGGATTTATCGAGATTAATTTCAATCAGGAAATTAAAAACAACAGCAGATTTGCGATAATGGAAATTAAAGACAACGGGCCGGGATTTAATGAAATAGAAATGGAGTTCATTTTTGACAAATTCACAAAATTATCGGCAAAACCAACGGGTGGCGAGACTTCCTCGGGACTGGGGCTGTCCATCGCCAGGCAGTTGACAGAATTACAAGATGGCCAGATTTGGGTTGAAAGTAAACCCGGCAAGGGCAGCTCATTCTTTTTGAAATTTAAACAGGAGGAGCCATGATAGCTCTCATTTCTGATTTTGGTACCCAAGATGCTTATGTTGGCATTATGAAAGGCGTTATTAAAGAAATCGCTTATGATTGTCCGATTGTTGATATTAATAATAACATACCCAGACACGACATACACGCGGCTGCATATAATCTGGCCGCATCAGTATCTTATTTTCCCGAAAAAACAATTTTCCTTTGTGTGGTTGATCCCGGGGTTGGAACAAGCAGAAAGGCCCTGATAATGAACGCCGGCAATAAGCTATTTGTCGCGCCAGATAACGGACTACTCTCCTACGTTATTTCAGAGCTTTCACCTGATAAGATCATTTCAATTGAAAATAAAAAGTATATGCTCGAAAAGGTCAGCAATACATTCCATGGAAGAGATGTTTTTGCTCCCGCGGCTGCGCATTTATTTAATAATACTTCGATCAGCAGCTTCGGGCCTGAACTCAGGAAAGAAGAGCTTGATTTCCTGCCTGAATATAAAAAAATCGAAAAGACCGAAAGTACTATTAATGGCCATGTAATTTATATAGATATATTCGGCAACTTAATAACTAACATCAAGGAATCGTGCCTAAATGGTAATGGTTACAAGGTAGTTATACACAACAGGATACTCGAAGGATTGAAAAAAAGCTATGGCGACGTAGCTAAGGGAAAGCCTCTGGCCTATATGGGAAGCGGCGGCTATCTTGAAATTGCAGTAAATAACGGATCCGCTGCCGAGCTATATGAAGCCGTAATAGGAACTGAGGTTAAAATCACTAAAAATCTTGTGGTTTGATCCTCAATAGCTAAAATATCGCTGGGAAAACAAAAACCACGGGGATTATTTCCCCGCGGTTTATTATTGGTTAAAATTCATTAAATCTAAAAATCATTAGAATCTTATTAATTGATTCCTGACCAGCCTTTCTTTGCTATCCCTGATCTCGATATTTCCGAATGAATGGAAGCCGTCAGGCGACATCGGCAGCGGTTTGCTCAGATCAAAAGATATATCATATTTTATTCCCGGATAGATCTTTAAATTCGCGGAGTTAAATTTCAGGGTATTAGGTGTTTTGTAGAAATACTGTTCCTGAATAGTGTAATGCCACGGTTTGTTCATGGTTTCTTTTGAAGTGAAACCGGGAACAATTTCCAAAATGTAATCACCGGGATCAGACGGATTGAAAGTTACTGTGCCCGATCTTCTGGATAATCCGGATGAGACTACTGCTTTACCGGATTTATCCTTAATATTTACGGCAAGGTCGGTAAATTTATTGAATTCTTCGGCATCCATTTCTATCTGGAATACAACCTTGCTTATATCACTTCCAACGCTGAACGGCTTTTCGATAAGATCAGTGCCGGACGATGATTCGTCTTTGATTGTTTCATATCCTGAAATTCTGCCTTTAAGAGAAGCATTGATCATGTCACTGTAGAGATTTGTTACAGTGAATTTTCCGGCCGGGTTCTTACCTGCTGGAATATTAAGGTCATTGATGATCTCAGGTTCAGCAGCTAAACCGTAATATTTAACATTGAGGTCATAATATGAATCCTGAGATGACTGGAAGAAACAATATGGCAGTATCTCCCAGGTACCCGTTTTGAGCTCCTCGTTATCGATCTCGAAGTTGATTTCCTTCCGGTTCTCACTGGAAGAGCTGGAACCGAATTCTTCCTGATTGCCGTCCGGCCCAAATAGGTACATTATCATGCTGTACCATTTATCTCTGGCAGGAGATAGCTCTATATTCATAGCCGATGCTGCCGGAGGAACTTCCACAAATACCCTGTCGATATCTCCTGCTGCAAGCCCGCGGTTTGACAGATAAAGCTCATGGTCATTATTTATTGAGAACTTATGCGGAACCACAACAGTAACCATTACATGGAAGTCTGGATAGCCGCCGTTATCCTCATTTTTCGTGTAACCGTAAATACTTCCAACATATAAGCCAGGTTCAGAAAGCCTGTCTGCATCGTAAAATATACCGAAAGTCTGGCCTAGTGAGCCTCTGACATATATTTCAGATTTATCTGTGCTGAGCCAGTCCACATTCGGCCTTAACCTGAACACTCGGTAGAAAGCTTCTTCTTCTTCTTTAGAGATATGCTCAGGGAATACGGCATCTATCTTTACATTTTGCTTGATTCCTTTCGGAGGCACGTATCCGCCGGCCTTCCAGAAAGCGTCCGGCCCTTGTTTATCGGGATAAAAAGTATTAGTTGTGGAAATATCATAAGTCAGAACTTTGTCATATTCATTCCTTTTTGCCAATACGCGTAAATGTTCGAGAGCTTTCTTGATGTTTACAAGGCCCTGGCCCTGGTCGGCCTGAGTATAACCTGAAATTGGCTCGCCAGAATATGTAATGGCTCTGTTAATCATATAATTGTTAATTTTAAGGCCTTCCGATTCAGCTACACTCAAAAGCACAGCGCAAGCACCTGCTACCTGCGGACACGCCATTGAAGTTCCCCAGAAAGCATCGCCATGCTCGAATGCAGGCACTGTAGAGGAGGCCGCACCCGGAGCAACGATATCAGGCTTAGCCATTTCGCCGCCGCGTGAACTGAAGTGAGTTACCCAGTTCTTGTCTCTCGGTGAGCCGTAAAGATTTTTAAGAGTTTTAGGAGTAACCATAGCACCGACAGATATAAGCCCTTCCGCGCCTGCCGGATTACCTGTTGAATTGATGCCGGGGCCGCTGTTACCGTTTGAAGTAACAACTATACAGCCGGGATTCTTCTTAACAAAATCATTAAGGAATATTTCAATCTCACTTCTGCCCGGGGTTTCCGAACCGATACCATAGCTCATTGAGAAAACAGCATGTTCAAATCCTGCTTCTTGCATAAATTTGGCTCCGTATTCATAAGCTGCCTTCATAGATTCGAGGGTAGTTGAACCACCTGAGAGAATATTACTGCCAATTTTTAGAGAGGCCACATAAGCACCGGGAGCAATACCGTCATTGCCTGCCACGCCGTAAATATCATTTCCTGCTGCTATCCCAGCGCAATGAGATCCATGTGAGCCGTCGGTTGTGTGTACATTTAGTATCATTTTCACGGGGTCCACCCAAGCCGAAAAAGTGAACATAGGCCTTGTTTTTTCATCGCCTACATGGAAATCGAATACATCGAAGCGATATTTGTAATCAAATTTCGGTTTTTCATCATCAATATTACCGTCCATATCCTCATCAATGTAGTATACCCAGAGATCTTCGCCCGGATTGGCTTTTACTTTGCCCGGAGCGTCTTTCAGAATATCGTACGCGTTGGAGACCTTGAATGCCAGGGCAGCGAACTCATCATTAGTACGGCCGTTTTGATTAATGTCATCTACGGCTGAGTTCTTGTACTCTTCTTCATAAAGAACACCTACATAGTATTCATCTTGTTCAACCGGCTGGAGTTCAAGATTTTCATATCCAGAGATGGTAGTTGCTTCTGTTTTCAGGACATTCCTGCCATTTATTTCGGTTTTTTCAGCTTTATTAAGCTGGATATTAAGTTGATTAGAAAAATCCTTCATATCGATGACTTTCCTTTCTCCATGAGAGGTTTGCTGAAGTCCCGGAATATCCGGGTCCACACCGTTATCCAGAATAAAAATCAGTATTCCCCTGCCGTCATAATTTTCATTAGATTTGATCAAATCGAGAGTACCCATGGCGTTATTATCCAGGAAGGGATACTCATAGCTTTCCTGTGCCGCAAGATTTAATGAAAAACAAAATACGATCAGTATTGTTAAAAGTCTTTTCATAGAAATTTCCTTTCGAAAAAATAGCAAAAATAATACTTTTATGTTTAACCGGAAAAAGCTTTTTCGACGGAAACAGGCTGGTACAAAGGCAAATGAATCGTAAATCTGGAGCCTTTGCCTTCCTGGCTGCTGACTTCAATCGAGCCGTTATTTTTTTCGATGAATTCCTTGCAAAGTATAAGCCCCAGGCCCGTCCCCTGTTCCTTGGATGTCCCGATGGTAGTATGGTGCACATCTATTCTGAATAGTTTTGCAATATCCTCTTCGCTAATGCCGATACCGCTGTCTTCGACAGTTATGCTGACACGCCCGTTAGTTATAATAGAGAACATTTTTACATAACCGCCATCAGGAGTAAACTTGATAGCATTCGATATTAGGTTTCGCAGCACCGTGGAGATCATGTTAGGATCGGCAAAAGCGTTTAGACTTTCCTCAATATCGACTACAAGGCTAATACCTTTCTTATCCGCTGTATTTTCGAGATATTTAAGTGTATCCAGTGTAATATGCCTGAGATTCAGCTTAATGGGATTAAACTCTATCCTGCCGCTTTGTGATCTAGACCACTGAAGGAGGTTTTCAAGCAGGTTTGCTAGATGCGATCCGGCTTTGTTGATGTTCTTAATAAGCTGTAGGAGCTGTTCTCCTGACATATTTCTGAACTTATGAATAAGCAGGTCGGAAGATAAAATTATCGAATGCATGGGGTTTTTTAGGTCATGGGCGATAATTGAGAAAAATTTATCCTTGGTAGCGTTAGCTTCGCTAAGGTTTTGTTCCTTTATCTGGAGCTGTGTGAAGAGCTTTTCGAGTTCCCTGTGCTGCATTTGTATCTGATCGTTCTTTTCTTTAAGCAGTTTAAGGGCTTTTTGTTTATTAAGGTACCTGTTAACAATAACAAACATCAGTATCAGGGCCATCACGAATATTACTATAAAGTAATTCCTTTGAAGCTCGTTGGTTTTCTTTAAGTTAAGATTCTCCTGTTCCTTTTTTTCAGTTTCGTAAGTGATGTTCATCTCGGCGATCTTCTTTGTTACATCTTCATTAATTAGAGAATCTTTAACCTCATTATATGCTTCATAATGCGCCAGTGAGTTCTTATAATAGCCGGCGGCGTTATTTACTTCGTACAGAAGAAAGTGTGCATCTTTCTTAAGCTTGGAATTGTTGAAATTTTCCGCAATACGCAAAGCTCTTTGCAGGTAAATAAGAGCTTCTTCGTTATTACCGAGCCTGAGATAGATTTCGGCCAGGCTGGTCAGCGGGAAATAAAGATTAAGATCATCAGTCCTGCCTGATTCTTCCCTTATGTCGATAGACATCTTGCAATATCTGAGAGCTTCATTATAATTACCCATATTCTTATAAACAAGGCCAATATTATTAAGCAGAATTGCTTTACCCTTCAATGAACTTTTATCGTTGGCAATATCCAGGGATTCCTGGTAATATTTGAGAGCTTCATTGTATTTTCCCCAGCCGTAATATACATTGCCGAGTTGAGTAAGTACCTGTGCCCTGTCCACGGAGTTTTCATTATAATAATTCAATACTCTTTCATAATTCTCAACAGCTTTTTCATAATTTTTCATTACGTTATATATCTTGGCTACATCAAAATAGTACTGGCCCATTTCATCAGGATCTTCAAAGGACTGTCTGAAACGAAGCTCCTGAAGGTAGTTATTAAGAGCTTTCTCATATTCCGAAAGGGAGTAATACAGATCGCCTTTTTTATTGTATAGTAAAGCTAGTTCAAAGGTTTTATTTAACGCATCATAAACTTCAATTAGATGATCAAGATAATACAGAGCTTCATTGATCGCTTCCTTAGAATCCAGATTTTCAAATGTTATTATAAGATTATATAATGACTTGGCAATTTCTTCTTTCTGCCCCAGTTCTTTTCTTAATTCAAGAGACTTTTTATAATAATCAACTGCTTTCTGATAATCCCTTTGAGAATAGTACAGAGTTCCTGTATTATTCAGTACTTTTGCCTGCAAATCTTTGATCTGGTATTGTATTGCCTTATCCAGAGCAATTTCGAGGTATTTTTCGGCTTCAGAATAATTCTCCAGCCTTATATAGGTAAAACCGACTTCATTGTAGAGAAGTACTATCAATTCAGGATTTATGCTTTCATCTATTAATTCAATACCCTGCAGTGAAGCTTCAAGGCTTAATGAAGGTTTTTGTTTAGAATTTTCGTTTGATAGTTCAAGAAGGAAGGTAATTTTGTCTTCGGTTGACAGATAATTGTTCTGCATGATCTCAGTGACTTCCCTGTACTGTGAATAAGCGTACAGGGAAAATAATGAAAAAAATATCAGATATATTAAGATTTTTAACATTTAGGTTCAAAAAAATGAAATATTTTTCTTTTTAGAAAAAAAATACTTTTTAAATTTTATAATAAATAACTATATTGGCAACCGGTACTATCAGGAAGATAGCAAAAAATCGCAAATAACTAAATTACAAAACGTAATTAATCTCTTAAATCTTAAAACGGTCGCAATTACCGTACCACTAATATACCGAAGGAATCGGTTTTTTTAAGAAATATTTGAGGTAAATCATGGATGATCGGATCTCAACCAACGGCAATCCAAAACATAATATAAGCTCAGAGACTATTAACGAAGAGCAGTAAAGGGCCATGTGCTGACGAGCGCGTGCGCCCTTTTTTGTTTTTCATAATTCATTAGGCCCCGGCAAATGTCTAAGGGATAAGTATATTTTTTTCACTTTTATGAACTATTTTTAAGGAGTTTTTCATGGATCTTTTAATCGCAATCTTATGGCACATTCAGGTACTCGTACCTAATACATACGTATCGTATGAGG
>CAZJAH010000033.1:0-33263 GCA_964544155.1 uncultured Hyphomicrobiales bacterium | reverse complement strand
TTCCTCTCTAGTCCAGTTTCTTCTTTTCATGATTAAGTTTTCTAAAAAATGATATTTCTTTGTAGCATTTTAGTAATAAATTAACATTCATGCAATGAAATTTTTAGATATAATCCAACCGAGCTTCCACAAAAAAAGGCTGAACTTTTTTGTTCAGCCTTTGTGGTTCTATAGCTTTTCGAAAGCTTATTTTTTGTCTTCGTCTTTCTTTTCTTCTTCAGGCTTTTCTTCGGCTTTATTTTCTTCTTTTTCTTCTGCTTTAGCTTCTTCTGCTTTAGTTTCTTCAGCTTTGGGCTCTTCCGCTTTTTCTTCTTCGGCGGGAGTTTCTTCAGCTTTGGGCTCTTCCGCTGGAGCTTCTGTAGATTCAGAAGCTGCTGCTTCGGGTTTTTCTTCAGCTTTGGGCTGATCTTCTACGGCTTTTGTGATTTCCTCTTCGGCATCCTGAAGTTTTTCCTGCTCTTTTTCTGCAACTTCCGGTTTTGGAGCGGCTTTGGGAGCAGGTTTTGGTTTACGTTTCTTCTTGCCTTTGAGCGAAACGGTACCATCTTGAGGCGCGGCCCAGTCAACCAATTCGATGATGGCTGTCCTGCCGGCGTCGCCGCGTCGGAATCCCGTTTTGATTATTCTTGTGTATCCGCCGGGCCTGTCTTCAACAGCCGGGGCGATATTATCAAAAAGCTCCTGGAGCACGGCTTTATTGTGTATTTGCCTTCCTACGAGCCTTCTGTTATGGATGTCTATTTTCTGCCCTTCGGGAAGAAGGTTTTGCTTTTCTCTGGCAAGCGCCTTCTTAGCCTTGGTAATAAGCCCTTCGGCGTAAGGACGAAGCTCCTTGGCTTTGGCTTCTGTAGTGCTTATTTTCTTATGCTCAAATAAAGCCGTTGCCAGGGCGGACATAAGGGCCTTCTTATGGCTCGAAGTCCTTTTTAGTTTCCTGCCTTTTAAATTGTGTCTCATTTCTTAAATCCCGTCAATTTATTTTGATTATCTATTATTCGCTAACGGATGAAGCCGCCTCTTTTTTGGGCTCTTCTTTAAGGTACTGTTCCACGCTCATACCGAATTCGAGGCCGTATTGCTGAACAACGTCGGCGAGTTCAGCGAGTGATTTTCTGCCGAAATTGCGGAATTTGAGCAGTTCCTGTTCCTGAAGCTGCACAAGCTCAGCCAGAGTTTTAATGGCGGCAGCCTTGAGGCAGTTATGAGCTCGCACCGAAAGCTCAAGCTCGTCAACAGGTGTAAGAAGTATCTTGCGCAGCCTGTTGCGTTCAGCGGCTTTGACTTCTTCTTCCTCCAATTCCTGTTGTTGCTGCTCTTCTTCGAACTGATCGAAGTTTATAAAGAACTTAACGTGATCGCTAAGAATTCTGGCAGCGTTATGCACGGCTTCCTGGGCGGTAATAGTACCGTCTGTCCTGACGTCGAGTAAAAGCCTTTCGTAGTCGGTTTTTTGGCCAACGCGGTAAGGCTCGACCGTAAAGATCGTGTTTTTAATTGGTGTAAAGATCGCATCGATCGGAAGCATACCGATCGGGAAATCAACAGTCTGGTGCTCTTCAGCAGGCATATATCCTTTTCCTCGTCCAATTCTCAGCTCCACATCAAACTCGGCGTCATCAGCCAGAGAGGCGATATGATGCTCCGGATCCAGTACTTCGATCTGTGGATCAGCATCCTGAAGGTCTTTAGCAGTCCATTCGCCAGGCCCTTTCAGGTGAAACATGATCCTCTGAACTTTTTTATCAAGAGTTTTGAACCTGACATCCTTCAGGTTTAGGATAATTTCAGAAACGTCTTCAATAACTCCTGTAATTGTTTGGAATTCGTGAAGTACGTCGGAAACTTTTATACCTATAATAGCATATCCCGGTATGGAGGAAAGCAGCACACGTCTTAAGGAATTGCCAACCGTCGTGCCGTATCCGTGCTCTAACGGCTGCAGCACGAACCTGCCGTGAAATTCTGACGATGAATCTTCAATCTGCACCCTTTCGGGCATTTGCATTAGTGTATTCATAAATATTTTGTGATTTTTGATTCAAATAATCCTATTAAAGGCGATGCCCCTTAGAGGGCATAACCGTTTATACTCTCCTGCGCTTTGGAGGCCTGCACCCGTTATGAGGAATGGGTGTTTTATCAATTATGCTGTGTATTTCAAGGCCGGCCTGTGTAAGAGCTCTTACCGCGGCTTCGCGCCCTGAGCCGGGCCCTTTAACAACTACATCGACTTTCCTCAGGCCCATATCGTAAGCTTCCTTTGCCGCTTTTTCCGCAGAAACCTGTGCGGCATAGGGAGTATTCTTTTTTGATCCTCTGAATCCGTTACGGCCTGCTGATGACCAGCATAAGGCATTTCCGTACATATCGGTAATGGTAACCTGAACATTATTAAATGTAGCCCTTACAAAGGCTTTGCCGTGTATATCGGCTACAATTTTCTTTTTAACTTTTTTCTTAGCCACTATTATTACCCGTTAAATTTTACTTGATTTAATTCACTGAAATAAAAATATTATTTCTTGCCGGCGGCTTTTTTCTTCCCGGCAACTGTTTTCTTGCGTCCTTTACGTGTCCTGGCATTTGTACGGGTTCTTTGTCCGTGAGCAGGAAGCCCTCTTCTATGGCGTAAACCGCGATAGCATCCGATATCCATCAGTCGCTTAATGTTCATTTGTGTCTCAGATCTCAACTGGCCTTCTGTTTTGTATTCGTCGATAACGCCTCGAATGCGTCCGACTTCGTCATCAGTCCAGTCATTAACTTTTTTTTCGCGGTCAATACCTGCTTTTTCAAGTATTTCTTCTGAAGTATGGCGGCCTATTCCGAAAATATAGGTCAGGCCGACGAATCCGCGTTTGTTCTTGGGTAAATCTACTCCGGCTATACGTGCCACTTATATATCTCCTATATTTTAACCTTGTCTTTGCTTAAATCTCGGGTTCTTTTTGTTAATTATGTATATTCGCCCTTTGCGTTTGACGATCTTGTCGTCAGGATTTCTTTTTTTAACTGAAGCCTGAACTTTCATTTTGATCACCGATTATTTATATCTGTAAACTATTCTTCCTTTTGATAGATCGTAGGGTGAAAGCTCTACGGTAACTTTATCACCCTGCAAAATCTTTATAAAATTCATGCGCATTTTTCCTGAAATATGCGCTAAAATCTTATGTCCGTTATCAAGTTTAACAACGAACTGTGTATTAGGCAAAGTTTCTTCAATCACTCCGTCAATTCTTATAAGATCCTGTTTTGCCATATTATCCGTTTAATTTATTTTAATCTCTTAATGTCAAAATAAGCGGTTTATTATCATCAACGATCACCGTATGTTCAAAGTGTGCTGCCGGGCTCCCGTCAGCTGTAATGATAGTCCAACCGTCTTCATGCGACCTGACTTCTTTATCACCCATATGCACCATGGGCTCTATTGCCAGAGCCATGCCTTTTTTCAGCTTCACATTTGGGTAGCGCGACCTGTGTAAAAGAGCGGGTACAAAATTCGGTACCGGTGGCTCTTCGTGCAGATTTTTGCCGATCCCGTGGCCTACAAGCTCTCTAGTCAGCGAGAAGCCGTTTTTCTCTACATGCTCCTGAATAGCCCTTGAAACATCATAGAGTTTATTTTTGTCAATAGCCTGCTCTAATCCAAGCATCAGTGCTTGCAGGGTTACGTCAAGCAGTTTTTGTGTTTCTTGCCCGATTTTCCCTACAGCGTAAGTTACGGCACTGTCGCCGAAGTAACCGTCTTTTTCTGCTCCGCAATCGAATGATACGATATCGCCTTCATTGAGCTTTCTGCTGCCCGGTATCCCGTGGACAATTTCTTCATTAATCGAGCAGCATAGTGTATTGGGGAAGAATTTCCCCTCTACTTCATATCCTTTAAAAGCGGGTCGCGCGCCTTTCGATCTTATGTAATCTTCTGCTATTTGGTCAATTTCCAGGGTGTCAGCACCCGGAACCACATATTTTTCTATCAATGAAAGAGTTTCCGCGACTATGCGACATGATCTTTCTATTAGATCAATTTCTTTTTGAGTTTTGATCAAAATATCTATTGTATTATTCGCGCCGCGTGCCATGATTAAAATCCGCCTACGCCGACTCTTCCTTTAATCCTTCCGCTCTTCATAAATCCGTCATAATGCCTCATAACAAGATAGGATTCTATCTGCTGCAATGTATCGAGCGCAACGCCTACAATGATCAGGAGGCTTGTGCCGCCAAAGAATGAAGCAAATGCCGGTGTTATGTTAAATATGTTTGAAACAAATGTCGGGAGTATCGCTACTAAAGCAAGGAATAATGAACCCGGCAGTGTGATTCTCGTAAGTACTCTGTCGATGTATTCCACTGTCGGCTGTCCGGGGCGTATACCCGGAATAAATCCGCCCTGCTTTTTCATGTTCGATGCTATATCCTTCGGGTTAAACACGATCGCCGTATAGAAGTATGTAAAGAATACGATCATCGTACCGTAAACGGCTGCATAAACGAATGACTCCGGATTAAACAGCCTTGCGAATCCCAGAATAAATTCATTTTCAGGGAAGAATGTAGCAATTGTATTCGGTATAAACATAAGCGCCTGGGCAAAGATAATAGGCATAACGCCTGCTGTATTCACCCTGAGCGGTATGTATTGGGTTGTACCGCCGAATACTTTGCGGCCAACCTGGCGTTTGGCGTATTGTACGGGTATTCGCCGGGCCCCCTGAGTGACCAGTATCACAGCTGCTATAATAAATACAAGAAGCGCAAGCATTACAATCTCGATAATAGGCAGTTTAGCACCGACCTGTATCAGTTGCCATTCATGTAAAAGTGCCACGGGGAGACCCGCAATAATACCTATCATGATTATAAGCGAGATACCGTTGCCAACGCCTTTTTCTGTGATTTGTTCGCCGAGCCACATAAGGAAAACGGTTCCGGCAGCCAAAAGGATAATGGTCGATATAGTAAATAATATTTCATTGCCGGGAACAACCGGAATGCCGTTTCCGGTCTGCTGGTTGATAAGCTTTACACTGATACCCCAGCCCTGAAGCATTGAAATAAATACAGTAGCTATCCTTGTGTACTGGTTAATTTTCCGTCGTCCTTCTTCGCCTTCTTTCTGCATTTTTTGTATTTCAGGAATCACAACTCCGGCTAGCTGAAATATAATAGAAGCCGTAATATATGGCATAATGCCGAGAGCGAATATGGCCGCGTTGGAGAAAGCTCCTCCCACGAACATATCAAAAAGGCCGAATAATGTATCAGAAGCTGCATTTTCCATGGAAGCCTGAAGGGCGTCCACATCAACACCCGGAAGGGTGATATGCGCTCCGATACGTACTACAATAAGGATACCGAGTGTAAACAGTATCCTTGATCTAAGCTCTTCTATCTTAAATATGTTTTGTATCGTTTGTGCGAAATTAGCCATTGATCGTTACTGTCCCTCCCGCAGACTCTATTTTCTCTTTAGCTGAATTAGTAAATTTATGTGCTTCTACTGTCAGCGGGGCACTTATGTCGCCGTCGCCTAATATCTTCACGGGTTTACTTTTGTGATTAATAACACCGAGTTTTAAAAGCACATCGAAATTGACTTTTCCACCTTCGAGTTTGTCAGCGTCAGCGAGTTCCTGAAGTCTTTTAATATTGACTTCCTGGTATTCAACCCTAAAGGGGTTGTAGAAGCCGAATTTGGGAAGACGCCTGTTTAGCGGCATCTGGCCGCCTTCGAAGGCTATACCGATCTTAGCGCCGGCTCTTGACTTCTGGCCCTTGTGGCCTCGCGTGGCGGTTCCGCCATGGCCTGAGCCCTGGCCGCGGGCTATTCTTTTCCTTTTGTTCTTAGCCCCTTCAGAGTGCTTTAGATTACCAATATGTTTCATAACAGCTACTTTATTTTTTTATTCGGAAATTTCTTCTACAGCAACTAAATGTTTCACGACCTCGATCATGCCGCGGGTCTGCGGATTATCCGGCAGAACAGTTTCATTGTTCGGCCTGCCGAGCCCGAGAGCTTCGATCGTTGCTTTTTGTTTTTTTTTGCATTTAATTATGCTTCTTTTCTGGATAATTTTTAGCTTACCCATTATTTACACCTGTTATAATTTAAATTATTTACTCAACTCAACCATATATGACTTTTTCAATAGACACGCCTCTTCTCGAAGCAACCTGTGAAGCGTCTTCGAGGCTTGCCAAGCCCTGCATGGCGGCTTTTACCGTATTATGCGGGTTTGACGAACCCAGGCTTTTTGTTAGTACATCCTGAACTCCTGCGAGCTCTAAGATGGCCCTGACTCCACCCGAGGCTATAACGCCGGTACCTTCTGTAGCCGGTTTTATGAGCACTTTTGCAGCACCGAACCTGCCGAGTACTTCATGCGGTATTGTAGTGCCCGAAAGTGTGAACTTAATTATGTTCTTTTTGGCATCTTCAGTGGCTTTCGAAACAGCGTCAACCACTTCGCCTGCTTTTCCAAGGCCGTAGCCTACGTGGCCTTTGCCGTCGCCAACAACGACAATAGCTGAAAAGCTGAACCTGCGGCCGCCTTTAACTACTTTGGCGGTCCTGCCTACATATACTAATTTGTCTTTCAGATCGAGTTCTGATGCTTTGATTTTAGCCATTTATAAACCTTAAGATTACATTATTATCAGAATTAGAAATCAAGTCCGGCCTTTCTTGCCGCGTCGGCGAATTCTTTAATCCGTCCGTGATAAAGATAACCGCTTCTATCGAAGGCAACTTGTTTGATATTTGCTTCGATTGCTTTTTTCGCGATTTCTTCCCCGATTACTTTGCTGAGTTCTTTTTTTGTCATTTCGGGTTTTACTTTATCTCTGACGTCTTTGTCATTACTTGAAGCCGAGACAATTGTTTTCATTTCTTCGTCATTAATGATCTGGGCATAAAAGTGCTTATTGCTTCTGAACACAGCAAGTCTTGGCCTTTCCGGAGTTCCGGTAATGGTTTTTCTTATGTGCTTTTTTCTGCGAAGCTTTCGCCTGATCTTTTCTTCTAGGACTTTCATTTTATGCTTCTCTGTTATTTATATGCTGAAATTATTTTAAAAATTATGCAGCTGTTTTACCTGCCTTACGGCGGATGTATTCACCTTCGTATCTGATTCCTTTGCCTTTGTAAGGCTCCGGAGGACGAAGTTTGCGAATTTTGGCTGCTATCTGGCCAACGACCTGCTTATCGATACCGATGACTTTTATTGTATTGGCATTTGGTACTTCGAAGTTTATACCGTCCGGCGGTATAATAAGTACCGGATGCGAAAAGCCAAGAGAAAGCAGGATCTTTGCGCCTTTAAGCTCTGCCCTGAATCCAACACCCTCGATCTGGAGGGTTTTGGAAAAGCCGTTAGAAACGCCTTCTACGGCGTTGGCTGTCAGGGAGCGTGTGAGCCCGTGCAGCGCTTTAACTTTCTTTTCCTCGCTTATTCTGCTGAAGATAAGTTTTTTATCTTCAATTTTATGTTCTATTTTTTCCGGAACCCTTACCCGAAGTTCGCCTTTGGGCCCTTTAACGTGAAAGTAGCCTTTTGAGAAATCTACCTGAACTTTGTCAGGTATGGTTACCGGCATATTTCCAATCCTGGACACAGCTTATGCTCCTTATTTCATACATTCATTACCAAACTGAACAGAGAACCTCGCCGCCTACATTGAATTTGCGGGCCTGCTTATCTGTAAGAACTCCTTTTGAGGTCGATATTATCGCTATCCCCAATCCGTTCTTAACGCGCGGCAAATCATCGACTGATCTATAAACTCGCCTGCCCGGTTTGCTGATTCTTTTAATTTCTTTTATTGCTGGGCTTTTACGATAGAATCTAATCGTAACTCTGATCGCGCCCTGAACTCCTTCATCAATTTTTTGGCAATCGCTTATAAATCCTTGTTCTTTTAGGATCCCGGCTACCGAGTATTTAAGATTGGAATACGGAATATCCACTGTCTTGTGTCCGGCCGCACCTGCGTTGCGTATCCTTGTGATGAAATCAGCTATTGAATCTGTTACTGGCATAATTTACTAACCAAAATAATTACCAACTTGCTTTACGAATACCTGGTATCTTTCCTTCCAGAGCCATCTGGCGGAAAACGTTTCTACAAATGCCGAATTTCCTGTAAACGGCGCGTCCTCTTCCGGTTACTGAGCAGCGGCTGCGCACTCTTACCGGAGAGCTATTCCTGGGGAGCTTTTGCAAGCCCTCCCAATCGCCTTTTGCTTTTAGCTCTTCGCGTTTGGCCGCGTATTTTTCGGCCATTCTTTTGCGTTTTTCGTTTCGAGCTATTACGGATATTTTAGACATATGATCTTTTCTCTATTATTATAATTAATCTTGCTTTCTGAACGGGAAACCAAACTCATGTAGTAATGCTTTAGCTTCTTCGTCTGTGTTGGCTTTCATAACGAATGTTATGTCTAGCCCTGTTATCCTTCCGACTTTATCGACGTCGATCTCGGGAAAGATTATCTGCTCTTTAATACCTACTGAGTAGTTGCCACGCCCGTCAAAGCTCTTGTCTGAGAATCCGCGAAAGTCTCTGATCCTCGGAGAAGCAATATTTATGAATCTGTCTAGGAATTCATACATTTTTGATCTTCTCAAAGTGACCATGGCTCCAATCGGCATTCCCTGCCTTAGTTTAAAGTTCGAAATAGCCTTTTTGGCTTTCCGGACTACAGGACGCTGCCCTGTTATTAATTCCAGCTCGTTTATTGCGTTCTGCAGCAGCTTCTTATCCTGGGTTGCATCTCCTATACCCATATTAAGAGCTATCTTTTCAATTTTTGGTACCTGCATTACGGAGCTGTAATCAAATTTTTTCATGAGCGCGGGTACTACCTGTTCTTTGTAGAAATCAAACAGCCTTGGAACAGGCGGCTTTTCCCCTTTTACATCTTCCAGCCTTTTGCCCTCAGGGGCAAATTCCTGTTTGGGCTGCCCTTTGGGTGTCTGCTGTTGTTTTTTATTCTTTGCCATAGCTCATCAATTTTTATTATAATAAATCTTTTCCGTTTGTTTTGGCATATCTTTTGGGCTCGCCGTTTTCTTCTCTTCTGATCCCGGTCCTTGTCGGATTTTTATCGGAATCTACCAGCAGGACGTTTGAGTAATGCACGGGCATTTCTTTTTCTCTGATTCCTCCCTTCTGATTCTGGGGGTTTGGCCTTTCGTGTTTTTTACGGATATTTACTCCTTCTACCAAAACTTTCATTGTTTTGGGGTAAACTTCCAGCACTCTGCCCTGTATGCCTTTGTCGTTTCCCGTGATAACTTCGACTATGTCATTTTTTTTTATTTTTAATTTCATTTTATCACCTCTATATTACTTCCGGTGCCAGGGAAACAATTTTCATGTAATTCTTTTCGCGGAGCTCGCGGGCTACCGGCCCGAAGATACGTGTACCGCGGGGCTCATTTTTTTCGTTGATTATCACCGCGGCATTATCATCAAATCTGATGAATGAACCGTCCCTGCGCTGTACCTCTTTGGCTGTTCTTACTATGACTGCTTTGACTACAGTTCCTTTCTTTACTGCCGAGTTAGGTAAAGCTGATTTAACGGATACTACTATCTGGTCTCCGAGTGTGGCGTATTTTTTGCCATGGCCTCCGAGTACTCTGATGCAGCGCACTTTACGTGCTCCTGAATTATCCGCTACTACGAGATTGGTTTCTTCTTGAACCATTTTTAATTACCCTTATATCTGAATCTTATTTTGCGCGTTCAATAATATCTATCAGAACCCATCTTTTTCTACGGCTAAGTGGCCTTGATTCTTTGATCCTGACTAAGTCGCCGATATTGCAATCGTTGTTTTCGTCATGGGCCAGGAATTTTTTGCTTTGCTTATAGTATTTTTTATAAAGCGGATGAGCAACCCGGCGTTCGACCAGTACGGTGATGGTTTTATCAGCTTTGTTCGAGAAAACTTTGCCTGTCACTATCCTTTTTCTTCCTTTCTGCTTTGGTTTTTGAGCGGCGTTTTCTTCGCCTGTTTCAGGCTTAACCGTTTTTTCTATAGTATTTTCCGCAGATTGCTGATTCATTTCTTCCATTTTTAATTCCTGTTATTTAGAACTTTCACGTTCATTTAAAATGGTTTTGATCCTGGCTATATCTTTCCTGAGTATGTTCAGGTATGCCGTATCTTCGAGCTGCTTTAAAGCATGCTGGAAGTTTTGTTTGGCATAGGTTTCTTTTGATTCCTCTAAGAGCTGTATCAAATCTTCGTTATTCAGCTCTCTGAGGTCAGCTGCTTTACGTGGTTTCATTATAAACCAGATCTATACGTGTAACAAATTTCGTTTTTATCGGAAGTTTGTGTGAAGCGAGCCTTAGCGCTTCCTGTGCCAGTTCTCTGTTAACGCCGTCAACTTCGAACATTATCCTTCCCGGCCTTACTACTGCCACCCATCCTTCGGGGTTGCCTTTACCTTTACCCATACGTGTTTCGAGTGGTTTTTTTGTATAAGGTTTATCGGGAAATATCCTGATCCAAACTTTACCATCACGTTTTAAATACCTGTTAATCGCGATACGGGCTGATTCTATCTGCCTGTTGCTAATCCAGGCCGGTTCCATGGCCTTTAGTCCGTAGGAGCCGAATGTGATTCTGTGGCCTTTGTTGGCCTTACCCTTCATTCTGCCGCGATGCGTTTTGCGTCTTTTTACTCTTTTGGGCATTAACATGATTATTCACCCGGTATTTTATTTTTACTTATATTATTCTTTTATCCGATGATCTCGTTTTATCCGATGATCTCGCCTTTGCATATCCATACTTTCACGCCGATAGCGCCGTATATGGTTTGCGCGGTGGCGACTCCGTAGTCTATATCAGCTCTTATTGTATGCAGCGGGATTCGTCCTTCTTTATATTGCTCGGTTCTTGCCATTTCGGCGCCTCCAAGCCTGCCGGCGCACATTACTCTGATGCCCAGTGCGCCCATTCGCATTGCAGATGAAACTGACTGTTTCATGGCGCGGCGGAATGATATCCTGCCTTCGAGCTGCTGTGCAATATTTTCGGCCACGAGTATAGCATCAAGTTCTGGCCTTTTTACTTCGCTGATTAGTATTTTTACATCTTTTCCGGTGACTTTTTTTACTTCTTCTTCGAGCTGGGTAATGTCTTTACCCGAGCGTCCGATGATGACTCCGGGCCTTGATGTATTTATAGTAATTCTAAGTTGTTTGGCTGTACGCTCTACTACTATGCGTGCTATGCCTGCTTTTTTCTTTCTGTTCCTGATGTAATTGCGAACTTTGATATCTTCAGAAAGCTTTTCTGCCTGGTTCTTTTCGTCGAACCAGTTAGCGTCCCAGCTTCTGATCACACCTAATCTAAATCCGATGGGGTTGGTCTTCTGTCCCAAAATCTATAACTCCTTATTTATGATTTAATCTTGTGTTGCAACTACAATAGTCAGGTGATTCGACCTTTTTCTAACCCTGTAGGCCCTACCCATGGGCGCAGGTTGTATTCTTTTCATTGTCGGGCCCTGGTCAACCATGGCGTTTTTAACAAAGATCTCATCTTCATTATATGATCCGCCTTCTTCCAATACCTTGTTATTAAGGTTTGAGATTGCCGATCGAAGTACCATTTCAGCGTCTTTCGCTGCGTGTTTGGGCTGAAATCTTAATATTGAAAGCGCTTCATCAGCTCTTTTGCCTCTTATAAGGTCAATTACAAGCCTCATTTTCCTTGGCGATGACCTGATATATTTTTTAAGTGCCCTAGCTTCCATTGTTTACTCCGTATATTTTATTTCTTTCTTTGATCTTTTCTATGACCTGCATGGCCTCTGTAAATCCTGGTCGGAGAAAATTCGCCAAGTTTATGGCCGACCATATTCTCTGTAACATAAACGGGAATGAAATTTTTTCCGTTATGTACGGCCACTGTATGGCCAACAAAATCAGGAGTAATGGTTGAGGCCCTTGACCAGGTTTTGATTACTTTTTTTTGCCGCTTTTCGTTTAGCCAATCAATTTTTTTCTGCAATTTATAGTAAACGAAAATTCCTTTTTTCAATGAGCGAGACATATCCGGTTACCTCAACTATTTATTTTTCCTAGAACGTACAATATATTTGTTTGATGTTTTACGTCTTTTACGTGTTTTAAGGCCTTTTGTATATTTACCCCATGGTGTAGAAGGATGCTGGCGTCCGCCGCCTGATTTCGATGTTCCTTCACCGCCTCCCATCGGGTGATCTATCGGGTTCATTGCCATACCGCGTGTTTGCGGCCTTATTCCGAGCCAGCGGTTACGTCCGGCTTTTCCTTTCATTATATTTTCATGGTCGATATTGCTGACTGTGCCTAATGTTGCATAGCATTTATTATGGACCATTCGTACTTCGCCTGACGGCAGTTTTAGCTGGCAGAATTTTTCTTCATTGGCTACTATCTGGATACTTGTTCCGGCGCTTCTGGCAAGCTGCCCGCCTTTGCCGGGCTTTAGCTCTACGTTGTGAACAAAAAGGCCGACAGGTATATTTTTCAGTGGAAGCGCGTTGCCGTCTTTATATTCCACATCTGTACCGGCAATGAGCGTATCACCTGTTTTTACTTTATCAGGTGCCAGGATATATCTGTACTCGCCATCTTCGTATTTCAGCAGGGCGATCCTGGCTGATCTGTTTGGATCGTATTCTATTGTTTCGACTTTTGCAGGGATACCGATCTTATTTCTTTTAAAATCAATGATCCTGTAGCGTCTTTTATGCCCGCCACCGCGGTGCCTGGATGTTATCCTGCCCGTGTTGTTCCTGCCGCCTGATTTTTTAAGCGGCGCCAGCAACTTTTTATACGGCTTATCCGAGCTTATTTCCTCGAATGTTGACAGCGAGTAATGCCGCGTGCCGGGTGTTATCGGTTTTAAAATTCTTATTGCCATTTTTATTTATTGCCTATTATTCACAACAATCTATGTTAATTAACCTGCAGCGCCTGATACCAGCTCAATTTCCTGGCCTTCTTTTAGCGTAACGTACGCTTTTTTTCGTAATGGTGTACGCCCTTTCATTATGCCTCTGCGGGTAATGCGCATTTTGCTTTTGCCTTTAATTCTTGCTGTTCTGACGCTGATAACATCAACTTCGAACATATCCTGCACGGCCTGTTTGATCTGAAGCTTGTTGGCTTTCGGATCTACTTCAAAAACATATTGCCTGTTTTCGGCTAGCCGCATGGCTTTTTCTGTAATAACGGGCCTTCTGATTATCTGGTCCATGTCACTACCAATTATTTTAACTGAATGATTTTTCTAAATTTTCTATAGCGCCTTTAAAAAGGAGCAGTTTTTTATGGCTTAATATATCGTATGTTGAGATCTTATCAGCCGAGTTTACAGTAACATTAGGAATATTTCTCGATGAAAGATAAATATTCGCATTCTGACCAGGCAGAAGGATCAGTGTTTTCTCGCCTTCGATTTTCAGTGCTTTGAGAATTTCGTTCATGTTTTTGGTTTTGATTTCGTTTAGAGTGAAATCTTCTACCACCATGAGGTTTTTCTCGTTAGCTCTGAGTGAAAAGGCGGATTTCCTTGCAAGCCTTTTCATTTTCACAGGCATTTTTTTGGTGTATTTATGCGGTTTTGGCCCGTGAATGGTACCGCCGCCAACCCAAAGGGGCGACCTTATTGAACCTGCTCTGGCGGTTCCGCGGCCTTTCTGGCGCCATGGTTTTTTACCACCGCCACTTACTTCCGAGCGGGTTTTGGTCTTATGCGTACCCTGTCTTTTATTGGCAAGATATGCAACCACGGCCTGGTGCATTATGTTTTCATTGGGCTCAATGGCGAAAATGCCGTCATTAAGTTCAATTGTACCTGCCTGCTGACCATCTTTATTATAAACATCTACCTGCATTTTTATCTGCCTTATTTCTTAACTATTTCTATTATAGAATTCTTTCCTCCCGGTATGCTTCCTTTTATCAGCATAATATTTCTTTCCGGGATAATGTCGACAACCTGTAGGTTTCTTATTGTTGCTCTTTTATTACCCATTTGGCCTGCCATTCTAATGCCTTTCATTACTCTCGAAGGGTCTGACGACTGGCCGATCGAGCCGGGATGCCTCTGCCTGTCTGACTGGCCGTGTGACATCATTCCGACGCCGCCGAAATGGTGGCGCTTCATTACGCCCTGGAAGCCGCGGCCTTTTGATATTCCGGATATTTTGACTCTATCGCCTATCTCGAACTGCTCTACTGTAACAGTATCGCCTATGTTGAGTTCTATATTTAAATCGCGAAATTCCTTTAAGTGCCTTTTTGGGCTAATGCCGTTTTTGGCAAAATGGCCTTTGAGCGGACCGTTCACTTTTCTATCGGGAATATCTTCGAAGCCTATCTGCAGGGCTGAATAGCCGTCTTTTTCAGGCTCTCTTTTTGTTACTACAGGGCACGGGCCGGCTTCTATCACCGTGCACGGTATTTTTTGGCCGTCTTCGGTGAATAATGATGTCATGCCGATTTTTTTCCCTAGTATTGCTGCTTGCATTTTTGTTCCCTATTTAGACTTTTACTTCTACATCAACGCCGGCGGGTAATTCCAGCCTCATTAAGGCGTCAATTGTTTTTTGGGTTGAGCTGAATATATCTATCAGCCTTTTATGAACCCGGGTTTCAAACTGTTCACGCGACTTTTTGTCGACATGTGGCGACCTGTTTACTGTATAAACCGTCCTTGCAGTCGGTAAGGGGACAGGGCCGCTGATAACGGCACCTGTCTGCTTAACCGTACGTACTATTCTTTCGGATGATTTATCAATCAGCTTATGGTCGTATGATTTCAATTTTATTCTGATTCTTTGTGTTGCCACGATTTTTACCTTAACTGTTTATTATCAGATTGTCCTGATGAATTATCAGATAGTACTGATGAATAAATCATCTCTTATTCAATAATTTTTGTTACGAGTCCCGAACCTACCGTACGTCCGCCTTCGCGAATAGCAAAGCGGAGACTTTCTTCCATAGCTACAGGAGTGATCAGTTCGATCACGAGGTCGTCAACGTTATCGCCGGGCATGATCATTTCAACGCCTGCGGGAAGGTCGAGTGATCCTGTAACGTCTGTTGTACGGAAGTAGAACTGGGGCCTGTATCCGCTAAAGAACGGTGTATGGCGGCCGCCTTCTTCTTTCTTGAGTACGTAAACCTGTGCATGGAATTTGTGATGCGGAGTAATTGAGCCCGGTTTCGCGATAACCATTCCGCGTTCGAGTTCGTTTTTGTCTACGCCGCGAAGCAACAGGCCAACGTTGTCGCCTGCCTGGCCTTCATCGAGTAATTTACGGAACATTTCCACGCCTGTACATGTTGTTTTCTTGTGTAAGCCGAAGCCGACGATCTCGACTTCTTCGTTAACTTTTACTATACCGCGTTCGATACGGCCTGTACCGACTGTACCGCGTCCTGTGATCGAGAATACGTCTTCAACGGGCATCAGGAACGGTTTTTCTACATCGCGTTCGGGTGTCGGTATATAGCTGTCGCATGCTTCCATAAGTTCGTAAATGCAGCGGAGTCTTTCATCATCGGGTGATGTTTCATCAGACGCGCCTGCGTCGAGAGCTTTCAGTGCCGATCCTTTAATGATTGGTGTATCATCGCCGGGGAATTCGTATGATGAAAGAAGTTCACGAAGTTCCATCTCTACGAGTTCAAGAAGCTCTTCGTCTGCTATATCTACTTTGTTCATGAATACAACGATCCTCGGCACGCCTACCTGGCGGGCAAGGAGGATATGCTCGCGAGTCTGGGGCATGGGGCCGTCGGTAGCAGCACAAACAAGGATTGCGCCGTCCATCTGAGCCGCGCCCGTAATCATATTTTTTATATAATCAGCATGGCCAGGGCAGTCAACGTGGGCGTAATGTCTGTTTTCTGTTTCGTATTCTACGTGTGCTGTGGCGATTGTTATACCTCTTGCTTTTTCTTCAGGGGCATTGTCGATTGAATCGAAAGAGCGCACCTGTGATGTTCCCTTTTTTGCAAGTGCCATTGTAATGGCAGCTGTAAGGGTTGTCTTGCCATGATCCACGTGACCGATAGTACCGATATTCACGTGTGGTTTGGAACGATCAAATTTTTCCTTAGCCATTTGTACGTAGCTCCTATATTTTTGCTATGTATTTAATTTATTTATTAAAAAACAAGTTGTTTTAGTATTCACTTCTGTTCTGTGCTGGTTCGTAATGTGAAAACGCCATCGTATAGCTTGCTCTTCCCTGGCTTACCGACCTTAGTTTAGTTACGTATCCGAACATTTCCGATAGTGGTGCTTTTCCTTTTATCACCTGCATCGGGCCTTTTGTCGATATGCCGTCAATTCTTCCCCGCCTTGAATTAAGGTCTGCAATGACGTCGCCCACGTAGTCTTCCGGTGAAACGACTTCTACCTCTACCACCGGTTCCAGTAATACCGGCATGGCCTTTCGGCAGGCATCTTTTACCGCTATCGACGAAGCGACTCTGTATCCAAGCTCGGTTGAGGATTCTTCCACATATTTAGCTTCTAACAACCTGACTTTTACGTTTATCATCGGATAGCCTTGCGGGCCTACCTGCATGGCGTCTCTGGCGCCTCTTTCAAGGGCTTGATGATGTACTTCCTGCAGCTGGCCTTTTGAAATTTCGTTCTCGACGATATTTCCTTGATTTTTATCCGATGGGCTGACTTCGAGTATAACATGTCCGTATTGTGTCTTGCCGGCAGCCGGTTTATCGAATTCGCCTTCCTGCATTACCGTCTGTGAAACTGTTTCGCGGTAAGCAACCTGCGGGCGTCCGACTTTTACCGGTAAATTGAATTCGCGTTTAAGCCGATCGACGATTATTTCGAGATGCAGCTCGCCTACGCCGCTGATTATCATCTGTCCGCTGTCTTCATCGATTTTGAATCGGAAAGTCGGGTCTTCTTCGGCTATTTTTTCCAGCACCTTGATCAGTTTGTCCTGATCAGCCAGTGTTTTAGCTTCAATCGCCTGGTTAATAACCGGATCGGCAAATTTAATCTTTTCGTAGAGTATTGGATGTTTGGAGTCAGAAAGTGTGTCCCCGGTTTTAGTAAGCCTAAGTCCGGGTATGGCTATAATATCTCCCGCGTATGCCTCTTTTATTTCTTCTCGTTTATTGGCATACACTTTGAGCAGCTTGAGAATTTTCTCTTGCTTGCCCTCTGAAGTATTTAGCACTGACTGTCCTACCTTTACTGTTCCTGAATACACCCTTACATAAGTCACTCTTCCTACAAACGGATCTGTTACTATTTTAAACGCTAAAGCCGAAAACGGTTCATCATCTGACGGATCGCGGTGCAGTCTTTTTTCAGGATTATTTAGGTCAAAGCCGTCTATGTATTTTACTTCTTCCGGCGAGGGAAGATAATCGATAACGGCATCCATCAGTGGCTGCACACCTACATTTTTTAAAGATGATCCGCAAAAAACGGGAACTGCTTCTAAATCCAAAACCAACCTTCTCAGAACGCTTTTTAGCTCATCGGCTTCTATATCTTCGCCGTTTAAATATTTGGCCAGAAGATCATCATCGTGCTCGGCGATGAACTCAATCATTTCTTTTCTGTATTCACTGGCGATTTCCAAAAGTTGCGCCGGTATTTCTGCTTCTTCGAAGTTGAAGCCCTGTGAATGTAAATCGAAATAAAGGGCTTTCATATTCATCAGATCGATAATTCCTTCGAATCTATCCTCGGCGCCTATCGGTATCTGCACGGGAACGGGATTTGCATGCAGCCTATCCCTTATCATATCGACAGCTCTTTGGAAGTCAGCGCCGGTGCGGTCCATTTTATTAACGAACGTTATCCTTGGCACTTTGTATTCATCGGCCTGGTGCCACACGGTCTCGGACTGGGGTTCGACCCCGCCTACTCCGCAGAAAAGGGCAATTGCCCCATCGAGCACTCTGAGGGACCTCTGAACTTCTGCTGTAAAATCCACATGCCCCGGCGTATCGATTATATTTACATTATAATCGTGCCAAAGGGCAGTTGTTGCTGCCGACATTATTGTGATGCCGCGTTCCTTTTCCTGCTCCATAAAATCCATGAAGGCAGTTCCTGAATCCACCTCGCCGATCTTGTGCAAGTATCCTGAATAAAACAGGATTCTTTCTGTTGTTGTTGTTTTACCGGCATCTATGTGTGCCATGATTCCGATATTTCTTATCCGCGATTTGGATTTTGTTTTCGGCATATCCTCAAGTCAGGCATTATTAAGTTTACAAAGAACGAATTTTATTTCTCACCATTTAAAATGGGCGAAAGCTTTATTGGCTTCGGCCATTCTATGTGTGTCATCACGTTTTTTAACGGCGGAGCCTTCGCCTTTGGCAGCGGCCATAAGCTCCGAAGCAATTTTTTGAGCCATTGATTTATCCCTTCTGGCTTTGGCGTACATTTTAATCCACCTTATTGCGAGGGCAATCCTTCTTTCTTCCCTTACTTCAACCGGCACCTGATAAGTAGCGCCGCCGACCCTTCTTGATCTTACTTCAACAACCGGGGCTACGTTCGAAAGAGCTTTACGAAATAGTTCCAGCGGCTCTTCTTTGGTTTTCTGGCCCATAATGTCAAAAGCGTCATATACCAGTTTTCTGGCAGTATTCTTTTTACCGTCGTACATAATATTGTTGATGAATCTGGTTACAACGATATCTCCGTACTTTGAATCGGGGTTAAGATGTCTTTTTTCTGCTCTTTTCTTTCTCATTTGGCTAAGCTCAAATATTTTATTTTATTTATTTCTTTTTCGGTTTTTTAGATCCGTATTTCGACCTTCCCTGCGAACGGCCTTCCACACCCTGTGTATCAGCGGTACCTCTTATCACATGGTAGCGCACACCGGGCAGATCCTTAACCCTGCCGCCTCGTATATAAACAATCGAGTGCTCCTGAAGGTTGTGGCCTTCGCCGGGTATATAGGCGGTCACTTCAAAACCGGATGTAAGCCTTACACGGGCCACCTTCCTTAATGCGGAATTCGGCTTCTTGGGGGTAGTTGTGTACACTCTTGTACATACTCCCCTGCGCTGGGGGCAAGACTTTAAAGCCGGCGAATCGCTTTTGGCTTTAATCTTTTTTCTACCTTTTCTAATCAACTGGCTTATAGTTGGCACTCTATATATCTCCGATTTAAACTAATACACATTTCTATCTTAGGGTGACAGAGCTGACAAAATTAATAATTATTATTTGAACTAACAAATAAAATTTTAAGAAATCATAAATTTATTTTAAAATAATTTACGCTTCCTTCTTTTTTTCTTCATATTCCTTGATTATCTCTTCCTGGATATTCCTGGGTACGGGTGAATATTTGAGAAATTCCATGGAAAATTCGCCCTTGCCCTGAGTCGAACCTCTCAGGTCTGATGAATATCCGAACATTTCTTTCAGAGGTACTTCTGATTCGACTGTAACGTAATTTGCTTCCACATTGGTATTGACTATGATGCCGCGTCTCTGGTTTATCTGTCCGATGACCACTCCCTGAAATTCTTCGGGAGCTGATGTCTCGAGTTTCATTATGGGCTCGAGTATAATCGGGTTTGCTTTTTTCAGGGATTCTTTCATTGCAGAGCGTGCAGCTGTTTTGAATGCCATATCGGATGAATCCACGGGGTGGAATGAACCGTCGTTCAGTTCCACTTTCACTCCGACTACGGGCTGATCTATCAATACACCTTCGCTTACTTTTTCGGCAAAGCCTTTATCGCAGGCGGGAATATATTCTTTGGGTATTGAGCCGCCTACTATCTTATTATCGAATAAATATGGCTCGGGGCTGTCAAGCGGCAGCGGCTCAATGTATCCCGCGACCCTCCCGAACTGTCCGGCGCCGCCTGTCTGTTTTTTATGGGTATAATCAAAATCTATTCTGCGCGTAATTGCTTCCCTGTATGCGACTTTTGGCTGCCCTACAATTACTTCGCAATTGTATTCTCGTTTGATCCTTTCTATGTATATCTCAAGGTGCAGTTCTCCCATGCCGCGGATAAGTGTGTCGCCGCTTTCTTCGTCTCTGCTGACCTGGAATGTCGGATCTTCTTTCTTGAATCTGTTGAGGGCTTTCGAGAAGTTTGCCTGCCCGGATCTTTCTTTGGGTTTGACTGCCAATTCTATAACCGGGTTAGGCACATACATCGAGGTCATTGATACATTAACTGTTCCGTCGGTAAAGGTATCGCCCGATGAACAATCTACCCCGAACATAGCTATGATATCGCCTGCTCCGGCGGCTTCTATTTCATGCATTTCGCTGGCATGCATACGCACAAGCCTGGGAACTTTGATTTTCTTGCCTGTTTGTATGTTATAAATGAAGTCGCCTTTCCTGATCTGGCCCTGGTATATCCTCATATATGTAAGCTGGCCGTATTGGCCGTCCTCAAGTTTGAAGGCCAGGGCGACTGTCGGCAGGCTGTTATCCGACCTGAGCAGGAATTTATCTTCCTGATTATCGAGGTCGAGCGCAAAATTATCTATTTCGTCTGGTTCCGGCAGGTACATGCCAACGGCATCGAGCAATGTTTGTATGCCTTTATTCATCTTGGCGGTGCCTATGAATACCGGTGTTATATGAAGATTGATTGTCTGCTTTCTCAGTGCTTTATGCAGCTCATCTTCTGTGATATCTTCTTCTGCGAGAAATTTTTCAGCTATATCATCATCGAAATCGGCCAGCCTTTCTATCATTTCCATTCGTCTTTGTTCGGCTTCATCTCTTAAATGTTCCGGAATATCTTCGAGTACGACTTTTTCACCGAATTCGCCTTTGTAGTAAACTGCTTTCATTTTAATGAGGTCAACTACTCCCTGGAAAAGGTCTTCGAGGCCTATCGGCATGGTGATAAGTACCGGATGGTGGCCGAGTTTATCCCTAAGCTGCGATACGACTTTATCAGGGTTGGCGCCTGAACGATCGACTTTGTTAATAAATGCGATCCTCGGCACATTATAGCGGCGCATCTGCCTGTCAACTGTCAGTGACTGGCTCTGTACGCCGGCAACGCCGCATAGAACAAGAACTGCACCGTCGAGTACTCTGAGAGCTCTTTCGACTTCTACGGTAAAATCTATATGGCCGGGAGTATCAATTAGGTTTATATTATAATCTTTCCAAACCGCATGTGTTGCAGCGGATTGTATGGTGATTCCTTTTTCGCGTTCGAGATCCATTGAGTCCATTGTTGGCCCGGAGCCTGTTTTACTCCTTACTTCTACGATCTGGTGTATTTTACCTGTATAGAATAAAATCCTTTCGCTCAGTGTGGTTTTGCCTGAGTCGATATGGGCCGCGATGCCTATGTTTCTGATTTTAGACAGTTCTAACATTATATAATCCTGTAATATATCAGCTGGTTATTTATTTTTATTCCTAGTTAGATTTCAAAAATAATGAAATTTTTGAGACAATAGAAATTTTATTTATTGACTTTTTAAAAAATAATTCTTAAATTGATTATCTATTAACGAAAAAAGCCGCTCTGCCTGGTAAGCAAAGCGGCTTTTTATTTTTATCGTGATCTTACATTGATATGGTCTCGGTCTGCTGCATATCGTCGGATTCAAAATCGCTTAATTCACCTGGTTCCAGGGCTTTTTCAGTTCCGAAAATATTCCCGACTTCGCTGAATACTTTCATTTCCTGGTAATGCCTTAATCCGGTTCCTGCCGGAATGAGCTGCCCTATAATGATATTTTCTTTAAGCCCGATGAGGTTATCGACTTTGGCCGCTACCGAAGCATCAGAAAGTACCCTTGTGGTTTCCTGGAATGATGCCGCCGAAAGCCAGCTTTCCGTTGTAAGTGATGCCTGTGTAATACCGAGTAGTATTGGTTCGGCTATGGCAGGTTCAGCGGGCCTGAAGGCTGCCGGCTGCCGGGTCGTTTTCTTTAAGTCGTTATTGGCTTCTCTGACTTTTCTTCTGGGTACAAGCCTGTTCTCGCTGAATTTGGAATCGCCCTTATCGGTAATTACTACCATATTCTTCAGCATTTGGTTTTCATCGAAGAATCTGATTTTGTCAACATGGTCATTTTCAAGGAATGTGGAGTCGCCTGAATCCACTATTTTAACCTTCTGAAGCATTTGCCTGACTATTACCTCGATATGCTTATCGTTGATCTTCACACCCTGCATGCGGTATACTTCCTGTACCTCGTTTACAAGGTATTCCTGTACCGCGTTAGCGCCTTTGATCCTTAGAATATCATGCGGGTTGATGGAGCCTTCTGTAAGCCTGTCGCCGGCACGTACGAAGTCGGTATCCTGTACTAGTATGTATTTACCGATTGGCACGCTGTATTCCACTCTTGTTTTTTCATCGAGTGAAGTAACCACGATAACCCTTTGGCCGCGTTTTTGTTTTTCGAAAGATACTATTCCGTCGATATCCGAAACAACTGCCGGGTTCTGGGGCGCACGGGCTTCAAAAAGCTCGGTAACCCTCGGCAGGCCGCCGGTGATATCTCTCATTCGGCCAAGGTCTCTCGGTATTTTTACCAGAGGTGTGCCTATGCTTACCTGATCATTATCGTCAACTCTGAGCTGTGCCCTGGTTGGGATATTGTATGACTTTAGCACCTGTCCTTCATTATCTATGATATCTAACTGGGGCGATTTTGTCCTGTCGCGCGAATCGACCACAACTTTGGAAATATGGCCTGTCTGTTCATCGTTTACCTCACGGTATGTAATATTCGGCAGCAGGTCATTATATCTTATTTTACCTGGTACTTCGGTTATAATTGTTGAGTTATAGGGATCCCACTCGTAGATCATATCGCCTTTTTTGACTTTATCGCCTTCTTTGATCTTTAGTAAGGCGCCATAGGTGGCATCATACTTTGTAAGTGTACGGTTACTGTCGGGATCGACTATATTTATTATGCCGCTTCGGCTTACGGCGATATTTACTTCGCCTTCATCGCCTTCGTAGCTGACTATTCGTACGTTCTCAAATTCGATAATACCGTCGAACTTAGCTGTCACAGATGACTGCGAAGCCACAAGTGCGGCTGTTCCGCCGGTATGGAATGTTCGGAGTGTAAGCTGCGTGCCGGGCTCACCGATCGACTGCGAAGCAATCGTACCGACAGCTTCACCTGTATCGACCATCTGCCCGGTTGCCAGGTTGCGCCCATAGCAAAGTGTACACACGCCTCTTCTTGATTCGCATGTCAGAACTGAGCGGATCATGATATTTTCGATGGATGACGCTTCTATTTCCTGGGCGAGTTTTTCGGTGATGAGGTCGCCGCCTTTTACGATAGTTTCACCGCTAAGCGGATCGATCTGATCTATAAGCGCTACCCTTCCGAGTATACGTTCGTATAGAGGTTCTTTAACTTCTTCGCCGTCTTTAAGGGCCGTCATTTCAACTCCCCTGATAGTCCCGCAGTCGCGTTCAGATATGATAACATCCTGGGCAACGTCGTGCAGCCTCCTTGTAAGGTAGCCAGCGTCAGCGGTTTTAAGGGCTGTATCGGCCAAACCTTTACGGGCGCCGTGAGTCGAAATAAAATATTCTAATATAGAGAGGCCTTCTTTAAAATTGGCAATGATCGGGTTTTCAATCAGTTCGCCTGATGAGCCTGAAAGCGACTTTTTCGGTTTACCCATAAGGCCGCGCATTCCCGCGAGCTGCCTGATCTGCTCTTTTGAGCCTCTTGCCTGTGAATCGAGCATCATCCAGAATGTATTGAATCCCTGGTAATCCTGTGAGAGTTCTGAATATAACTTATCGGCAACTCGGTTAGTGGCTGTCGACCATGTATCAATTATTTTGTTGTATCTCTCGCCGCTTGATATCACACCATTGCGGTAGTGCAATTCAATGGTGTCTATCTTATCCTGAGCTGAGGAGATGATATTTATTTTTTCTGAAGGAACAACCACATCATGGATACTAACGCTCAGGCCGCCTTTTGTTGCGTAGAAGAATCCTGTTTCTTTAAGATTATCGAGGAATTCTACTGTTTTCGCGAGCTTGGCCGCCCTGAAGCATATACCGATGATCTGGCGAAGCCTTTTCTTTGTGAGTAGTTCGTTAATGTATCCCATCTCTTCGGGAACTATCTGGTTAAAGATTATCCTTCCGACACTGGTTTCCATTATTTTGCCGTTAATTCTTACTTTGATTTTAGCATGAAGATCAACAGCGCCTGAGTTATAAGCGATAACTACTTCATCAGCTGATGAAAAGAGCTTGCCCTCTCCAATTGCACCCCGCCTAATTTTTGTAAGATAATATACGCCGAGAACCATATCCTGTGAAGGTACTGCAATCGGATCGCCATTCTGAGTATGCATGATATTATGCGGAGCGAGTATAAGAAGCAGGGCCTCAAGTTGTGCTTCATAGCTGATCGGTACATGTACTGCCATCTGGTCGCCGTCAAAGTCGGCATTGAAAGCCGTACAAACTAGTGGGTGAAGCTGTATGGCTTTGCCTTCAACCAGCCTCGGCTGGAATGCCTGTATACCCAGCCTGTGGAGCGTGGGGGCACGGTTCAGCATAACGGGGTGGCCTTCGATGACTTTTTCGAGAATATCCCATACTTCATTGGTCTTTCGCTCGACCATTTTTTTGGCGCTTTTGACTGTCTTCACGTAACCGCGTTCGATAAGCCTTCTTATAATGAAAGGTTTAAATAACTCAACGGCCATATCTTTAGGAAGGCCGCACTCGTGTATCTTTAGTTCAGGGCCTACAACGATAACAGAACGGCCTGAGTAATCCACCCTTTTGCCGAGAAGGTTTTGGCGGAAACGGCCGGTTTTGCCTTTGAGAGTGTCGGCAAGAGACTTAAGTGCGCGCTGTGATTCTGATCTTACCGCGCGGCGGCTGTTATCAAAAAGCGCGTCTACCGCTTCCTGGAGCATCCTTTTTTCGTTACGAAGAATAACTTCAGGGGCTTTAATATCTATAAGCCTTTTTAGCCTGTTATTTCTGATAATAACTCTTCTGTAAAGGTCATTTAAGTCTGATGTAGCGAACCTTCCTCCTTCCAGAGGCACTAAGGGCCTCAGATCGGGAGGAGTAACAGGAATTACATCGAGTACCATCCAGCTCGGTTCATTGGGATGCTCGCCTCTCATACTGCTTCTGAATGCGTCAAGCACTCGGAGCCTTTTAAGAAGGTCGGCTTTTTTCTGCTGTGAAGTTTCGGTTTTGAGCTTTTCTTTATGCTCATGGTAGTTCTTTTCGGGATCGATCCTTTTGAGCAGCTCTTTAATGGCTTCGCCTCCTATCAGGGCGATAAATTTATTAGGATCTTCGTCATCAAGCTCCATGTCTTCTTTTGGCATGGAATCCATAACTTCAAGGTACTGCTCTTCGGTTAAAAGGTCTTTCACCTGCAGGCCGGTTTTGCCGGGCTGTACTACTATATATGATTCGTAATAAACAATTCTCTCGATATCCTTTGTCGGCATTCCAAGGACTGCGCTTATTTTACTGGGCAGGGTACGCAAAAACCAGATATGAACAACAGGTACTGCAAGCATGATGTGCCCCATACGTTCTCGCCGAACGGATTTCTGGGTGACTTCCACACCGCATCTGTCGCATACAATTCCTTTATATCTGATCCTTTTATACTTTCCGCACGCACATTCCCAATCTCTGATAGGGCCGAATATTTTTTCACAAAAAAGCCCGTCTTTTTCCGGCCTGAAAGATCTGTAATTGATTGTCTCAGGCTTAGTGACCTCTCCGTGAGAGCGGTTCAGGATATCATCCGGCGAAGCTATCTTTACCGAGATCTTCTTAAACCCTCTTCTGGGAATAGATTTCGACTGCATGGATTTTGGACTCCTATATCAATATTATAACTAATTTTTTTCGTTATCTGTTTATTTATTCCCGATTTTAATATTCGATGGTTACTCGATATTAAGATCAAGACACAAGCCCTGCAGCTCGCGAACAAGTACGTTGAATGATTCAGGTATATTCGGGTTTGGCATATTTTCGCCCTTTACGATCGATTCGTACATCTTGGCCCTTCCCTGAACGTCATCGGACTTCATTGTAATCATTTCCTGCAATGTATGTGCCGCGCCGTATGCTTCGAGTGCCCATACTTCCATTTCACCGAGCCTTTGGCCGCCGAACTGGGCTTTGCCGCCGAGTGGCTGCTGCGTTATCAGTGAATAAGGGCCTATCGATCTTGCGTGAAGTTTATCTTCAACAAGGTGGGACAACTTGAGCATGTAGATTATCCCGACGGTCACTTTTTCGTCGAAAGCTTCGCCGGTCCTTCCGTCATAAAGCATAGTTTTGCCTTCGCGTGGCAGACCAGCTTTTTCGAGAAAGTCTCCTACCTGCTCCCAGGTAGCTCCATCGAATATGGGTGTGGCAAAATGCGATCCCAGTTTCTGGCCTGCCCAGCCGAGGGCAGTTTCGTAAAGCTGCCCCAGGTTCATACGTGAGGGCACGCCCAGAGGGTTAAGTACGATATCTACGGGTGAGCCGTCGGGAAGAAATGGCATATCCTCAATAGGTACTATCTTGGAAATTATACCTTTATTACCGTGGCGGCCGGCCATTTTATCGCCTACCTGAAGCTTGCGCTTTTTGGCAATATATACTTTAGCCATTTGAAGAATGCCTGGTTGAAGTTCATCGCCTGCAGCAAGTTTATTTTTATCGGCCCGGAAATCAGCTTTTTCGTCTTCCCTTTTTTCAAGGAAATTATTAAGTAAAGAGCTGATCATTTTGTTTTTTTCTTCATTTTTGACGAATTCTGTTGAAGTATCCAGCAGTTCGGGTTTTAAAATTCCTTCTTCAAATTTTTCTTTGATATCGGCTGAGCTCACCTTTGTGCCGGCACGGAATACTGTCACTCCGTTAACCAGTTTCATGCCGAGCAGGGTTTCGCCGTCCAGTATTTTGGCTATCCTTGATACGGCTTCGGCATCGAGCTGCCTGATTGCTCTTTTTTCGAGCTGATTTATCTGATCCTGACGCTTTTTCTCTTCGGCTCTTGTTTCTTTATCCATGGTCAGGAGTCTGCGGGTAAAGAGTTTTGTATTGATAACAACGCCTTTCAGGCCCGGGGTCGCTTTAAGCGAAACGTCTTTAACGTCTCCGGCTTTATCGCCAAAGATGGCTCTCAATAGTTTTTCTTCTGGTGTAGGGTCGGTCTCTCCTTTAGGCGTTATCTTGCCTATCAGAATATCGCCCTCTCCAACTTTAGCGCCAGTTCTGATTATTCCGGCTTCATCAAGGTCTTTGGTTGCTTCCTCGCTTACATTTGGGATTTCGCGCGTGAATTCTTCCTCACCGCGTTTGGTATCCCTTACCTGAAGGGTAAATTCTTCAATATGTATTGAGGTAAAGATATCTTCGGATACCATTCTTTGTGAGATTATGATTGCGTCTTCAAAGTTATATCCTCGCCAGGGCATAAAGGCAACCATGATATTCTGTCCGAGTGCTAGTTCCCCCTGGTCGGTAGAAGCTCCGTCAGCCAACGGCATACCCTTGGTAACTTTTTGTCCGGCTCTTACAATGGCTTTCTGATTTATACATGTATCCTGGTTAGTTCTGTAGAACTTTAGCAAGGGGTAGGTAACTATGTCTTTATAATCGAAACTGGTAAGTTTTTCGTTTTCGTCCCTTGTATCTTCGTATCTGACAGTTATGTAATCAGCGCATACATATTCAACCACGCCTTCTCCTTCAGCCAGAATAAGGGTTCTGGAATCTCTTGCTATCCTTGCTTCCATACCCGTACCTACTATAGGCGCGTTCGGCTTTAGCAGCGGTACTGCCTGCCTCTGCATATTCGATCCCATCAGCGCCCTGTTGGCATCATCATGCTCAAGAAAAGGAATAAGCGAGGATGCGGGGCTGGTTATCTGATCGGTCGATATATCCATGTAATCGACCTGATTGGCGTCAACGAGTACGAAGTCTCCTGAGCGCCTGGCCCTGATCTTTTCACCAATAATATTATTATCATTATCGCTCGGTGTCGATGCAGGTACTATAATGAGTCCGTCTTCCTTTTCGGCTGAAAGGAATTCAAGTTCGTCGGTTATTTTGCCGTTTATCACTTTTCTGTAAGGTGTTTCGATAAATCCCAGTTCGTTTATTCTCGCGTGTATGGCGAGTGATGATATTAATCCGATGTTAGGGCCTTCAGGTGTTTCGATAGGGCAAAGCCTGCCGTAATGTGTATAGTGAACGTCACGAACTTCAAATCCTGCTCTTTCTCTGGTCAAACCTCCTGGGCCCAGAGCCGAAGTCCTGCGCTTATGAGTAAGTTCCGATAGCGGGTTTGTCTGATCCATAAACTGTGACAGCTGGTTGGTTCCAAAGAACTGGTTTATGACCGAACTTATTGTTCTGGCATTGACCAGTTCGGAAGGGGTCAGGTTTTCGCCGTCGTGAATGCTGAGCCTTTCGCGAATGGTTCTTGCCATTCTAGCAAGACCGATGTTAAACTGAGCAGTAAGCTGCTCACCGACTGACCGGACTCTGCGGTTACCGAGATGGTCTATATCATCGCCTGTATGTTTTTGGTCATGCAGCTTGATAAGGTGTTTTATTATGGCTACAATATCTTCGTTTTTCAATGTAGTTTCGTCATGCGGGAAGTTCAGACCTAATTTTTCGTTTATCCTGAACCTTCCGACAACTCCGAGGTCATACCTTTTTTCGTTAAAGAATAATTTATCGAGTAATCCCTTGGCTGTTTCGAGATCCGGCGGTTCACTGGAACGAAGCTGTCTGTAAATAGCTTCGAGGGCGTCTTCTGTAGTTCTTGAGGTATCTTTTGCCAGAGTTCTCGCTATCACCGGTTCATCAGTCGGGTCAGTATACTGGAAAACCCTTATTGGCATAAGCTCGGACTGCTTCATTCTTTCCAGCAGAGGTTCGTCGATAATGGCATCTCTGGTGGCGATGATCTCGCCCGTACCGAGATCAATAACATCAGAGGCAATCCTGCGCCCTATGAGTGATTCATCCACATTTTCGGGCTGAATATCTTCGGCAAGATCGAAAAGCCCAAGCAGCTCTTCATCCGAGGAGTATCCGATGGCACGTAAAAGCGTAGTTACCGGAAATTTTTTCTTACGGTCTATATAGGCATACATTACGTCATGTATATCCGTAGTAAATTCAATCCATGAACCGCGGAAGGGAATTATCCTGGCGGTATATATTCTGGTACCGTTCGGATGCATGGCATCATCAAAAAATACACCGGGTGAACGGTGAATCTGGCTTACGATAACCCTTTCAGCGCCATTTATAATAAATGTTCCCCTAGGAGACATAGCAGGGATATTACCGAGGTAAACTTCTTGCTCTACAGATTCTATGTAATCTTCTGATTCTTTGTCTGCTTTACTCGAAAGCCGCATAATAGCTTTAAGCGGTTTAGAAAAAGTAAGTTCGCGTTCGCGGCATTCTTCTTCTGAATATTTTGGTTTTTCAACAAAATAACTAATAAATTCAAGCTGGAATACACTGGAGGCGTCTTCAATAGGGAAATTATTATTGAAAGCCTGTTGCAGCCCGATATTCCTGCGTTTAGTGGGTAGTGTTTCTTCCTGTAAAAAATCTTTATATGAATTAAGCTGAACATTAAGCAGATCGGGATATTCTGACAAATGGTCTCTACCTGCAAAATTTATCCTTTTCCGAAGCCTGAATAAAGCCTTTTCGCTTTCGAGCATACGGAAGCCTTTATCCATGGCTTTTCTTTGCTTGTCTGTCAGAATTACAGATTCCCGGCCTGCCTCCTTGATCTGATCCTGATTATTAATGGCGTCCACAGAACACCTCCCCGATATTAGGAATTAATGAAAAAATAGGATTTTTCGCCGCTCCCTTATTTTGGGAACCGCGAAAAATCCTACTAAATTTTTTACTTTTTTTATTCAAAATTTTTTTATTTTGTCTTTAGGATTATGCCGTATGTAATGTTTCTATAGTTCTGAGCAAACGGTTCTTTTAAAAACGAATAAAGGGAAAGCGGATTTTAATCCGCTTACCCGTTATTCATTTCTATAATTGAATATTATTTAAGTGTAACCTTGGCTCCGGCTTCTTCGAGTTTTTTCTTGATCTCCTCGGCTTCGTCTTTGCCGGCCTGTTCTTTAATAACAGTTGGCGCGCTTTCAACTGTATCTTTTGCTTCTTTAAGACCTACACCTGTTATTTCGCGAACAACTTTAATTACGTTCAGCTTTTTATCGCCGATTTCAGTGAGTTCCACATCAAATTCTGTTTGTTCTTCTTCGGCTTCTTCAGCAGCAGCTGCGCCGGGCATGGGGCCTCCGGCCATCATCATCGGGGCGGCCGCGGTTACATCGAATTTTTCTTCAAGAGCTTTTTTGAGCTCTGCCGCTTCTACAAGCGTTAAATTTGAAATATCTTCTAAAAGTTTTTCAATTTTCTCTGACATTATATTCTCCTGAGAGTATTATTTTCAAAAAATACGGTTAATAGAATTAAAAATCAGGCAGCTGCGTTTTGCTTTTTGGCTACCTCTTCGATCAAGCTTGCAAGATCGCGGATAGTGGCATTGATTGCTCCTGCTATGCCCGCGACTGGGGCGTTGAGAGCTGCCAGTATTCCGGCGATATTATCTTCCCTTGAAGGCAGCTCGGCAAGCTGTTTGAGCTGCGAACCGTCATAATGCGCGCCTTCGAGTATGGCTGATTTCAGTTTGGGTGTTTCACGCTTTACGGTATAATCCTTAAGTATCCTGGCCGGTACTACCGGATCATCATAAGCGAATGCGATACCAGTCGGGCCAAATAACTTTCCTCCGGGGACTTCCATACCGTCGATCGAATCAATTGCTCTTTTCAGTAAAGTATTTTTCGCTACTTTGAATTCTACTTCTTTTTCTTTGAAAAGGCTGCGGAGATCAGCGGAATCCTTAACGGACAATCCGGTGAAGTCGATGAAGTAAAGGCCCTTAGCTCTGCCAAGTTTCTCGGAGATCTCATCGATGATCTCTTGTTTTTTCTTTTTTGTAATCATAATTAACCAATCTATTATTCTACCAACCGCGGCAACAGGCTATGCCTGAGAAGCTTTGCCACGGGAGTGCGTAATAGTCAAATTTTAAAATTTATTCTGTTGTCAGTTTAAAGGCCTGGTCGTTAACCTGAACGCTCGGGCCCATTGTTGTGCTGATAAAAATACTCTTTATATATTTACCTTTGGCCGTCGCCGGTTTAGCTTTTACGATATTCGAAATAAATACCGATAAATTCTCCTGTAGCTGTTTTGCTTCAAAGGAGCATTTACCCACAGCAGCATGAATGTTCCCGGTTTTGTCTACACGGTATTCAATTTTTCCTGCTTTGAGCTCTTCAACGGTTTTTGCAACGTCGAAAGTTACGGTACCGACTTTAGGGTTGGGCATGAGGCCTCTCGGGCCAAGTATACGGCCAAGCTTACCGACTTCGCCCATAACGTCCGGTGTGGCAACAACCACATCCATCTCGGTCCATCCGCCTTTGATCTTCTCAATGTACTCGTCTAATCCGGCATAATCGGCGCCGGCATCAAGGGCTTCTTTATCTTTAGGGGCTTTACAAAGCACAAGCACTTTAACAGTTTTACCGGTACCATGAGGAAGGGAAACAGTACCCCTGACCATCTGATCGGCTTTTCTCGGATCAACGCCAAGCCTCATGGCAATCTCGAGGGATTCGTCAAATTTGGCTGTCGCGTTGCCCTTAACGAGATTTACGGCTTCATCAACAGGATAAAGCTTCTTTTCGTCATATTTTTTTATAAGGGATTCGTACCTTTTGCCATGCTTATTCATTTCTTAGCTCTTTTATTTAAATCTTAAATTATTTTTTATTCTACCACAAGGCCCAAACTACGGGCTGTACCCGCAATCATACTGGCGGCGCTTTCGATTGTATCTGCGTTAAGGTCCTGCATTTTTAATTTCGCTATTTCTTCACATTGCTTCCTGGAAACCGTACCGACTTTTGTTTTGTTCGGTTCGGCAGAACCTTTCTGCAGGTTAGCAGCTTTGATAAGCAAAAATGACGCCGGAGGAGTTTTTACATCGAATGTAAAAGATTTATCCGAATAAAATGTTATCAGTACCGGCAGAATCATACCTTTATCTTTTGAGGTTTTGCCGTTAAACTGCTTAACAAATTCCATACCATTGAGGCCGCGCTGTCCGAAAGCCGGGCCTACCGGGGGTGCCATTGATGCTTCACCGGCTTTTAACTGCAATTTAAATGTACCTGCTACTTTCTTTGCCATTTTTCAGTCTGCCATTTATTATGATTAATGATTTACACGATCAGCCTTCGAGTTCAACCTGGGAAAAATCAAGTTCGACAGGAGTTTTTCTGCCGAGTATCCCAACTTCAACTTTCATTTTTTGCTTTTCATTATTTACTTCTTTAACCGTACCGTTAAAGCTCGAAAAAGGCCCATCGATCACTTTTACCGGATCTCCGATATTAAAGGTAGTTTCAATGGTTGTTATATCTTTTCTTTCTTCTACTCTTCCGATTATTCTTTCTACTTCCTGCGGGCGAAGCGGCACGGCTTCATTCCTGCGCCCGACAAAGCTGACAACCGAAGGCAGGTTTGAAACAACGTCTTTTACTTTTTTATCCAGCGCTACATGCAATAGTATGTATCCCGGCAGAAAGTTTTTCACACGGGTACGCCTTTTACCGCCACGTACTTCGAAAACGGTTTCTTCTGGTATGATAACCTCTTTGAGCTTGTCATCAAGCCCCAGCCTTTTTATTTCGGTCTCTATGGAAAGCTTGACCTTTTGCTCATGGCTGGTGAAGGTTCTCAATGCATACCATTTAAATTCTAATTCTTCGGCTTGATCCTGGGCCATTACAAACTTTTTTTTATTCAATTAAAACAGAAAATCCATTAACTGTCCCATGACAGTATCTATCAAAAATACGTAAGCCGTGATAATTAATGTTACTACTATCACGACAATTGTTGACTCTCTAAGTTGTTCCTTGGTCGGCCAGGAGACTTTTTTCATCTCACCGACCACTTCATTGGAAAACTGCTTGATTTTCCCTATCATAACTTAAGATCTATTTAATAAATAAATACCCGCCTAAGGTTGATTTAGCACGGGTGGAAGGAATCGAACCCTCAGCCTACGGTTTTGGAGACCGTCGCTCTACCAATTGAGCTACACC
>CAZJAH010000032.1:0-33670 GCA_964544155.1 uncultured Hyphomicrobiales bacterium | reverse complement strand
GCGAGACGCCCGGGGCTACCACGTTTTGAGTTTATTAGCGAATAATACTGATCAGTTGCCCTTCCCCTCGGAGGAGGGGTGGCCGGCGAAAGGCTCGCAGAGCCGTTGCCGGACGGGGTGGTGCGAGCGGGGTATCAAGACATCATCAGCATAGCTTCCTTATATTGTGCATTATTACCGCGCTGGTGGCGGCAACATTGATAGAGGGGATTTTATCGCTAATCGGTATGTATATCTTATCGTCACAGAGCTTTAGTATATCCTCGCTTATTCCGTGTGATTCATTCCCGAAAATAATAAGCTGTTTTTCTCTGGGCGAATACTTTTCCAAAGGGATAGCGTCATCTGTTATTTCGGCGGCAACAACTTTGTAAGCCGATTTCTTTAAACCGTGTATAGTTGTTTTCAGATCCATGGAAAAACCAACATCCAGATCGAAAACTGCACCCATGGATACGCGGACAGCTCTACGCAGCCAGGGCGTGCTCGATTGCTTATCGAAGAGAAATGAACCAAAGCCGAAGGCAGCGCAGTTGCGGCATATAGAGCCGATATTTTCGGAATCGACAATTGCGTTAGCGCAGATTATTGTGCCGTTAAGCTCTTCGGGCCTTTTGTATGGCGGTATTTTGCCCATCCCCATAATACCTGTGTGAACCTTGAAACCGATTATTTTTTCAAAAATATCAACATCGGCAGTAAATCGGCTATCTTCGGGGACTCTGACAAAAAGCTCCGGGTAGCGCTCATAGTATTCCTTTAGGGCGAATGATGAGATTACTTCAAGGCCGCTTTTAAGTAATTTAAGCGTTACCTTTTCACCTTCCGCGATAAAGACCATATCCCGCTTATGTCCGGGAGGAGTAAACTTTAAGTTTCTGTAATGGTCTATTCTTGAATCTTTTATATTATTTATTTCTGTCATATTATTCTAAAATAAGAATAATCGGATCATGTTATTTAAAAACAAAAAAGGCCGGCTATTGACCGGCCTCTGTATTTAGAGCTATTGCAATTACTTAGTGATATCAGTTATTTTTTCGCTGACTGATTTGCCCTGCATAAAGAGCGCGAGGTAATCGCGGCTGCCGGCTTTTGAGTCAGTACCCGACATATTGAATCCGCCGAATGGATGAACGTCAACCAGCGCTCCTGTGCACTTACGGTTGAAGTAAAGGTTGCCAACGTAGAATTCATCCGCGGCACGGTCGAGTTTTTCGCGATTCATGGAGTACACAGCGCCAGTGAGGCCGTACATAGTATCGCAGGCTATTTCCAGCGCGTGGTCATAGTTATCGGCTTTGATAACAGCCAGAACCGGGCCGAAGATCTCTTCCTGAGCGAGCCTGTCTTTAGGCTTGATGTCAGCAATGATAGTCGGTTTAAGGAACCATCCGTCTTTGCCTTCAACTCTTTCTCCGCCGGTGATAAGGCGTCCTTCATTCTTTCCGATTTCGATATATTCGAGTATCTGGTTCATGGCGCTTTCGTTGATAACCGGGCCTGAGTAGTTATTATCTTCAGGATTGCCGATTACGAGTTTTTCTGTCAGCGCTTTTATCTTTTCAAGGAATTCATCATATATGGAAGCGTCAACGATAGCTCTTGAGCAAGCCGAGCACTTCTGCCCCTGGAATCCGAAGGCTGAAGCAACCACTCCTTTAGCTGCTTCATCGAGGTCAGCTTCGCTATCCACAACGATACCGTCTTTTCCGCCCATTTCGGCGATAACCCTCTTAATCCATATCTGGCCTTTAGAAAGCCTGGAGGCGAGCTCATTAATTCTTAAGCCTACTTCCATCGATCCTGTGAAGGAGATGAAACGAGTGAGCGGATGCTCTACCATGTAATCGCCTGCTTCGGCGCCGCTTGCCACAAAGAAGTTCAGAACGCCTTTAGGCAGCCCTACTTCGTGCATTATTGAAGCGAATAATTCAGCCATTTTGGGAGTATCGGATGATGGTTTCATCACAACTGTGTTTCCTGCTGCGATAGCGGCCGAAGTAATACCAACCATGATAGCGAAGGGGAAATTCCAGGGCGGAATGCAAATACCCACGCCAAGCGGAATATAGAAATATCTGTTCTTTTCGCCTTCATAAGGTGTCAGCGGCTGATCCTGAGAGTAGCGGATTGCTTCCCTTGCGTAAAGCTCGAGGAAGTCGATAGCTTCGGCAGTATCAGCGTCAGCTTCGGCGTAGTTCTTGCCTGCTTCGGTGATCATCCAGGCGTTGATCTCAAGCCTGCGCTGCCTGCAAAGTTCGGCAGCTTTCAAAAGGTAAGCGGCTCTTTCTTCAGCCGGAGTTTTTCTCCATGTCTGGAAAGCCTTATTGGCTGACTGGATAGCGTCTTCAGCTTCCTGTCTTCCGCCTTTCTGAAATTTTCCGACTAATTCATCCGGATGTGCAGGATTATATGATAATGTCTTTTTTTCAGTAAATACTTCTTCGCCGTTAATAATATTAGGATACTCTTTTCCTAATTCCAGTCTTACCTTATCAAGAGCTTCTTTTTGCTTCTTAACATTTTCTTCAATTGAAAAATCGAGCGTTGCCAGATTTTTGAATTTTTCCATCTTCACTCCATTTAAAATATAAATTAAAACGAGGTCATGTTTACTTAACCTTGAATTATTCCTTTAAAACCTTACAAAAATACAAACTTAAGAACGATTTTCCTGCTTAGTATTTTTTAATGAAAGAGAATTAATTCGGGTATGTAATCAGAATGTTTTTTGTAGCATAGAGTTTTATAGATACGATGCTAAACAAAAGGGAGAAAAATTATTCAATTATTATAGAAAGGCATTTCAATTATTTATAGAAAGGCATTTAGGGCAGTTCTGTTTTTTCACAAATAATATGTTTAATTTTGAGTCTTTAAATTATGTAATTATTATGTATTTCAATTATGGGGTAAAAATACCTTACTGAATGGAAATAGTTGAAAAGAAAATCAGGCTTGAAGAAGCGGATCTGCCTGCTCTGTTGGGATTTAACGACGAGTACCTCAAACTGATTGAAAACCGCTTTAAATCGGCGCTGATAGTCAGGGGGGATAAAATAATAATTAAGGGCGCTCCGGATGAGATTAGAACAATCGAGGTCATTTTTAAAGAATTGATGTATCTGCTCAAAAGGAACGGGACCCTTTCACTGAATGACGTATCATCAGTAATAGACCTTGTGGACATAAACCGGAACAAAGAAGAAGCTTTCGCCGGCGGCAAACGCCTGGCCGATGATGTGATCTTCCACGGTGTTAAAGATATAATCAGGGCGCGAACTCCTAAGCAAAGGGAGTATTTCCAAAAAGTTACGGAAAACGACCTGGTATTCTCAATTGGCCCAGCGGGTACCGGAAAAACTTTTCTGGCTGTAGCTATGGCTTTGGCTCACCTGAGAAGCAATGAGGTCAACAGGCTAATAATCACAAGGCCGGCAGTGGAAGCCGGTGAATCCCTGGGCTTTCTTCCGGGTGATTTAAAGGAAAAGATTGATCCTTACCTCAGGCCGTTAACGGATGCTCTGCACCACATGCTGTCGGGCGAAAAAATGAAAACTCTAATGGAAAAGCAGACTATTGAGATCACACCCCTGGCATATATGAGAGGGCGCACGCTGAATAACGCTTTCATTATACTGGATGAAGCACAGAACGCGACTGTTACGCAGATGAAAATGTTCCTGACAAGGATTGGCGCCGGGTCAAAAGCAATTATTACAGGTGATATTACGCAGATAGACCTGCTTAATAAAAAGCTATCGGGTTTGGTGAACGCGCGTTCGATATTGAGTAATATTTCAGGCATAGAATTTGTTTATTTTGAAAATAAAGATGTTGTCAGACACAAACTTGTATCGGAAATAATAAAAGCATATGAACGTGACGAAAAAGAGCACGACAAAGCTCACAGGGGAAAATCCGGCGCTGATAAGGGCAATCCGGAAGATAATGACACAAAGGCTTAACGATTATATGAAACGCAATGCTTGACCTTTTTAAAATCGGCTTTTTGACTATATCGCTGATCGACCTTCTCGATATAGCTATAGTCGCTTTACTTTTTTACTGGATATACAGAGCCCTTAAGGATACTGTCGCGGTTCAGATTTTATTCGGACTTGTGATAATAATAGGGCTTTCTTTTATTACTGAAGCTGTTAACCTTAAGTCGATCAACTGGATACTAAGGACTATTTCCGATATATGGCTATTGGCGTTCATCATTTTATTTCAGCCCGAGCTAAGAAAACTCCTGCTGATGATAACCCGAAGCCCCATATTCAGAATATTCGTTAAGTCCAAAATATCAGAAACAATAGATGAAGTCATAGATGCGGTCCATGAAATGTCGGAAAAGCATATTGGCGCATTGATAGTATTCCCGCGCTCACAGAATGTGCAGATGACGATAGATACAGGTATACCTTTGCAGGCCACAGTATCTAAAGAGCTGCTTCTATCGATATTCAACACAAAATCGCCCCTGCATGACGGCGCGGTGATCGTCGATGAGCAGATGATAGTCGCTGCAAGGTGTATCCTGCCATTATCCAATATAACAAAATCGGGAGGCAGGAACCTCGGAACCAGGCATAGAGCAGCTTTGGGGCTGTCTGAGCAGATAGACACGATTGTGCTAATTGTTTCGGAAGAAACCGGCAGCATATCAATTGCAGAAAGCGGGAACCTTATGCTGAATATTCCGGTAGAGCAATTGCCGTCAACATTAAGTGCTAAACTCGCGGAAGGTTAAATTAATTGAAAGGAAAATTATGGACAGCGAAAAATTCAGATATTTACAAGAGCAGAAAGCCGGCCTGCTTAACGGGCTGCGTAATAAGGGAATCACTGACAATAATGTATTGAACGCATTCGCGAAAGTACCGCGCGAGAAATTCATCTCTAATGAATTCATTGACAGGGCTTACGAAGACAGCGCCCTGCCCATAAGCGCCAAGCAAACAATTTCACAGCCGTTTACAGTTGCCTACATGACTCAGCTTCTAAGGATAAGCCCCGGCGATAAAGTGTTGGAAATCGGTACAGGAAGCGGCTACCAGGCAGCTATACTCAACGCCGCCGGTGCGGAAGTATATTCCATTGAAAGAATTGAAGAGCTGCATAATAGCGCTAACGAAATGTTCGATAAACTGGGAATTAATATACATACCAAACACGGCGACGGTACTCTTGGATGGCCCGAGCATGCTCCTTATGACGGCATTATTATCACTGCCGCAGCTCCTAAATTGCCTGAGAACCTTTACGGCCAGCTAAAAATTGGCGGAAGGATTGTCGCACCGGTAGGTACTCTTGAATCACAGATCATGTATGTAATTATCAGGATTGACGAAAACGATTTCGAAATCCGGAAAAAAGACCGTTTCAAATTCGTTCCATTAATAGGAAAAGCAGGCTGGGACGGCAACAGCGGATGAGCTTAAATGAAGACAAGATCATTGTAATCACCGGCCCCACCGCCTCCGGTAAGACTTCCCTTGCAGTTTCTCTGGCCGGCCATATGGATATTGAGGTAATTTCCGCTGACTCCAGGCAGATATACAGATACCTGGATATCGGTACGGCAAAACCCACTGAAGAGGAACTTTCTGCTGTTAAACATCATTTTATCGATATACTCGATCCCGATGAAAACTATAGCGCAGGCCGATTCGGCGAGGAAGCTTATAATTCTTTCATAAAAATTAAAGAAACAGGAAAGCTACCCGTAGTTGTAGGCGGTTCAGGCCTTTATATCAAAGCGCTGTGCGAGGGCCTTTTCGATGAAAGCGGGCCACCCTGCCCGGAGATTAGAAAAATGCTTGAAGAACGCCTCGCGAATGAAGGAATTGACGCCATGTACACAGAATTAGAGGGAATTGATCCCAAATCGGCAATTTTATTCGAAGATAAAAATCCGCGCAGGATACTAAGAGCTTTGGAATATTATATTATTAATAATGAGCCAATATCCGAAGCTCACGAAAGCTCCCGCCGAAAGCGGAATTTAAAGCCATTGTATATAGGGTTAAACTTTGAAAGGGATGACCTCTATGAAAGGATAAATCTAAGAGTTGATAAAATGTGGCAGGAAGGTATAATCGGGGAAACTAAGAGAGTGCTGGAAATGGGATATTCCCCTGCGCTAAATTCACTAAACACTGTCGGCTATAAAGAGGTGATATCCCGGCTTAAAAATGAAATATCCGAAGAAGAAGCGCTCAGGCTGATCAAACGTAATACAAGAAGGTACGCCAAGAGGCAGCTGACCTGGTTTAGAAAATATGCAGATATGAACTGGCTGCCGCCTGAAATGAAAAAAGCTGAAAACGCAGCACTGAAATTGATTAAAGATTTTAATTAAGTTTTTTAAAAAACAGATATTTCACTAATTTAACAATCAGTTTAAGTAAATTTTCATTTAAGCAGTATAAAGTAAAATTTTTAGTTAAGAAAAATTATGCCCGTTTTAAGATATATTCTGATATTTGTCCTTTTTATTTATTGTGTTGCCCCGGCATCAGGACAGAGTGAACTTCCCGGTATAAAGGGTAAGCCTGCCAAACACGATACGATAGACCCTCAGCTGGAAATCGACTATGAACAGGTGCTCAGGGAAACATTCCTTCCCGGTTACGAAGAAGCTAATAGCAGCAGTTCTTTAATGGAGCTGGAAGCGAATATAGACAGAATACTGAACGACAGATATATTAAGCTTTCGAAATGCGCAATTGCAGTATATTCACTTGACAGAAGGCAGTACTACTATACTAAAAACAATAATAAACCGATGACTCCTGCCTCGGCTACAAAACTTCTTACATCATTTTCAGCCATCCACAGGCTCGGTAAGGATCATCAGGTTACCACAGAAGTTTGGGCGGAAAACCTCCCGGGCGCCGATTCCGTGCTTAAAGGCAATATCTACCTGGTAGGGCACGGAGACTGCCTTCTGAGCTTAGAAGATCTGGATCAGCTGGCCGATATGGTCAGGGAAGCCGGCATCAGTAAGATTACAGGCAGCATTATCTGCGACGGAAGATTTTTCGACGGCAAATCCAACCGCTTTAAATATAGCGGCGATTTCGACGAGGTACAGGCTATGCCGCCTATTACTGCTCTCGGTATCGAGAAAAACACCGTAACCGTATTAGTCAGTTCAGGCAGCAGGGCAGGGTTGTATGTTGATGTGCAGCTTATTCCCAATTCTGAATCTTTCAGCAGGTGGATCACAGCCAAAGTACGCGGCTACAAAGGAAAATCATCAATAGATCATGATTTAGAATTTGATTACGGGCTGAATTCCTTTGGTGGCCCTGCAACAGTCGGAGATATGCACATAAATGCTTACGCTCAGACGGAAGATCTGGCTTACGCCATGATCAGGAGTATTAGAATATCCTCTAAAATGCTCGAAAACGGTAAACAGCATTTCACTGTTAGCGGTTATCTAACTCCTAGGCGGAGGTTTTCATATCGTTATCACATAAAAAGGCCTGAACTTGCCGCAGGCGGAGCTTTTAAAGAAAGGCTCGAAGCCGGAGGGATAACAGTTGCAGGCGGATTGGTTGATCCCCTTGATCCGGATACTGTAGAAGTCAATAATAAAACTTATAAAATAGCTGAATTTTCCAGGCCATTAATGGACCTGGCTTACCTAATGAATCAAAATAGTGATAACTTTATTGCCGAGCATATGTTCAAGCTCAACGGCTCGTACAACGACAGCCTTGACAATTGGAATGGCAGCCGTAACGTTCACCGCGAAGTGATGGAAGAGCTGAATATTCCATACAAAGGCTGCGCTTTAAATGACGGTTCGGGACTTTCACGCAGAAATCTGCTCACAGCCGAAACTCTTATAAGGCTGCTGGAAGAAGCCTATGATTCGAGGTTCGCGGCCGAATATGATTCCACACTCTCAAAAGCAGGAGTAAACGGTACGCTTGAGAAACGCATGAAAAACAGCAACGCTGAGAATAATCTTCGCGGCAAAACCGGTACCCTGCGTAATGTAAGCGCTTTAACCGGTTATGTCACTACCGCTGACGGAGAAAAGCTGGCTTACGCCTTTCTTTTTAACGGTAATTACGTAAGTCACTATAAAAAAATTGAAGATCAACTAGGCATTTTATTATCTGATTTTTTCTTTATACCAAAAGGAAAGTAGCGATTGCGGCAGCGTCTGATGAAATGGCTCATTTATGCTATCCTGCTGATAACCGCCGCGGGTATGGTGTTCCCAATGATCTGGATGCTTCTTCTTTCAGTTAAAAGCTACCCCGAAAGTTACACTAATATAATTGAACTGATAGGTTCTGCATTTACCCTGAGCAATTATTCAGATGCACTTCAGTCAGATGCTTTTGGAATTTACTTCATTAATTCGCTGCTTGTAGCCGCAGCCGTAACTGCGGGGAACGTTTTGTTCTGCCTTCTTACCGGCTACGCTCTGGCACGCAAAGATTTCACGGGCAAGAAGATATTCTATGCAACGATACTGGGCGTGCTTATCATTCCGCCACATGTGATTATGATCCCGCTGTACAGGCTTATGGTTGAATTCGGCTGGATAAATACCTATTATGCCCTGATTATTCCCTGGCTTGTTACTCCATTCGGGATATTTCTGGTCAGGCAGTACATAATCCGTTTGCCCGGCGATATAGAGGATGCCGCCCGGATAGACGGAGCGGGGGAGTGGTACATTATTTTCAGGATAGTTATGCCTTTGGCAAAGCCTGTCCTTACAGTACTTGCCATATACACCTTCCTGAATAACTGGAATTCTTTCCTGTTTCCGTTTTTATTCACAAATGACGAAACTTTCAGGACTCTTCCCGTAGGCCTGGCTTTTTATCTTGGCAAGCAGTCCATAGATTGGGGCCATTTAATGGCCGGAGCGGGAATTTCGGCAATACCGGTACTGCTGATCTTTATCATATTCCAGAGACAGGTTATACGCGGCCTTACAGCCGGAGCCATTAAAGAGTAAATGCCCGGTGAACGGGCATTCATTCAATGAAATTTTGTATTATTTTTCTCTTTCTTCCCAGTTTACATTTTTGCGCCGGAAAATAAATGATATGGGAGTACCCTCGAAGTCGAAATTCGCTCTCAAAGTGCGTTCCATAAACCTTTTGTACGAATCCGGCAGCAGTTTTGGCTGATTGCAGAAAAAAGCAAAAACGGGAGGTTCCGTTCCAACCTGAGTAATATAATTTATCCTTAAGTCCTGGCCTCTGACGGCAGGTGGCGGCTTTCTTTCTAATAAAGGCAGCAGAGTGTCATTCAGGGCAGAGGTCTTAATTCTGACATTCCTTTTATTCTTTATCTCCTTAGCCATATCAATCAGCCTTGTTATCCTTTGCTTAGTGAGCGCCGAGATAAAAACAACCGGCGCGTAATCAAATGTGGGGATGTCTTCAGTTATTTTGTCGCGCCATTCTTTCGCGGTATTACTGTCCTTTTCTATAAGATCCCATTTATTAACGGCTATAATCAGCCCCTTACGGTGTTCGTTCACCATATTGAGAATTTTCTTATCCTGGTCTTCCATACCGCGCTCGGCATCAACCAGCACAATACCGATATCGCATCTTTCGATTGCCCGGCCAGTGCGGAGCATGCTGTACATTTCTATGTTCTCTTTAATTCTGCGCCTTTTTCTAAGCCCGGCAGTATCAATAAGAACAATTTCTTCTCCCTGATAATTAAACACGCTGTCAATGGCATCACGTGTAGTTCCCGGTATATCAGTTACGATAGACCTTTCACGGCCTAGAAGGGCATTTGTCAGGCTGGATTTGCCGGCATTCGGCCTTCCCAGAAATGCGATTTTCAGCCTTTCATCTTCCTCTTCCCCGCCTGTTGATTCCAGAGGATCGACTATCTGATCCATCATGTCGCCGGTGTTATGCCCGCTCATAGCTGAAATCGGAAAAGGTTCGCCCAGTCCCAGGCTGTAAAACTCATAAGAATATGATTCCTGCTTTGTATTATCGCATTTATTCACTACCAAAGTAATATGCTTATCCGAAGGCCTCAGTATCTTAGCTATATCCTGGTCGAATGATGTAACACCGTCGCGTCCGTCACAAACAAACACTATGGAGTCAGCCTCCTCGATGGCTATCATGGCCTGCTCGCGTATTGCCCTTTCCATTTTATCTTCGCTGCCGGGAATAAATCCGCCAGTATCCACAACTATAAACCTTTTGCCATTCCATTCACATTCGCCGTAAATTCTGTCGCGGGTTACCCCCGGCTCTGATTCCACAATAGCATTCCTGCTGCCTATAAGCCTGTTGAATAATGTTGATTTGCCAACATTCGGCCGGCCTACAATCGCTACTAAATTCATTCTATCTCACTAAATTTCTTTTATTAACTTATTATTGACGCACAAAACTAAATTAATTATATCAGAAGTAGAAAATAAAAGTAAAACCGCTTGTTAATATAATAATCACACAAGCAAAAATAAAGGCCATTTTTAATGGCTTTTGTGCATATCGTGCAGGAGAAATGCCGCGCTGGTGAAACGCGGCATTGCCTTTAGATATTTATCTCGGGGTCATTTTCTGTATTTGGAAATGAAGTCTTCGACTTCGGGCAGGCCGCCCTGGAAAATCAGGTAGCCGTTGCTGGGTTCACGTTCTGTGATCTCCCCGGCGACGGGTGTGAGCATAATGTCTTTGACTTCTTCGAGGTCGTCTGTCTGGCCTAATGCCCAGCCGAGTTTGACGTATGCTACTTCGGGCAGCATGTTGGCTGTGGGCACAACTCCGAGCCCCATCATTTCTCTGCCGGTCTCGTAAACGTACATCTGGACGTATCCCCAGAGGGTCTGCACAGTCATGTAAACCGCTACTCCTTTATCCTGTGCCCGCTTTAGTGCGGGGTATAGTGGCTTATTCACATGGCCGAGCCCCGTTCCGGCTATAATAATGCCTTTGTAGCCGTTATCAACCATCATATCCATCATATCGGGCTTCATGTTTGGATAGTAGTATAGCAGGCCTACGCGGTCGTCAAACTTTGGTATAAGCCTGTAGCCTTTGTCCCTTCGGCGCTTTTTGTAGTCCTGCCTGATGGGTGTTATGGCTTCTTTATCAACTTTAGCGATTGGAATATCGCCAATAGTTCTGAATGTGGATCTGTAACTCGAGTGCATCTTTCTTACTCGTGTTCCCCTATGGAGCAGTCCGTAAACGTCAGATGTAGGGCCGAACATACAAACCATGGTTTCGGCGATGTCGCTTTCCGCGGCTGTTTTCACGCTGTGGATGAGGTTTAGGGCCGCATCTGATGAGGGCCTGTCGCTTGATCGCTGTGAGCCGACCATAACGATAGGAACAGGGCAGTTCTGAATCATAAAAGAAAGCGCTGCCGCTGTGTGGTGCATTGTGTCGGTTCCATGGCCTACAACTATGCCCTGCACGCCTTTATCGATTTCTTCGGCAATTGCTTTTGCAGTGCCTATCCATTGCTCGGGGCCCATATTTTCAGAAAAAACGCCGTAGAGCTTTTCTGTTTCCAGATTGCAGTAATCAGCGAGCTCTGGAACGGATCCGTAAAGTTCGCCAGGTGAAAATGCCGGTATAACGGCGCCTGTACGGTAATCGAGCCTCGAGGCTATTGTCCCGCCTGTTCCAAAGAGCTTAACTCTGGGCTTCTTTTTATCATAAGGAAATTCCTGCTCGGGAATTTGGTATTTGGCAATTTTTCTGCCTTTAACTTTTATATCATTTACTTTAGGGGACCTTATACCAATATTATAACCTGTGGCCAGTTTGAGAACGATATGGAGGTCGTCCGCTGTTTCGCTTCTGGGAAGTATAGTTCCTGAATAATCACCCGCGGCGGTAGATATAACTACATTGCTCCATATTTTGGCGTCGTATTTTTTGAGCACATCAAGAGTCGCGCCTCTGTATCCTTTGAAATCTTCACCATTATTAGACATTGATAGCCTCCTTTTTCAATTTCTCCTTCAGATATTCCTTAACCGCGCCGCCGTTTATCCTTCCTCTCAGGCTGTTCATTATCGTACCCATCAGTATCTTGTCATACATTTCCGGAAATTTGATCTTAGTTTTATCAAGTTCAGCGATAGCTTCGTTGGTTCTTGCTTTAAGCTCTGATTCGCTGACCTGTCCGGGTAGGAATTCTTCGCGAAATTCACCCGCCATTGAGCAGGTAAGCATAACGTTATAAAGGCCTTCCTTAGGTATAAGCCCTTTTGTGAAAGCTTCGAAGATGTCATCCATTGTTTCGGGAGTAATATCGCCGGTAGCAAGGTGAGTTTTTTTAATCCTTTTCGTAAGCTGCATTAGTGTGACTGCAGCCAGTTTCGGATCGATATTTCTTTCCTTTACAGCTTGATCGAAAACCGGTGCGTATACCGAAATAGCAAGATCCCTGATTGTATCTTCAGGAATTTCAAGCTCTTTATACCATTTTTCCCTTTTCCAGAAAGGTTCAGGCAAACCGGCACGAAGATGCTCCATGCGTTCGTCGGAAATCTTCTTTGGTGGAAGATCGGTATCCGGGTACATTCTTTCCGGCCCTGGCAGAATCCTTTCAAATCCGTTGGTACCGTCCCTTAGAGCCTGTCTTGTTTCTGAAGGGATGCCAATTGTGGCTTCCTTTGCTCTTATAATAATCTCGCTGGCTGCCATAGCCGTATCTTCTTCGCTTCCCCATACGAGTACAATAGTGTCGTCACTGCCTGCGCCAACGAGCCTTTTAATATTCTTCCATTCTGATGAAAGTATTGTTTCGCTGGGGCTGTCTGAATGTATAATGTTAGGCAGAGTTGTCAAACAGGCGATAACTCTAACCCTGTCAGAAATTTCTTTTGAGAAATAAGTATCAGTTTGTGTTTCCCAGGTCAGCAGATCTTTAAAGCCCTTGAGGTTCACGCATTTAACCACCCTGCCATCTTCCAGGGCTTGAGCGATGGGCTGGAAGCGCGTTTTCTTAAGCGCTTTTGTGACTTCATGTGATGTAGCATCAAAGTTATCGGAAGAGATACCTCTGCTTTTAAGCTCCTCTCTTAACCTGAGCAGATTCCACTGCCTTTTTGCTTCGTTGTAGGTGAGCAGGGGAATGTAGGGTATCCTGGGAACTCCTTTGATCTCTATCCTTGTCCCTCCTTCAACACTGACGTTAACGTCCTGCCTGGCCGCACCTATACCTGTCCTGACTTTTCCTGTGGAGCGAACAAGCCTGCGAAGGATCTCATTTACTTCAGCCACTTCCTGAGGTGTTTTCATTTCGGGGTGAGTGACGGTTTCGATAAGGGGCATCCCGAGCCTGTCGGTGATATAATATCTCGAATGTCCAATATCTGCAACTTCCCTGCAGGAATCCTCTTCAATGGACATTTGAATGAGGTTAATATGCCTGTCCTTAAATGGAATTTTTCCGCCTATACATGTAATGGCTGTCCTCTGGAAACCGGTCGGAATACTGCCGTCAAGGTACTGCTTTCTTGCTATATGGAGTTCATCCACTAGGGTAGCGTCAAAGAGCATGCCAATCTGCAGAGCAATATCAAGCGCTTCCTGGTTAATTTCGAATGGAGGCGTATCATCCATTTCGTAAGTACATACAGTTTCGTAATTTATCCTGTATATGATATCTTTTTTGGTTTTAAATTCCATCAAAGCCGTACCGTCGTATTCTCCCAGCTCCGATAGAGTAGGGCGCATGTGCCTTAAAATTTCCGCGTTATGCTTATGGTTATTATAATGTCCCGCGGGGCAGCGGCAGAATAACTTTTTCTCAGTTAAAAGCTGCTGATGTACTTCCAATCCCGATTTAAATCCGATTCTGGCGTAATCCTCGGGGGTCATTTCCTCGAACGGTTTGATCTTAAAATCGTACATTACCTGACCTTTATTCATTTACTAAATTATGCCCTCTTAATTGCCGTTTTATCGTATAATTAAAGTGAAAACAAATTATTCAATAAAATTATTTAAATTGTGTTAACAAACTTCAAAAATACGAAAAAGCTAACAACTTACAGCTTTATGAACGGGAAAATTCAGTTAATTTTTGCTCATAGTCAGCTTGAATAGCAAGCACATTTCGATAAGCGCGATAAAATTAAAAAGTTGTTATTTGCCGAAAGACTGCGTCTGAAGATTTTTTTTTATAAATTTATGAAAATGTTGTAACTTTTACCGAAAAAAAAGTATATTATATTAAAGACGTTGACGGCAGATCAAAAATCGAAGTTTTTGATCATACCGGACGCAAGATCAACATAACACCCCGTCGCACGGGAAAATATACAATAATTGATATGAACAGCCTAAATCAGGGCCTCTACTTTTTGGTTATTAATCACAATAAGGTAATAAAGGTTATGAGGTAGAAAGGCCGCAGGTCATAGGAGTTAAAAAACAAAGCGAGGTTAAATATGAAAGACTTCCTTCTTTATTTTTTATTATTCTTTTTAATTGCCCGGCTATCCCTGGCCGAGCATAATGAAAAAACCTGGCACTTTGCATTAAATAATAATATCGTTTTTGATAATGGAGAAATAAGCTCTGGTCAGGGTAATATCGATACATGGGAGAGCGCTACTGTTATTTCCGATCAAGATGGAAACTTGGTATTGTATTCAAATGGTATTAACCTTTGGAACGCAAACGGAGATAAGATAAATGATGAAAATTTAAGTGGACATTGGTCTTCTGGCGAAGGATGCATTTTAGTTAAACAGCCCGGCCATAGGAGTATATATTATTTATTTACAGCATATGGAAATGAGGATTTTTATTTTAACAATAAAGGTTTTGTATCTCATAAAATTGATATGAATGCTAACGACGGCAAAGGAAAAGTTGTTGAAATAAAAAAGCTTTTACCAAATGTAACGGAGAAAGTAGCTGCCTGTAAACACGCTTTCTGCGGTTATATATGGATCATCACTTATAATTCAGTTAAGAATGAGTTCTACAGCTTCCGATTAACCCCTGAAGGCCTGGATGATCCCATCGTAAATAAAGGAATTGAATATGATGCCGGCCCATTTGGCGGATATATTACGATTTCTCCAAGCGGACGTTATCTTACTCACTGTGCGCAGGATAGGGATATCAATACTATTGAAATATGGGATTTTGACAGATCTACGGGAATTATAAGCAATCCCAGAACAATATATGGTATTAATCTCCCATATTGTGCAAGATTTTCATCTGACGAAACTAAATTATATGTAAGCTCCTATGAGCCTAGTAAGTTATATCAATATGATGTTTCTGAAATTGATAATATTGATAAGATTAGGCAATCCGAAACATTAATACGCAAAACAAATTATGTTTACTATTATGGCGCCATACAGGAAGGCCCTGACGGTAAATTGTATGTTTCCCAATTTGATCAGTATTATCTTGGGTGTATTGAAAAACCTAATTTAACTTATCCAGATTGTTATATTAATGATAAAGCGGTTTCTCTTAAAAATAAGGCTCAATTTTCATTACCCAATTTTGGGATTTCTCCGGAATTAGAGAAAGCTCTTTATTTGAAAATCTTCACGGAAAATTGTACTTGTGAAGTGGATGAGCATGTAGATATACCAATTTACTTTTCCCTGCCTTCAAATTCAATTAAATACGATGAGCTTGGAATTAGAAGGGTTGAATTAAAAATCGAATATGACGTATCTGTTGTTGATCTTAAGGAAGTAACAGCGATAAGTGATAGTGTTTATTTTGAAAATACATCTTCAGGTTCTAATATTAGTTTGTTTTTTGATGATTATCCCGAGAATGATGGAAATTGGCTGATACTAAAGTTCAAAGGATACCTTGCAGCTAATAATTCAACGGAAATGAATGTTAATGTTACTTCAATTGTTTCAAAATGTGAGTTGTTTGCTGAATCTGAATCATCTACTATTAAGATCGAAGGTGTGTGTATAGATCAACTTAGGCCTGTAAAGATTAGTGAAATTCTTGATATTGATATTCCGCAAAATAGCATAGTATATTCCAATGCTGAAATAAAGGCTACTATTCCCAATGATGATAAAACATCAATGTATTTGTTAGATGCAACGGGAAGAAAATTGCATACATTTTTTGAAAATAGAGTTGAGAAGGGTGATTATCAAATAAACTGGTCCAGTATAAATATACCCCCCGGTTATTATTCACTTATTTTCAAAAACTCTAGAGATATAATTGCTAAAAATCTCTTATTAATCAAATAATCAAAGGATTTATTCATGAAATACTTCTTAATTCTGCTTTTGACTTTTTTTTCGACACAAAGTGCAACCGCTAATAAACCTTCTGAAAAGACATGGCATTTTGGGAAACATAATTGCATAAAATTCGGCGAAAATGGTATATCGACCGAATATAGTAAAAATAATACCTGGGAGAGTTCTGCTGTGCTTTCAGATAATAATGGCAATTTGCTTTTGTACGCAAATGGAGAGAACGTATGGAATGGAAATGGCGAAAGAATTAATAATGAACGATTAAAAGGGCATTGGTCATCAGGAAGTGGCTGTATTCTTGTTAAGCAGCCGGGCAATGACAATATTTGCTACTTATTTACGGCGGATGGAAATGAAAATTATGCTAATAATAATGGATTTCACTATTACAAAATTGATATAACTGCTGAAAATGGAAAAGGAGCAATAGTTGAAACAAGTAAATTGCTCCCTGATATTACTGAAAAAGTGGCTAGCTGCAGACATGCTAATGGAAAAGACTATTGGATTATCACTTATAATTCAGATAAAAATATTTTCTATTCATTTCTTTTAACTTCTTGTGGATTAGAAAGTCCGATTGAGACTTCCGGGATTGAATATAATTCTGTTCCATTCGGAGGATATATTACCATTTCTCCCAGTGGTAAATATCTTACTCATTGCGCTCAGGATAAGCAAGTAAATATAATTGAGATCTGGGATTTTAACTATCATACGGGTATTATGTCTAATCCGAGATCAATAAGTGGTGTAAATTTGCCATATTGTGCAAGATTTTCACCTGACGAAACTAAATTATATGTAAGCTCCTATAATCCAAGTAATTTATATCAGTATGATGTGAGCGATATTGATGACATTCAAAAAATACATGATTCCCGGATAACAATTAAACAAACAGGTCATATTTATTTTTATGCTTCAATACAAGAGGGGCCTGATGGAAGATACTATTTTACAAGATTTGATCGAAAGCATTTAGCAGTAATAGAAAACCCTAATTTACCCTATCCTGCTTGTAATTTTGTAGAAAAAGAAGTACCTGTGAATGGAATTTGCCAATTTTCACTTCCTAATCTGGTTGTTGACCCCTTACCCTTTTGCGATGACCTCTCGGTTGATTATCCATTTTTTGCAGGAGAGGAAGAGCTGAATCTGGTTGGAAATGCCAAAATTGAAACAGGTTCTATTGTACTAACAAATACCGTCGGATACTCATTGGGAGCATTTTGGGTGAGCCATATCCTTCCGGTGAATGAGGGTTTCACCTGTGAATTCTCATTTTCTTTCGATGATCCTGTGGTTGGCGACGATATGCCTGATATTGAACCCGGGGCGGATGGTATTGTCTTTACAATCCAGACCGAGGGAGGCTATGCCTTAGGAAAAAGCGGAGGACATATTGGTTTTGATGGAATAAATGACTGCATCGCAATCGAAATTGATGTTTATGAAAACCCGGAGCTTAACGATCCCGATGCCAATCACACAGCTATTTTTGTGTCAGGCGGTGAAACCGTTTCCGCGGCACATGATAAGCCCTCGCAAATAATCACCAGCAACATTCCGGTTATTAAAAGCGACAGTACTAAGTATTACTGCAAAGTCAGGTATATACATAACACTCTTGAATTTTATATTAATGAGGATGGTTGCTTTGATTATCCTGATCTTATTTTGGATAGCATTGATATAGCAACAGAGCTTAATCTTTATGACGGTATGGGCGCTTTTGTCGGGATTACTTCCGCTACCGGACATACCAGGCAGATACACAGAATACATGATTTTTCATTCTGTGCTGATTATTCTGACCTTCAGTTAACTTCAGTTGATGAGAATTCCATTGTAATCGATAATTCATTGATAATCAAACCCAATCCGGTACAAAACGAGCTGAACTTTATTATTGAATTAGACAAACCGGGCTATGGCACTATCGAGATATTCGATATAAGCGGTTCTAAAGTATTTGCTGAAAAAGTCGGTTATCTAAGCGCGGGCAGTCATGAGATTTCCAGATCAATATCGAAGCTTGTAAAAGGAGTATACTTGCTCAGGCTTAACTTTGGAGATAGAATATTCACAGGTGAATTTGTGAAATAGCTTTTTAAATCAAATTTGAAGAAGAGGGGGTAGTTTTTACCCCCTTTTTTATACACATCTAAAAATATTTTCCTTTTTGATACATTTATTTTCTGATATTAAAAGTATAAGTAAAAAATAACTTAGATCATGAGCAGAACTGTATGGATAACGGGGGCAAGCCGAGGCATAGGAAAGGCATTGGCGGACATTCTACTTGAGAAAGGGTATAAACTGGCGCTTAGCGCGAGATCGGAGGAATCATTCAGCAATAGCGGTTTTAGAAATGGAGGTAATGTGATTATCCTTCCCTGTGATATATCAGTTAAAAAAGAGGTTGAAAGCGCTTACACAGGAATTAAAGAGAAATTCGGCACACCCGATATACTTGTTAATAATGCCGGAATTGGTATATTCGCCCCTTTCACGGAATTAAGCGAAGATGAATTTGACAAAATGATAAGCATTAATTTCAAAGGCTGTTTTCTATGTTCCAAAGCGGTAATTAATGATATGCTTAAAAGAAAGTCAGGAGCTGTTATCAATGTTCTGTCCGGAGCCGCAATTAAAGGTTTCCCGAATTCAAGCGTTTACGGCGCCACAAAAGCTGCCGTACTTGGAATGAGCAGAGCTTTGCGTGAGGAAGTCAGGGATAGCGGCGTAAAGATATGCGATATACTCCCGGGAGCCACCGAAACTGAAATGTGGCCCGATGAGCCGCGCCGGCAGTTCTCCGAAAGAATGATGAAACCGGAAGATGCCGCGCAAGCAATATCATCTCTTATCGAGCTTTCAGCTAATCCACGGGCAATGCCCGAAGAGCTCCTGCTTAAACCGCAATGGGGAGATCTCTGATAATTAAGTAATTTATTTGGGAATAAAAGAGCGGATTTTTTAAAATAGTATTATCAGGTTTACACAGATACAGTTAAAAAAATGAATAATACAGAGGAGTTTTCGCCCGAATTGATGGATAAATTGGCAAGCCTAACCACAAAGCCGGGCGTATATCAATATAAGAACGATAAGGGTAAGATCATCTACGTAGGTAAGGCAAAAAACCTGAGGGCGAGGGTAAAGTCTTACTTCAGGGGCGGAGCGCGCGATGCCAAAACCACGGCTCTGCTTACTCATATCAGCGATGTGGAAGTCATTGTCGTAGATAATGAAGCCGAAGCGCTCATCTTAGAAGATACCCTTATCAAAAAGCACAAGCCGAAGTATAATATCCTGCTACGCGATGATAAGACTTATCCTTATGTGCGAGTTACCAGCGAAGAATATCCACGTGTATTCGTTACCCGCAAGGTTATCAAGGACGGCTCTAAATACTTTGGGCCTTTCACCGAAGTAAAAAATATGCGCTCCCTTATGAAGATGATACGCTCCATATTTAAACTCAGAAGCTGCGACCTAAAGCTAAATGATAAATCGATTTCCGAAAAAAAATTCAAAATATGCCTGGATTATCATATAGATAAATGCGACGGCCCCTGCGAGGGCTTCATAAGCAAGGACGATTATAATGAAAACGTAAAAGAATCAATGCAGGTTCTGGCGGGACGTACCCGCGAACTTGAAAAGCAGCTTGAAGAAAAAATGATGAAGCTTTCCGAAGAAATGAAATTCGAGCAGGCGGCTTCCATCCGGAATAAACTTGCTATGCTGAAGGAATTTACCGGTAAGCAGAAGGTAGTATCCCAAGATTTCGCGAACAGAGATGTTTTCGGGCTTTATGTCGAAGATGACCAGGCCTGCGCGGTGGTATTCAAGATACGCGAAGGCAAGCTAACCGGCAAGCGCCATTACATTGTTAGCAATGCTGATATGCAGACTGAAGAAAAAATCATTCAGCGAGCAGTTGAAAAATGGTATATGGAAAGCGATTTCATTCCCGGCAATATACATCTGCCGAATGAACCCGAGGATACGGAATATCTGCTTGATTTTCTTTCCAAAAAAAGGGGGCGTTCCATAAACCTGTTGATCCCAAAGATAGGTGATAAAAGAAAATTCGTTGAAATGGCAAATACCAATGCGAAATTTTTATTGAAAGAATACCGGTCAGCGCTTGATAAACGCGAGCAGGTTGTGCCGCGGGCCGTACTATCATTGCAGCGTGATCTCCGCCTGGCCGTTCCGCCGCGCAGAATAGAATGTTTCGATAATTCACATATGCAGGGCTCTGATTATGTTTCCTCAGTTGTGGTCTTCGTAGACGGCAAGCCAAAAAAGAGCGGTTACCGCAAGTTTAAGATAAAGACAGTCGAGCAAAATGACGATTATGCTGCTATGCGCGAAGCAGTCCGCCGACGCTATACACGCCTGATTGAAGAAAGCGAAGAGGAGGGTTCCACTCCATTGCCTGACCTCATCATAATAGATGGCGGCAAAGGACAGCTATCCGCCGCCTTTGAGATACTAAAGGAACTTGATCTGGATAATGAAATCCAGGTCATCGGGCTTGCAAAAAGGCTGGAGGAGATATTCTTTCCCGGTGAAAAAGAATCGCTGCTTATCCCCAGAACTTCCAGCGCCCTGAGGCTGGTGCAGCATTTAAGAGACGAAGCACACAGGTTTGCAATTACCTATCACCGTAAGCTGAGAAATAAACGCACTTTCAAAACAGAGCTTACCGAAATTGAAGGTATCGGTGAAAAGACAGCCCAAAAGCTGCTTGTGGAATTCGGTTCCGTTGAAAACATTAAAAAAGCAAGCGAAGAGGAATTACAAACCGCCGCCAATAAAAATGTTGCCGCTAAGATTAAAGAATATTTTTCCCGGGTGGAAGATGAAGCAGAGTCTTAAAAAATTCATCACATTTATTTATCTTGCGAAGTTTGCTTAATACAGAAAATCAATAAATGTATTTTAGAAATTCAATAACTAATTATTATAAAAAATGACTGAAGCACTAAATCTGATCAAGGAAAAAATATCCGAAATAAAAAGTAAAAACCGAAAAAAGCTTACGTACAAAATCCCCAATCTATGGCTTGAGCCATATTCTAAAGAAAGAACCATCGAGGAAGTTCACCCTTACGAATTCTTTCTGAATAAAATTCATGAGATCGAAGAAATGGCCAAAGTATCAAAGCCTTTACTCCCTGATTCGGACTGGGTGCCGGAGGCTGTGGTGTACAACCTATTCCCGAGATTTACAGCAGCATTCGATCATGATGCTGACGGCTCACTGGCCCTGCCTGCCAATGAGGACGGCTTCCGTGAAACCGGCACAATGCTCAAGTGCCTCGCGCTGCTGCCTTACTTTAAATCACTGCGAGTAAATACAATCTATATGCTGCCGGTGACATCCATTGGAATTGACGGCAGAAAAGGTACATTAGGGTCACCCTACGCAATTCGTAATCCCTATAAATTGGATGATAACCTTGCAGAGCCCTGGCTTGATCTCGGCGTGGAAATTGAAATGAAAGCCTTTATTGACGCGGCCCACTCGCTGGGAATGAAGGTGGTAATGGAATTTGTCTTCCGTACGGCAAGCATAGACAGCGACCTGGCTCTGGAGCATCCTGACTGGTTTTATTGGATAAAGTCAAAGATCAAGGACAGGGAGGATGATCCAAAAAATGAGCGCCGTTACGGCCCGCCTGTTTTTACCAGGAAAGAACTGGAGAAGATCTACGCGAAGGTAAATAACGGCGAGCTGAAAAAACTGCCTGAACCACACGATAAACACATAGAAATGTTCCAGGCTACACCTCAAAAAACTGCCAGGGTGGAGGATAAGATCAGAGGCCTTCTGAATAAAAAAATCGAATGCCGCGTTCCCGGGGCTTTCTCCGACTGGCCGCCGGATGATGTGCAGCCTGTCTGGTCGGATGTGACTTACCTTAAGCTTTACGACCACCCCGATTTCAACTATATGGCTTATAATACGGTTAGGATGTATGACCTAAAACTTATGAAAAATGAATACAAAGTCAAAGAGCTTTGGGAGAATATTATCAATATCATACCCCACTATCAATATGAATACGGTATTGACGGAGTGATGATAGATATGGGCCACGCCCTGCCGACAGAGCTGAGGTCCGCGATTATTAACAAAGCAAGGGAGATCAACCCTGACTTCGTATTCTGGGAGGAAAATTTTACACTTACGCAAAATTCGGTCGATGACGGTTATGACGCGGTTGTGGGGTATATGCCTTTTGACCAGCATATTCCACATAAAATGAATGAAATAATCAGAATGATGACGAATAAGAACAACCCTATAGATTTTTATGCAACACCGGAAACCCATAATACCCCGCGTGCCGCTTCCAGGCCGGGAGGCTGCGATTTTAGCAGGGCTGCCTGGGTGATTAACTGCTTTTTGCCCACAATGCTTTTTATTCACACGGGATACGAATTAGGGGAAACCATGCCGGTTAATACTGGCCTGGGATTCGATCATGAACAAATAAAGGAATATCCGCCCGGCAAACTACCACTATTTTCTGAGGCCGTTTTGCCCTGGGATCAGCCTGGTATGCAGGAATTCATGAGGCACATTTTTGAAATAAGAGAAAAATACAGACAATCATCAGATGATAACGATAGAATACAAATAATCGAAAACCATATCGACGGACTTGTGTTATTTAAAAGAATTTATAGAAATTCCGAACTGCTTATAGCTCTTAATATGAGCCCTGACAATGACTTAGCCGGGAAAGTCATGATTGATATCAAGGGCAAGGCTATTTATACTATATCAGGGAAAAAAATAAAATACGATGATCATCAAATATTATTAGAGCTAAAGCCGTTTGAGTTTTCAATTAATGAAATAAAATAAAGGTGGAGTAATTGTTCGAAAGTGAACTTGAAAGCAAATTTCCCGTACATTTAAAAAGAAAAGCCTACATTGCCGTTAATGGAGAATTCGGCTGGCGCAAGCATGATATACCAGAAGTAATTAAGCAATGCCGGGTTTTGGATTACGCCGTTACTGGCCTTGAACCCTGGATACTTGCCGTGAAGCATTATGATCGAAAATATGATTCTGTATTTGATTTTTATTTCCAGGTTGATCATATCAAGAAAGGCACACTTCCGGTAAACGGCTCAACGAAGAGTTTTATATGGAATGAAGAAATGCTTCCCGGTGAAAGCTGGGAACATTACAGAGAAAGAACACTGGAGGGTGCATATAACGCGATTGAATTGTTTAATGTGGAAAGCCAGGTAGAAGGCAAGTACAAAGACAAAATATTCTACAACCTCATCCTTTTCGATGAGGAGACTTATAATTCTTTAAAAAAATATTGATTATCTGCTTTCTCTCAGCATCTCATTCAGGGGAGTGTGGATATCACCCCTGTTTTTTTCTTCATCAGGCTCTTCGCTTGAGATGCTGTCATAAGGATCTTCGAGCATTGAAGCAAGAGAGAATACCGCGTTCACGTAAGCAGAACTGTTGTTGTAATGGAACACAGCGTCCCTTCTGGAATTTTCTTCGTCATCCCAGCCGTTCACTTTAAGGTAATTGCCTACGCTGAATACGGCATCTTCTAGTGTAAAGAGGTCTATTATACCGTTATCATCGCCGTCAACCGCCCAGTTGATATAGCTTGAGGGAAGGAACTGCGAAATTCCGAATGCACCGGCCCATGAACCTTCAAGGTTCATTATGTCTATATCCGATCTATTGTAAATTTCACTAAGCGCGATTAATTCCCCAATAGCCCAGTTAGATTTTTTATCGGCTCTAGCTATGATTTTTTTATCAAGTTCTGGTAGTTCGGAATCAGGGCCTTTGAATTTTCTTCTGAGTTCTTGTTTGTTCATCTCGATATATTCTTCCTCGGCTGCAAGCGCGGTACTTAGAAAAACGCTTGGAACATGGCTGCTGCCCAGATAATTGCCATGGCGCGTTTCTATCCAAAGTATGGAAGCAATAATCTCCTTGGGGACGTCATATATGCTTTCTGCGCTGTGAAGAAGCTTTACGTTCTTATCCAGGAAAGACTGGGTCCTCTTTACGGAGTAATCATTATAATGCTTGGAATAATCGGCTCTGCCAATGAAATTAGTAACGTTTATTTTTACAAAACGTTCATTGAACTCAGTATTTGAATCGCCGAGCAATGCATAAATAAAAACAGTATCTACGCCATTATCCAAGAGCTTATCTATTACAGGCTTAAACAGCTTGATGTTTTTATCTGTATGATTATTGAATGAAGAAAATGAAATGCTGACAGTGGTCAAGATCATGACAGCTAACATCATCATGAAATTCTTAGCCGCCGAAAGCCAGCTAATCCTGTATGTATGTTCCCCCCACATATAGAATCCTTTTTTTAAATAAATGAACGGACTACCTTAAAAAATGTTTCAACCAAATTTGGCAGCACGTACCTATTTTATAGACACATGAAATTATGAAATGTTACCGGTAATTTAAATTAATAATTGTAAAGCATTTTTTCAGAAAATGCTAAGAGTTTGAATTCCGTGTACTTAGGCCCAATGAATCAAACGGGAAATTAGGGGGGCGGTATTTTTTGGGATATAAAGATGTTTTTGTGGCTATAATCTTTACGTTTTTTTCTTATCATTTCCTGAGATTTCATTCAGATCATCCGGTTTATCAGCTTTACTTTTAGTAATTGTTTTTTCATCTTCGGAATCTTCATTATTAATAAATTTAGGTTTTACCGGCTTGAAATTTTCTGTCTCAAGGTTTTGCAGTTTTTCTTTAACCCTTTCAGGAGACTGAACATAAAATTCGGGCGGGGGATTGCTAAAATCTCTTTGTTTAGGCTGGTCGATGGCAGCGGAATTATTAATTTCGGATTTAATATCATCCATCTGGCTTCTAAAACTATCCTGTGCTTTTTTAATTTGCTGCATTCCTTTACCCATCATCCTGGTAATTTCAGGAATTTTTTTAGGGCCGAAAAGTACAAGAACGGCCAGAATTATCAATATTAATTCGCCGCCGCCAACATCAAACATAATTATTTCGCCGTGTTATTATCCTCAATCTTTTTCTTATCACCTGAGGTTTCATCCTCATTAGATGCTTTTTTAAACTCTTTAATACCTGAACCAATCCCTTTCATCAATTCGGGAATTTTTTTACCTCCGAAAAGCAGGGCCAGCCCCGCAATAATAATAAGGAGTTCAGGTACGCCGAGAGACGGTAAAAAAGCTAATGCCATGGTTACACCTGCATATTACGCGTTCACAAAATTATCCATAATGGAACGGAAAACAGCCAGCCCATCGTCGCAGCCGAGCTGCTTATCGCTGTACCTCTCGGGATGAGGCATCATTCCGAGCACATTGCCTTTATCGTTGGTTATTCCGGCTATGTTGTTCACCGATCCGTTTGGATTCATACTTTCGGTGATATTACCCGAAGCATCGGAGTATTTGAATATCACTCTGTTATTTTCTTCAAGTTCCCTGATGGTGTCCGGTTCAGCAAAGTAGTTGCCTTCGCCGTGAGCCACCGGTATCTTAATCACGCTGCCTTCGTCTAATGAAGACGTAAAAGGAGTCTTATTATTCATAACTCTCAAATACACGTCTTTGCAGACAAAGTGCAATGATTTATTTCTGAGTAATGTACCCGGCAGCAGGCCGGATTCCGTAAGAATCTGAAAGCCGTTGCATATGCCGATTACCGGGCCGCCATTATTCGCAAAGCTGATAACTTCCTTCATTATGGGAGAAAACCTTGCTATAGCGCCGCACCTGAGGTAATCCCCGTAAGAAAAACCTCCCGGTATTATAATGCAGTCGATATCCCCGGGGATTGCCGTATCCTTGTGCCAGATGTATTCCGCGCCGGCGCCGGCATTGACTCCGGCTGCATGGTAAGCGTCGTGGTCGCAATTAGACCCAGGAAAAACTATTACTCCGAATTTCATTTATTTTGCCTCTTTATCTTCTTCAATCTCTATGAAAAAATCTTCAATAATGGGGTTTGCGATCAGCTTTTCGCATGCTTCCTTTGCCAGCTCCATTGCCTTGTTTTTATGTGGAGCGTTCACTTTTAATGTAACGTACTTACCGATCCTCACGTTATTCATCATCGGGAATTCAATTGAATGAAGGGCGTGCTCAACTGCTTTGCCCTGCACGTCAAGGATGCCTTTTCTTAGGGTTATCTTAATGCTTGCCTTAAAATTCATTTTCTGCCTTTAATATATTTAATTTTCATAAGTAATCAAAATTATTTATAAATCATAAGGATGAGGTTCGCTGTCTTCAGTCTCATCGATTTCGTCTTCGGGTTCCTGTTTTTCTTTAATCCAAAAATAAACATACCTGATTGAACTGGCAACAATATAAAAAGCCATGAATGGAAATATAAAAAATCCTTTTGTTATAATGGACAATGCCAGACCGATGATAAAAATACCGAAAGCAAAAGGCCTTTCCTTAATCTGGCGGGCTGTTGGCCGGGGGATGTTATCGAAAGAAATATTAGATATCATAGCCCCTGATACCGATATTGTTACAAAATAAACCAGATACTGGGAAAATTCTGCTGACACATGAGCGCTGTCGTGTATGAAGATCAAATATGATATTATAGTCAAAGCCGATGCAGGTATAGGCATACCCTTGAAGTATTTTTTATCATCGAAGCTGGCAATCTGCACATTGAACCTTGCCAGCCTAACTACACCCGACAGCGCGGGAAGCGCCGCCATCAATATACCGGATTCGCCTACATGCTCAAAATAGGCCTTATATAGCATAAAAGCCGGAGCAACACCGAATGACACTACATCGCATAATGAATCGAGTTCCACTCCGAATTCGCTCGTGGCCTTAAATAGCCTGGCCATTATACCGTCGAGCATATCGAATATCGCGGCTATAAGTATGAATAAAGCCGCTGTCTGAAGATCACCTGCGGACGTGTGAACAATGGCAGTGAACCCTGATAACAGGTTTGCCAGAGTCAGTAAATTAGGTACAATAGACCTTGTTACACGCTTTTTCATTCAGCCGGTATTCTTGGATCCTTATTTATAAACTGTTTTCGTTAAATAGTTGAACAATAAAATAACTTATAAAAGTGAGAATATAAAGTCATTACTCATTTTTTTCCGCTTTTTAGCATGCCGATGATGGTCTCTCCGGCCACGACACGCTCACCTTTTTTAACTAATATCTCGTCATCCGGGCTTACAACCACATCCATACGGGAGCCGAATTTCATCATTCCGAAGCGTTCGCCGACTCTAACCGTATCGCCCGTATTGATTTCGGATACCAGCCTGCGTGCGAGCACACCCACAATTTGCTTGAAGAAAACTTTGCCGTGGCCGTTTTCTACGCCAATTTTGGTATGTTCATTAAGCTCTGATGCCTTTGGGTGATAAGCAACCAGATAATTTCCTGTGTGGTACTCGTAAAATTTCACAATTCCCGAAACAGGAATCCTGTTTACATGCACATCGAGCGGTGAGAGGAATATGCTTATCCTCTTTGAATTACTTTTAAGAAAATGCTCTTCGTATTCTTCCACCACTTCAATTACTTCACCGTCGGCAGGTGAAACTATGTATTCATCATTATTCAGCGCTTTTTCGGGTACTGCCCGGCCAGGATCTCTGAAGAACCAAAATGTGAAAAGCGCAAGCAGGCCGCCCGCCGCCCAAAAAATATATGCCGCCCAGTCTTTCTGAACTATGAATCCCGCGGCTATCAGTACCACGCTTAACGCGAGCATCACTACAATATTATCTGTTCCGTATTTTGTAAGCATCTTATTTTCCAAATACTAAAAATTTAACAACCGAATACTGCCCCATGCTATTTTTAGAATTTCGGTTTTCCATAAACAGAAAAATAAGAAAATACCTTATTATACCCATGCTTTTTTGGCGAAAGAGGAAGAATTGTTAAGAGTCATTTCATTAAACAATGAAAAAATAATTTCTATGCTAACCTTATTATCACTGGCTATTTTTTGTTATTTTTATTTTTTTGTTAAAAAACTGAACGATAAATGAAAAAAACAGCAGTAATAATGGCAGGCGGCTCCGGCGAAAGATTCTGGCCGCTCAGCAGAAAGGAAAAACCCAAGCAGATACTTAACCTCACGCGCGAGGACAAGAACATGCTTCAGGAAGCCATCGACAGGGTAGAGCATGTTATCGCCGCGGATGATATTTACATTATAACAAATGAAATACTATTAAAGCCTATTAGGGAATCACTTCCTGGCCTGCCTCCGGGTAATGTCATTGCCGAGCCCGCCAAACGCAATACTGCTCCCTGCCTTGGATTAGCTGCCGCATTCATCCAAAAGAAATACGGAGGTATGGGTATCAGGCCCAATGAGATTGTTATGGCAGTTCTTACTGCCGACCATAAAATTTCACCCGATGAAAAATTCGCTCAAACAGTAGATGCCGCGCTTAGACATGCTTACGATAATCCTGTACTTGTGACCATTGGAGTAAAACCCACGCGCCCATCTACCGGATACGGATATATTGAAACCGATGATCCTTTTATTGAAAATGATAAAATAGAAATAAAAGCGGTTAAGGCTTTCAGGGAAAAGCCCGCTCTTGAAAAAGCAAAAGAATACATGAACTCAGGCAGGCACTATTGGAACAGCGGAATGTTCTTCTGGCGCCTGGATGTATTTGCCTCAGGCATGAAGGCCTGCCTTCCCGAAGTAGGCGATAAGATAGATGACATGGCCGATACTTACGACGGTATTCAAAATAATGCCCTTGACGGATCTAATCCCGCGGTGAAAGATATTTTCGAGGCATTTCCAAATGAATCCATTGATTACGGCCTGATGGAAAAAGCGCCGAACGTAGCTGTGGCCAAGGCTCTCTTCGATTGGGATGACCTGGGTTCCTATGACGCGCTGGAACGTATCAGTGAACCGGATGAAAATTCTAATATTAAAATAGGCAATACGGAAACTCTGGATAGCGATGGTAATATTATCTATAATGCGGCAGCTAATAAAATGCTTGTGGCAGCTCTCGGTGTGCGCGACATGATAATCACGGTAACTGATGACGCTGTGCTCGTATGCCCTAAGGACAAAGCACAGGATATTAAAAAAATGGTCGAAAAGCTTAAAGACAACAAACAGGATTGGATATAATTTTGGAGATAAAATGAACGGATACACCGAATATAACAAAAATGACATGCGCGAGGTTTTGATAAATTTTCCAAAACAGATTGAGCACGCTCTCAAAATAGCCGATGATATAAATATTAAAAAAGCGCTGCCTGAAACAGATTCCATTGCCGTACTGGGGATGGGCGGTTCAGCGATAGGGGGAGACCTTACACGCGCCTATATCGAAGCTGAATCAGGGTTGAAGGTGCCTGTGTATATAAACAGAGACTACGATATACCTGCCCATTTTTCAAAAAATACGCTTTTTATTGCCAGCTCTTATTCAGGCGGTACCGAAGAGACCATTTCCGGAGTGAATAAAGCTTTACAGCTCGGCGCGAGAGTTATCTGTATAAGTTCAGGAGGAAAGCTTTCGGATATGGCTGAAGAACGCGGGCTCGATCTGGTGAAAATTCCCGGCGGCTTCCAGCCGAGATGTGCCCTGGGATATTCTTTCATTGCGGTATTATCCATAATCTTGAAATCAGGCCTGGCATCTGATGAATTTGTTAAAGATACAAAGAGCGCTTTTGATGATATTCAAAAAATGATCAGCGAAAAAGCCCAAAGTTATAATTCCGGTAGCGATAGAAGCGCGGAACTGATAAAAGACGCCCTGCTTAATAAAATTCCCGTTATTTATTCTCCGGCTAGCCTTGAAGCAGTTAACCTCCGCTGGCGGGGCCAGTTCCAGGAGAACGCGAAATCGCTGGCCTTCGGATCTGTGCTTCCGGAAATGAACCATAATGAAATTAACGGCTGGGGAATGAGCCGCGAGATTATGAGTAATTTTCAGGTGATATTCCTTAGGGATAAAGATGAGAACACGCGGGTTAAAACCCGCTTCGAAGCCATGAAAAAGATTTTCGCGGATGACAATATCCAGGTTTTGGAAATAGCAGGTGAAGGCGGTAAACTGCTTACCAGGATGTTCGACCTGCTTTATATAGCCGACTGGGCAAGCCTTTTACTCGCGGAAGCATACGGCAAAGATCCGATAGCCATTCCGGTAATATCCAAACTCAAAACGATAATGAGCGGAAGCTGATATTTAAAAATTGTAGATGTAATTAACCCCGGCGGCGAAATTTCTCAACAGGCCGTCGGGTATTGTTTCCCTGGCAATAATCGGACTGCCCGCGCTAAATATAAGAGATGAAGATACGCCAAGCGTATATTCTACAAATATATTCGCGTTAAGTGTTAAACCCTCTGATCCGTCAATTTCTTTGACCTCTCCGTCCATATCCGTATATTCATCATTCGCGATATGATATATTGGCAAAACTCCCGGCCTTAGCTTCAGTTTAGGACTTATATCAAATTCCCGGCTTATCCTCAGCAGTACATCTGCTTTTCTTTCAAAACTATTTGTAGCAGGAAAAAGCGAATCCTGTGACGGGAAGAACATATTCCTGTTGTCATTCCCGACAGGCTGCTGCCATGCAAGGTTAAAGGTCCATCCTCCGGTGGAATAGCTCATGCCTGCGATCAGATCATAAGTCCCGAGGCTTGTTTGATAGACCATCGGCAGGGGGGAGCCGTCATCCGATGCCGAAGCGTCAGATAGCGGAGCTTTAAATGCAGCTGTAGCGCTCAATTGGTTGTCATTTTCTCTAATGAAAAAGTAATCCAGATTGATGAAAATATCCCCGAATCCGGAATTAGTGCCTAAATCGCCATTAGTATAGCTGTAGTTTACTTTGATACCGGGCCTGAAATTATCGTTTATCAGCCTGGAATAGCTTAGGCTAATGCCGCTTACCGCAGTATTTTCCATGCCGAGTCCGTAATTTAATCCTAATTGAATGGTGTTTAAATCAGCATTGTTTGAACTCTCGCTCATGCCAATATCTCCGATTGAGCAGGCGCCGGCGTCGCTGCATCCCTGAGCTTTAGACTCAAAAGGTAAAAGACATACTAAAATAATTAAAAAAAATATCTGCCGCATCACATTCCTTTGGTAATTATATATTCAAAAGATGGGACGCAGCAGATAAAAATTAAGTATATGCTTTAAACTTTAAGCTGGAGTGTGAATTTGTATGTGGTAACGGGTTCTTCGGCTAAAAAGAAATCAGTATGCTCGACATCAAAGAGCAGGAAGTTACTTTCAGTCAGGTCATAGGCAATGCCTGCCATTGCTTTTAACCTTTTTGATTCAGGTGAATCCATGTTTTGCTGGAATACATCATAGCGAGCTATTCCATGAATTCTGCGTTTGAATACATACTCCGCGAATACCGACCAGCCTTCATTATCCAGGGCATTCCCAAAAACATCCGAGAATTCACCTGTGCTGTTGCCTTTGCCTGACATATACTGGGCGGTAGCCCTAAAATCAGCCTGCTCATAGCTTATCATACCAATGTAAGTTTGCCAGGCAGGGCTGGTTTTAGATACAGGGTTTGGATTGCCTTTACCTGTTAAGCCAAAGGCTGTAAACTGCAATCCTGTAAGTGATTCCGAAAATGGCCTGAAACTGATCCGGCCTTCTATCACCTTATTTGAATTGAGCTCAAAATCGTGGTAACCAGGCCCGTTAAATGCTCCGATAGTTATGCTGCCGTATTTGCCGTCATTCTTGCTGTTGACATTTTCCCTGAAAGTTGAATCTACCCTTCCGCCGAAGTTCATCGAGTAGGATATTCCTAAATCGGCAGAATTATAAATATCTGCCCATTCGCTGAACATATGCCCCTGCATCCTGTAGCGGTTTATACTCTGCTCGAAATCCAGGAAGGGGGTAGCGATCATGCCCATTCTTATATTGTGGTTTGTGGCAAAACCCCAGTCTGGCAGAGTGTATTTTCCGTAAATATATTTGAGACGCTCTTCCACACCGTCGTCATCATCATAAACATCAAGAGTCATCCTGAAGTCAATATTATCAGTAACTTCTTGTCTGATTGTGAGATAGCCCCTTCGTATCCTGAATAAATTTGATACGTCCGTGTCCGGATCATCCCTGTATTCCCAGGATATAAACGCCAGAGCATCAAGTTCTGCATCTTCGAAAAGATCTTTTAATTCACCGGAATATGAATTTGTTCCGATAAAAAATAACAAGCAATAAGTAATTAACCGTATCATTTTATTTTAAATTTTTTGGAAAAAACAAAATGTTAAGATACGGTTAATAAATGGCTAATTCAAATAGTTATTGTTAAGTTTTAGTGTATTTTCTATTAAGGATTTAACCTGTTAATTTCCCACTTATCATGCTCCAGGGTGTAGCGGAATCGGTCATGAAGGCGGCTTTCTCGCCCCTGCCAAAATTCAAATTCATCGGGCTTAACTACATATCCGCCCCAGAATGGGGGCAGAGGTACTTTCGCGGGATATTTTACCATTAAGGAAGCTACCTTGCGCATAAGCGAAAAGCGGCTTTTAAGCGGAGCGCTCTGCTTTGAAGCCCAGGCACCGAGCCTGCTTGTATAAGGCCTGCTCTGGAAATACTTATCCGATTCTTCAGGGCTGATCTTTTCGATACTTCCGCCGATTCTTACCTGACGCTCGAATTTATCCCAGAAAAAAATCAAGGAAACATAGGGATTTTCAGAGATTTCGATACCTTTTCGGCTTTCATAATTTGTATAAAAGATAAAACCATCGTCTGAATAATTCTTAAGAAGGACAACCCGGGATGAAGGCCGGCAGTCCCTGCCTGCAGTAGAAAGTATAAAAGCGTTTGGATCAGTAAAGATTTCAGATTCTACCGCCTGGTCAAACCAAATTTTAAATTGTTCAAACGGGTTTTTATTAATTGATTTCTTGTCAATTTTGAATTTAGTATAATCGTGCCTCAAGCCCTGAATATTCTGTTTTTTCATAATTCCTTTTTTGTGAGGTTGACGTAACTGCAAAGATATTCATTTTTCATTTCTTATGAATAGGGGGGCTATCACTTGAGCGGAGAAGCTGTGTCTTTCGAAGCCGGAGGGGGCTAAAATGCCTTGATATTATTGGTAGCACCACCCCGTCCGGCTTTCGCCGGCCACCCCTCCTCGGAGAGGAGGGGAAACTGATCGGTATTATTCGCTATAGTTTTCAAAAATGTGGTGGGCACAGGCGTCCCCGCCTGTGTGTAAAAAAAGCCGTAATCTTCCATTCGCACCCCATCGTCCGGAAACGTCTCTGCGAGCCGTTCCGGCCACTTCCCCTCAGTGAGGGGAAGAAACTGATCGAAA
>CAZJAH010000031.1:0-34546 GCA_964544155.1 uncultured Hyphomicrobiales bacterium | reverse complement strand
TCAATATTAATAATAGTTTTGCGTATAAAAAGCAGGATATTTAGTAAAAAAATACAGGAATGAATTATGGCAGGCGGCGGAGTCAGAACCGATATTAACGACAGTGTGGCAAGAGTTATATTTTTTCATCCGAAAAGCAATTCCCTCCCCGGGAAGGTACTGGCTGATCTTGCCGGCGAATTTAACAGGCTTAAGGATGACAAATCCATAAAGGTAATAATCCTGCAGAGCGAGGGCGAAAAAGCCTTCTGCGCCGGGGCTTCATTCGATGAGCTGCTCGCCATAAATGATTTCGATACCGGAAAAGAATTTTTTATGGGCTTTGCCCGGGTGATCAATGCCATGCGCAAATGCCCGCAATTCATTATTGCAAGGGTACAGGGTAAGGCAGTCGGCGGAGGTGTTGGGCTTATTGCCGCGGCTGATTACGCTCTTGCCGTAGAGAACGCCCTTATTAAGCTTAGTGAATTCGCGCTTGGTATTGGGCCTTTTGTAGTCGGCCCAGCCGTGGAAAGAAAAATTGGCAGGGCGGCTTTCTCGCAAATATCCATCGACTATGAATGGTACGACAGCGATTGGTCTAAGGAAAAAGGCCTTTTCGCGGAAACCTTCGCCACAATTGAAGAGCTTGATAACGGCGTTACCGCTCTTGCCGAAAAGCTTGCCAAAAACAGCCCCGAAGCCTCCGCAGCGATGAAGAAGATATTCTGGCAGGGCTCAGAAAACTGGGACGAACTGCTGGAGCAGCGTGCTGAAATAAGCGGCAGGCTCGTACTATCTGACTTCACAAAGGAATATATCCGGAAATTCAAAGGAAAGTGAAATTCTGAATCCCATAAATAAACAATTATCTTAGTGGCGGCTTAAGAACTGCCCTTTATTGATCTGAAATATAATTCGAAATAATTATACTAATCAAGAAAGAATATTCATTTTATAAAAGTAGTCGAAGGAACGGTTCTTTTCCCGGGCGATATCCATAGAAAAGCGCTTTATCAGCTCGCGCATGAAGTCAATCCTCGATTTAAAATTACCGCGGTAGTATTTGTTAAAGTCCTCTTTTGTGATAGCATCAGTTCTTTCTGCGTATTCTATTTCGAGGGCGGCGGCGGTATCGCGGGTTACTCCTGCAAGGTACCAGCTTTCGATTTCTGTGATCACTATAAATGTAAATTTATCCTCCAGCAGGTTAAAGCGGCGCTTAAGGTAGCTTTTCTTTTCATTCACTGACTGCGCAAAATCCATATCCCCTGTAAAGATATAGTCAAAACCAAGCGTAGTTATAGCTTTAATGAAATTATCAACTTTTTCGCTTTTGAGCTGGGCGTACTGTATAACTTCCACATCATCATAGCTGTGCCTGAAAAGCGGCTTCATAACGCCTTTCATGAACCTTTCGTCGTCATCACCTTCAACGAATATATAAAGTTTTTTGAGCATCTTATATCAGGTTTTGCACGTATAGCTCTTCAATACCGATCTGGTTTTTCAGAAATTCCCTAATCTCAGCATTTTCCGCGGGCCTTGTTATAGATGAAAAGCCATCGCCGTCCCTGGTCACAAAAAGTATGTTTTTTATACCTGCATGCCGCACCATCTCCGGATTATGGGTAGATATAAGTATCTGCTTATGCTCAGAGGCGTCGCGCATCATATTTATGATTTTCGACATTAGGTAGGGGTGGATCCTTCGTTCGGGCTCCTCAAAAATATTTATAGGTTTTTTCTCGAAATAAAGAGCAATTATAAGTGAAATTAAAAATACTGTACCGCTCGACATAAGAAATGCCGGCAGCTTATCCTTTTCGGAATATCTTTCCCTGAGCAGTATTTGCAGGTACCGGCCATAGAATTTATCAACTTCAAGGTTGTCGATAAAGGGCAAAAGCTCCTGCATCAAGTTGAATAGCTTGCGGCTTTCCTCCTGATCCGAAAGTATTTTCTGCAACACAATGGCCAGATTTGAAGCGTCCTCTTCGAGTTCGGCTTTACCTGCAACAGGTGCGGCAAATTTCTGGAATTTCGGGTCGAAATCATACACCGTAATGCTGCCTATCACCCTTTTGATGATATTCGAGTAAGGAATAAGGTGGTTTAAATTCTCCAGCATCAGCCTGCATTCAGGCGCTTCACCGGGGGCAGGTTCTTCCCTGACGGGAGGCATGAATATATCCTCAAGCTTATCAGCATTTTCCAAATTAATCGTAGTTTTAATATCCGCTTGTGAGCTGCTGTATTCAACAGTGCCTTTTTTGCCGGCTTCTCCTTCACGGAAAGCAAGTATTATCCTGTCTTCAGCAACTCTATAGCCGCTATCATCGAAATGCAGCGTAAAGGAGAACTTATAACTGTCTATAAGCGCATTTTTATCTGACCTGTTACTTATTATTTTCAGGGGAGTAGATGGCCTGGCTTCAATATTAAATTCCAGGGCGCTTTCTTTTTCCGTAAGGTTGATATTTCTTAAAAATTCCGTGCCCCCCTGCAAGGCAATAGCGTTCTCAAGTCCATGGGATGTTATATCCCTTACGAATTTAAATATCTGAATGAAATTCGATTTTCCGGCGGCATTAGGCCCTATGAGCACGTTAAAGCTACCCAGGGAAATTTCCATCCTGTTGAAGCTTTTAAAATTAGATACACTAATATTATCAATAATCATTTCTGCTCCTTATTAACGGACTTCCGCGCCGGGGCCAACTTCTCCCGGAGATACCAGTTCGAGCTTGCCGCCGCTGGTGTTCGCGGCAAGTATCATACCCTCGGAAAGCTGTCCCATCAGCTTTGCCGGTTTAAGGTTGGCTACTACCACCACATTTCTGCCTATAACGTCTTCAGGCTTATAGAATTTGGCAATTCCTGCGATAATCTGCCTTATGTCGCCTCCGCCCAGGTCAACTTTCAGTTTTAGAAGTTTATCGGATTTTTTAATATTTTCCGCTTCAAGTACTTTAGCTGAGCGTAATTTAACTTTCATGAATTCATCTATATCTATCTGCCCGCCGGCATCTTCTTTGGCTTTTTCTTCACTTTTAGCACCCAGCTTATTAATTTGCTTTTTGATAGTATCATCTTCAATTTTGGTGAAGATCATATCGGGTTTCATGATTTTTGTATGTTCTTCAATTGTTGGATAGGCAGCCATATTCCATAAGTTTCCGTAATTGAGGTCAAGCCTCGGTGCGCCTACGTTAGGTTCTATTTCGAATATTGCGTTAATTCTTCTGCACGCAAAAGGTACTATGGGCGCAAAAATTATGGATAATGACCTCACAAGCTGGGCGCAAATGAATAGAGTTTTGGCGCAGCTTTCTTCGTCCTCATTGATGGTTTTCCAGGGAGATTCATCGTTAAAGAACTTGTTCGCTGCGCGGGCTACATTCATTGTTTCAGTTATGGCATCGCGGAAGCGGAATATTCTGTAATTATTTTTTATGAGAATAGTCCCTTTCCAAAGCCTGTAAATAAGTTGAAATTCGTTTTCAGTAAGTTCTTTAAGGAATTTTTCCGGTATGGATGATAGATCATCGCTTTTCGATGGCTCAGCATTTTCATTGAGATAGTCGATCAGATTATTCCATGCGGGCACCAGGTATTTGTATTTATCCGCGAGCGATGGAATCCTCCCCGAAAAATTCTTGTAAGTGAATTGCAGCGCCCTGTTAACGAAATTTCCAAAAATAGCGGCTAATTCATTATTATTCCTTGCCTGGAAATCCTTCCATGTGAAGTCTGAATCCCTTGTTTCGGGGAAGTTCATGGCTAAGGTATACCTGAGCGCGTCAATATAATATCCTTCGGGAAATTCTTTAAGGAAGTCCCTTAAGTCGATGCTCCAGTTCCTGGATTTGGAGAATTTCTGTCCTTCGAGGTTAAGAAATTCATTAGCCGGCACATTATCCGGAAGTATATATCCTCCCTTTGCGTGCAGCATTGCCGGAAATATGAGCGTATGGAACACTATATTATCCTTACCGATAAAGGCGAGGTAGCGGGTATCATCATCCTTCCACCATTTTTTCCAATCATCTTCGCTTCCGTGGCCGTCTTTAGCTCGGTTTATGGTGTATTCTTTCGTGGCCGTAATATATCCCAGAACTGCATCAAACCACACGTACAGCACTTTTCCCGCAGCTTTTTCTTTATCTACTCCCTTCAACTTATCAATTTTAACTCCCCATTCCAGGTCGCGAGTAATGGCCCTTTCGCTAAGGCCCTGCTTAAGCCAGCTCCTTGTCTGTTGTAATACGTTTTCCTTCCAGCTGTCCTTGTGTGAATCAATGTAATTTTCAAGGAAGCCCTGAAATTTGTCGAACCTCATGTACCAGTGTGTTGTCTTTTTTACGACTGGTTTTTTTCCTGAAATAATGCTTTTGGGCCTGAGCAGGTCTGTCTGATTGTAGTAGGCTCCGCATTTATCGCACTGATCGCCTCTTGCCCTGTCGAATCCGCAGTTTGGGCAAACACCTTCCACATACCTGTCCGGCAGGAACATTCCGGCTTCTTCATCATAGAACTGCTCTTCTTCTTTTTCGATAAGGTATCCCTTTTCAAGAAAATCTTTGAAAAATTCTTTAGCTGTTTCATGGTGTAGTTGGTTGGATGTACGCGAGTACATGTCGAATGTCAATCCGAATTTGCGGAAGGATTCTTTATTATCACCGTGATATTTATCTATGATCTTTTTGGGGCTTACTTTTTCTTTATCGGCTGATATTGTGATAGCCACGCCGTGTTCATCTGAGCCACAGATATAAAGCGTTTCTATGCCGCTAAGCCTGTTGAACCTGGCATAAATGTCCGCAGGCAGGTAGGCTCCTGCTATATGGCCAAGGTGAATATATCCGTTTGCGTATGGCAGTGCGGAAGTTATCAGCGTTCTCTTTTCGTTCATATTTTACGGTATTTAATTTTATTTCATTTGATTAAAGGACAAATATAAACCTTTTGCCGCTTAAAAAGAAAAGATGCCGGCGGAATGTAATAAGTTCTTTTGAACAAATAATTCACAATTTTCAGTTTAAAACTTCAACCCTGACTTTGACGACACCGTCGTTTATCATACCTATTTGCCGGGCAGCTTCTTTTGATAGATCTATTATCCTTCCTCCTACAAAAGGCCCGCGGTCGTTTATCCTTACTGTGACTGTCCTGCTGTTTCTTAGGTTTACAACCTTAACTTTTGTATTGAACGGTAAAGTTTTATGTGCAGCAGTAAGCTTGTTCTGGTCAAATATTTCACCGTTTGAAGTCTGCCTGCCATGGAATTTATCCGCGTAGAATGAAGCATAACCTGTGAAAGCCCCTTTCTCATATCCATAGCTTTCATCTGATGAAAACCTTATGGATGTGGAGCATCCAAAAGCTATCGTGAAAATTATTATCATAAAGAAAAATCGTTTTATTTTCTTTAGCATTTCAGTTAAACTCTTATTTAACAAATATTTAACTCAATGCTAAGAAAAAATAATGCCAAAATGCCTAAAGTTTGTTTATATGCTTCCTACGCATAAAGTCTATGGCTTCCTGTATGCTTTCTGAATCTCCGCGCTTACAGATGAATACCGCATCTTCACTGTCAATAACGATCAGGTCGCTTACTCCTACCGCGGCTATGAATTTCGAATTAGCGCTTATAAGGCTGTTTGTGGTTTTAATCGTAATTACATCGCCTTCAACAACATTGTTCTTAGGGTCCTTCATTGAAAGCCTGTAAAGCTCATCCCAGGTGCCGACATCGCTCCAGTTGAAGAAAGATTTAACCACGTACACATTTGTTGCTTTTTCGAGTATTCCATAGTCGATCGAGATGGGATCTATTTTTCTGTAAGCAGATTCGATATCGCTGAAAAAGTCCTCGTTTTCAACCTTGTTTTCTAAAGGTGTAAAAACATCGGCATGATCCGGCATATACTTTTTATATGCTTTAGCGAATGTATCCATTTTCCATATAAAAATACCGCTGTTCCATAGAAAATCACCAGACTGAAGGAATCTTTGCGCTGTTCCGGCATCAGGCTTTTCCGCGAATATCCTGCTTTTTCTCACTCCTGCATCGAAAAGAGTTCCCAGGCCTTCAGAGTCATATTCATCAATCTGCACATATCCGAACTGTGTTTCCGGCCTGGTTGGTTCTATTCCTAGTGTTACCAATCCGTTTGTTTCTGATGCCGTTATTGCGGCTGTTTCAATACGGTTGAAGAATTCTCCTTCATTGATAATAACGTGGTCTGCAGGGAAAGCAAGCATTATATCATCAGGGCCGTAATTTTGTTTAAGCTGTAGGTATGTAAGTATCAGGGCAGGGGCTGTATTCCTTCCGAATGGCTCTAATATGATATTATCCCTGTTCAATTCAGGCAGCTGCTCGATGACCAGATTATAAAGCTCCCTGTAAATTACCACATAAATATCCTCAATATCGAAGACTTCCCTGATCCTGGTGAAAGTATTCTGGATCATGGTACCGTCGCCTATCAGATGAATAAATTGCTTAGGTTTGTCTTCGGTGCTTCTTGGCCATAGCTTAGTGCCCTTTCCGCCTGCCATTATCACTGCCGCTTTTTTCATTAAACCGCCCCAAGTATTTAGATTATTTATTTGATTAAATTAAGAAAAATTATTCTATTATCAGATAAAAATGCTTACCATAACCCAAATATTATAAAGTATGAAATGTCAATTAATCTTATGAACCTTAGTTCATAAATACTTAAATTTGTAAAAATTATTTTTATACGGATTAAATAAGAGTTTTCAAATGCTTGACCTGAAATTCATAAGAGAAAACACTGAAGCGGTAATTAAAAACACCGTAAACAAAAATGAAAAAGCAGATATCAGCAAAATTTTAGAAATGGATGATAAAAGAAGGGCGCTCATACAGGAATCACAGGACCTTAAGAATGAAAGGAATGTGGTTTCCAAAGAGATAGCAATGCTTAAGAAACAAAATAAAGACGCAGAAGATAAAATCGCTGCAATGAAGCAGGTTTCTGACCGCGTTAAAAGCCTGGATGACGAGCTGAGAGAAGTTGAAACAGAATTGAATTACCTGCTAATGCGGATACCTAACATGCTATCACCTGATGTTCCGGTCGGTAAAACAGAAGAAGACAATCTGCAGATAAGATCCTGGGGTGAAAGAATTACTCCAAAAGAAAAGAAAAATCACATGGATATAGCCAAAGAGCTTGATATCATCGATTTCGAAAGGGGAGCTAAGGTAAGCGGATCAGGATTTTCCTTTTACAAAGGTAAAGGCGCAGCTCTGGAAAGGGCTCTAATTAATTTTATGTTGAATTTTCACGTGGAAAAACATGGCTATACTGAGTTGCTGCCGCCTTTCCTGGTTAATGAGCAGTCTATGCAGGGCACAGGCCAGCTGCCTAAAATGGCCGATGATATGTACCACGCGCAGGAAGACAACATGTACCTGATACCAACAGCCGAAGTACCGGTAACAAACTATCACCACGGTGAGATACTCAAGGAGGAAGATCTTACAATCAAGTATTGCGCTTATTCCCCATGCTTCCGCAGGGAAGCCGGGAGCTACGGCAAGGAAGTCCGCGGATTCCTGAGAGTACATCAGTTCAACAAAGTTGAGCTTGTAAAATTCTGCAAGCCGGAAAAATCGCTGTCTGAGCTCGAATCGCTTGTAAATGACGCTGAAGATATACTCAAAGCATTGGGCCTCGAATACAGGCTGCTGCTGCTCTGCTCCGGCGATACCAGCTTTGCCAGCTCGATGACTTACGACCTCGAAGTATGGGCGCCTGGTGAAGAGAAATGGCTTGAAGTATCAAGCTGTTCTAATTTTGGTGATTTCCAGGCTAGGCGCTCTGGCATAAGGTATAAACCTGATCCGAAATCAAAGCCCCAATACGTGCATACGCTTAACGGCAGTGCTTTGGCTACTTCGAGGATCATGGTAGCTCTCATAGAAGCAAATTATGAGTCAGGCAAAATAAATATTCCACAGCCTTTACAAAGCTTCTGTGGATTCCAACATATATAAATATTTTTTGTTTATTTAAGTTTAATTGTATTAATAAGGGCTATGGAAAAGTTGAAAAATAATACTTTGATTTTTCTAAACCATAATTAAATAAAAACTTAAAAAAGCGTCATATTTAATAATTTATGTGGGAAATAGTGTTGATAACCTTTAGTTTTCAACATTTTTGTGGATAAAAACAGGGTTTTAATGTTAAGAGATAATTATCCACAATTTTTTTTAAGAAATAAATAAGAAAAATTCTACCAATATTAATACATTGTGGAAAAATATTTCATAAATATTAAAAAATATTATAAGTCCATAAAATAAATGGAACTAACAGGGAGAATAATGAAAATATCAGTAGCATCCGACCACGCCGGATTTGCTTATAAGCAGTTAATAGCTGAATGGCTAAAACAACACGGCCATCAGATTCTCGATTTCGGCGCATTCAGCGAGGAATCGGTAGATTACCCGGACTATGCTCTGCCGTCAGCAGAATCTGTAGCAGCCGGAATAGCAGATTTCGGTGTGCTTATTTGCGGTACAGGTACGGGCATGTCAATAACAGCCAATAAAGTAACCGGCATAAGAGCTGCGAGCTGCGTAAGTGAGGAAATGGCTATTATGGCCCGTAAACACAATAACGCCAATATAGTTACGTTCGGTTCAAGGCTTATAGATATTGATACAGCCAAAAGAATAACCAAAGCTTTCCTCGAAGAAGAATTCGAAGGCGGAAGGCACATGATCAGGGTAGAGAAGATCCATTCTCTTACAGGCTGGTAATTATTTAATAAAATCAAAACGAATGAAAATGGCAGATAATAAAGTAGATGCTTTGTTTATTGGCGCTCATCCTGATGATATTGAAATTTGCGCCGGCGGGACAATTGTAAAATTGGTAAAGGAAGGAAAAAAAGTAGGTATAATAGACTGTACGCCAGGAGAAATGGGGACGCGCGGCTCTGTGGCGGAACGCCGGAAAGAAGCCGAAAAAGCCGCTGAAATTTTAGGCGTTCATTACCGGGAAAACCTCGGTATGCGAGACGGGTATATACGTTATTCAGACGAAAACATGCTAAGGCTTATAACCACACTCAGGAAGTATCAGCCTGAAATGATAATCACACATCCTCCTTTTGAAAGGCATACCGACCATGAACAGCTTAATAAATTAGTACGCGAAGCAAATTTTAAGGCAGGACTTATTAAAATTGAAACAAAGCTTGATGGAAAACTCCAGGAAAGGTGGCGCACAAGAAAACTGTATTACTACATGCAGAGCTTTGAATTTCCCCGCAAACCAGATTTTTACGTAGATATTAGCGAAGTATATGATATAAAAGTAAAAGCTCTGGAAGCTTTTGAAACACAGATATACTTTGAAGGAAAATCAGATATTAAAAAAGGCCATCAGACAAGGCTGTACCGTCCGGGGTTCATGAAAGAAAAAGAAGCGCGCGCCATTTACTTCGGTTCACTTATAGGAGTGCAGTATGCGGAAGCCTTCTTATCCGAGGAGCCGGTGGGAATTTCTTCACTGTCAAATTTTCTCGATTACTGAATTATTCAGCAAATAGTATAAATCCCATTAAATGAAATATTTAAAAGCTTAAACCATCTTGTATTATGGTTTAAATATATTAAATATTACTCCTCTTGTAAATATAATGTTTATAATAGATATATTAAGAGAATCAGGCAGGATGTTCCTGGAGATGGCTCCGTATATGATGCTGGGGCTTTTCTTTGTTGGAGTTCTTCATTTAACATTCAATAAGGACTTCATTATTAAGCATGTGGGCAAAAGCAGCTTTATGTCTGTGCTTAAAGCATCTCTTTTTGGCGTGCCTCTGCCTTTATGTTCATGCGGGGTTGTTCCTACTTCGGTTTATATGGCTAAGAATGGCGCTTCGCGAAGCTCAGTAGTTTCATTCCTTATATCTACGCCGCAAACCGGAGTTGACAGCATAATAGCAACATATGGTATGATGGGTGGGGTGTTCGCGGTATTCAGGCCTTTCGCGGCTTTGTTTATGGGAATAGTTGGCGGAGGCATAACAGGATGGTTTAACAGAAAAAGCAGCGAAAAAGAGTTCATAAGCAAATTTGATCAAAAGGGAAAAGAAACATGTGATGAAGGCAGCTGTGAAGATGGAAGCGGCAGCAGCGGCGCATGTGAGATAACTAAACCTGTAGATAAGCCTTCATTTAAGGAAAAGCTAAAAACAATGGCCAATTACTCCTTTGTGGAATTTCTGGATGACATTTCCATTCAATTCATTATCGGAGTGCTGATATCTGGTGTGATAGCTTTCTTTTTACCTGAAGCAATAATCGCGAACAGTGCTTTGAACTCAGGCATTCTGGGTATGCTGCTCATGATCCTGGTGGGTATTCCCATGTATATTTGCTCCACGGCCTCTATACCGATAGCCGTGGCGCTCATGGCAAAGGGTTTTTCTCCCGGCGTGGCGTTTGTATTCCTGGCAGTCGGCCCGGCTACAAATGCAGCTAGCCTTACCATAATAACCAATGTACTCGGAAGGAAAACAGCCGCCTTGTATGTAGGCACAATAGCACTATCCGCTATAGTAATGGGCTATTTTCTAGATTTTATTTTTAACAATTTCGGTTTTGAATTAACAACATATATGTCTCATGAACATGAAGACGTCATCATTACTCCCGAACTCAAGTGGATACTTGCACTAATATTCGGAGGTCTGCTTCTGATGTCATTTTATAGAAAATATTTTGTTAAGTTTATAAAGATAAAGGATTCTGATATGGAAAATCAATCTGTTAAAAAATATACTATTGAAGGTATGTCATGTAATCATTGCGTGGCAAATGTAAAGAAAGCCATCGAATCGGTTAGAGGCGTCGATAACGTTACAATCAGCCTGACAGATAACGCTGCCTTTGTAGAAGGAAAATTCGCTGATGATCATATCAAAAAAGCGGTAGAGGAACAGGGCTATAAAGTTATAGCATAATTATAATAAAATTAGAAAAAAAAGAATAAAATTAGTTAAACCAAAATACGATTAGTAAAATTAGAAAATAATGGAAAGAACAGCTATTTATCCGGGTACATTCGATCCTATCACTTACGGCCATGTGGACGTGATTGAAAGGGCATGCAAGATGTTCGACAGGATCATAGTCATAATTGCCGTAAACTCAAAAAAGCAGAGCCTCTTTACTGAAGAAGAAAGGCTATTTATGGCAAAGGAATCATTGAAGCATTTAAACAATGTCGATGTACAGCTGCATCACAAGCTAACAGTAGAATTCGCGAAAGATAACAACGCAGTGGCTATAATAAGGGGTATCAGGGCTGTCAGCGATTTTGAGTATGAATTCCAAATAGCACTAATGAACCGCAAGCTAGAGCCGGAAGTACACACAGTATTCCTTATGCCGCATGAAAAATACACATATCTAAATTCGAGTATTGTACGTGAGCTCGGAAGATACGGCCGCAATACAAGCGAATTTGTACCGGATATTGTAGCGAAAATGCTTAAAGAAAAATATTAATAATTCTAATCTCTTTTCGTTAAAAAACAGGGTTTTATTAAATTGTGAGAAAAGCTATTAAATAAAAAAAAATACAAAAAGTGTATGCAGATAAACGAACTATTCGACAGCCGCTCTTATGAGCATTTAAGCGATAGGGAGAAAAAGATCCTAACCGCCATAGTCGAACTGCATATACTTCGCGCCGCGCCAATAGGATCACGCTATCTTTCAAAATACCTGGAGCATGACCTTAAGCTCAGCCCGGCTACTATCCGAAATGTAATGTCTGACTTAGAAGAAAACGAGTTCATAACTCATCCTCATACATCGGCCGGCAGGATACCGACAGATAAAGGGTACCGGTTCTTTGTAAATAATCTCAACGTATTTGAAATACTCAGCGATAAAGAGCTGCTCGCTTTAAAGAAAAGCATACTGAATACCGGAAGCGATTTTGTGCTGAAGGAAGCATCGAAAATATTGGGAATGCTTTCAAAATACCTCGGAATAGTAAGAATACCGCGCTTTACCGAGCTTATTGTTAAGAAAATAGAGCTCATAGAACTTACATCAAGCAGGCTGTTAGTGGTTATAGCTCTTGATTCCAATATTGTACGCACGGTTACCCTTGAGGCCGAATTCAGGATAGACCCTTATATACTTAATGATGTATCAGCTTATATAAACGAAAAAATTTCCGGCAAGCCATTAACATATTTGAGGGATAACTTCGAGGATATGGTATCGGAATTTAATGAAAAAGGCTCACCGCTTATAAGGCTGTTCACCGATTCAATAGACAGGATATTTGAATATCAGGGCATGGAGGATAAGCTCTTTATGGCAGGAACGCAGAACCTGCTTACATACCCTGAATTCGATAATCCCGACAGGATTAAAGGCGTTATCGAGCTTATCGAAAACGAAGACATAATCATACACCTGATCGATCCCAAAGAAGAGTCCGGCTCTATAAACGTTATGATAGGAAAGGAGATGAACAGCGATATATTAGAAGATTACAGCCTGGTTACTTCTACATACCAAATGGGAAATGCTGTTGGAACTATAGGACTTATCGGACCGAAGCGGATGAATTACTCAAAAATGATATCCCTGGTTAAAACAGTATCGGATTTTCTTACCCGCAGCGAAAAGCAGTAATATGTTTAATTTAACAAGAAATATCATTGCTATTTCGTCTTTACTTATTCGGAAATCGTTCGTTGTCAATAATTTGTAAAGAAGAAAAAATTATTCAGGAGTGAATTAAAGATGGATAAGAATAAGAGTAAAAATCCATTGAGATCAAGTTCAGATAAGCTAAAAGATTTGAAAAATACTTATTTAAAAAACGAAGAAAGAAGTATACCTATACACGGCCCGGAAGAGGAAGAAGAAAATACACAGAGTGAAAATATGGAAGCAAAAGAAGAAAAAGATATAGATCAGCTTCAGGAAGAAGATAACGAACAACAACAAGAAATCAAAGATGAAGCTAAACCCGAGCCGGTGTCTGCGAATGCCGAACTTGAGGAGAGAGTGCAAAGGCTGGAACAAGAAAAGGAAGACCTGAAAGACCAGCTTATAAGGAAGGCAGCCGAACTGGAAAATATCCGCAGGAGAAGCCTTAAAGAAAAGCAGGAAATGATGGAATACGGCAACGAAAAACTGCTTATGAAAATGCTTGAACTACTCGATGATATAAATAACGCTCTGGAGGCTGGCCGCAAAGGCAAAGACTACGACGCGCTGCTCCAGGGAGTGGAACTAATTAATAATAAAGCTAAAAAGCTATTTGAAGATTCCGGAGTCAAACCTATGGAAGACCCGGCGGGTAAACCTTTTGATGTTGATTACCACGAGGCTATGATGCACATACCTTCGGAAGTGCCCGAAGGCCATGTTGTTCAGGAAGTTCAGAAAGGCTATATGATCAAAGACAAAGTTCTCAGGCACGCTAAAGTGATAACATCAGCAGGTAAGCCGGAATAATGATGAAGAGCAGCTTTTTAATAATTGTTGAAAATAAATTAAAAAGATAAACCCGAAAATGAGCAAAAGAGATTATTACGAGGTATTGGGAGTAGGAAGAGACGCTACCCTTGATCAAATAAAAGCCGCCTACAGAAAGCTGGCGATTAAATATCACCCGGATAAAAATCCTGATAATAAGGAATCCGAAGAGAACTTTAAGGTAGCCTCCGAAGCATACGAGGTATTAAAAGACACAGATAAGAGAAGAAGATACGACCAGTTCGGGCACCAGGGCCTCAGAGGCGGCCAGGATTACCATGACTTTAATAATATCAACGATATCTTCTCGGCATTCGGCGATATATTCGGCGGCGGCAGTATATTCGATGAATTCTTCGGCGGCGGCGGAGCCGGTGGAAGAAGAAGCCGGCGGCACACGGGCGAGAGAGGTTCCGACCTCAGGATAAGGCTTCCGCTTACACTCGAAGAAATAGCAGACGGCGCAGAAAAAAAACTTAAAATTAAGCACTATATTAATTGTGAAACATGCCGCGGAACTGGTGCCAAAGAAGGCGCGGGCATGGAAACATGCCGCCACTGCAATGGAACGGGCGAGATAAGGCAGGTGCAGAGGTCGGTTTTCGGGCAGTTCATGAATATTTCTACATGCCCGGTATGTAACGGATCAGGGCAGGTGATAAAAGAAAAATGCCCCGATTGCGACGGTGAAGGCAGAGTGCAGGAAGAAGAAATGATAAAGGTTAGCATACCTGCCGGAGTTGAAGAAGGCAATTACATGCCCCTACGCGGTAAAGGCCACGCCGGCAGAAGAGGAGGCCCCAGCGGCGACCTGATCGTCGTCATTGAGGAAAAACCGCATGATACTTTCAGAAGGCAGAACAATGACATTATTTATGAGCTGACCCTCAGCTTTCCGGAAGCTGCGCTCGGTACAGAAAAGGAAATTCCCGTTCTCAATGGAATTGAGTCCATTAAGATAGATCCAGGAACTCAGCCGGGAACAAACAAAAGGCTAAGAGGAAAAGGCATTCCCGGACTTAATTCCTCAGGCAAGGGCGACCAGATAGTTATAATGAATATTTATGTACCAAACAGGCTGTCAGCCAAAGAGAAAAACCTGTTAAAAGAACTGGCTGAAGAAGAGAATATCAAACCCAAATCCAAAAAGGAAAAAAACTCAAAAGATTTTTTTGAAAAAATCAAAGATGCCTTATTTTAACGATATATCATTTTGTAATTAGCAAAAATAATATAAATTATTTTTTAAATTTTTTCACAAAACAGAATTTATGCTAATTGAAAAAGCTGCAGTCATTTACAGGGCTAAATAAAAATGAACTGATCATTGTAAGCATAATAGCAGGCGGCCTTTTATTTGGAGCTGCTCTTAAATTCTTTTCCTACGAGCCGCCCGCTCATAATTATAAAAGAGCGGCACTCTTCCAAATGATTGACAGCCTTGCCCAAGTGCAGCAAAGCACATATACTGGAACTGATATGGCCGGAAATTCTATACAAGAATTAGCCGCCGCGGATACATTAATCAAAGAAAAACCGCTCTATCCGGAATCCGCGAAAAAAAAATTACCCGTTGAAAATATTAATTTAAATACAGCCTCACGCGTAGAGCTTATGAAGCTTCCCGGCGTTGGAGAAATTACAGCCATGAAGATCATCGAGTACAGAACTGAAAATCCTTTTAAAAAAGTAGAAGACATTAAAAATGTTAAAGGTATAGGCGATAAGAAATTCCAGAAAATGAAAGAATATATTACGGTTAAATAACGGATTAAAATTACACAGGAAAGGTGAGAGGTTGATATGAAGAAAACAGCTTTTAATGATATCCATAAAAAGCTCGGAGCAAAAATGGTAAGCTTTGCCGGCTATGATATGCCGATACAATATCCCAAAGGAATTATCCATGAACATAAAGTCGTTAGGGAAAAGGTAGGCGTTTTTGATGTAACCCATATGGGCGAATTCGAAGTACGCGGCCCTCAGGCACTGGAATTTGTGCAGAAGATTTCCGTTAATGATGCTTCAAAGCTGGAATTTGGCAATGTGCAGTACAGCGCCATGTGCTATGAAGACGGTGGTATTGTTGACGACATGCTGGTCTATAACATGGGTGAATATTTTATGTTGGTGGTCAATGCTTCAAATATAGATAAGGACTGGGAATGGTGCATGAAAAACGCAGAAGGCATGGATGTGCAGCTTCTCAACGTATCCGATAATATTAACCTGCTCGCGGTGCAGGGCCCTAAATCGAGGGATACTCTGCAGAAGTTAACCGAAGAAAATCTTTCCGGGATTGAATTTTATAATTTCAAAATGGGCAAACTGGCCGGAGTGGATATGATCTTATCCAGGACAGGTTATACAGGAGAACTTGGCTTTGAGCTGTATTTCCGCGGCGATAAAGAGACAGCCGAAAAAGTTTGGGAGGAAATATTCAAAGCCGGCGAAGAATATGGCATAGAGCCGGTTGGATTGGGATCACGCGATACATTAAGGCTCGAAAAAGGCTACTGCCTTTACGGAAACGACATTGATAAAGATACAAATACCATCGAAGCCGGGCTGGGCTGGATCACCAAGCTGAAAAAAGGCGAGTTCAACGGAAAGGAAGTTTTAGAAAAAACTAAAGAAGAAAAGCCTTCACGCAGGCTTGTCGGATTCAAAGTTTTAGCTGAAAGGCTCATACCAAGGAAAGGTTATAAGATATTCTCGGGCGGCAATCAAATAGGAGTTGTAACAAGCGGTACTCAGTCGCCATCATTGGGAATTCCGATTGGTATGGGCTATGTGGAATGGGATAAACGCGAACCCGGCACAAAAATAAAAATTGAAGCCAGAGGAAAATTATTCGAAGCTGAAGTTGTTAAATTTCCTTTTGTATAAGATAGTAAACAATTAATTAAAAACCCTTCCGGTTAAGATCACCGGAAGGGTTTTTATTCATAAAAACTATTTGACAATTAATTTTCTCGTTATCTTATTACTCCCGCGTTCTAAAACTATAAAATACATACCAGCGCTTAACGGAGATGTATCTATTGTGAATCTGTTAAAACCGGCCAATAGCCCGCCACGGTGAACATCTTGTATAATAACGCCATTTAAATCAGCAAGCCGGATATCGATGTTAGTATATTCTTCCAGGTTAAAGCTGATCTCTGCCAGGGCATCCGCAGGATTTGGCGAAATATTAATATTATGAGCGAAGATATTATCTTTGACAGAATTCAGATTATCCACGGTTACATTATCAATATAGATTACTCCGCCTCCATTTGAGATACTGTTGAATTTAAGTATCACATTAGTTTCATCGCCAAAGTCGCTTAGATCAATAGTTTCCCTGGCCCATTCATCATCACTTGCGGGTACATAGAACATTTGATTAATGCTCGCGGGATCTGTAACAGGTTCGATCACAGCCAATTCTTCGCCTGCTTTCCGGTAAATGCTGTTCCAGTTTTCACCGCAATCAGTCGAAATAGAAATTTCAAGCGTGTCAGAATAAATATTATATCCCGCGACGCCGGAAATCCTAAAATACATATAGGCATAATCAAAATATATTGCGGGTTCACTCAAAGTACTCAGGTCGAATACCGGGCTTGTTAATCCGCTTTCGAGGCCCAGATTATTAAAAATTCCAATATTCATTGTTAATACCGAAGCATCACTGCCATAACCCGGCCCGGCCAAATCCCAGTCTTTGGAATCACCTGAATTAATAAATGACCAGCCTTCTATGGGAAATCCCTGCTCGAATCCCTGGGTGTAAGGTAATTGCATTCCCTGGGGATAATAAGCAATGTTAGTGCTTATTGTGTCATCCCAGGCAGTATCAGGAGAATAATCTCCATTTAATTTTGATACTGATAGCTCAACTATGTTGCTTCCTTCCGATAAAACTATGTCCGTTAGATCGACTTCTATGTACTCGTAAGGTTTTAAATTACCGTCCCATGTGTATTCATTTGATTCGCCATTAACTGAATAATTAAAGGTTATTGATGATATTTCTTCACTGCCAATAGATCTGAATGATGTTTTAAGAGGAATATTTCCCTGGCATGTCTTATTTTCATTAAGAATATCAAAAAGTTCTACATTATACATATCAGTGTATTTCTCTTCAAAAAAATTAACAATACCCTGTACAAAGGTTTGATTAAGCGGTACGCTATGTCCAAAATCAGGTATAGCCGCTATTCTTGCCATCGCATTATGATCAAGGAGCAGTTTATACATATATGGCACAAAGTAAGCGTAAAAATAATCGTCCATACCATAAATAACAACTATGGGAATTTTATTGCTGTTTTCATATTTGATAGCCGGATTCCCGGCGTCATCTATTCCCTGAATCGCGGGAGTATGAAGCATTAGCCCCAGGAATTTATCAGGATTTTCAAGGCCGTAAATAAGTGCGCTTCTGCCGCCAAGTGAAAAACCCTCCAGGATGATTCTACTGGTATCGATGCTATAATTTTCTGAAGCGAACTTAATTGCTTCAGCTATTATCTCTTCATCCCCTTCGGGTGATAGAAAATCTCTTGCCTGGTCGTTGCCTCCGTCAGGGAAAACACAAATAGTATTAGGGAGGAAATTAATAAAGGCAGGGCCTAAAGCATTTCTAAAGTTTACACTGTTATCGCCCAGGCCATGTAAGCCAACGATAAGGTCGTATTGAATTTCCGGATCGTAATTCGTCGGCACATAAAAAGAAAGCGTTCGGTCCTCGCCCATAAACTGAATTGTTTCGTCAAAGCTTCCTGTTTTTTGCGCTTGAGCGCCAATAGATATTATAGATATTAAAATAATAGTCCAAGTAACCATAGAATATTTCATAATCCATCCCTAAAAAATTAAAAATATAAATGCATGACTTTCTTAACAATCAATTCATAATTTAATTCTTTTATTAAATTAATGCAAGCACAAACACTAATTGCAAAAGGTATATTTAAAAAAGGCTGCCTCCATGTGACAGCCCTACAAGTAAAAGTATATATAAATGAAAACGGCTTTCATAAATCGCTTCTGCCGCGGTTTGCCGGCTAACTGCGACTCATATCATTTCCGGGACGAAAATGCCCGTATTTGCCCTGTATAAGGCCGTAGAGAACGCCGGGAATCAGTATACGACTATTGTTTCTGCAAGCATATTTTGCAGCTTCATTTTTTCTTTCTCATCTAAATCGTTATTCATTATCAGCAGTTCTTCAAGACCATTTAAATTTTTCAGAACCTGATAATCATCAGTACTGTTTATATTGGGATTACCCCCAATATTTAATTTGTTTATCTGATCCAGTTCCGTTATGTTGTCCGGAAGTGATTCAAACTGTATGTTGTACATATTAAGATTTTTCAGGCTTGGCATTCTTTTAAGTTTAGAAAGAGCATCATTAATATCCAATTCAGGATTTCTACCGATATTCAAAGTTTGCAGATTAGAGAATTTAATTATGTTATCAGGCAATTCCTTAAGCCCCGTTTCATATAGATTTAATTCCAAAAGCTTATTTTGATTATCAATTTTCGCCAGCATTTCAGAAAAATCTATTTCATTATTTTTGGCAACATCCAGATAAATAAGAGCAGGCAGCTCTGCCACATGATCTGGAAGCTTTTTAAACTCATTTGATTTGAGCGTCAAATCATGAAGCATAGTTAAATTCCTGAAAGATTCCGGCAGGGAGCTGATCTCGTTAGCAGTTAAATTCAATTCCCGTAGATTTGAAAGTTTGCCCATCTCCTCTGGAAGCTCATTTAAATCATTATCAGATAAAATAAGCCTCTCGAGTAATTGAAGATCTTCTATGGATCCCGGCACATTATTTATGTCATTGCCGGCAAGAATTAGGGTTCTTAAATTTGATATATGTGTGATATCATTGAATTTGTCTTCATAATCTACGAGTGGGTTATAACTTAGATTTAAGTATTCCAGCATATTTAGCCTTGCTATACATTCCGGAATTGATTCAAGATTGTTGTTTGCAAGGTTCAGATAATCAAGGCTATTCATCTCACAAAGAAATTCCGGCAGATTGTTTACCCTGTTGTTCGAAAGACTTAACTTCTGAAGATCAGTCAGGTTCTTCATGCTTTTAGGAAGGTTCTGAATTTTGTTGCTGTTAAGGTTAAGCACCCGTAAGCCTTGCATATCACCAATACATTCAGGCAGTCTGCTAAGATTGTTGCTGTGCAGTTCGAGTACTTCAATATTTTTAAAATCGCAAATATTATCGGGTAATTCTTCCAGATTACTACCCGCAAAGCTGAGTTTCTTTAAGTTTTTGAAGGCAATTATCTCAGCAGGCATTTCAGTCATTTTGCTGTCCTCAATAACTAAAACCTCCACAATATCAGGGTTTTCCAGGTTTTCAGAAATGCCTTCATAGTATGTTACTATAACCGGATTGCCGGTTTCGAGTATATTTTTATCGGCATTTTCTAAATCTTTATCCTTTACCTCTGCTATTTCTCTTTTCCTCGGCTCTTTGCCTTCAATTTCCTGATTTTGGCTTTCACCAAGCCTTCTTTTTCTGACACCATCATTATCGTCTTTCTTTGCCTGTTGTTCTTCCGGTGCTTTTGCTGTCTTTTGAGTTTCTCCGGCAGCAGCGCGGTCCCTGTCTTTTTTCCCGGCTTTTTGCCTTTCTTTGCCGTTGTTGTATTCATCGATCTGGATTTCATCTAAAGAATAATCCAATTCTTTTCTTTGACCGGTTTCATCCCTTGTTTCTTTTGTTTCTAAAGGGTCAATTTTGTATATGGTATAGTTGTAATCAACTGTGTCTTTGTCTTCCGTTTGCTGCTCTTTATTCTCTTCTCCGCAGCCTGCCAATAGCAGAAGTACGGAAAAAGCCGCTATAAAAAATCTGAGATTTTGAACCATAATAATACCCCTCATAAAATTAACAAAAATTAATAAACATTAGTTAATCAAACGAAGGAGCATAACATAAATTATAAAAAGATATTATAGTTAGCTTATTTTGAAGGGCTGATCTCAATCTCAAAATAGCTGTCCCAGTATTTACCGGTAACTATAAAAGTTCCGCTTTCAGGATTATATGCAATGCCGTTGAGAGTTTCGGCTTTATCAGAATTTCCGATTTTTTCTCTTAGAAATGACAGGTCGCATTTGCCTATGAGAGCGCCGGTATCCGGATCCAGCATGACGATATGATCTTCCATCCATATATTGGCATATATCATGCCGTTGGCCATCTCAAGCTCGTTGAGATTATACAGGGGAGAGGCTGACTCATAAGCAGCAAGAGTTTTAATGACTTTGAAAGTCATCGGATCAAGTACCCTGATGAAATTAGATCCGTCGCTCATAAAGAGGTATTTACCGTTATCCGTAAGGCCCCATCCTTCTCCGGTATAGCTGTACTGATTTATCATGCCGAAATCATCGGGATTCATTACAAGGCATGTTCTGGAGCGCCATGTCAGGAAATACAATTTATTATCGAAAATAGTTATTCCCTCACCGAAATAAGTGTAAGAAATCTGTTTGTTAAGCAGGATATCTCCTGTTTTTAGGTCTAATTTACGTACAGATGAGGACCCGTACTGCCCGGTACTTTCATAAAGGTATCCGTTGTGTATAAGCAGCCCCTGTGTATAAGCATTTTTATCATGGGGGAAAGCCCTTATGACATCGGCTTTGTACTGAACGTAAGCTATAGTGTCTTTATCGGCCTCATAAATATCAGATAGCGGTATTGCTGTATCTTTATTTGTATTGATCCTGACGGCCTGATCCTTATTGGAAGACCCCGCGGTTTCTCTATCTGTCTCAGCTTTTTCCATGCTGCCGTTATTTCCGCATGAAATCGCTAATAATATGATGATAAAATTGAAAAATTTCATAAGACAAAATAATTCTATTTTTTTTATTTGAAAAAAAATATCTAAATTAGATAAAAGTATAATTAGAGAAATATCTAAACAATGAATTATTTGTTTAAAGCATTAGATGACCCTACAAGAAGGGAAATAATCGAGCTTTTGAAAAAGCAGGACATGACAGCCGGCGAAATAGCTGATAATTTTGATATATCAAAGCCGAGCATATCATATCATCTTGACCTTTTAAAAAAGGCCGAGCTTGTAATAAGCGTAAAAAAGGGGAAAAATGTATTCTATTCTTTGAATACATCTGTGCTGGAAGAAACTGTAAAATGGTTTTATAATTTAATAAAAGGCAGTAAAAATGGTTAAAAAAAATGATATTCCGCATTTGATATTAATTCTGATTCCATTTATAATAATTGCGATATTCTGGAATGATTTTCCCGACAGGATAGCTATTCACTTTAATTATCAGAATGAGCCGGATAGTTTCGCGGATAAGGAGACAGGCCTTTTCCTGATTCCCGCTATGAACCTGGTTTTCTTTTTCCTTTTTAAATTGATACCGAGGATTGATCCCAAAAGGAACTTCAATCTGTTTGGAAAGAGCTACCATATATTGAGGCTGGCCATCCACGCTTTTTTGTTGTTTATGTTCATCATACTGGCAATGTATGCGCTGGGGTATGACCTGAACATTGGTTTTATAGTGGTTTACGCCGTAACGCTGATATTTCTGGTAGCAGGGAATTTTCTGGGCAAGATCAGGGCAAACTATTTTTTGGGGATCAGAACCCCCTGGACACTTGAAAATGAAGAAAACTGGAACAAAACCCACCGCGTAGCCGGCGGGGTGTGGGTAGGCGGATCAATTATAATGATCGTCCTGCTGCCCTTTATCAATCTTGAATTGCTGCCCTGGGTATTCTTCAGCTACTTCCTGCTGATAGTTATTATTCCTGTTATTTATTCATATATAATTTATAATAGGAAGGCAGATAGGGCCTAAAGGTTTTTGATCTTATTTACAAGGGCGGTAGTAGATCGGCCTTCCACAAAAGGAATGGTCAGCACGCTGCCGCCTTCTTTTTTGACCAGGCCGGCACCCACTATATCCTCTATCCTATAATCGCCGCCTTTGATAAGCACATCAGGCTTTAAAAGCTTAATCAATTCATAGGGCGTATCTTCCGAAAAACCCGTTACAAAATCTACAGGCCTAAGAGTATCCAGCACCACGGCACGGTCTTTCCATCTATTCAAAGGGCGATCAGGGCCCTTAAGCCTGGCCACGGAATCATCACTGTTCAAGCCAATTATCAGGAAATCGCCCTGCTTTTTCGCGGCATCGAGGTAAAAAACATGCCCGGCATGCAAAATATCGAAGCAGCCGTTAGTAAAAACAACCTTTTGCCCATGGCCTTTGAGTTCTTTAATTATTTCTGCCAATAATTCTGCTTTAACTATCATTTAATTATCCGGGTCAATCAATCATTATGGTTAATTCTAATGGATCGCAGCAAAGCGCTTTCCTCGATGGATACGATGCCGGGCTCTTCGCAAACAACACCGGCGGCATAATTCGCCAGTGTAGCGGCTTCTTTTACAGAAGCTCCTCCCGAATAAGCAGCAGCGAGAGTAGCTATTGCTGTATCGCCCGCCCCGGATACGTCCGCGACGTGCCTCGCTCTCGTAGGAACAGAAGAAATACTGCCGTCGGATTCAAAGAGCATCATACCGTCTTTGCCGAGCGTAAGAAGGATATTCCCGGCGTTCAACTGACTAAGGAGCTCCTGGCCGGCTTTCTCAATATCATCATTATTATATAATTTCATTCCAAGGGCTTCGGAGGCCTCTTTCTTATTAGGCTTAAATACCGTCGAATCCTTAAATGAAAAGAAATTATCGAATTTGGGATCAACAAAAACGGGGATATCATTTTTACCTGCATAGGTAATGATTATATTGATAAGGCCCGGAGTAATGGTGCCTTTATTATAATCTTCGAAAATTATACCTGACAGGCCGTTAATATCTTTAATTGAATTAAGAATATATTCTTCACCGCGGCTGCTTAGCGAAGCCCTTATCTCTCTGTCAACTCTTATAAGCTGCTGATTGTTGCCGATAATCCTGGTTTTTACTGTTGTGGGCCTAGTGTCATCATAGAAAAGGCCTGATGGATCTATACCTGCCTTTTCGGTTATACCGGAAAATCTTTTTCCGGAATTATCATTGCCCAGCACTCCGCAAAGGATTGGCTCGATACCCAGGCTTTTAAGATTGCTGGCAACGTTTGCAGCGCCGCCCAGATGAAAGCTTTCCTTTTCCAGGTCAATAACAGGAACCGGCGCTTCGGGGGATATTCTGGAGACCGATCCCCAGAAATAGCGGTCGAGCATTACATCACCTATAACGGCGATTTTCTTTCCTTTAAAATTATCAATTATGTTCTTGGCACGATCTATCGAAATACTCAGCATTGGCTTCAACTATGTAATAATAGAATAATCACAAAAATACTAAAAAAGCTCAATCAAAAATAATTATCCGTTTATAAAGCTGTCCAACAGTCCCAAAAAGGGCAGAGCAGCAGCCGCTTTATATTCTATATATTCAGGGAGCTCCGGTTTTAATACTTCATTTTCATCTATAAAACTGAAGTATGAATGATCTTTTTTCTTTAGATAATACTCAGCGGGGCTGCCTTTTTCAAAGCCGCGGGGTACATTTTTTAGCGGGGTAGAGGCAATATGTTCCTCGGGGAATTCCTTTTTAAATAAGCCGCCTTCCACAACTGATAGAAATTCCTCAGAATTTGCGGCGATACCCTGCCTGATATTCAACAGTGTGTCGTTATCAGGCATAACAATACCGGCACCGGCTAAATGGCTCCCCGGTTCAAGGTGGAAATAAAGGCCCAGAGATTTAGTCTTTTTATCAAATAGCCCGTTTATATCAAAGGGAAAAAACATTCCAATGTTAGTTTTATAGGGGTCTTTATTATTGCTAAATCTGATATCCCTGTTAATTCTGAACATTGAGCGTTTGATGTCAGCGATATAAGGTAATCCGGCAGAAGTGAACCTTCTGCCAAGCTCACTTATGAGAGCTTTTGATACTTCTCTAAGTTCTTTTTCGTAAATGCTTCTGTTAGCATCGAACCATTCCTTGTTGTTATTTTCTTTAAGATCAACCAGGAACTGCAGCCCTACGGCAGAGTAGCCTGTAAATTCTTTTAATGCCATGTTTTTCCTTTAATCAAGTTTGATTTATCCGGTGAATTAAGCTGATGCTTTAATGTCGTAAGCCCGTTATCGAGGCTTGTGGATTTAATGTTCAGATCGGTTTCGGCTTTTAAAGTAATAAGGCCGCCTTTTTCAGGCCTTTTGGCTTTTTGCTTAAGCGCTTTAGGATCAAGAGGGCGGATTAGATCCCTTTCATAGCCGAAAACATCAGCTACCTTAAGAGCCAGCTCGTACCTGTTAAGCCAGTCTTTACCGGCTATATTATAAGTGCCGTGTTTTTTCTTCTCGAGTATTTTCTTGACAGCTTCGGCAAGGTCATCGGTAAGTGTAGGGTTGCCCCACTGCCCTTCGATTATGTTTAACTCTTTGCCTTCTTTAAGATTGCCGGCTACCCAGCGGATAAAATCATTCTTCCCAAAGGAGGAATAACCGTAAACAATATTAGTTCTTATTATTGTATAAGAAGAAAGCTCTATCTTAGCCGCGTTTTCACCGGCGAGCTTTGTCTTACCGTAATAGCTCAATGGCCGGGGAAGGGCATCCTCTGTATAAGGTCCTAACTTCCCGTCGAAAATATAATCCGTAGAGAATGTGATCAAATGGGATTCATTAATCTTGCAAAAATTAGCGAGATTCCCCACTAGAGTGGCATTAAGGTCCATGGCAGCTTTTTTGTTGTCTTCACTGCCGTCAACATCTGTATAAGCGGCCGCGTTTATGATAACTTCAGGCTTGTGCTCATGCAAAAAAGACTTAAGCTCTTTCTTGTCAGTCATGTTTAAACTGAATATATTATCCTTACGCGGAAATTTCTCCTTTTGCGAAGATAGCGCGATTAACTCGTGCTTTCCTTCGGTAGTTAACAATTTATATATGGCTTCGCCTGTTTTACCGGACGCGCCTGTTAAAAGAATTTTTGACATTATTAATTATCATGTTTCACGTGGAACATCATTTGTTTGTTATTTAAATATTATTTCAAATATAGTGACAAAATTGAAATATCGCTTGCTGATACTCCGGATATCCTTGAAGCCTGCCCTAATGAAGCCGGCCTTATTTTATTCAATTTCTCGCGTGCTTCATTCGATAGAGAGCTCACCCTGTCGTAATCAAAATTCTCAGGTATTTGTTTTTTTTCATTTTTCATGAATATTTCGATCTCTCTAAGCTGCCTCTGGATATAGCCTTCATATTTTATTTCTATCTGCAATCTGTTCAATATGTCTTTGTGTTTTGCAAGCATTGCAGGGGTTCCATTAAATGCGGTTTCATCCTCAGGCAGCAGCTCTATAAGTTCCGATATTTGCACGCGGCTTCTCTTGGCTAAGCTGTATAAATCAGTGGATTGATTGACAGGATTTTCATCAACTGATAGGAGATAGTTATTGACCCTGCTGCTGGTTAATTTAGCTTTTTTTACAAAATCGAATGCTGAACTAAGTATTTTATTATTTTCGAGTAACATCTCATAAGTATGGTCATCAATAAGTCCGTATCTATGCCCATACTTCATTAACCTTTCATAGGCATTATCCTGCCTTAGCAACAGCCTGTATTCTGCCAGAGATGTAAAAATTCTGTAAGGCTCTTCACTATTTTTATTCACTAAGTCATCAATAAGAACGCCGATATATGCCTCTGACCGTCTGAGGATAAAGGGTTCTTCCCCTTTTATCTTTAATGCCGCGTTTATGCCTGCCATTATTCCCTGAGCTGCGGCTTCTTCATATCCTGAAGTTCCGTTTAGTTGTCCTGCGAAATAAAGTCCGCTAACCGGTTTGGTTTCCATAGAAAAATGAAGCTGGTACGGAAAAAAGAAATCATATTCTACGGCATAACCGGGTTTTAGCATTTCAGCATTCTCAAGGCCGGGTATTTTATGAAGGCCCTTTAATTGTATGTCTTCAGGCAGGGAAGTAGAAAACCCGTTCACGTAAACAGAATCTGTATTGATCCCCTCCGGTTCTAGTAATATCTTGTGGAAATCCCTGTCGGCAAAGCGGTTGATCTTATCCTCGATTGATGGGCAGTAGCGGGGGCCGGCGCCATGTATTAAACCCATGAACATAGGTGAGCGTTCAAACCCTGTCCTTAGAACGTCATGTACTTCTGTATTAGTCTGGGTTGCATAGCACATAAGGCGGTTTTTTACCTCAGGCGTCCTGAAAGAAAACGGTTCCGGCTTATCATCTCCGGGATGAAGTTCAAGTTTTGAATAATCTATACTGCGGGCATGAACGCGTGGCGGCGTTCCGGTCTTTAATCTGCCGCGCACAAATCCGTAATGATTGAGCATGTTAGAAATTTTATCAGATGAAGGCTCGCCGCTTCGCCCGCCTTTTGTTGAAGTTACACCCGTGTACATTATGCCGTTCAGAAAAGTACCTGCGCACAGTATTACAGCATGAGAGAATATCTCCTCGTTATCAGTTGTTCTTATGCCTTTTACGGAATCATTTTCTATGATTATCTCTTCAGCTTTTGCTTTTATTAGGGTGATGTTCTCTTTTTCAATTAATAACTGCAGAGCATACCGGGGATAAAGGTCTTTATCTATCTGCGAGCGGGGCGACCATACCGCCGGGCCTTTGGATTTGTTTAGCATTTTAAATTGGAGTCCTGCTTTATCGGCAAGTATCCCCATAGCTCCGCCAAGAGCGTCTAATTCTTTGACAATATGCCCCTTGGCAGTGCCGCCTATGGATGGATTGCAAGAGGGTTTGCCTATTACATTTAAATCCATACTGAGCAAAGCGGTATCCATACCCATGCCGGAAGCCGCACACGCAGCTTCTATGCCTGCGTGGCCGCCGCCAATTATAATTATATCGAATCTATTCTTCATTTAAATATCATAAGCGGATAAAACACAACATTATATTGACGTAATTTCCTGCAGGACATTATCCGCGAATTTGATGTTCCACGTGAAACATCATTTGCCAATGCAAAATCGTGCGAATATGTTATTTATCACATCTTCATTCCAGATATCGCCGGTGAGTTCGCCCAGGGTTTTAGTCGCGCGCTTTATATCGATAGCGATAATTTCATTCTCCATTTCTGTATCAAGAGCCTGTATTGCGGATTCTAATTCGCGGATTAACTTTTCGAGTAAATCGGCATGGCGCCTGTTGATCAGTACATCTTTTAGCCCTTCGGCACTGCTTAAAGCTTCCTGCTTTATTCGAGAGCGCAGGCTGTCAAGGCCGGCGTATGTTTTAGCTGATATGAAAAGCTCATGTTTGAGATTATCAGTAGGTATTGTGCCTGCAAGGTCAATTTTATTTTGTAATAGAATTGTATAAGTATTATGATATTTGTTGCTTATTTCTTCATATAAAGCGTTTGATTTTTCTCTTCCTTCATTCAGGTCATTAATAATAAGAATCATGTTTGCCTGTTCGAGTATAGTTTCCACGAGTGCAATACCCTGTATCTCGATTACATCAGCCGATTCTCTTATACCTGCCGTATCTGTTATGTTAATTGTTATCCCATCAATTATGAGTGATTCCTCCAGATAATCACGTGTTGTTCCGGGTATCTCACTGACAATTGCCCTATTTCTTTTGAGCAGCGCGTTGAAGAGGGTAGATTTTCCGGAATTGGGAAATCCTGCTATCGCGATAAAATAACCTGACCTCAGTATCTCGGAAGACCTGTATGATTGTGCCAGCGAGCTGCAGTATTCAATGGTCGACATAATGCTGCTTTTGATTTTATCTTTGTGAACGAACTCCAAATCTTCCTCGGCAAAGTCAAGTTCCAGTTCGAGAAGGGAGGCGGTGTCAAGCAGGTTCTTACGAAGTTCCTGCAGCCTGCCTGTAAAATTGCCTGCCAGCTGCCGCGCGGAAATTTGAGTTCCCGGTACAGATGCAGAATGAATAATATCGGCTACAGCTTCTACCTGAGTCAAATCCATCCTGCCGTTTACAAAAGCCCTTTGAGTAAATTCGCCTGGAGCGGCAGGGATAGCGCCTCTTTTGAAAAGAAGTTCCAGTATCTGCTTAACAACAAAAGGCCCGCCATGGCAGCCAATTTCAATGACATCTTCGCCTGTATAAGAATTTGGCGCTTTGAATAGGGAGATTGTTACCTCGTCGATCTCTATGCCGCCGTCACTTATTCTGCCATAAGAAATGCTATGCGTCGGCGCCTCGTAGATGTTTCTTTTTCCTGTAAATATACTGTCAGTTATTTCAATGGCTTCGGGGCCAGAAAGCCTGATAACAGCCAGGCCGGAAATTCCCGGAGGTGTAGAAAGCGCTGCTATTGTTTCACTCATATTTTTATGCTTATTTTGCTAAATGATTTTTATATGTCACGATTAAAATAATTAAATGGTTTATCAAGATGGATTTTGATGCTTTGATCATCGGGGCCGGCGCAATTGGCCTAGCCATAGCTGAAAATTTGTCCGAAGATCTTTCATGCCTTATAATTGACCGCAACCCGGCTTTCGGCATGGAAACAAGTTCCAGGAACAGCGAAGTCATCCACGGGGGCATTTACTACCCTAAGGGCAGTCTTAAGGCAAGGCTATGTGTTGATGGTAATAAATTGCTTTATGCATGGTGTGATAAAAAGAATGTTACTTATAAAAAAACAGGTAAATACATTATAGCCGCAAGTAAAGATGAACTCAATGAACTGGAAAATATCTATCAGAAAGGAAAAGCAAACGGCGTCAAAGGCCTGCGCCGTGCTTCAATTAATGAGATCAATGAGAATGAGCCTTACGTCAGAGCGGCAGGCGGGCTTTTCTCCCAAGATACCGGTATCATTGATACCCACTCACTAATGAAGTCACTGCTGGATTCTGCCGAAATAAAAGGCTGCGTTTTCGCAAAAAATCACTCTCTCACAAATATCTCCAAAACAGAGGACGGATTTATAACGGAAATTAAATTGCCGGGCGGGGATAATTTTCTCTTAAAAACAAAATATGTCATAAACTCAGCCGGGCTTGACGCTGATACAGTAGCATCGAGAGCCGGCATTGACATCGCAAAAGCAGGATATGATCAGAATTACTGCAAAGGCCATTATTTTAAAATCGCGGATAAAAAAAACTACCTGGCAAGTCATTTGATTTATCCATTACCCTTAAGGAAAATGCACAGCCTGGGCATTCACGTTACTTTAGATCTGAGTGGAAGCCTGAAGCTCGGCCCTGATACGCAATTTCTCACAAGAAGGATTCAGGATTACTCTGTCGATGAAACGCTAAGGGATAAGTTTTTCGCTGCGGCATCTCTATACCTTAAAGGTTTGGAGCCGGAAGATCTTGAACCGGATTATTCCGGTATTCGTCCGAAATTGCAAAAGGAGGGAGGCGGATACAGGGATTTCATTATTAAAGAAGAAAGCGCGAAAGGCCTTCCTGGGTTAATAAATCTGATCGGTATGGAATCCCCTGGCCTGACATCCTGCCTCAGCGTGGCGAATTATGTGAGATCTCTTTTATTTAAATAATTATTTTGAATTCAGAGCCTGTTGAAATCCATCTTTTAGATAAAAATCAAAATGCTGGCATATTATTTGATAACATTCTGTTTGAGTTTTATCTAAATTATTGAAAATAAAAATATTACGGTGCCTATGCATTCTGATCCCATGAACAGGATGAATTTTGAAGTAGAAATCCCGGGAGGATTTGCTACAAAGAAGGCTGAAGGAAGGCTTCCCGGCCATCTGCCCACGCCGCTTATGCTCAATCTTGGCTGCGGAAGAGATGTACGCGACGGGTTTATCAATATTGATCTTTACAGCGATGACCCTTCGGTGGTAGCCATGGACGTCAGGAACCTGCAATTTCAGGATAATACGGTTGACCTTATAATTGCCAGCGATATTCTGGAGCATTTTTCCCATCGTGAAGTTGATCACCTACTTCATGAGTGGTCGCGAGTGCTTAAGCCCGGCGGCAAGCTGATAATCCGCTGCCCCTCGCTCAAATTGCAGGCACAGGCGTACCTGCGAGGAATCTGGAACGCCGATGTGGCATCGTATATGATATTCGGCGGACAGACAAATCCCGGTGATTACCACCATGTGGCATTCGATCCCGATTCAATTAAAGCTCATCTTGAAAAAGCCGGCATTGAAGTTAATAACATAGAAGAACATGATCTGCCTCAGGATAAGGGCTATATAAACCTTAACATGACGGTCGATGCATCAAAGAAAGCCGGTACAGAATATGACAGCTACCCGGAAGATGCCCGGAAGGATGAGGAATCATCACATATAGAGGACGCCGACATTAGCGAAGATGAATTCGCTGGCCTTGAATTTGATTTTGAAGGATTGCCCGAGCTGGATGAAATAGAAGATACAATTGAGCCGGAAGAAATTGAAGAAGTGGAGGAAATAAAACCTCCTGCTAGTACTGAGAAACCGGCCGACAAGCCGCCATATTTGAATTTAGTTTGGGAAGGTTCGCAGTTTGTTTATCATTCGCTCGCGCTGGTAAACAGGGAGCATTGCATTAACATTGCTAACACAGGACTTTTCAATCTAACAATAATCCCTTACGAAAGCGACAGGATACACCACAGCGAAGACAGCCGTTTTCAGATAATCAAAGATAATGATATTAGATTTAAAGAAGAAGTACCTGAAGAAATATCCCGTCTTCCCTATATCTGGATCAGACACCAGTGGCCTCCAAAAGAGGAACCGCCGAAGGGCGCCAAATGGATTATCATGCAGCCCTGGGAATATACTGCGCTCCGCAAGGATTTCGCGGAGCTTTTCCGTAAAGCTGATGAGGTCTGGGTTCCGTCGAATTTCACAAGGGAAGCTTTTTTGAATTCAGGCATAGACTTCAACAAGGTACAGATCATCCCCAATGGGATTAATCCTGAAAAATTCAGGCCCGATGGAGACGCTTTCATGCTGGATACAAATAAAAAGCTTAAAATACTCTTTGTGGGCGGAACCATCTACAGAAAAGGTATTGATGTACTATTGAAAGCTTATTTAACAGCTTTCAGCAGCCGGGATGATGTAAGTCTGATAATTAAAGACATGGGAGGTGAATCCTTCTATAAAGGCCAAACCGCAAAAGAATTTATTGAAGAACAAAAAATAAAGCCGGAAGCACCTGAGATTATTTATATTGAAGATTATCTGAAAGAAAGTGAAATGGCATCGCTTTACAGGGCTTGTGATATATTCATCAGCCCATTCAGAGGCGAAGGCTTTTCGCTTCCAACGCTTGAAGCTATGGCTTGCGGACTGCCGGTGGTAGTAACCGGAGAGGGCGCTGCGGAAGATTTTATTACTGATGATTTCGCGCTCAGGATTGACGCGCTCAAGAAAAATATCGGCAATGTGATCGACGGAATGGAGTTGACAGCGGACGCGTTTATACTTGAACCTCAGCTTGATTCCCTTATCCAAATTCTACGTTCTGTGTACGAAAGCCCGTCGGCTCTGTTCAGTATGGGATTAATTGCCAATTCTTTAGCGAGGACAAAATGGAACTGGGACAGATCGACAATCAAACTGCTATCCCGTGTGGATTATCATTATGGAATAAAATCCTCATCTATGGCAGGGCAAAAGTTGAACCCGGACTTTGAGGATTCCCTGACCATACTCGGGGAAGCCGAAAAGGCTTATACAGAAGGTAATAAAGGCGATGCTTCGGTGAATTTTAATTTAGTACTGGAAGATGACAGCCTTGAAGAAAAATACCGCCTTCACGCCTTATGCAGATTGGCTGCAATAAATATTGAAGATGATGAACTTGATAATGCAGAAAAATTGATAGATGAAGCTTGGCATATAGAACCGGATTCACCCGATATCCTATATTTAAGGTCAGTTCTCGCGGCAAAAAAAGAAAAAATTGAAGAAGCTCTCGAGCTGGTAACCGGGCTGATGGATAATTGGTCGGAATCTAAATTCCGTTCGACCCTGCTGATAAGCCTTGATGACATACTTACCACAACGGGTGAGATGCTTCTCGAGTTGGGCGATCTCGAAGGCGCCAATAGCCTCTATATCTCGGCGCTTAAGATGAATCCTGAAAACCCCCGTGCCTGCTTTGGCGCAGGTGAATGTTTCAGAAAGGCCGGCGTAACCGATGAGGCAATAAACATGTATGAATGGGCGCTTAAACTGGACCCGGAATTTGAAGAAGCAAAAACCGCCCTCTATGAATTAAAAAAATAAGGATTACTGTACCCTTCTATTGTGCCCTCAACTGAGCCGGTAACTCCGTTATCAAGCTCTTCGATTGTGGCGAAGGTTTCCGCGAAAAGGCCTTTTCCCTTTGACCACTCGCTGTCGTACCATTCATAGCCGATGGAAATTTGTGAGTAAGCCGCCCTGCCAATTTTGCGCTCAACCGCGGGCCCGACAACAAAGGGCCCTATACCGAGCGCGAATTTGCTAAGCTTAATGAGTGCGTTCTCTACGGCGAGAGCGTAATCCGCGGCCGCGATAAGTCCGCCGCCGCCGCCGACAGCTTCACCCTGTATCCTCTCTATAATGAATTGGGGGCATTTGCGCATGGCATTTATCACCCTCGCGAAACCCATGAAAAATTCCTTTCCGGTATCGAAATTATCTATGGCCAGCAGCTCATCGAAAGAAGCCCCCGCGCAGAAGGCTTTTTCGCCCTCGCTCTGCAGGATTATCACTTTAACGCTTTTATTATCCTTCAGCTTTGTGAATTCGCCGGCAAGCTCCGCCAGTACCTTTCCGGGGAGGAAATTGCTTTTCGGGTGAAATATATAACTCTTGCCACGCTGTCATTAATTTCAGTTCTGACTCCGCCGCCTGCCATAATTCATTCCTATATTATTTTACTAAATAACCTGTTTTTTATACGCAAAACTATTTTTAATATTGAAGAGGGGGAGGAATATCACTAAACAGGGATAATAAAAATATGTGGTTAATAAAAAAAATTATTGTAAATTTACAGTGTATTTTGTTATATTACTATAACATTATATTACGATTTTCATATCTCATAGGAGACTTAATATGTTTACATTAAAAACGATTTATGCTTTTGTGATTATTTCAGTTGTGATTATTTCATGTTCAGAGAATGCTTCTGGACCGACCGAAACCATACCCGATCCAGTGAATTATTATCTTTTTGATGTAAAAACTGAATTTTCTGAAAAAATGGATGTTACAGGGGCCAAAAATGGATTAATGGCTTATATTGATAAGTCTGAATGGGCAGATAATCAGGAAACGGGTGAAAATTATAGCGTCTGGATTAAAAATTGTACTAGAGAAATTAATGACACAAAAATAACAGTTGAATTCGATTTTGAATTAAGAACTGCTGCAATGTTCACTCATGGAGATTTAATTAAAAGCAAAAGAATAAAAGTTAAATATGATAATAAAGATTGGGAAGAAGAAGGAAATATAAATGTTAAGAAAATAAATGATTCGTTAGAAGGGGTAGTTAATATAGCAGAATTAATTCCTGGTTTATCATCAATAACTAATTATATTGAGTTAATACTAGGTGTTTTGGACAACACTATGACTCAAGGAGAAACAGTGAATCATAAAGCAGAAGGGACTATTGTGGGAGCTAAATGTTTTTATGAGTTGAAAATGTGGATTCTGGAAATAGAAGATTAGTATTAATATTTCACGAATTATGAAGTAGGGGTAATCATCCTTTTCTTCACTAATTATATAAATGCTGTTTTTTCTAACTAAATGAATTTAAGAATACTTGTACGCTGGAAGATTTACAGGCAGTTACCTTGGTGAGAAAAATACGCATAAAAACGATCACTTTAAATTTGAACTGAAAATAGAACATCTTTCAGTAGTGATTAAACTCTTAAGGAAAAAAATCTAAATCCCTTTTTTTAAG
>CAZJAH010000030.1:0-35139 GCA_964544155.1 uncultured Hyphomicrobiales bacterium | reverse complement strand
CATCAACGATAGCCGGTTCCTGCGGTTTAACATTTATTAATATGTCAACGACCTGGAAAAACGACTGTGTGCCGCACCCCTGGCGAACAACATCTCCAACGCCATCGGAAGTAACAACACGCATTACATATAATCCGCCATCTATATCTTCCGGCAGATTGAATGTTATTGTTTCACTGGCAACATCCAGACCCTCGAAATAAAATCTCTCTTCACGGGCTCCTGTTGTATTTGGATCGGTTATCTGGATATCCCCATCCTTGTTTAAGTCAATAAAAACACCAAGATTATGTGCAGTCCACGAGATTTGACAATCTGTTGAGTACCAGTATGGGCCCGAAGTGTGTACCTCCATTTGCTGGCCTGCTTCAACTTCGAATGTAAAATCATTCCTTTTGTCAAGATAGGTCACACAATCGGTATTACCGCCTGTTGTATTCTCTTGGACGACAACTCCGTTAATTCTTAAAGTTCCCCATCTTTCCACCGATGTACCGGTGATCTCGCACAGATCAGGGGGCATCTGTTGCGCGTTGCTTTTGTAGGCTCCTGCCAGAAGGAAAATTCCCAGCAGAAGTAAGAGGATGTTTCTTTGTTTCATAACTCTCCCTGGTTATTTGTTAAAAAATACTATAATGAATATTAATTCATTTAAGTAAATAGTTAATCTTTTATTAAAGATACTACATAACAATACACCCGCAAAAATGTTACCGTTTTTTTTATTATTTTATAAATAATAATCCCTGTATACATCTTTAACCCTTGAATGAATCAAGGATTTTACTGATTTATTCATATTATATTTTTGCTTTTATTATGTTATATCTTTGATTAATAATAACTTATACATAATCAGCAATAGCATGTTATATATACTGATAGTAAAATTATTTTTTTGGTATTCCTTTAAAATTATTTAAACATTGTATATTTTAATTTTTTTAATAACATCCGGATTAAGAAAATTTATGGAAATACATAAATTTGGCGGTGCTGCTTTAAGCTCAAGAGAAGGCTTCCAAAAGCTTTCTGAAATTTTATCTCAGGATTCGAAAGAAAAGAAAATCGTTGTTATTTCGGCTCTTTCTAAGAGCACGCAAAATCTTAGCAAAGCCGCGGTAATGGCGGAGCAAAGAAAAAAAGAAGAAGCCCGGAGACTGATTAAATTTGTTATCGAAGAACATCACAAGTTCATCCGTGAAATAATTTTTGATACATACTACGTTGAAAAAGCCTCGAATGAAATCAATGATCTTTCAAAAAGACTATATGATTTAATCGAAGGATTATTAATTACCGGATATCTGACAAATAAAACTCTGGATAAAATAATCAGCTTCGGTGAGGTGTTAGCTCTGTCATTAATTTCAAATTTCTTAAAAGATAAAAAAATATCTCACTACGCCGAATCAGCCGTAGAATTTATGGCTACTGATGATGAGCACGGTAAAGCCCGCCCACTTGAGAAATATATCGCAAAATCAATTAAGGAAAAAGTGATTCAAAAACTGGAAAATGAAGCAGTATATCTTACTCAGGGTTTTATCGGCAGAAATCTCAAAGGAGATGTCACTACAATGGGCTATGAAAGTTCAAACCTCACGGCCGCGCTCCTGGCAAAATACTCAGATGCTGATAGAATAGTATTCTGGACTAATGTGCCGGGCATAAGAACAGCTGACCCCGAATATGTTTCCGGACACAAGCTAATGAAATATCTGAATTATGACGATGCAGAAATTCTAGCTTTATCCGGCTTAAAGCTCATCTACCCGGGCATGATAAAACACTGCCGGGAAAAGAACATTGAATTGATATACAGATCCGCATTTAGCCCTAAAGGCAGTACTTCAATTAAAAATGAAAACATAACTACTCCGCTGCCGGTCATATTATTGATTAAAGGCCTGAATGATATTAGCGGAGAAAACACTGATAATGCTTTTATGCACTTCGCCGGGCCGGCTTTTAACAAAATTCTCTATGAAAATAATCCCCCGGCAATCAATGAAAACGGCTATAAGGCGGCAATAATTATAATTAATAATAACAGAAAAAATCTTTTCTATAAATATATTTCGGATAATTGCGAAAAGGATAGTTATATCATTTATGGCGATTCCGGCAGGGATATACTGATTATCCCATCGGAAAATGCAAATGATCATTTAAGAGGTTTACACAATGCATTATTTGAAAAATAATTTACGGGCCTGGTTTCTAATTTTTTCTAAAACTGCGAAATTTTCATTATTTATTCTAATAACAAGTATGATACCCGCAATTCCGATTATGATATTACCAAGCCACATACTGAGTACAGGCGATAGAATTCCCCTGTCTGCCAGCTTCTCGCCACCAATAAGGGTAGCCCAGTAGAAAACATAAAATCCAAGGCTAATGGCAGCGCTAATACCGAAATTGCCGCCTTTTGTCCTTATTCCCAGGGGGCATCCAATCAAAAGAAAAACCATACACGCAAAAGGAATGGCATATTTCTTTTGAATTTCAACTTCATACTGATTGCTTCTGTTATTATAGCTTTCTTCCCGTTGAATATCAGAGCGGATATTCGTTCTGAGAAATGAAATTCTTTTTTTTGCCCTGTCAGCTGCTTCTATCGTGCTTAAAGTGTCAGTGTCAAACTTAACAGGCCCTGAGGCCATTTTATCAGTAGTATCTGCCCGGCCTTTAAGCAAATAGCTGAGATGCTTATTGAGAGTAGTATCAAGCCTCGCCCTGGCTTCATCCCTGTTTTGCCGGGCGCGAACAGCTATTTCACGCATATCGCTGATCTTCATTTCGCGGTCACCGCGCGACATCATACCGGTGCTCGACCTCTCGAAATTGAATCCTCCGGCATCAATAAGTATCCGGTAATCATTAAAATTCACAATACGATAATTATTAAGCTTCACAAAGTCCATTTGGTGGATTTCACCTTTGTTGAGATCAATAGCGAGTTTGTCATAATCAGGGGTAAAGCTCACAATTCCGGTATCCGCGGAAATGACATTTACTTTGTGTGAGCTCCGGCGGTCATAAATGGTAACGCCTCTTAATATTCCCGAAATCGAATCTACCTTACGCGCTAATATGGTATATCCGGTCAGATCAGTCGAAAATCTTCCCGATTCCAGAGTAAAAGTAGGTTTGATGCGCTTTATGTCGCTCATCAATACTTTTGCGCGATGATTGGATTCCGGAAGCACGTAATCATTAAACCAAAACAAGCCCACCGTTACTAATGTGCCGCTTATGACAACAGGGATCATCATTCTTATTAAGCTGCCGCCGCTTGCCTTTATTATAGTCACTTCGTGAGAAGCCGCCATAGAACCGAATGCCATCAATGTTGAGAACAGCACACCCATTGGGACGGCAAGAACTACCATCCAAGACATATTTAAGCCGATCAGCTGAATAATTATCCACTCGTCAAGGCCTTTTCCCAGAAGTTCATCAATATATTTCATAAGGAACTGCATGAGAAAAAGAAATACAACGGTTGAGACTCCAAATATGAAGGGAGCTATATGAGCGCGTAGTATGTACCTGTCTGTTATGTTCATTTTTAAGGGTAATCAATTATAATTTGATGACGAATTCATTATGCTTTTTGATACTAAATACTTTTTGATACTAAATAAATACCGGATCAAAATTTCCCGGTTACTTTTACAAAACTATAAAATATATTGAAATTTTATTTGTTTATTTGAATATGAAAAACTAAATTTGTTGTTCACATATTTGTAAGAATTGAAATTTTTGGTGGGTAAAACATGCTTGTAGTAGCAATAATAATATTGATCATTCTGTCCATCCTCCTTATCGGAGTGGTTTTATTACAGCCGGGCAAAGGCGACATGCTTTCCGGATTAGGAGGCATTAGCAGCCAGATGTCCACTATGTGGGGTACTCACAGGACTTCGAACATTTTAACCCGGACTACCATAGGGCTTGCAGGTGCTATACTTGGGCTTTCGCTGCTAACTAATATATTCTTTGTGGGCGCTAATGACGCCGTAGAAAGGCCGGCAGTCGAAGAATTGGAATTGCCAATGCAGCAAACTCCCATACCCGGCCAGGGCATTCCAGGGCAGCCTGCTCCACAGCAGCAACAACAGCAGCAGCAGCAACAACAGCCACAGCAACAGCAGCAACAGCAACAACAGGATGATGGAAATCAGCAGCCACCGGCTGGAAATTAAATTAAGGTATATTATAAAAAAACTCATAAAAGCCGCTCAATCAGATGCGGCTTTTTATTTATCCGGGATTTATTTCTCATAAGGCTTTCAGTATAGCTACAGTAAGGTCATCATACTGGCCTTTCCCGCTGTTGAATTTTTTTACGCTTCTTATCAATTCATGTGAAATCTCTTTGGCGCTTCCTTCTGTTGAAAGTAACAATTCTTTAAGCCTTTGTTCGCCAAATTCTTCATTTTCCGGATTTTGCGCTTCAGTGATACCATCTGTAAAAAGAGCTATCATACCCGAATCAAGCCTAACAGAATCTTCTTCATAATCGTGGCTGTCTTCCATAATTCCTAATATCAGGCCTCCTTTATCCAGGAGCATTATATCGCCACTGGCATTAATGTAATAAGGGGGGTTATGCCCGGCATTAATGTAACGTAAGATTTTATTCGAGTAATCGTAAACAGCGCAAAAGCATGTAATAAATTTATCCGCTGAAGTATTTTCAAAGATAAGGCGGTTAAGCTTTATGATCATTTCTTTTAGCGAAATATCCGATTGCGCAAGAACGCGCAAAGCAGCCTGAAAGTTAGCCATAAGCAGCGATGCAGGCATGCCTTTACCCGATACGTCAGCGATAGCTATTAGAAGTCTGCCATTTGGTGTAAGGATAAAATCATAATAATCACCCCCTACATGACTCGACGGTATCGATATACCGAAAATATCCAGGCCGGGAACTTCAGGCAGTTGTTTGGGCAATAGGTTTATCTGAATTTCCAGTGCGTAATCAAGTTCATTTTCAAGCCTCTTCTTCTCTACTTCCTGAGCGAAAAGCCTTACATTTTCCAAAGCAGGCATTGCGGTGTTGCCCAATGATTCGATAAAAAGCTTATCGTCCGGTGTAAAAGCAGTTCCCGACAGCTTTCCCCCGAGTATAAGGTAGCCCATTTTTTCTCCCTTTAATTCCATAGGAGAGATCATTCGTGCGTCAACATTGTCATTCCGCAGCAATTGTGATACAAGTAATTCATCATCGCTTAGGTCGGTCAGGCAGTTTATATCTTTAAGCAGTTCCAGTGCCTGATCGCTTATAGAACTGCCGAACCTGTTCACAATAACAGCAGGCTTGCCGTTATCCAGCATCACTATGGCAAAGCGGCTTACCATAAGCTGCCCCATAAGGTTGAATGATAAAAGCTGAAGTATTTCTTCCCTCGATAAAATTGTACTGAAATCCCTGCTCAGCTCATATAATGTTGTAAGAAGCTGGTTCCTTGTTTCCAGTTCATTCTTTGCTTTTATAAGCGAAATCCTGTTCCTGAAATTCTGCAGGGCATTAGCCGTAATACTGCTGACCAGGCGCGCGTAATGTGCCTCTTCCTGCCCGATTGCTGTTTCATCTATTATAGGCCCCAGGCATATTACAGCCAAATTTTCCTTATTCTGTTGAACGGGAAGGCAATATCTGAATCCGGCTTCATACAGATCATTATAATTTACTGAGTCATGAGAAAGCTCGGTAAATGAATCTATGTCAAAATAATCAAGCGATTTTAATGCCTGCCGGCCTTTTGTAAGTGCGATCTCATAGCGCCCGTTTATAGGCTTCAAAATACAAGCTCTCGATACGCGCAGCTTACCCATTATTGACAGCATCGCTGAATTAAGTATGAAGTCTTCGCTATCTGCTTCGTTTAATCTCGCACTCAAAGCAATGAGTGATTCGAGATTTATTAATGATTGTGTAGCCATTAAAAAACCGGGTAAATTGCATTTATTCGTTGATCTAAACGATATAAGTCATCCACGGATCCCGTGGCATCATTATTGATATATAATTCGGTTCCTGATTCCTTATTGGAATATAATACTAATTTTCCTGTCATAAAATTAAAATATATCCTGTCATACCGTAATCTTCCTAAAAATACAGGATCTGAGTTATACTTCAAGTTCACCCTGTACAATACATTCTCGGTAATGACAAATGCCAGATTGTTAGAAGTGATTGTATAATCCAGGGGAAACTCATCAATAGCCGGGATGATGCCTGTTCCTAATGGGATTTCCTTTATGATTGATCCGGAATTAATGCTAATGTACCCTATCATGGCATCTGTTTTAGCGCCCTGCTGGTTCACCGTTTTTCCTGCTCCTCTGCATACATAGAATATTTTTTCACCATCCGGAGTTATATCTGCTTTAAAAGGCTCGGGAGATACTGGAATAACAGCTTCCTCGGCCAGGGTATTTGAACGTACAATTGATAGTGAATTGTCCCCGGTGTTGGCAGTAACTACTGTATTACCCAAACAGGCTATACTCGAGGGCGCGGCAGAAAGTGCTATTTCAAGTGCCTTTTCATTGACAGTTATATCTATGACGGATATCCTGGCTATTCCTTCGTGTATCACCCAGGCATCGGTTGCGTTGGGAAAGCAGATTCCTATTGGCTTATAGCCTTCATCAGCGAAGCTGATATCTGCTATGTGAGCAAAATCTTTATCTGTAATAACAATTTTCGAGTGCTCAGGTACCAGCATATAATAGCGATTGTTGAAATACCTGATCTCTGTTACAGTTCCCTGTATATAACTGCCGTTGGCTTCAAAATAGGGGTCAGGGCCACTGATTTTTTTCTCTGAAAATGAGAACCAGCCTATCCGGGGATCCGGATTTTCATAAGATAGAAGCATGGAATTTCGGGCATCATTATTATCTACCACCCTGCTGTCATCAGCACAGGATACAATTAGTAAGAGTAAAAGGACAAATAATAATTTTGTTTTCATAATTTTGCCGCCGGTATTAAGAAGTAATTTGCACAAATTATATACATGTTATAACACATAAGTTAACGAATTGTTTCTTATAAAATAAAATAACGCGCTCTGCGAATGAACTGTTAAATTCTTAACTATCCTAATCTCAATTCACTATATTTAAGTTAACAAATACAATTCATCATTCGCAATTCACAATTCAACATATTCTTTCGATCACCTGCTTGAAAAGCTTTGTCAGCATTGGCTCAGTTCTTCCGGCAACTTCCAGTATCTCATTTATATCTACAGGACGAAGGGCATCCGGATAGCACTCATCGGTTATGACAGATATTCCCAGCACGTCCAGGCCAAGCTGGTTAGCGACGATATTTTCGGGAACTGTGCTCATGCCCACTACATCTGCACCTATCACCTGTAGCATCCTGTATTCCGCTCTTGTTTCAAGGCAGGGGCCGGTCATTGCCGCGTAAACGCCTCTGTTCAGTTTTATATTGTTTTCCATGGCTATTTCTTCAGCAAGAGATATCAGCCCGGCGGACCATGGCCGGCTCATATCAGGGAAGCGGGGCCCTTCCTCATCATCATTAGGTCCGATGAGGGGATTATTACCGAGCAGGTTTATATGGTCGTCAATGGCCATAAGCGTACCCCTTCTGAAATAGCGATTAACGCTGCCGCAGGCGTTTGAGATTAACAGTTGCTCGATACCAAGCCTTTTCATCACTCTTACCGGAAAGGTGATCTGCTGCATGGTATAGCCTTCGTAATAATGGAATCGCCCCTGCATGGCAACTATCTCTTTGCCTGCTACCCTGCCGAATATCAACTTGCCGTTGTGAATTTCCATTGTCGGCCGCGGGAAGTTCGGCAGCTCTGCATAGCTGATCTCGGTATGCTTTTCGATTTCGGCGGCAAAACCGCCCAGGCCAGTGCCGAGTATCACACCTATCTCAGGGGCCATGGATGTTTCTTTTCTTATGACTGATAGTGTTTCATCAAGTTTTTGCTTGATCTCATTAACCTGTTTGATCATTAAATGTGCCTTTCAAATGTTTATTTTTGTAATTAATTATTAGCCGAATAATCCCGCGCGCCGAATATGGCAGTGCCTACGCGTACCATAGTCGAGCCTTCCTCGATGGCCATGCGGAAATCTCCTGTCATACCCATGGAAAGATGCTTTAATTCATTATTGGGGAATTTTGATTTCATATCATCTAATAATTCCTTCAGCAATCTGAATTCCTTACGGTTTTCTTCATCCGAACCGAAAAGGCCTGCAATCGTCATAAGGCCTTTAATTTTTAAGTTCTCAAATTCATTCACTTCCCTAATAATCGATTCCAATTCTCCGGGTTCGCATCCGGATTTGGATTCCTCACCGGAAGTATTCACCTGTATGAGTATATCAATCTCCCTTTCGTTCTGTACAGCTCTTTTACTAATCTCCTTTGCAAGCTTTACTGAATCTACCGAATGAATCATACTCACATAAGGGGCTATATATTTTACTTTGTTACTTTGCAGGTGCCCGATAAAATGCCATTCGGGTTCTGTTTTTCCGCTTTTTTCAAAATGTTCGTGCTTATCTTTGAGTTCCTGGGCGTAATTCTCCCCAAAAAGCCTTACCCCCGCTTCCATGGCGTTATAGACCATTTCCACGGGATGGGTCTTCGATACGGGAATTATCGTAATATCTTCCGGCTGCCTTCCGGCTTTCAGAGCGCTTTCCTTTACCTCATCGTTTAATTGTTGCCAATTCCTTCCTATCTCTTCGGCGCTAATAACCTTACTCATTCTCTTACCCTTCATTTTTCATGCTTGAAAAAACCTTTATCTTGCTATAACGAACTTCCTTACTATACGGCTGACATCCTTTTCTAATATTAATAAATAATTGCCTGCCGGAAAGTTCGAGCAGTCAATTTCAAATTTATTGCCGGCAAGTGACTTTTTCAAAAGAATTTTTCCCGCGGTATTCACGATCTGAAGGCTGTACAGCCCCTGATTCAAGCCGCTTTCTAGGATAAGCTTATCCTTAGCAGGCTGGGGATAAAGCTTTACCTTTAATGCTATTTCCTCTTTAGCGGATACGGGTTTGTTAATAGTAGTAATTTTATAAAAAAGCGGAAATTCCCGTGTTGCGTTTTTGATATTATTAAACATTATATAATCGCCAAAATGAAAAGTTGTATCAATAGATGTCATTATAAAAGGAAGCGTTGTATCGCTTTGGTTAAAATACAAAGCTACAGGCACATAGTTGTATCCTCCATAGCTTTTGGGCTGTACCTGTCGAACGCGCATTTTATTAACATAATGTACATCCACAAAGCCTTCTACTGTATAACCTTCAAAGGAGAGAGCCAGTTCCGGCCAGCCGCGGCCATACACCCAAGAATTAAAGAAGTCATCCAGTTGCATGCCGTATTGCTTTTCAAGTTCTTCCTTAAATAACTCTGAGCTGGTATTAGCTTCAGCGTATTTTATAAGATAATTGTTCAAAGCTTTAAAGAAATCGCCATCGCCAAGCTTTTCACGCAGGAGAGCCATTACTCCCGCGCCTTTCTGGTATATAGTCTGAGGATAATTTGTGGGGCTGCCGCTGGCTTTAAAATCATATAAGGGGAATACACCCTCTGATTGGCTGATATTGCTTAAATAATTGTTTATTGATTTATTTACGCTGTTTAAATATTCAGTTCGGCCGCTATTATAATCTGCATCGAGGGATTCGCAAAATACCGCGAATCCTTCATTGAGCCATGCGTCGCGGAAATCCATAGGTGACACATGATCGCCGAACCACATATGTGAGAGCTCGTGTAATGCGGTTTCTTTTCCTGCTGCCGGATTATTCAATAAAGATCTGCTGAAAGAAATTAGCCCCTGATGCTCCATCGAACCGACATTTGTTATCACATAGCCTACTTTTTCCAGTGGATAGGGCGTGAAATAAGATTCCATAATCTCGACCTGCTGTGGCAGGGAAGAAAATACCGGATCGATATTATCATGTTCGAGATGATAAACATGGATAGGCACTCCGCCGGGCTGAGTGTAATCAGTCCTGAAAAGCGGCCCTGCCGCAAATGTAAGCAGATAGGTGGAGCATTCGCTTTCCTGCTTCCAGTGCAGTAATTTCTTTCCGTCGGACTCCGCGGAATCAATCATAAGGCCGTTAGATGCTACTGTATTTGGAGGCGAAACCGTAAACACAGCCTCGAAAAGTGCCTTATCAGAAGGATGGTCATAGCAGGGCAGCCAATGCCTCGTTGCGGATACATAATCATTAAGGAATCCTACCCCGAGTGCGTAAACCATGCCGTTATCGCTATGCACGCCCCCCCATGCCGCTGCATTATCCTCTACCGTCATAATACCGTGGTAATATATATCAATGACAGAGCTGTCCTCATCATCCAGCTCTACAGAATAATAAAAATCCGTTTCGCTTTCTTCCCTGCTGAATAGTATAAGCGAATCTTTATATTTGACGGAATCCACCGATAATGAATGCAGGTGGAAATAGAAATGATGATCATCGGCCTGAGGATTCCATGTTAAGGTTATGGTATTTCTGCCTTTTATATAAGGCTCGGGAATATCGGGCAGTTCGATCTCAGCGCTGTAGCTTAATACGTCAAAATTTTGAGGTACATTTTCAAACGGCCCCGACGGCTGTGAGATCAGTATTACAGGTAATATCATTAAAACAAAAAATAGTATTCCGGATGTTTTCATTTTATTCTGCCCAAAATTATTTATATTAAATTGTGCATAAAAGTAATCAAATTTTGTAATTATTTGCAAAATTTCTTTCTTTTTTTCACGTAATTGTGTAAATATTGAACAAAGAATCTTACAAAACTTAAAAAAGGCTGGAGTCGGATATGGATAATTCAAACATTGCTCCCGATAAAACATTTTATAATCTGGAGGACGCGCTCAAAACCCCTGAAAAATGCGAGGTCTTAGACCTTCACTACAAAGGGCTTTCGGAATTCCCTGAGGAAATATTAAAATTGCCAAATTTAAAGTCTCTTATCCTCTGGAATAACAAACTCAAATCTATCCCCGAATCAATATCACAACTAAAAAAACTTCAAAAAATTGAACTCAGCGGTAACCTCCTTAAAACTTTACCTGCAGCAATCGGCGATCTTGAAAATCTCGAGATTCTCATTGTTAGCTGGAATCACCTCGAATTAATTCCCGAAGGCTTCGGCAGGCTCAAAAAGCTCAAAAGGCTGAGCCTGAACAACAACGATATCACGACAATTCCTGACGATATTTGCGAACTGCCCGAACTTGAAGAACTAATACTTTCGGAAAATAAGATCAAAGCCCTGCCGGAAAATATCGGCAATCTGCCTAAAATCAAAAAGCTGCGTATCCCCGGAAACAACCTGCAAAAACTGCCCGACAGTATATGCAACCTTAAGCAGCTTGTTAAGCTGGAAGCTCAGGAAAACAACCTCATGGAACTACCTGAAAACATCGGCAATCTGAGCGAACTTATTAAATTCAGGCTATATAAAAACCTGCTCACGGAATTGCCTGAAAGCTTCTGCAATCTTCACAAACTAGAAAAGCTGCTCCTGTATGAAAATGAGCTTACAAAACTGCCTGAATGCATAGGACAGCTCACAAACCTCTCAGATGTAGACCTTAATATGAACGAGCTGACTGAGATACCGGCAACCATGAACAACCTGAAATCCTTAAATTACCTGAATTTAGGTAAAAACGGTTTTTCGAGGGAAGACATGATTAAAATTCAGAATATGCTTCCTGATATACATGTTACCTGGAGCTGATCCTTTTTAAAAATTATTTACTCAAGCCCTGCTTCGTCAGGGCTTTTTTACTGTACTGCTTACGTCCCTCCCTATCGTCCGGATCCGTCTCTGCGAGCCGTTCCCGGCCACTTCCCCTTAGAGAGGGGAAGATAATGGAAAGAGTAAAATTCTAAATTATCAATAAAAAATACAAATCATTATTCACGCCTCGCCGAGGAGGGGCGGCACGGCTGAAAGCGTGACGGGGTGGTGCGGCCGGCAGATTATTGCCTTTAAGCATTCATGTACAGGCTCCACCGCCTGAGTTTGTGATCAAATCAAAAAAGGTAACAATGTTTAACCGCCCCTAGAACTCGAAGGAGACACCTATACTCGGCAGAACTCCAATAGACTTCTGGAATTCGGGTTCGCCAAGGCGAGGGTTCCATTTTATACCCGATATATTTTCACGGCCGTAAACGTTTTGCACATCGATATAAGTAACAAGGCTCCAGCCTACAAAGTTCCATTTTTTATCCGCTCTAAAATCAAACGAGTGGAATAGAGGAAGCCTTTCGCCTTCGTTATACCTTGTGAAATCCAGCCTGCCATCCTCAGTGTAGGGTGTTGTGGGCACTCCTGTGGCTATCCTGAACTTTCCGCTAATTTCCCAGTCGGGGCTTACGCGCCATCCGCCGGCAATATTAAATACCCAGCGGCTGTCGAAAGCGCCCCACCTTTTCACTCCGTCGAGAGATGTAAATTTAGTCTCACTATAAGAAAGGCTCAGCAGGCCATAAACCGGTATATTGCTGAGCTTTTTCTGAATAAAAAGTTCGGCCCCGCGCGACAATCCGTCTCCTCTGCTTGCTAACGGCTCCAGGCCAAAGGGTATATCGCCTGTAATATCGTCAAACCCCGCGGGAGCCAGTACTGCCTGCGGCCTGAATATCCTCGCGGGATAATTGTCATACCACTTGTAGAAGACTTCGAGCTGTACCTTTACGTCCTGCGTGGGAGTGTGATCATATCCGAGCACAACCTGGTCGGCAATGACAGGCTCCAAGGCTTCCCGGGCGCCGCCAATCAGCCAAACGTACGACGGCGCCTGGTAATATCTGCCAGCGCTGCCGATTATCGATGATACCGGATTTATATAATATGAAAAAGAAGCCCTGGGCGAAAAGAAGAACTTATTTCCCGTATAACTGTAGTAATCCATCCTGCCGCCGAATGTTACCCTGTGATCAGATAGCGGCAGAGTTAAGCTTGCGTACGTGCCGTTTTTGTATGTATTGAATGTTGTATCCAACAGAAGGGGCCTGGGTTCGCCGTTTTCATCACGCCTCAGGTATCCCGGCAGATTTATGTCGTAATCGAGAGCGGCGCCATATTTCACCTGGTTGCCGATTCGCAGTTCAGTTCTCTCCGCAAGCTGAAGGTCGAGGTCAGTCCGGAGGATTAATTCTCCTTCCTCAGAATCATTCCTGAAAATTTCCTTTGGTACCTCGCTTGAATCATTCTGAAACGTAGAAAAATTAGTGTAATTCCTGCCCAGAGTTACAGTCGTAAAGCCCTTATCGAAGAGATGCTTCCATGTAAGGCCGGAGAAATATTGCCTTTGGTTAGGCACTGCTACCCTGCTGTTATCAAGGCGGTTATCGGCGTCGTCATTATTGAGCTTAACGCTGCCCAGCGCCCAAACAGAGAGCAGAGTAAATATATTCTTATTATCCGCGCTGTAATTGACCTTTCCCTGAAAATCCCAGTATTCTGGTACAAAGCCAAATCCCGCTGCATTGAATATCAGGTCAAGATAGCTCCTCCTCGCACTTAAAAGGAATGATCCCTTATCGTTAATGGGGCCTTCAAGGTTAAGGCCGAATCCTGTGGCTGATAGATTAGCTTTCCCGCCGAATTTCTCCTCATTTCCGTTGCGTAAGGTGATGTTTGTAAGAGATGACAATTTGTCACCGTACTTCGCGCCGAAACCGCCAGCGGAAAATTCAACATTTTTTACAAAGTCCAGATTTATGATCGATAGCGGGCCTCCGGTTGATCCCTGTGAACCGAAGTGGTTAATATTATTAACTTCCAGATTATCCACAATGAATAGGTTTTCAAATGGCGCCCCTCCTCGTACAATAAGGTCATTCCTTCCGGCAGCTGTTACGTTGACGCCTGGCAGAAGCGCTGTTGCTCTGAGCACATCTTCCTGAACTCCCGGAGCCCGCCTTATATCCTCGCTGTTAAGGCTTTGAGTGCTAGTCGCAGTTTCTACTTTTTTAGGAAAATATGAACCCCTGACTTCCGCTCCTTCAAGGCGGATGACTGTTTCGGAAAGCTCGGCATCGAGGGATGCCGGCCTACCGGAATTTATAACCACATCAGACTGAATGTACTCTTCATAACCCAGTGACCTGAACTTTACGGAATAAACCCCGGGAGGTATTTCCTCGATCTTATACGATCCGTCAGAAGATGTATAAGTACCCATACGGGTTCCCTGCAGACTTACGGTTACTCCGCTTATCGGGCTTTGGGTGGTTTTATCCCTTACCCTGCCTGTGAGAATCCCCGTTGCATCGGCTGCCAGTTCGTTAATCCCGCAAAGGATAAATATTATAACTAATATTTTTTTCATTTCATTTGTACTTATCTTAGTAAATTTCTGCCATCAACGAAAATTGGATATTCTTATTGAGCAATATAAATATGCTGAAAGTTTTATATAGTCTACAAATCAAAAAAGGCCTCCCATACGGAAAGCCTTTCTATTACCGGTTAACTTAATAAAAGGAGATCATGTTACAACATATATAAGGTCATGTCACAACAGTTTTAACTTCAAATTCAGGAGGATCCTGAATTGTTTTCTTAACGGCGCATTGATCAGCTGCTCTCACAAGCGCGTCATAATATTTTTCAGGGAAGTCTTTGGGTACTTTTATATCTAATGTAATTTTTCCAATTTTCTGTTTAACAGTGTCATACTGTAAGTTCTGGTCAATTTCTATACCCTCGCTTGATATTCCTCTGCTGTCACAAAAGCCTTTTACGTAAATTCCGGCACATGTGCCGATCGATGCCAGAAATAGAGCAAAAGGCTCCGGCGCACTACCGTCGCCGCCGACTTTCGGACTTTGGTCAGTATTTATTACAAATCCGTTCATTTGGGCGTCAACTTTCTTATTGCCCGGAAATGTTATTTTTATCATCTTAACTCCTAAACAGTTTTTTTCGTTCTTAATTCGTAAATTTGAACTAATTGACGATGTGAAATAATTTATATTGCTGGCGAGCAATATTTGGATAAATGAAAAAATTAATAGCTGCTTTTTTTATCCTGACAGGACTGATAATACTGGCCGCGGGCGGTCTGTATTACTACATGCAGACATTTTATGATGATAAGATAAACAGCAGGGAGCCTGTTATCATTGATATACCACGGGGCACTTCAATATCCGGCGCTATCAATGCATTCAACGATAAAGGGCTGCTCAGGCCGGGCTGGGTCTTCGAAGCCAGCGCCAGAATCTACTCGTATAGCAAGGGTACGGGAATGAAAGCAGGCTATTACCGCTTTCCCGATACTCTTACTAACAGCGATCTGATAGAAGCGATCTTTAAAGGGGAATTTTTATACACTGTAAATATCACCTTTCCTGAGGGATATTCTTACAAAAAATACGCACAATTAGCCGCGGAAAAGATGTTTTTTGATGAAAATGAATTTCTGCGCCTCTGTGAATCTGATTCGCTTTTGAGCACAAGAGGTATCGACGCAGTAAACGCGGAAGGCTATCTTTTGCCGGATACTTATGAATTCTTTGCTAACGCTACGGCAGCAAATATAGTTGACAGAATGCTGAGCGCCAGAGAGAGCTTTTTTCAGGATATACTTGCTAAAGATGAATATTCGCTTTACAAAAGCGTTCACGAAACGCTTACACTGGCATCCATTATTGAAGCGGAATCACCCGTTGATGCTGAAAAAAGGGCTATCAGCGGAGTTTACCGTAACAGGCTCGAAATCGGTATGCTGCTTCAGGCTGATCCTACAGTACAATTTGCCCTCGGTGAGAAGCGCAGGCTGCTATACCGCGATCTTGAAATAAATAATCCTTATAATACATATAAAGTCACAGGGCTGCCTCCGGGGCCTATCAATAATCCCGGAAGGGAATCGATTAAGGCAGCCATGGATCCGCTGAAACATGATTATTACTATTTTGTGGCTGTTGGCGACGGCAGCGGCATGCATAATTTCGCTGAAACACATGCCGGTCACATCAGAAATATCAGGATATTCAAAAGAAACGCGCGGTGATATTAAAAAATATCCGGACCCAATTATTTTAATTCTTCCAACATCTTTTTTAATACAGGGATGTCTTTAATTGTAGTTTTCCATTTAAGTTCCAAATCTACACCTAAATAGTGTGTATGAGTTTATCTATCGCCTCTTGCAAAGGAACCAAATATCCCTACCATCAATGGATTGTAAGGCTTAATATATTAATTATGATATTTATTATTCCATTTTTATTCATACAAGAAATATAATTAATAATATTATAATTTCTAAGGATTAAAGTTCTGAGTGTAAGAAACATACATATCGTAGTCATCAGGCTCTCTGAAGCCGAGATATTCGAATTGAAAGCGTTCGGTTAATTCTCCGCCCGGAAGTATGTCGCCGTATTCCTTTGATTCCTCGGGGTATTCTTTGCCGTCCAGAATAGGGCTTATGTATAGGAATACAAAGTATGCCGGCTGACCGCCTGTATTTTTAAGAGTAACCTCGATATAAGGGTAGCCCTCATTATCGCGCCCTGTTACCTTTTCGTGGATAACTACTCTTGGATCAGGCTGTTTTTCGCAACCCTGCTGGGATATGGCTAAAATAGCCAGTACTATAATTAATTTTCTGATCATTTTCTTTAAAAAAAACAAAAGCCGTCCTTAATGAATAAAGACGGCTAATTTATAATTCAATTAAGCGGAATTACATGATACCGTTTCTTTTAATAATATCACGTGCGATAACCATTTTCTGGATTTCAGTTGTTCCTTCGAATATCCTGTTTATCCTGGAATCACGGTAAAACCTTTCGATTGGCAGTTCACGTGAATATCCCATCCCGCCGTGTATCTGCATGGCAAGGTCAACGCATTTATCAAGCCCTTCCGAAGCCACCAGTTTAACCATTGCCGACTGCCTTGAAAGCATTTCGTGCTTATCATAGAGTACGGCAGTCCTGTAAACGAGAGATTCCATCATATATATCTGAGTAGCCATTTCAGCAAGCATGAACTGCACAGCCTGGAAGTTAGCTATGGGTTCGTTGAACTGCTTCCTTTCTTTGGCGTATTTTGTTGACATTTCGAGAAGTTCTTTGCAGGCTCCGAGGCATGCAGCTCCAAGGCCGAGCCTGCCGGCATCGAGAGTCTTCATTGCAATAAGGAATCCTCTGCCTTCCTGGCCGATCATGTTTTCTTCAGGTATCCTTACATTATCGAAAGTAAGTGTAGAGGTCTTGCTTCCCCTGATACCCATTTTCTTTTCGGCGGCGCCTACTTCAAATCCGGGAGTATCCCTTTCAACCACAAAAGCCGTGATACCGCGTTTTGTTCTGGCAAATACGGAAAAAGTATCAGCAAATGGTCCGTTGGTGATCCACATTTTCTCGCCATTGATTACCCATTCGCTGCCGTCTTTTTCAGCGCGGGTTACAAGGTCGAAGGCATCCGATCCTGCCCGCTCTTCGGTAAGTGCGAAAGCAGCTATCTTTTCGCCGCTGGCAAGCGGGGCAACATATTTTTGCCTGATGTGCTCACTACCGCCGAGATAGATTGCATTTGTGCCTATTGATACATGAGCTCCAATCATTGTGGCGGTTGATAGGCAAGCGCGTCCGATTTCTTCCTGGATAAGGCAATAACCAACCTCGCCAAAGCCGCTGCCGCCATATTCCACCGGGAAAGCAGCGCCGAGTATTCCCAGTTCCTTAATCTTTTGGATAATATCTTCAGGGATAGCTTCATCTTCGTCAATCTTAGCTGCTACGGGTTTGAGCTCGTTATTGGCAAAATCACGAACCATATCACGCAGCATATTTTGTTCTTCAGTAAAAGTTAATTCAAACATTTTCTACCTTGTACAATTTTCAAAAAGCCTGATCTATTTTAATTTAATATATAATTGCTTTTTGGCAACATTTAGGATTCGATAAAGTTCAGAATGTTCTCGCCGCCGTCTACACCGAGCGTCTGTCCGGTTATCCAGTAGAAATCCTCATCGGCCAGCATAGAAATAGCTTTTGCCACATCTTCAGGCACTGTGTTCCTGTCAAAGGGGTTATGATCTTTAGCGTGGGCAAGCATTTTATCGAATCCGGGGATCTTCCTTGCCGCAGGAGTATCGGTAAGCCCTGCGAGTATGGCATTTGCCGTGATCTTGTAAGGAGCAAGCTCCACGGCGATCTGCCTTATATATGATTCCAGAGCGGCCTTGGCTGCCGATATGGCGCCGTAATTTATCATAGCCCTCTGTGATCCTATACTGGTAAGGCCGAATATCCTTGAATTTTCAGCTAATAATTTCGCGTTGAAAAGATCCTGCACCCAGTAAATCAGGCTGTTGGCCATTACATCCATAGTCATTTCTATCTGTGGCTTACTGACCATATTATCCGGATCTTCCGAAAAGAAAGGCTTTATAGCGCCGAAAGCCAGTGAATGTACCAGTACTCTCAGCACATGATTTGAATTTTTAGCGTTTTTCTTAATTTCTTCTATTATTTCCGCTCTTTTCTTATCGTCGGCGGCGTTAACATTGAAAAATATCGCTTTAACTCCGTATGATTCCAGCTCCTGACGGAATTCCTCGGCCCTGGCCCGGTTTGAGCCCATATCAAGGTGCACCCCGTATATATTATAGCCTTTTTTGGCAAATTCCCTGGAAATAGCTTTTCCAAAACCGCTGGATACCCCTAATATCAGCGTATAAAGCTGTCTGCTGTTATCCATGCTGTTACCTTTTCCTTATTTATTAATAGAGCGTAAGCTAAAATAAATTAACTTACAATACACAAAAACGTGAATAGCAAAATTAAGAAAATATTGGCATTTTATTAAAAGAAAATTGCTTTGACAGGTTAATTAACTGCCAATAAACTATTAGTTTGGTATTATTTATTAATTTTGTATCAGTTGATAAGTTAAATGAATGAGATTATTATGGCAGCGAAAAATATACCCGTACCCGGGCCTGACAACTCCGATAGCGTACTTGACCAATTTGAAGCTTTTATTGAAATAGTCAGGATACTCAGGAGGGAATGTCCCTGGGACAGCAAACAAACAAACGAATCCATAGCTCACCTTATGATTGAAGAAGCTTACGAAACCATAGAGGCCATACACAGTAAGGATGATGACGAATTCTCGAAAGAGCTGGGCGATTTGCTGCTGCATATTGTTATGCATGCCATAATGGCGGAAGAAAGGAATGCCTTCAACCTCAAGGATGTGATTGTAAAGATCAGAGATAAAATGGTTTCCCGACACCCGCATGTTTTTGGCGAAGTCAGCGTGAAGAATGATGAAGAAGTTATGATTAACTGGGAGCAGCTCAAAAAAAAGGAAGGCAAGAAATCAGCCCTCGAAGGTGTACCAAAAGCCCTGCCGGCTCTGCTTCGCGCAGAAAGGATTCAGCACAAAGCATCTCGTGTGGGATTCGACTGGGAGGATAAAAACGGAGTCTGGGAAAAAGTTGAGGAAGAACTCGCCGAACTGAAAGTAGAGTTGGATAAGGGCGACCACGTCAAAATACGCGGTGAATTCGGTGATTTCATCTTCGCCTTGGTGAATGCGGCACGCCACGAGGATATAGTGCCCGAAGAAGCCCTACAGTTCGCAAATGAAAAGTTCACTAAACGATTTGAATACATAGAAGCCAAAGCCAAAGAAATGAACCGCGATCTGAAAGAAATGTCCCTGGCCGAGATGGACGCCCTCTGGGACGAAGCAAAGGGAAAAGAATGATTAATTGTGAATGGTAAATGGTGAATTATGAATGGTGTTAAAACATAAAACCCTTCTCAGTTATTTAATACATATACTTGGCAGGCAATTAAAAATCATTGATTCTTGAATAATCCTTAAATTAATTATTCAATTAAACAATGAGGATACAATTAATTTCGAACAATTCTGACATTACTACCTCACTAAAGAGTTCATCAATATAACTGATTAACTAATATCAATGTACATCTAATATAATTTATGAATTGTATGTCAATTTTCATATTATTTTGAGTGATGAATTTATCGCGAGAATGCTTTTATATAAGGCTTTGGGTGATAGATTCTTACCAAAATATTCTCAATTAATAATCACAACTTATCAAGGTAGTTATATTTGGCCTGGCGTGTTTTCCATCTTTCACGGGCGTACTTCTGCATATCTGTTATGGTATCCTTTTCATCGAGTATTTCAAGGCCGAGGAGGGTTTCGATAATATCTTCCATCGTTACGATACCGTCCAGTCCGCCGAACTCGTCAATTATGAGAGCAATGTGCTCTTTCTTTTCAATAAGTTTTTCCCATAGAGAGAATATCATTGCGGTATCAGGCACTACGACTATATCTCGCTTTATATCTTTAAGCTTTAGCTCGTGCCTGTCCTCGGCAAGCTTTTCGAAAACCTTCTGCCTAAATACATATCCTGTGATATTTGTGTCATCGCCGGAATAAACTGGTATGCGTGAAAACTTCAGATAGTCCTTGTTCTTCAGAAAGTCATTCAGGGATAAGTTTTCATCCGCCATGGCCACAACTACCCTTGGGGTCATTATCTCGGTGACTTTTACATTTCGCAGCTTCAGTATGTTCTGAATTATCTTATTCTCCTTATCCGAGAATAACCCTTCGTCTGTGCCAATGCTTGCCAGCGCGGCAATTTCTTCTCTGCTGGTGGTTTTTTCCTTTAAACTGCCTGAAAATAGTTTCGTGATAAATGATGACAAAACAACCAGAGGATATGTAATAATTATCATGCCCTTGATTGTGTAATAAGTAGGCATGGTTAAATTACGCCAGAACTTTGAGCCGATTGTTTTGGGGATTATCTCTGTGAAAACGAGTATCATAATCGTAAGGATAGCGGAAATCATCCCGAAATATGCTTCGCCGAATACTTTCACTGCCTGAGCGCCTACACCCGCCGCGCCAATGGTATGAGCTACGGTATTCAAAGAAAGTATTGCAGATAATGGCTTATCTATATTGATCTTCAGTTCAATAAAGTGTTTTGCCCATTTGTGGCCCTTTTCGAGCTTAACAATCAGAAAAGACTGCGGTGTGGAAAGCAGCACCGATTCCATAATCGAGCACAAGAAAGAAACAATAAGCGCCAGAAATAAATATGCAAGTAAGGCAATCATTTTTTATTATGTTTTATTCTCATCTGAATATAGACTTATTCTATTCTGATTTTATTGAGTTTATTCAATAAATAATTTTTAAATTGCTGCCAAAATGCCATAAAACGCATATGAACGCTGATTATGATATTCTACTGAATTCTAATCCACTTCCCGGCAGCAGGGCGGGTTTTGCAGGCCGCCATTTCTGTATTCCAAACGTTTGATAATTACGTTAATCCTCCTTACGGCATCAAGTTCCCTGTAGTCGCCTTCCTTGCCCACATAGCCCGGTATCTCAAATTCCACCGAGGGGTCTATTTGCTTACCATTAACAAGTATCACCACTTTGGCATCTTCCAGCCTTTCGTAGAAGTCATTTTCATTACTGATGTTTGTGCTTGTAAGCACAAGCTCACTTTCCACGTATTTCCTGAAGAGCTCATATTCCATGAGTCTTTCATAAAGGTCTTTATACCCGAAATATGCTCTTAGTGCCGACAACTTCCTGTTATCAGTACCTACGAGAGATTCTCCCGGCGCTATGGATACAGTTTCCATATTGACGGTATTAATCGAATTATCAAATTCTCCTGCAATATAGAATACCGCTTCATCGCTTATAAATTCACCTCTCTTGATAGGCCTGATGTCGCTATAGCCCTCTATTTGAATGAAAAGCCTGCTGTTGAGCTCGGGCGCTTTCTTTTCGAGGCTGTCGAACGATGGCAGGATTTCGCCGGCGATCTGGTGAGCCATTTCTTTCAGGTTCTGATCGACCGTTTCCGCAAATTTACTGTATTCCCATGCCCTGTTGCGGTATTTCCGGAGGCGGGCTTCCTTTGCCTCATCATCCAGGGTACCGCGCTCATAGCCAAAGTACTGGTTTTCAGGGTGCAGCTCAATAAATGAGGCATCCCTGTATCTGAATTTTTTTAGTTCAGTAAGATGATTGCTCAGGTTTTCGGGGGTATTAACTTCCCAGAAGCCAGTCATAAAGTATGGTATATTGCGCCTGTATTCGTCCAGATGATTGATATACTCCCAGCGGCATGGCGGAAAGTAATAGTAATCCGGATAAACAAACACTGTGTCATAAATCAGCGTATCCATGAGCGGCATTTTTGTGGGAAAATAGCCGCCCCGCAGTGTAAGCTTAGATGCTTTCATCACCTGATAAGAGGGGTGATAAATTGTATCGAAGATCCTGGTTGTATCATAAACTGTTATATTTTTCTTTATTGTGGTTTTCCTTTCGGAAATAACGCTATCCCTTGTTTTTATTTCGCGCATGACAATGTGAATGCTGTCATTCTCTGTTTCGATTGATAGTATATTCTGGCCTTCTTCCGGCTGAAGGCTGCCGATCTTTTCAATTGGATAGCGGATGTTTTTAATCAATGTATCGGTAATAGTTACCGTTCTGAGGGGCAGGACAGTATCGACTTTTGTGGCCACTTCACGCGAAATTATTTCAGGTTCTTTTTCGAGGATTTCCATTAGGGCGTAATTAGATATTGTTTTCTCCTTTCCTTCACATTCAATATCATTAAAAAGTGACTGGCCTTCTGCATGATACTTTCTGCCGTAACGCAAAGTCATGGAAGCTTTGCGGCTTTCAAACGGGCGGACATCACCCGTGCTGCCGTCGAATACCTGCAGCAGTGGCTTCTTAACAGGCCGGCCCGGATTCAGAGTATCTACTATGGCCAGTTCATAATTGATGAACGGCGCGCGGCAGGGTTCACTAAAAGGAAATTTATAAAAATCGAAGCCGCCGATATTTTCAAAGTCTGAATTATCTGAATTTGAGCCTTTCTCAGGGGGATTTTTCCTGTAGCGGTCTGATGAAAAATAAATATAATGCACTGCTGACGTATCCGAAAAATCAGGATAGGGCTTTGGAATGAAAGGGAAAAACTCTTTCGCGGTAGTATTTATCCGGTTTTCGCCTTTATCAAGCATACGGGGCGCGGATAGCACCTTAATCTCTTGTTTTTGCATGTCGATGGCAACATCCGCCATATAGATATCATAGTCTCCGTAATCATCATTTCCCCTGTTAGAGGAGAACAGCAGTTTTGTGTGATGACACAGGCAGTAAAGGAAGGGAGTTTCATCATTTTTTTCGGAATTAATGCCATATCCTAGTTCGGCAAAGTTACGGGGCCTGCCCCACTTGCCTTCCGGTGAGCGGAACGCGTAATAAAGGTCCGTATTGCCCTTTAATGTGTCATCACCCAAAAGCCTGTTATGCTTAGAAAAGGGCGAACCGAATCCTGTGAGATAATCCGGACGGTCTGAAGCCCAGATAAGAAGAACGTTCCCAGAGGCATCCTCAACGCCGTAGGCATGTGAATCCCAGAATTTTGTATTAAGGCTGTCGCCGAGATTGTGTACCTCATTCCTGCCTTTTTCGTAATTAAAATAGAAAATATCCGTGCCCCCGACGACGCCTTTCACGGGGAATTTATTCAGTTCTGAAAGAAATTCGGCCGGCGGGTGCGAGTATGAAAAAAAGCCTTCATTCTCTGTCATGAAGTAAACCGCGTCGAGCTGGTTCCCGGTATCAAATCCGGAAATTTCCTCGAAATAGTCAACGGAATTCTTAATCCCGAAATTAGTATCCGCCGGCATGGCTATATTCTCATAAAAGCATGGATCGGCGTTTTCTTCTTTTGCTATCCCCTGCGCCGGGGCAGTTTCGTTCTGCCTTGTATTGATTCCTGCAGCATTACCCGGCGGAAGCTGCTTATCAGCGTTTATCGAAGCGCATGAATTAACCAGCAGCGCTATTGCCAATAACAAAAAGCAGCCCGTTAGAGCTTCTATAGATGATCTTCCTTTCACAATAAATGATCTACCTTCCATGAATATAACCGGATTTTAATATTTGTTTCAAATTTAAAAGCAATATTAATAAATTTGATTTAATTAATCATGGCAGGATTTTTTATTTATGCATATTTTTTACCTGCTTGAGATCATTATTTCCTTAAATAATAAATATAGTCGATTTCGAGTATTGTTTCCGCACGTTTATTCATTACTGATATAATAATGCCTCTGTTATAGCCGGAGCGAATAATAAGGTGATGCAGAATATCTTTGAGATATAGCCTCGCTCCAATTCCTTCGCTGTCAGTGAATTCCACAAGCTCATACATATCCGAAGTATTTCGTGTATATTCACTTATTTGCAGGTAGTTCTCATTCATCTGCCTCTGCCATAATGATTCGGGCAGCGGCCCGGCCGTATTCACGGAGGATTCGCCATTTGTAATTCTGTCAATCCACATTTGCTGGGTAAGAATTGTGTTCCTGAATATGGCGCGGGCTTTTTCAGGAATTCCCTTTGAGCCTCTGAGTATCTTTAGAATTTTATTATTTGCTTCAGCATCGTGATCGAATATTTTTAAAAAATGGTCTTTCATGTTCACCTCTGAATTATTCTCCCTGAATTTGTACAATTATTTCTCTGTTTCTCGATTTATTATCAAAATCTATAAAAATGATCTGCTGCCAGGTTCCGAGTACGGGTATTGAATCAATAACAGGGAACTGAAAAAATGATTTAGTCATGGCAGCCCTTACATGCGAAAACCCGTTACCGTCGCCCCAGCGTTCATTATGTGCATAGTTGTCATCTTCGGGTGCGGCCCGCTCAAAGTACTGCTTTAAGTCTCTTACGCAGCCGGGTTCGAATTCCAGGGTGGTAATACCGCAAGTGGAACCGGGTGAATATACCAAAACACTTCCGTTTTTGATTCCTGAATAATTTATGAATTCAAGAACTTTTTCGCTAATATCGCGTATGTCGGTAAATCCTTTTGTGGAAATGCCGAAAGAATAGTTTTTTATTGCCATTTATTTATTCCGGTAATAACTAATAAACTTATATTAAGTTCGTAAATAAGGCTATGCTAATGTATGAAGATTAACAGGCTTTAATTATTGCAATATTTTTAAGAGGTAAAGGATGAGGAAATTATTCACTAAGCTTATTTTACTACTGATTTTTACAACAAGCGCCTTTTCACAGGTAGACAGGAAGGAAGTCGGTAACCTGGTAATTGAAAACGTACCTGAGATACCGCAAACACTGAAAAATCGTCTGATGCAATACCAGAATACCCGATCTGCGGGATTTGCCGGTTGGGACGCGCGCGGCGAAGGCTTATTCATAACCACCCGCTTCGGCGAAACCAGCCAGGTACACTATATTGAAAAAGCGGGCGGCGCCAGAAAGCAGCTCACATTTTTCGATGAGCCGATAGCAGGTATATCAGTAAGGCCGGAATCCGAGGAACAGGGCTTTCTCTTTAGCAAGGATATAGGCGGAAATGAGCTCTATCAGATATATTATTTTGATATGAGAGACGGTTCATATAAGATGCTTACCGACGGCAATTCGCGTAATATGAGTTATTTATGGTCACGAGATGGCGACAGGTTCGCTTATGTTTCAACGAAAAGGACAGGCCAGCACTATGACATATATCTGGCCGACATGGAAGATCCCGAAGACGCCGAAATGATATTTGAAGCAAGCGGATTCTGGGGGCCGGTTTCGTTTTCACCGGAAGCCGATAAATTGCTTATATACAATTACATATCAATAAATGAGAGTTCGCTTTCTATACTCGATATTGAATCAGGTGAATTAACCCCGCTGCTGGATGTTGAAGCCGATGAGAGGATTGCCATGGGAAGCGGAATTTGGGCGGCTGACGGCAGTGGAATTTACTTCACAAGCGATATTGAAGGCGAATTTAAAAAACTGTATTTCCATGACCTCGCTAGCGGCGAAAACACCCTTATAACCGATGATATCGACTGGGATATATCTTCTATTATTCAATCTGAAGATGGTGATAAAATTGCTTTCTTTGTAAATGAAGGCGGAAACAGCACCATTTATACGCTGGATCCTGAAAATAACCAGTACAGCAAGCTTCAGGGTATCCCGCCAGGGCTTATCTCCGGCGCTGAATTCAACCCGGGAAGAGATCAATTAGCCTATGGATTAAATTCCTCCAAAACCCCCGGAGATGTTTTTGTTTATAATTTAAAAAATAACAATATTACTCAATGGACTTTCAGTGAAGTTGGCGGCCTGGATACGGAGAAATTCATTGAGCCTGAGATCATCCACTACCCGACATTCGACGAAGTGGACGGCAAGAAGAGAATGATCCCTGCTTTCTATTATAAACCGAAAGGCAACGGGCCCTTCCCCGTAGTTATATCTTTCCATGGCGGACCTGAAGCACAGTTCAGGCCCGGTTTTATATCCACATTCCAGTTCTGGCTCAATGAACTGGGTATAGCCGTTATCGCTCCTAATGTACGCGGAAGCGCCGGATACGGCAAAACCTACCTTAAGCTGGATAACGGTATACTCAGAGAAAATTCCGTTAAAGACGGCGGGCAGCTTCTCGACTGGATAGCTCAGCAGCCTGAACTTGATGAAGACAGAGTAGGCGTTTTTGGCGGATCATACGGCGGATACATGGTGCTGGCAATGATGACTCATTACAACGACCGGATTGCGGCAGGTGTTGACGTTGTTGGTATATCCAACTTCGTTACATTTCTCGAAAATACTGAAAACTACCGCCGCGACCTTCGCCGCGTTGAATACGGTGATGAACGCGACCCCAAAATGAGGGAATTCTTAATTAATATCTCTCCTACGACACATGCTGAAAATATCACAAAGCCTTTATTCGTGGTACAGGGCCTTAACGATCCACGGGTACCTGTTACCGAAGCTGAGCAGATGGTGGAAGAGATAAGAAAGAACGAAGGCCAGGTCTGGTACCTTATGGCAAAAGATGAAGGCCACGGATTCAGGAAAAAATCCAACCAAGACTTTTACACTCAATCGGTAGCTTTATTCCTAAAAATGTTCCTGACCGGCGAAGAATAAGAGATTAACCGGAACTTGTAAGATTTTAATGATTATACAAAGGCTGTCTTAGCGGGCAGCCTTTTATTTATTAATATCCCAACAGCTTTCAATTTTTATTTAATATCCCAACAGCTTTCGAGGAATTCTTTTGAAAAATAAAAATCAATAGATAGTTTAGATCGAAGGATGCCATATTTTTCATTATACTTGAAATATATTACTATTGATAAAAACTAAAAATTAATTGTGTTTTATAGTTTAACCTATACTAAAAAAGGCCGCCCTTAATGAGCAGCCTTTTTTATGATCTATTTAAGCCTTTATCAGCTTTTTTTCTCGAACCTTCCCTGGAAGAACCTGAGGTAAGGCGGTTCGTAAACCATCTTGAGGCCTTTGGCTTCGTGGCGCTTCCTGTAAAGCTCCTGAACGCCCCATGCAGCGAAATCAAGATGCGACTGAGTATATACCCTGCGAGGGATAGTAAGCCTAACGAGCTCAAGTTTCGGGCGGTTGTGCTCGCCGGTTTCTTTGTTACGGCCGGCAGAAACAATGCCTCTTTCCATACCGCGGACTCCTGTTTCAACAAAAAGGTCGGCAGCGAGAGCCTGCGCGGGGAAGTCATCCTGAGGCAGGTGGTCGTAGAAGCTCTTAGCGTCTAAGAATACCGCGTGGCCGCCGATCGGCTGAACTACCGGAATACCGGCGTCTATGAGGAGCTGGCCAAAGTACTGCACCTGCTTAACCCTTGCGCTGATATTTTCATCTTTAATTGCTTCTTCCATACCGCGGGCCATTGCTTCCATATCGCGTCCTGCAAGTCCGCCATAGGTATGAAGGCCTTCGTAAACAACAACCATATTGCGAAGCTCATCAAAAAGCTGATCGTCATTACATGCAACAAAACCGCCGATATTAACAAGCAGGTCTTTCTTGCCGCTCATTGTGGCAGCATCTGAATAAGAGCAAAATTCCTTATGTATCTCTTCTACTGACTTGCCGGCATATCCTGCTTCCCTCTGCTGTATGAAATAAGCGTTTTCCATGTTGCGGGTGGCATCGAGAACAACTTTGATGCCGTTATCTTTAGCCATTTTGCGAACGGCTTTCATATTTTCCATAGATACCGGCTGGCCTCCTGCCATATTTACCGGCGCTCCAACTGTGATGTAAGCTATCTTATCCGCGCCATTATCTTTGATAAGCTTTTCGAATTTATTTAAGTCGACATTTCCTTTAAAAGGATGATCTGCTGCCGGATCATGCGCTTCATCGATAATTACGTCAACAAATGTACCGCCAGCGAGTTCCTGATGAAGGCGTGTAGTTGTAAAGTACATGTTACCGGGCACAAACTGCCCTTCTTTGATAAGAGCTTTTGAGAGCATGTGCTCGGCTCCGCGTCCCTGGTGGGTAGGCACAAGGTGTTTGTAACCGTAGAATTTCCTTACGTTATCTTCGAGATAGTAGAAGTTCTTGCTGCCGGCGTAAGCTTCATCGCCCAGCATCATTCCCGCCCACTGGTAGTCACTCATGGCGTTTGTGCCGCTGTCAGTAAGGAGGTCGATATAAACATCTTCTGATTTTAAAAGGAAAGTGTTATAACCAGCTTCTTTTATTGCTTGTTCGCGATAAGCTTTATCTGTAACTTTCAAAGGTTCCACAACCTTGATCTTGTAAGGTTCAGCCCATGGTCTGCGTAATTCTGCCATCGCAATCGTCCTTTTTTAATTGAAAAATCTTTTATCTAAATACCATTATAGAATGCTTTTTTGCGCTAAATTCTCATTAACATGAAATTAGCGTTAACAAAAGTTTTCAAATTTACCGAATCTTAAAAAGTTAAACAAATTTAAAACTTTTCACAAAAGCCATACGTTTTAATAGTTTATAGAAATGTCAATTATTCGGGGCAATGTTTTGACTTTTATTCGGGGCAATGTTTTGACTTTACGGTTATTAATTCTTTTTTTAATATTATTTTTCGCTTATTCCTGCCGCACCACAAATAAAGACGCGACTTTAAATGCACAGAGGGATAAACTGCCGGCTCTCGAATTTGATAAAGCCGAAGTAAACAGGCAGGATACCGAAAAACGTCTTGAATTCAGGACAGCGTATCCTAAATTAATTAATTTTGTTAATGAAAAAATTGCAGCTAATTTCAATGATTCCATCAGGGCATTCACTGATTCCGTTTACAATAATTTTCTTTCATATATACCGGCAGTAGAGGAACTTGAGCAAATCCCTGATGATTTTATCAACAGCTATGATATGGATTATCATATTTATTTTGATAAATATGGCATTGCGAGTATCAGATTCTCCGAGTATAAGTATATCGCCGGGGCAGCTCACGGAATGACTAATTTTTACTCAGAAAATTATGACCTTCTAAAGTTTAAAAAAATTACACTTGATGATATTTTTGCAAATGACGAATACCTTGATTCACTTTCTTCAATTTCAAGAGAAATCCTTTACGAGAGATCGTCTGAGCAGGGGATGCGCCCTGATTCCAATTGGATACAGGAGGGTACAAAGCCGGAGAAACTCTATTTCAGATGTTTTAATCTAACTGAAAAGGGGCTGCTGTTTACCTTCGGGCCATATCAGGTGGCTTCTTACGCTGAAGGCCCGCAGGAAATTACTATTCCTTACTCCTGGATTGAGGGAATTTTGGATAAAAACAGCGCTGCTGCCATAATCGCTGAAATGAATGGTGAATTATGAATGGTGAATTGTTTTTAAAACTGCAGCGCGTATGCACGGAGGCAGTACCTTAGGCGGCTCACATTATTTGCGTTCATTATAAATACTGCCTTTTGAATTGAAATTTTCCCTGGCTTGCGATAATGTCAGGCCATTATTTTCATCCTCCTGCTGATCTTCTTTAGCGCCTGTATCAGTCCAGCAGCACTTATAGCAGATTTCACCTGCCCCGGGATCCATTATGCTCAATGTGCCGCAGCACGGGCAGGGCTTCAGCCCTTTAGAGGGGCCTTCATTGGCAGGGCGCGGGCTCATTTCAATATCTCTCCCGTTTCATAGCTCCAGAAGAGAAGATCAAGTTCATCAATAGGTATATCTACCCTTTTCGCGTAATTCTTAAATTCAGTTTCAACCATAAGGTATTGCTTTATTGAGTTCACCTTTGGGATTTCATGATAAACACCGCAGTAAGTTAGGTGCTTTAATGTATGGCGGTCGAGTATCGCGAGCTCCCTGTAGCCGATATTCCTTAGGAAGTGCGAGCTTTCCTTCATGCCAAAGCCCTTGAAATTCTCGACAAACCACATTCTTTTACCTTGGGGAGAGAGCTCAGAACGCAGTAGCTCAAAGATCCGGCCGAATCCCTCACGTGCATTGAGCAGCCTTTGCGCTTTCTGATTATGGAAGCGGATATAATGCTCATTATCGCGCAGTATAGGGGTTGGATCAAAAGGAGTATTCTTGAAATCCCTGGCCATGAGCTTTTTTTGTACTTCATAGGCGTTCTTTGCTTTCGATTGCGGAGTGCAGATACAAAAGCAAAGCTCGTAAAAATACTCTTCGGGCTTAACTGATTTAAATTCCAGCAGCCGGCTTTTTATCTTATCTTTGAGTTTATGATAGCTTTCCTGCAGAAAACCGGGTAATATTTCAGCCATATCTTAACATTTTTATTAAAAAAGCTCTTACCGCCGGAATAACGATAAGAGCTTTGCTTTATTAAAGGCCTGCATAATGAATTAGAGCAGCCCTACTTTTTTCAAACATATTTTGATCCTATCCAGTGAGCGTTCCACGTCGTGGTCGATACCCATTGAGAACCTCACCAGGCCGGGAGTCATTCCCATTTTTTCCTGCTCCTCTTCGGGTATTTCCGATGATGTACTGTGGCCGGGCGAACTGAAAAGTGTCTTGTAAAAGCCAAGGCTCACGGCAAAATAGCCTACTTTTTCTTCCTGCATGGCCATCATAAGGCTGTTGGCTTGTTCTTCGGTTTTGGCGTCTATAGTAATCATACCGCTGTAGCCGAAATCGGGATTAATCATGCTTTTGATAAGCTCATGCTGCGGATGCGATTTAAGCCCGGGATAGAACACCTTTATCCCAGCTTTCTCAAGGTTTTCCGCCACATACATAGCATTGCTGCTGTGCTTCTGCATACGAATGTGCAGTGTGCGCATATTCTTTAGAATACTTGCTGACCTGTTGCTGTCAAGGGTCGGGCCAAGCAGCATAGCGGCGCCGTCATTAACGCTCTTAAGGCTGAGTATAAAGTCGTGGTCGCCGCAAACAGCACCCGCGACGCAGTCATTAGTTCCGTTGATGAATTTTGTCATACTATAGAGCACAACATGAGCGCCCAGTTCTTTAGGATTCACGCAGAGCGGGCTGAAAGTATTATCAACCAGCAGCTTAATGCCGTGCTCGTCAGCTATTTTCCTAATTTCACGTATGTCTGCGATCTCCAGCAGCGGATTGCTGATTGTTTCACAGTAAATTATCTTCGTTTTATCGTTGATCTTGCTTTTTATAGCGTCTAAATCGGTAATATCCACAAAATGTGTATTTATGCCGAATTTCGGAAAAAAGTTCTTCATTATGGCATAAGATCCGCCATAGATAGTACGGCTGGAAATTATCTCATCGCCCTGGCCTACGATCTGCAGGATAGCCGAGCTTATAGCGCCCATACCCGAGCCCATAACCTGGGCGTCCTCGGTATTTTCCATTCTGGCAAGAGCCTGTGAAAGATAATTGTTCATCGGGTTTAGATGCCTTGAATATAAAAAGCATCCTTCCACTTCATGTTCGAAAAGCTCTGACATTTTTTCAGCCGACATAAAAGTAAAGGTAGCCGAATCGGTGATGGACGGGTTTACCCCGCCGAATTCGCCAAATACCTGATAATCCTGTATAGCGTTAGCCGGATTATGTGACATATCTTCTCCTCCTAATATCAAATGCGAAATTATTCTTCTCTATTCATTTTCTTCTTCGTAGTCTTGTTCGTAATCGTCCTCATATTCGATATAGCCTTCTTCCTCCAGGCGGTTAAAAAGCTTTTCGGCAATTTCATCACCCCAAAGTTCAACAGATTCGTAGTATTCCTCGAGTATAATCGGATAAACATAAGCGAGCTTTTTGCCGAGGTCAGTCTCATAAAAATCGATTAGCTTATTGATCTCTTCATGAGTGAAATATTCGATGTATATTTCCGCGAGAGTATTCACAAGGCTTGATTCTTGTATATCGTTTCCGAAATCTACCCAAAAGCTTTCAGGCACATCAGGAAATTCATCTCTGTACAGTTCGAGAAAATTATCCGCTGTTTGTGCGGCTTCTTCCTTTGTACCGGTTATTTCAAGCAGTTTTAGAACATCCTGCTTTACGGAAGAGTTATCCTGAGCGTATAAATTAAAAGCGGCAAAAAATAAAGCCGCCGCGATAAAAAAAGCCTTTGCCGTCAAGCGGTCACCTCTTTTAAAAAGTCTTTGAATAAAAGGCAATTACAGACAGCAAAATTGCTAAATTTATTGAATTTTAACAAAACAAATGTTATTAATGTTTTTTATCCGCCCATGTGGTTCTTGTATTCCTGAAGCATGCAATGATCCTGTATAAAGGTTATGTTATTATCCTCGGCCATTTTCTTTGCTTCGTCATTGACTATGCCGAGCTGGCACCAGATTATTCTGATATCACCTTTTGCGTTCTTTCTTTCGATTGCTTTTTTAGTTATTTCAGGGATTTCATCAGAGGGGCGGAAAATATTGAGCACATCAATTTTATCCTGTACAGAGTGAATGCTGTCGTATGCTTTATCGCCATTGATCTCCTCCGCGCGGGGGTTTATCGGGATCACTTTAAAGCCTTTATCCTTTAAAAAAGCGGGTACGGAGTTAGACGGCTTTTCGGGATTGGTTGACATTCCGTAAACAGCGATAGTTTTTATGCTCTCATAGATCTCTTTGAAATTCATAAGGCGCTCCAAATTATCTTAAAATAAAAATATATCATTCAACGAAATAAATATTAAATTCATTTAATCTGAATATATTGTTAATATCCAGGGATTGTTATTTTATAAGCAGCTTAATTAGACAGGAAAACACATGAAGTTAATAGTAAATTCAAGGATCCTCAAAGGATATTCAGCGGCGCATTTTCATTTACCAGTCATTATTGAATAAATTTTTGAATAAACTCTTTGTTAACTTTCCCGTAAATGGGTATTTTGCGTAATCCTTTATTTTTTAATAAATAAACAAGGTAATAAGTATGAGTGAATCAGTACTGGAAAAATTTATAAGATATGCCAAAATTGACACGCAGTCAGAAGAAGGTAAGGATACAACACCTAGCACTAAGAAGCAGTTCGATTTAGCAAATCTTCTCGTTAAAGAGCTAAAGGAAATGGGCGTTAAGGATGTGGAAATTGACGATCATTGCTATGTAATGGCAACAATTCCGTCGAATGTACCCACCGGCCATCCGGCTCACGGCAAGGTTCCCGCGATCGGATTTATTGCGCATGTTGATACATCTCCCGATGTTTCCGGCAAAGACGTTAAGCCTCAGGTTATTGAAAAATATCAGGGCGGCGATATCAATCTTCCGAAAGAAGGAATTGTTATCAGGGAAAGCGAAAATCCAAAACTAAAAGACTGTATCGGCCACACAATTGTAACTTCCGACGGCTCGACTCTGCTCGGCTCAGATGATAAATCAGGCGTTGCCGCCATAATGAAAATGGCAGAAACCCTTATCAGCAATCCCGATATAATTCACGGAGATGTACGTATAGGTTTCACGCCTGACGAAGAGATCGGCCAGGGCACTAAGTATTTTGATATTGAAAAATTCAATTGCGTTTATGCCTATACTCTCGACGGTGAAATGCCAGGAGAGCTTAATAAGGAAACATTCAGCGCTGATTCAGCGATCATCCGCACTTACGGCAGGGATATTCATCCCGGTAATGCCAAAGGCATTATGATCAATTCGATCAGGGCCATGGCAGAGATAATTACTAAACTACCTAAAGACATGGCACCCGAAACTACGGAAGGATACGAACCTTATATTCATCCGCATAATCTGACAGGATCTGTCTCAAAATCAGAGCTGAAGATACTCTTCAGGGATTTCAAAACCGAAGGCCTTAAAGAGCAGAAAAAAATCGTTGAAAAGATCATCGACGAAGTTCAACCGAATTACCCGGATACAAAAATCGAGCTTGAAATAATCGAGATGTACCGCAATATGCTCGAGAAGCTAGAAGAAAACCCCAAAGGGCTTGATTACCTCTGGGAAGCAGCTGAGCGTTCAGGCACTGATCCATACTGGAGCCCCATCAGAGGCGGAACAGACGGATCAAGGCTTTCGGAAATGGGACTTCCAACTCCGAATATTTATACAGGCGGACAGAATTTCCACAGCCGCACAGAGTGGGTGTCTGTCAACGCTTTAGAAAAAGCTGTAGAAACGGTATTAAACCTTGTGCAGATTTGGGTTGAAAAAAGCAAGTAATAAACCTTAAATTAAGTAATTGTTGACGGATTTAAAGGAGCTTTGAATGGAGCAAACCACTCAGACAGAAACGCGATTGCCCGATAACGCGTACCGCGAGCTCAGCGCCGGAGAAGAATATGTCCCGGTACTGCCCGCGAGCCGTGTATTCCCCGAAGTAACTCCATACTCGGTGTTCATGGGGCTTATCATGGCAGTAATTTTCTCGGCTGCCGCCGCTTATTCCGGATTGAAGATCGGCCAGGTGCTCGAAGCCGCCATACCGATATCTATTATTGCGGTTGGCGCTTCCACAGCATTCAAGAAGAAAAACGTTCTGGGCCAGAACGTGATCATACAATCGATTGGAGCCAGCTCAGGCGTGATTGTGGCGGGAGCGATATTCACCATTCCCGCCCTGTATATACTCGATCTTGACGTCAATTTTTTCCAGGTCTTTTTCTCGGCCTTATTGGGAGGCTTCCTGGGGATTTTATTCCTGATACCCTTCAGG
>CAZJAH010000029.1:0-35284 GCA_964544155.1 uncultured Hyphomicrobiales bacterium | reverse complement strand
AACGGCTCTGCGACCCGTTACCGGCCACTTCCCCTCGGAGAGGGGAAGAAAACAAAATGTGGTCATTAACAAACAATTTCAAATAGGATAATACAACTATCCGGATACATCGCTATCAACCCCGAAGGGGTGGCATTATTAGAGCATAATTTCTCATTGCTTTAAAACAGGTGTAGCCCGGGCGCCCCCGCCTGTGCAAATGTGAAAATCAATACGGTAAGATCATACCGTTAATAATTTATCATATTCTTCGTATCTTTGAAATCATTTGAAAATTAATTATTGAATATAAAAAGTATTTATTTGAGGTGATCGCATGGAAGGATCAAGGTATAAATCCTATATGACTGTTGAAAGGCTCAAAGAGGCCGTTGGGCAGGAAGTTACACTCCGCGGGTGGGTATATAACAAAACCGGCAAAGGCAAGCTGCAGTTTGTACAGCTTCGCGACGGAACCGGAATAGCGCAATGCGTCGTTTTCAAAAAGAACGTCAGCGAAGAAACTTTTGAAAGTGCTAAATCACTTACCCAGGAAAGTTCCATAGCCGTTACGGGTACAGTTGTAGAGCAGGAAAAAGCCCCCGGAGGTTATGAAATAGACGCCAAAGAGCTTGAGGTTATCCAGATAGCACAGGAATACCCCATTACTCCGAAAGAGCACGGCGACGCCTTCCTGATGGAGCACAGGCATTTATGGCTGCGTTCAGCAAGGCAGCACGCCATTATGCGCGTGAGAGCGGCTGTTATAAAAGCTATCCGCGATTTCTTTGACGGTAATGGCTTCAAGCTAATGGATTCACCGCTGCTTACTCCAAACGCCTGCGAAGGCACTTCTACCCTTTTCGAAACGGAATACTTCGATCTTGGTAAAGCCTATCTTTCGCAGTCGGGGCAGCTCTACGCTGAAGCCAGCGCCATGGCGCTGGGCCGAGTTTATACTTTCGGGCCTACGTTCCGTGCCGAAAGGTCAAAAACACGTAAGCACCTGACAGAATTCTGGATGGTAGAGCCTGAGATGGCTTTCTTCGACCTGAATGATGATATGGACCTGGCCGAAGACCTCGTTGAATACATAGTGCAATACACACTCAAGCATTGCCGGAAAGAATTTGAAATACTGGAAAGGGATACTGCTCCGCTCGAAAAAGTGAAAAGGCCTTTTTACAGAATGAGCTATACCGAAGCGGTTGACTGGCTGGCCGAGAATAAAATTCCTCTAAAGAAAAAAGTTGACGGCGAAGATGTCGATATACTGCCATTTCCCTGGGGCGAGGATTTCGGCGCTGTACAGGAAGAAGCCCTGATGGAACAGTTCGATAAGCCTTGCATTATTCACCGCTACCCCACGGAAGTTAAGGCATTTTACATGAAGCGCGATCCTAAGGATGAAAATGTAGTACTTGCAATGGATATGCTAGGCCCGGAAAGAGCAGGCGAGCTGATCGGCGGAAGCCAGCGCGAGGATGATTTCGATAAATTGTATGACAGAATAAAAGCGCATAATCTTCCCGAGGAAGAATTCAAGTGGTACCTGGATTTGAGACGTTACGGGAGCGTTCCTCACAGCGGTTTCGGCCTTGGTATTGAAAGGACGGTCAAGTGGATCACAGGAGCGCATCACATTCGTGAGGTCATACCCTTCCCAAGGATGATCTATAGGATTGTGCCTTAAATTTAATTGGATAAAGCAGAATATTAAAAAATATTCACTATGCCGGCTTCGTTCTTATGGATGAGCCGGCATTTTTTATTCAGATATAAAGGAAACACAAATGGATCTACCGAGCGCTGAAATAAAAGAAGTTGCCATTATTCACGGCATCCCTTCCATTGTGAAAGAATTTCGCGGGCCGTATGAAGAAAGCCCGGCATATATAGAATACGTGAAAGAAAAGCTCGATGATGCAGGTATAGACTATATCGGCGATAAAGTGATCGGCATATATTTTGATAATCCCCAAGGCAAAGACCCGAAAACCCTTAGGTGCCTCGCCGGAGTTCTTACAAGGGATAAGAAGCCAGTTGCGGATCCATTAATGAATTTTGAGCTTAAGGGTAAATACCTCTATACTAAAATTGCAGGAACTCCTAAGGACGCGGCATACGTTGGATATATGCGCATGTATGATTATGTGCGAGAAAATGATATCGAGCTTGAATCCGATACCGGAATTCAAATAACTTCATACGAAAGCGGCAAGTACTACAGCGAGATATTTATGAAACTTCCCGAAAAAAATGAAGATGCCTGAATAAAAAAATTCCCGGAATCAGCTTTCCTGCTTCTCCCGGGAACTAATAATTATAATATTCTTTGATAGAGATGACCGCTTATTATTCCGGGCCAACGGCCATTAGGCCGCGCGTTGCGTAAACGCCTTTTTTGTTGTCCGGTTTAGCTTCAAGTACTCTGTGGTTTTTCAGCATGATCTTATCCTTTATTTCGGGCCGTTCGATCTCTTTTATATAATCCATGGCATCATCCGGATCATCGGCGATTACACCGTAAAGAGTAAGGAATGTTTCTTCTCTAACCCCGTCTTTAAGCGGTGCCATGTATCTGCCTTCGACTTCTATCTGATAATAATTCGCGCTGTCTGAAACCCGGTCATTGATTTTCCTGACAAGCCACATAGCCGGAGTATTCTCACGGTCAAAATGAATTGCCCTTATAGCTGTTTGTTTTGCAAGGTCATTATTATCGCTTTCTTCAAAAAGAGCAGTAGCATAAATCAGGTTAATAGCGGAAATATCTTTATCGCCTTTGCCTTTCGGTTTTTGCGGTATGGCGCGATATTCCTTTTCGCATATTTCAAGAATTGTTTTAAAATCTTTTTCGTTCCATAGTTTCTTTAGTTTCACTAAGAGCTCTTTTTTGGCTTTTCTTTCTTCAGGGCCGTAAATGTTTACCAGATCTTCGCTTTTAATATCTTTTTCTCCCATAATTCTCCTTTTAATTTTGTCTGTTAACGATAATATTATGTTAAAGCAGTTCCGTGATTTTGGATTGAATGCTTTCCGGTGTAGTCTGAGGGGCAAACCTCGATGCAACCCGGCCTTCTTTATCCACTAAGAATTTCGTAAAATTCCATTTTATAGCTTCGGTCGAAAGCGCTCCCGGAGCTGCCTTCTTTAAATATGCGTACAGCGGGTGCGTGTTATCGCCGTTAACTTCAATTTTTTCGAATAAAGGGAAAGTCACGCCATAGTTTATCTTACAGAACTTTTGGATTTCTTCACTTCCGCCCGGCTCCTGATTGCCGAACTGATTGCATGGAAATCCTAGTATAATCAGGCCTTTATCATTGTACTTTTCATATAATTCCTGCAGTCCTTCATATTGCTTTGTAAAGCCGCATTCACTCGCTACGTTAACGATAAGCATAACTTTACCTTTATAATCTGCGAGGCTTTTCTCTTCACCGTCAATTGTTTTAGCGGAAAAATCGTAAACAGAAACGTCCATTTCATCACCGGATTTTGTACCACAAGCCATTATTAAAAACATTAAACCCACCAAATGCGGGAAATATCTATTTAACATGATTTCCTCATATTCACATATTAATAAACTGTTTTTAGCTGACGATACTACGCAATAAATATTCAAACTGCCATTAATGCATTTATTAACCTTATACAACCTGAACCATATATTAAACGAATTTTCGCTTTTTTTAAAAAAAATTCATATATTGATTAAACTAATTGAAAAGTTGATTGTCTAATCAGAAAACTCATTGATGTTATATATTTTGGAGACTGATCTATGAAAAACAAAGCAATCTTAATACCGGCCCTTTTCGCCGCATTTATAATGTTGGGGTTAAATTCCTGCAAAGAGCAAAGCGGAACTGAACCCATTTCAGAAGGGTATGGTGATTTTGACGCCCTCGTAATGTCAATTCCCGACGCGGATAATTCCCCGGCCGGAGTTATCGATGGTACAATGGATAATGAAATTGGACTGCAATACGAAACTGATATTCCCCGGGTCGGCGTTGACAATAACAGCAGAAACGGCCGCAGGCCGGGTAAAGGGCCGGGCGCGTTTAAAGCGAACCCGCTGGCAAGGATACTGCAGGCTCTGAATTTAACCGATGAGCAGAAAGATTCCGTCAGAATATACCTCGAAGAGCACAAAGACTGCATGACGGCTATCCATTTAAGGCTCAGAGCCTCGGAAAAAGCTATGAGGGATAAATATAATGAAACCCGAAGAGCTATAATCGACAGCGCGAAATCAGGACTTATCGAAAGAGTGGAAGCAATTAAAAAACTCACAGCCCTGAATCTCAGATTTAGAGAAGCCTTGAGGAATAATCCGGCCAGAATAAAAGCATGTGAAGAAATGAAAGCATGCAAAGACGAATTATTCAGAAAAATCCACTCATTGCTTGATGCAGAGCAGCAGGCCATGTTTGAAGAATGGGTATCAAAACTTCCCGAAGGCTGCGGCAAACCCGGTAAAGGCCCCAAAGGCCCTAAAGGGCCGAAAGATCCACGCGATCCTAAAGGGCCGGGCAATGGCCGCGAAGGTTAATTCAGCCGAGAAAAGACGAAGTTTATGAAAACAAGGGCGAATATCAATTCGCCCTTACTTTTTTATGACGTTGTGGGCGAATGGCAATTCGCCCTTACTTCGCCTCTGCCATTTTCTTTTGCGTATTCATGATGCTCGCGTTTTTGAGTTTCCTATTTAGCGAGTTTTTTAGTTTATAAGGACGGTTGAATGCTTCCTGAGAAATATTAAAACAACCCTATCAGAACTTCTTCCAAGGATATCAGCGCTATTGAAAGTCGATATGATATCCTGAGGCTGCTTCCAATCAACCCGTTTAATTAATTATAACCATGCAGCGAAGGATACCCTGCTGCCGGCATTATATAGGACATAATCCTATATTGATTGTTTTTTAATTAAATGAACTCTCATATTATTAATCGTAAAAAGAAGAATTATTAATCGTAAAAAGAAGAAAATTGTTTCACAGAAGGAAACTTATTTTTAACAAAAAAGGCTTCCCTTGCGGAAAGCCTTTATTCTTCAATCAATAGATGCCTCGATTTATCCGGGCGAATTACTTCTGGTAAATTATAGGTTCGCAGTCGCACTGCTGCTCGACTATCACCTTCGCGGCTTCGGCTGATTCCCTGGAAGAGTAATCGCCGATCACCACCGCGTACATTCTTTCGCCTTCAATATTTTTCTCGGTAACTTCAGTACGCATCCTTTTGTTGAGGAACTTCTTCATTTCTGCTTCGGCCGAGCTTTTTGAACTATAAATTCCGACCTGCAGGCCGTAATGCCCGGTATTGGCGGGGGCAGGCTCGATTGGTTCAACATCATCCATCTCTTCGGGTATGTTTGTCATCCCTCTTTCTCCCGAATCGGCCATCTGAACAGGCTCTTCCTGCCTTGCGGGGCGGCCTTTTGCCGGTTCCTGCCTGTCGTTAATTACCGTGTGTCCTCCGCTGCCGTATCTCGCCGCAGTATTGACTATGTCGGTCGCGGGCATCAGGTATTCAGAGTTCGGGTACTCCCGCCTGAAATTCTGAAGTTCCCTGAGCGCTTTGTCAGCTTCGCCCTTTACGGCGTAAAATTGTATGATTCTCCAGTAGGCGTCGTCAGCCCATTCGCTTTGCGGGTGTTTAGAAACCAGCCTTTTGTAAATGTTAACAGCTTTGTATCCGTCTTCAATAAGTACCGCGTGAAGCATCTGTACACCGGGATTATCCGGGTATTCCGCTAAAAGGTCGAGCATTTTTGATTTGACATCATCCTCCTGACCGCGGGCAATCATCTGCAAATATGTTCTTACCTGTTCATCCTGAGCCTGGCTTACAGCCGTGCCAAATAAGAATAAGGCAATAAATAACTTGAATAATCTCATAGGATTCCCCCCAAATGAAATTGGAAATATATTTTTAATTTCGATTTTGCGTTCTTTATGCTTTAATAAATATATTAAATTTTTTTTAGTTCTGTCAGAAAATTAATGGATTTAACTTCGTCAATAAATAAAAAGGTACACAAACGGAGGGACTATGGCTATAGGAAGAAAAGTAAAAATATTATGCGCGGCAGGAGGCACGGGAGGACATCTTTTTCCGGCAGTTGCCGTGGCCGAGAAAATAAGCGAATTGAATGATGGTAAAGCCGAGATACACTTTATAGGCAGGCCTGACAAAATCGAAGCCGAAGTAACTCCAAAATTAGGCTACAAATTTCATCCCTTGAAAATGCGCGGTTTAAATAAACTGTTTTCACTCGATACACTGCTTATGCCTTTCAATATTTTCAGGAATATAGTCAGGTGCAAACAGCTCATTCGCGATGAAAAATTCGACGCGGTAATTTGTACAGGCGCGTACATCAGCTATCCTCCCGGAATGGCCGCGAGCCAGGAAAAAGTGCCCCTTATACTTATGGAATCGAATGTTAATCCGGGTAAATCCATCAGGATGCTGTCAGCAAAAGCTGATTTAATACTTACTTCATTTGAGGAAAGCGCGAAATTCTTTGAAAAAGGAACAGCCTCTAAAATAAAATATACCGGTAATCCCGTCCGGAAAAAAATACAGGATTACAGCACAAAAAAAAATCTACCCCCCGCTTTCGACCTGGATCCGGATAAGTTTACAGTCCTTATTTTCGGGGGCAGCCTCGGGGCAAAGTCTATTAATACAGCCATAGAAAAAAACATTGATAAGCTTGCCGCGCTAGACGCGCAATACCTCTGGCAGACCGGCAAAAATTACGACTATAAAGGAACCCTGCCTTCAAACTTCACACAGGTGCGCTTTATTGATGATATGGCAGCCGCTTATGCCGCCGCTGACCTGGTCCTTGCCAGATCCGGCGCCACAACTGTGGCAGAGTTAGGAATAGTAGCCAAGCCCGCTATCCTTGTGCCATTCCCGGGGGCGGCAAATAACGAGCAGGAACAAAATGCCCGCGTGATGGAAAAAAAGGGCGCTGCCATAAAGATCGAGGATAAAGATCTTCTTACCGGGCTTTATTCGAAAATATCTGAGCTGATAGTAGATAAAGCCAGGCTTCGGTCAATGCAAATCGCCTCGGCTTCATTAGCTAAGCCAAACGCGGCACATGACTGCGCCAGAGAAATTTTGAATTTTCTTATGAAATAATTTATTAATTCGCTTTCTTTTTATAAATTATAGTCGGTTAAGTATAATTAATGGCAAATCTAATAACAGCAGTGCCTGAAGTAGAAGCAAAATCGGAAGAAAAAAAGTTCACGCAGAGGCTGGATTTCTACTGGCAATCCTTATCGGCCTACGCAGTTATACTTATTGTGTACGCACTTTTCAAAGGCACGATTTCCGACGGTACGGTAAATATAGTACTGGCCGACCCAATTGTTATACTGCTCGCTTTCTTTGTGCTCATCAGCGCTATCTCGCTGTTATTTCAGGTATCGAAAAACCGCGAAATAATTACAGGTGAAGACTATATAATTTTCAAAAGCCGACTTGGACAAAAAAAATACACAATAGATGATATACAAAAAATATCTCTCGGCAGGGAAAAGCTATTCCAGATAAGAGGGGCATATAAAGTAATTAAAATAAAGCTTAAGGACAGAAAGAGGACTCTGTGGATAAGGCCTTCATCTTTCTGGGATGAGCAGGAGTTGGTTAATGAAATAGCACGCTTTAAAAGGCTTATTCAACAAACAGCTGAAGGCAGATGAAAACAGCCATAATAATTTATGTCATCTCTCTTATCTCGGCGTCCTGTCTGTTTAGCCAAAATAAAGCTTTGCCCCGCGATAATATGGACGTACAGGATTCAATTTTACGGGAATATGCCGGTGATTACGCGAACTCATTAAAAAACAATGGCATAGATCAGATATTTTTAAGTATACCTACTCATGAAGCAGATTTTTTTGTGGAAAATGTTTTTTCGGAAATACTTCTCGAAAGAGGAATTGCACTTAGCGCGGAGAATTTACTTGAGAAAGGGTCCGCGGAATTTCTTATCCGCTCATTTAAGGTCGATTATTCGCGAACTGTCAGATCAGAGTATGTGATTAGAGAAGTCATTATCGATATTTCCATATTAACAAAACACACAAAAACTTTTCATTTCGGGGAAGGGCCGATAATTTATTCAGATACCCTCAGAAGAGAAGATATCGCTTACGTTGAACAGGGCGCTTATGGTTTTGCCGAAGGGAAACTTCCCAAAGAAAATGAAGGTTTCATCAAAAAAGTCATAGAACCGGTAATGGTTGTAACAGCCGCAGCAGTTACCGTAATTCTGTTTTTTACGGTACGGTCTCAGTAAATCCTGCATTCAAGTATGGTGATAAGCCCTTTACTTTCTTTCCTCCAGTACTGCGCATAAACTTTTCCGCTGCCTTTAACCCTAACTGAAACCCCAGCTTTATGCAGCAGGGCCAGAGCATTGCGAAGGGTCATACCCTTAACGTCAGGCTTAATGAAAGCCGCGGAATCAATTTCTTCGGCCATTACCTGAAGGCTTATCCTGTCGTTCACAGAGATCAATTTCCCCGCGTCAGGATATTGCGCGATGACAATTCCCTCTCGGCCCTCAATATTGTGTTCAATATCGAGGCTATTGAGCAGGCCGATTGCTTCGTCCTTCTCCATTCCCGTAAAAGTGGGTACAAAAATGCTGTCCGGTTTCTCAAATTGCGGAAAAGCTTCTGCGTTCAATGTATTGGCACCGGAATTGATCCATCTGAGGGCTATATCCCTGAATATGGGCGCGGCCGTTGAGCCTCCGTAGTAACTGCCCCTGGGTTTATCGAGGACAACTATCATTGCTATTTCAGGATTGTCAGCAGGGAAATATCCGGCAAATGAAGCAGTATAATCACTTTTAGAATAGGCTCCCCTGACAACCTGCTGGCTGGTACCGGTCTTGCCTGCGATCTTCAGGCCGGGTACTCTGGCGTATTGGCCTGTTCCGCTATCCACGACGGCAGTAAAAATATTTCTCAGCCTCGATGCGGTTTCTTGTGTAATGATCCGCCTGATTCTATCCGGATGAAATGTCTTAACAGCCTTAAACTCGTCATCATATACTGCCTTAACAATATGCGGCTTCATCATTACTCCCCCGTTAGCGACAGCCGCGTAAGCATTAACAATCTGCAGAGGTGTAACGGTCATACCATATCCGAAACCCATAAACCTTTTCTCGGCATTATTGAAATGCCCCGGTTTTTTTATCTTGCCGGGAATTTCACCGGGTACATCTATATCTAAGGTTAGGCCGAATCCGAAGTCCCTAATATATTTATAAAACTTATTTGCTTTAATATTATTAGCTACTTCCGAGAATATGATATTGCTCGAATAGATAACGGCTTCCCTGAATGTTGCTTTTTTAAGTGGGTGCTCATCGCGGATTTTGAATTTACCGAAATCACGCTCGCCCTTATGCCCGTCGAAAACATCGGTTTCGCTGACTATGCCTTCTTCCATGGCTGCTGCCGCAGTAATCAGTTTAAAAGTTGAACCGGGTTCGTAAACATCAGTAACCGCTCTGTTTCTCATGCTGCCAGTCGAATGAGTTCCAGGAAAATTCGGGTCATAGCCCGGATAAGACGCCATGGCAAGTATCTCTCCTGTAGAAGGCTTAATTGCTGCCACAGTGCCGGAGGCGGCACCACTTTTGAGTACACCGAGTTTAAGCTCGTGCTCAATTATCTCCTGAAGTTTCATATCTATGGTAAGCTGCAGGGAGTATCCGTTAATGGCCGGTATCATAGGCAGTTCTGCAGAAGGCCTTAGCCTGCCGAGTCCGTCCCTGTACATTACCATATAACCGCTTCTGCCGCTCAGCACAGAATCCCAGCCGAGCTCAATCCCGCTCAGGCCTTTGTTGTCGATATCTGTGCAGCCGATAAGCTGTGCTCCGCTTCTTCCGTATAAATAATTTCTGCCCGGCTCTTCGATGATAATAAGCCCTTTATCTTTAATTTTTCCGAGTTTTTCCGTGATTTCCGGTGAAAGGCCTCTTTCTATCCATAAAAAAGCGCCTTTGGCAGAATTAATTCTATTAAGATAATTCGCGCTTTCACCGCCTAGTATTTTAGCAAAAGCCTCAGAGATTTTCTTTTTATCCTTAAGTTCGGTAGGGTCAACAGCGATAGACATCTTGCGTACTGTAGATGCAAGCAGGCTTCCGTCGCGGTCTGTTATGCTTCCTCGCTCGGCACTGAGCACAATTCTCGACTGATGCTGCCTTCGGGCTTTTTCGCGGTATTCGTCAAAATTAAGTACCTGAATTGAAAAAAGCCTGGCCATTACAGCGAAAATTCCCAAAATGAGTAAAGATGTAACTATTAAAAATTTCCAGAATTTCTTCCGGCTTATTCTGTTATCTGCTGTATCATTCATTATTTTGTATTATAACGGGTGTTTTATCATTTTTTTTCATTCCGAGCCTGTCTTCGGCAACAGGTATGATCCTTTCGGCAGATTCAAGCCGTATGACCCGGGTTCTGAGTATGTCATTGTAATATGAAAGCTGTTTTTGCTTTTTTTCCATAACCCTGATTTCGCGCATAAGCCTGTTTACTTCGAAAACGTTATCGATATAAAATACCGTTGCCGCCGCGCTCATTAATATTATTATAAACACAGCCCAGCGGTTTTGTTTTATTTTATCATACAGGAACTCTTTGTTATGCCTGTAGATTTCAATATATTTTCTTCCGGTTGATATTTTATCTTCCGGCATGGTTTCCCCCCGAAGTATAACTGTATTCAAAAATAGAGATTTATAGCGAAAGACTGAAATTAATTTTAAAAAAAAACATATTAGACTTAAAAATTGCATGGTTTTCAAAATTATATTTGTAATATAGTTTTTTTTGCCTTAATTTTATCTGAATTAGCTTGCCATATAAATTTAATGGTGCGTTGTTCAAGGCGAGCGAAGAAATAATTTTAAAAAATTCAAAGGGTATATTAAACAAAACCCGGCAGTTTTGTATTATACTTACCCTTTCAATTAGTGTAAGGGATGGTTTCTTACTTGATACGAAATTATTTTTATAACTTAACGGAATATACAGTTTGCTTTTCTTTAAAGCCAACAATGCAAGACAATTATTCAAGCGTGCTAATTATAAATTCATTGGTTATAGGTAAAATAATTAAAAGGTTTCATTATGCCTGAAAACGATACCACCAGGGAATCGCCGATTATTGATATTGGCGAACTTAAATCCAAGAAAATCGCAGAATTAACACAAATTGCCAAAAGCCTTGGTATAACAAATTTCGCTGACCTGCGTAAGCAAGAGCTTATAGTGAAAATTGTTGAACAGCAAGCCAGCGCTACTCACCGTGAGTTTGATATAGAAGGCATAATAACCAGCGGAGGCGTGCTTGAGGTACTGCCAGACGGTTACGGCTTTTTGCGTTCGTCCGACTATAATTATCTTCCTTCACCGGATGATATTTATGTTTCGCCTTCGCAGATAAAGAAATTTATCCTTAAAACAGGCGATTACGTTAAAGGCCAGGTAAGGCCACCGAAAGAAGCCGAACGCTTTTTTGCTTTACTTAAAGTTGAGGAAGTGAACTACCTCAGCCCCGACGGAATGCGCGACAGGATTTTCTTTGATAATCTGACGCCGCTTTACCCTAATGAAAGGCTCAACCTCGAAACTACCCCTAGCGAGTACTCCATGAGGATAGTTGACCTGCTTTGCCCGGTTGGTAAAGGACAAAGGGGCCTTATTGTTTCTCCGCCTAAATCCGGTAAAACAATACTCCTGCAGCAGATAGCTAACAGTATAGCCAGGAATCATCCCGAATGTATTCTGATAGTGCTGCTTATTGACGAAAGGCCTGAAGAAGTTACCGATATGGAAAGGTCCGTTAAAGCCGAGGTAATATCATCAACTTTTGACGAGCCGCCCGAAAGACACGTCCAGGTTGCGGATATGGTTCTCGAAAAAGCCAAAAGGCTTGTGGAAGCCCAGCAGGATGTTATTGTACTGCTCGATTCAATCACAAGGCTGGCAAGAGCGCATAACACAGTTGTTCCTCACTCCGGCAAAATTCTTTCCGGTGGTGTGGATGCCAATGCTCTTCACAAACCGAAGAGGTTCTTCGGCGCCGCAAGAAATGTAGAAGAAGGCGGCTCACTGACCATTATCGCGACAGCTTTGGTAGATACCGGTAGCCGTATGGACGAAGTTATCTTCGAAGAATTCAAAGGTACCGGCAACTTAGAGCTCCTGCTCGACCGCAGGCTTTCCGAAAGGAGAGTATTCCCGGCTATCGACGTTAACCGATCAGGTACAAGACGCGAAGAGCTGCTACTCGATCAGGAAGAGCTTAACAGATTATGGGTGCTCAGGAAAGTGCTCAGCGAACTGCAGTCGGTTGAAGCTGTTCAATTTATGCTTGACAGGCTTAAAGGAACTAAGACAAATAAGGACTTCCTTATGTCGATGAATAGCTGAAAAACTGATAAAATCCTTAAAAACAGCCGTGGATACACTCAAATATCTACGGCTTTTTTATTATATTAGCTCATTAAAAAATTAAATTTTAATTAATCTGTATTTGGGATAAAAATGGCAAAAACAAAACAGAAAATCAGGCCAAAAAATGAAAAAAACTACCTATTTCCTCCGAAATATGCCGATTATGTATATTCCGGCGCGTTAATTTTAGCAATATTCATTTTTCTGGGTGATGCCATATTCGGAGGAGGCTTTGCCACATCGGATAATGCCGCTTCGCTGAGTTTTGTACCCTACCTGGAGCGTGCGGAACAGCAGGGTGATTATCCCCATTGGATACCATATATATTCAGCGGTATGCCGAGCTATGCCGCGCTGCTCACAACCGGTGAGCGTACCTGGGATGTTATGCCGCAAATATACTACGGTATTACCAGAGCGGTAGGCGCTATATTTGATAATGACGCCGCGCGCGTTGCTATGTTCTATGTTTTTTTCTCGATTGGTATGTATCTGCTTATGCGGTCAAAGAAATTTCAGCCTCATATCGCGTTCTTTACATCATTCGCGGCTACATTTTCGACAGGTATAATTGTCTGGATAATGATAGGCCATAATACCAAGCCGATGGTATTTGCCATGTTGCCTTATATTTTTATACTCATGGAAAAATTACGAGAGAAGTTCTCCCTGCTTTACGCAGCCTTGCTTATTTTTGCCGTACATTTAATGATGGAAGCATCCCATATACAGATGATATTCTATGCATTCTGCGCCTTCGGGATATACTTGCTGGTAGAACTTATCAGCAGGCTGATATCAAAACAGCAGCCAATGTCAGTCCTAAAGGTAGCGGGCATGCTGATTATAGCGGGAACTTTCGCTTTCATGATGTCATCGGACAGATACCTGAGCACTATGGAATACACTGAATATTCCACCAGGGGCTCGGCTCCGATAGTTCAAACCGGTGAAACGAAAGTAACCGAAACCGGAGGACATGATTATGAATATGCCACTATGTGGTCTTTCAGCCCTTCGGAAATTATTACTTTCATCCTGCCGAATTATTTTGGATTTGGTAAGCTGGAATACAGCGGGCCTGCCACGGGAGGCCGGGAAGTTAAGATACACACCTACTGGGGGCAAAAGCCCTTTGAGGATGTAGCGCCATATATGGGTATAGGTGTTTTGGCACTTGCAATTTTAGGAGCATTTTTATATTGGCGAAAGCCTTTCGTTATGTTTCTCCTCGCGCTTTGCTTTTTCGCGATACTGCTCTCATTTGGTTATACACTGCCTGTTCTTTACGACATTTTTTATTACAACGTTCCGAGTTTCAATAAATTTCGCGCACCGAGCATGGTGCTTGCCATGGTACAATTTGCGGTGCCAATTTTAGCCGGATTCGGCCTGGCCGGAATTATGGACTGGAGGAAGAAACTTGACGAAAAAGGCCGTAAGCTACTCAATGCCACAATGATCGCTTCAGGAGTTTTTTTGCTTCTTGGAGTTCTGTTTAATCTCGCCTTCAAGGACGCGTATCTGAATGCCGTTGCTTCAAGCAAACTCGGGCCTCAGATAAACGCAGAGATTATGGATTTTATCTGGTCACAGATGATAAGCGACTGGTATGTTACGGCTTTTATAGCCATTTTATTCGCGGGCGCGATATATCTTTTTGTTAAAAGAACTATAAACCCGCAGCTTTTCATAGCGGCAATACTTCTGCTGCTCTTTGTGGATTTATGGCGCGTCAGCTCAAGGCCTATGGAGACCTCGGATCAGGAAGTCATGGATACTTTTTTTCATAAAACTGATCTGATCGATTTTCTTCAGCAGGATAAATCAAAATTCAGGATAGCGCAATTCGGAGTATTTCAGTCGCCTAATATGCCGGCCTACTGGTTTCTTGAAAGTGTAGGCGGTTATCATTCAGCAAAACTCAGAGTTTATCAGGATATGTTAGATGTCGCTGACCGCGGCAGCACAAGCGATGTCAGCAATCCATTTCTGTGGAATCTGTTAAACGTTAAATACATAATCACAACCGAACCCATTCAGGGGTACCAGCCTGTATTCCAATCCAAACAGCAGCAGGCTTATGTTTACCTGAATCAGAGTATGCTGCCCAGAGCTTTCTTCGCTAATAAAGCCATAATCGAAAAACCGCTGTCTATACTTAATCACCTGAAGAACGGTGACTTTAATCCTCGGGAAACCGCTTATTTTGAAGAAGACCACGGCATTAAAATAGATCCGGCCGGTGAAGCTTCTTCGGCACAAATAACGGATTACGGCAATCATCATATTAAACTGGATGTGAATTCAACCGGGAATAACCTCCTTATTCTCAGCGAAGTGTATTACCCTCTGGGATGGAAAGCATTTATTGACGGCGAGGAAACCGAGATCTACAAGACGAATTTCGTACTTAGGTCTATAGTTGTTCCCGAAGGTAAGCATACAGTTGAATTCCGCTATGAATCGGATACCTTTAAAACAGGTAAGGCGCTGAGCATTTCAGCTAATATTATTACCTTTCTGGCTTTGGGAGGCGGAATATTTATTTTTTACAAGAGAAAACGACAGAAGGGTAATGCTGACAGCCTAAAATCGTCTGAATAATCTGTGAAAATGAATAATTAGTTTTGAATTATATGGAAATAAAAGAATTTACAGAAAAATTGAAAGAAGAATCTGCGGAGAAAGGTTATTTGACTTTTTCGGAAGAAGAATGGAATAATTTCACACAGGAGGAAGCGCAATTACTCGCAGCACAGTTCAGGCATAATACTTTGCTAAGGCTTCCGGAAAGCGAGATAAAATTTTTCGAATGGCTCAAAAAGCAGGATAAAACCGTATGGCATGACCTCTGGGGCAATGTTGAAGAAAAGCCCTACCTGGTAGGAATGTCATTCCTGCCTGTACTCATAAACAGCGAAGGCCGCGGCTTTCCTATATGCGACCTCGAAGGCATAGCGAATTATTTTTTTTCCACCGCTCATATGGTTGACGAAGAATCAAAAGTGATGATAGAAACAGCGCAAAAAAGATTCATGGAAAATAAAGAACTGACAACTGCCCAATTACTTGCACTGGAAATATCTATAGGCCCGATAGATATCTGGCACTTTGCATATAAACATAATATTGATCTTAATAATGCCAAAAAGGCAGTTAAAGAACTTGTAGAAGATAAAGCTCTTGTGCATTTAACTGACGCTGCCCACTTGGCCGGATTTGTGAATTTCTGATATGATTGTTATTAAATTCGGCGGCTCTTCTATAGGCTCGGCCGGGGCTATGAAGCAGGCCGTTTCTGTTTTATCCGAAATCCCCGGCAAAAAGTTTGTTGTGCTTTCAGCTTGCAAAGGAATTACCGACCTTTTGCTTTCGCTGGCTTTTCATGCTTCCATTTCAGCGGCTGATGAGGTAGAAAACATCCTAAATCTTATCAACAAAAAGCACTACAGTATAATTGATGAGCTTTCATTAGAATTTCCCGGATTTAAGGATGGTATATCAGAAAAAATATCCGAAATGTTCCTGGATATATCTACCCAGGCCCGCGGATTAATGCTTCTTAGAGAATGCGGCCCGGCTCACAGAGACAAAATCGTATCATTTGGCGAATATCTTTCTACCGCGATTTTCTATCATCTTATAATCACTTTAAATTTGAACGCCGGAATGATAGATTCAGCCGGTTTTTTGATTACCGATTCTAATTTCGGTAATGCCCGTGTTAACGGTAATGCCAGTTCGAATGAATTAAAAGAAGCAGCGAATAATTATGAAATAACTATTGCTCAGGGTTTTATCGGAAAGGACGAAAAAGGCAGGATAACAACCACAGGCCGCGGCGGAAGCGATTATTCCGCGGCAATATTCGGCAGAATGCTTAAGGCCGATGAAATACAGATATGGAAGGACGTCCCCGGCATTTTAACAGCTAATCCGGCATTAGTTAATGACGCCCGCGCGGTCAGCAATATGTCTTTTAATGAAATGCGCGAGCTTGCCCATATGGGGGCCGAAGTCCTGCATCCGGAAGCTATTATGCCCGCTATAGAGGCCGGTATACCGGTCAGAGTAAAAAATACCTTTGCGCCTGAAAATCAGGGCACACTCATCACTTCGGAGCCATCTGTTACAGGCTATAAGTCTATTATCGAACCTAAACATTGTTTCGAACTAAAGAAATCCGAATGTGATATCGATCCGAGAGACGTCGGAAGGGAAGCTTCAAAGCTCGGATTCCGCCTGCTTAACGCTTCTATGAATTTCTTCGGAATGTGCCTTATACTGATCTCTGACAATGACCCTGAAGGCAAAATTGATTACTTAGCTGAGAAATACGGCTTTGAATTCGAAAGAGTTTACATCATAAGCCTGATCGGGCAGAACTCGGGAATAAACAAAGACGCCTCGTCCCTGCTCATTGGCAAGGCGCCGCTTATGGTTTATAGCGGCCAGGATAATGTTTCTTTGAATTTCGTTTATGACAGCCCAAGAACAGATTTGCTCGTCAATGCGCATGAATTAATTGTGAATGATGAATGTTAAATGAAATCGATACCTGCTATTTCATCTTAATATAATACTATTAATAATAAATTGCAGCCGAAAGGCTCCAGCATGTTATCTGCTTACATAACAATGACGGAGCCTTCCGCCGATAATTAACCCTTTTCTATTCTTATTCTCGCGTCTACAGCGCTAACATGTTTCATGCTGCCTAGCAGGGGATTGATATCCATTTCGGCTATCTCCGGCGCGGCAGTGCAAAGCGCCGATAATCGCTGAACGGTATCGGCGAATTTTTCTTTATCCACGCCTTCTTTGCCTCTTACGCCTTCGATCAGTTTATATGCCTTTAGGCTGTGAATCATGTCAATGACTTCTTTATATGGTAAAGGCGCGAGCCCGTAGGCAACATCTTTAAGTACTTCTATGAAAATGCCGCCAATTCCGCAAAGTATAAGATGCCCGAATTTATCTTCCTTTTTGGCGCCCGCGAATAGCTCCGTACCTGAAATCATGGGTTGCAGCATTACAGCTTCTGCACCTTCAATTTTCATAAGTTTATCGAATGCTGCAGAAGCTTCTTCTCCGGTGTTGATATTAAGCAGTACGCCGCCTAGATCGGATTTATGCACGGGGCCGACTACTTTCATGACAACAGGGCCATCAGTATTATTAACTTCTTTCAGGAGTTCTTCTTTATCAGCCGTGACCAGTTCCTTCACTCTGCTTATTCCGGCAGCGTCAAGCAGCTTTTGTACGTCTTCGGGCCTAAGGTAGCCGTCAGCGCCTGTATTTGCATTTTCGATCACGTTTCTAACCGCCTGAACATCTACTTTGGGATAATCTTCGATTTCATGCGGTTCGGGTGTGTGGTAAGTTTTACATAAGGCCCTGCCAAGGCTTACTTCGTCAGTAAAGTTAATCCTTCCGAGGGAGAGGAAGTGGTTTACGGCGCCTGCTGCCTGCACTACCGACGGCAGCACAGGGAATATAGGTTTGCCGCATTCATTCATTTTCTGATGAAGGACGTCATAAACGCCTTTAACGTCGAACATCCCTGTCGTACCGAACACAACAGCAGAACCATCAATGCTATGGAACTCATTTTCTACATAATCCAGAATATTGCCGAGCTGTTCGGCAGTACCCGTGGCAATGAAGTCGATCGGATTGCTGACCGACGATCCGAAATACAGTTTAGATAGCAGCTCTTCTGCGGCCGGGCCTTCAATCGGCGGTACATTAAGGCCGCCCTTAACAAGGGTATCCGTAAGCATTACTCCCGGGCCTCCGGCATGAGTGATAACTGCTATATTCGGGCCGTTTAACTTTTTATGTGAATATACGGCGGCAGTATATACCAGCTCTACCCTGGAATGGCAGCGCGCAATGCCTGCTTTTTTGAATAAGGCGTCAACCGCGGCATCACTGCCTGCGAGGGCACCTGTATGCGATGAAACAGCTCTGGAGCCTGCGCTTGTGGTACCAGCCTTAATGCCCGCAATGCGGCAGCCTTTATTGATAAGTGACTTAGCATGTTTTAGGAACATATCGGGCTTGTCGATTTTTTCCATGTACAGCAGCTTGACTTTTGAACCTGCCTCAGGATCAAAGTTCTCATCCCAGTACTTAAGGACTTCTTCAACGCCTATCTGGGCGCTATTGCCTACTGAAATTATACTGTTGAATTTAAGCCCCCGCGGTATGGCGACTTCGAGCATGAATACCGCAGTGGCGCCAGAGCCGGACACAAAGTCACACCCCTGCGGATCAAGCTTCGGTATTGGCCCGGCGAAAACTCCTTTGTAGTTAGTATTCAAAACACCGATACAGTTGGGGCCGATAAGAGTTCCTCCGTTTTTTTCGATAACCTCAACGATGGCTTTTTCAAGCTTTTTGCCTTCTTCGCCGAATTCTCCGAACCCGGCAGAAAGAATTATAAAAGCTTTTGTCCCCTTTTGTTCGGCGAGTGTTTTAACAGCTTCATAAGTGAATTTCGCAGGAATGGCAAGTATAGCCAGTTCCACTTTATTAATCTGTTCTACCGAGGGGTAGCATTTATATCCCTGAATTTTTTCTTTTTTTGGATTAACAGGTAAAATATCACCCTGGTATCCGCCGGCAATAATATTATATAAAATCTTGCCTCCCGGCTTTTTTGTATCGTTCGATGCTCCGATAACTGCAATGCTTTTAGGATCAATTAACTCTCTGACTATCATTTCTCCGCCGATTAGGTTTTCATAAAATTTCATTTGTACGATATTCAATTTAATCATTTTGCAATGTTGAAACAATCCGGTAAAATAAACCAAAACAGATGTGATATAATTCACATAAATATATTAATATAAAAGTTTTACTTTAATGATAAAATTATTTATTTTGCTTTTTGGGGATGTTATCAAACATATAATTATGTATGAACAAAGAACTTAAGAGCAGAGAGTCGCTGCAGGCCGAACTTGATGAAGCCAGGAAGGAGATAGCTTTCCTGAGGGATGAGCTTCGGCTTCCCGCTCCAGAAATAGGTGCAGCAAATAGCTCCGTGCTCGATGATCTTGAAATCCGCATTACCGAATTGCAGGCACAAAATGATGAATTGAGAGAGGCGCAGGATAAGCTCCGCGAAACTTTGGGCAAATACTATGATTACTTTGATTCTGCTCCGGCGGCTTATTTTATTCTGGATAAAAACGGATTTATAAAGGAAATCAACAGGGCTTTCGCGGAAATGACCGGATCTTCTAAAAAAGAACTATCCGGCAAACATCTGCTATTTATTATTAATGATGATTTTCAAAAAGTCATTTCCGATAAATTAAGCTTACTGGCTGACGGCGAAAACTATCAGCACTGTACGGTGAAGATCAACTCGGGGAATAACAGGTCTTTCTTTGTTAAAATTGAATGTCACCAGCCTGTTTATGGCGGAGATATCAGATGTATTGCTACCGGAGTTAATGAACTTGCCAATACTGCTGAGGCTTTTAAGAGTGTATTAGAAAATTCTCCTCAGGGTATTTTAATAATAAAGGATGATAAAATTGTTTATGCCAACCAAAGGATAAGCGATCTTTCCGGTTATGCCAAAGATGATTTTATCGGCAGAGATGCCCTCAAATTAAGCGATTTTGTTCATCATGACGAAAGAGTCACGATGATGAGCCGGTACCGGAAAAAAATGCGTCTTGAGGATATTTCGGCCAAGTATGAGTACAGATTATTAAGAAAAGACGGTTCCGTAAAATGGATCGAGCTTTGCTCTGATATCATCGAATATGAGGGAGGTACTGCTCTGCAGGCTGCCCTGATTGATATACATGATAGAAAAATTTCGGAAGAGAAACTAAAAGAGATCAATTTTGAACTTGATAAAAGAGTTATTGCCAAAGCAAAAGACCTTGAAAAAACCCTTTTTGAGCTCGACCAGGAAATTCTGATTAATAAGAAAACTAATGATGAGCTTGTTAACACTAAAAAAGAGCTTGATAAGTTGCTTAAGATTGAACAGGACTTAAACGAAATTAAAGACAGGTTCATATCGACCATATCGCATGAATACCGAACACCGCTGACTATCATCATGTCGTCGACATATCTTATCCGCCAGTTTCTGCAGCACGGTAACAGTGAAGAGATCATTAAGCAGCTCGAAAAGGTCAGAAAATCTGTAAAAACACTGACAGGGCTTATTGATAATATCGTAAATTTAGAGCATGTGGATTCACCGGCCAATATTTATAATGTAACTGAACTTACTCCGGATGTTTATATAAAAAACATTATTTATGATAAGTTTCCGGAACATAAAGGAAGAATAAAATTCAAAGCTGAAGGAAAACCGGCTGTTTTAAGAACAGACCCCGCGCTTCTGACACAAATAATTGTTAATTTAACAGATAATGCCTTGAAATATTCTCCCGGAAGAGTCGATATCGAAGTGCGATCAATGAATAATGAGCTGATCATGACTGTTACCGATTATGGCGACGGTATTGCCGAAGAAGATAAGCTGCATTTGTTTTTTCCATTTTATCGAGGTAAAAAAAATATCGGAATAATCGAAGGAAGCGGGCTAGGACTTAATATCGTTAAAAGATGCGTTGAATCGCTCAAAGGTGTTATCAAACTTACAGAAGAACCCGGTAAAGGCTGCGTTTTCACAGTAAAGTTACCTTATAATTAAATTGATTTAATTTGTTGCAAATAATTAGAAATGCGGAATGATAATAAATCGGGAAATGATAATATTCCGAAAGAAAAATAGCTGAAACAATATTACGCGAAAACGACCGGATACGGCGCGCTCTTTTTAGTAAGCCTTATTTTGATGCTATCCTTATGATTTAGTCCGGGATTTCTGTATATACTGTCCGAAATTGATAGCTTCCATAGCAGCAACAGAAAGCTTATTCTCCAGCTTGCCGAAGGAATTTTTATAATCTTTGCGGCTTCTGTTAATTACCTCGATAGCTTCATCCCTGCCGTAAATGTGAGTGATCTCGCATCTTGATTCTTTCTGGCCGGGTATATCCTTATAGGTAAGGAAATAATGCTTCAGCCTTGAAATAACTGCTTGAGGGCAATCGCTGATATCTTCCCACTGCTCATACACATTATCATTTTTCATTACAGCGATAATTTTATCATCAGCTTCGCCGCCGTCTATCATTCTGAATCCGCCGATAGGTATAGCAGGCAGGATGATATCGCCGTGAGTTATATTCTTTTCAGTCAGCACGCATATATCTACCGGGTCGCCATCGCCTGTGATATCATCGCGTCCGGTTTTCTCATTGCAATATTCAGCAACCAGCAAATCGCTGTAAGTTTGCGGAATAAATCCGTAAAGCGCCGGCATTACGTTAGAAAACTTTTGGGGGCGGTCGACTTTCAGGTAGCCCGTTTCCTTATCTACTTCGTATTTTACAGTGTCTGTAGGCACCATTTCGATAAAAGCAGTAACAATGTTTGGGGCTTGATTACCTATATCAATACCGTGCCATGGATGGGATTTATATCTATGGCCTGCAAGCTTCCAAAATTGGCTTACAGAGTCGAGCATTTTATCTTTCATATTTTTTTTATAATTGAATTATCTAAAGACCGCTTAGACGATAAATAGGGTATCATCATTTTTAATGATTATTTTTCTTTTAAATATAATTCATTCTTGTTATATTATTTAGTGAACACTAATTGTAATAAACCTACGTATAAATCAGTACGTTAATGAAATTATATAAGCAGGTGGTAATACTATGGCAGTTTATGAAATAAAAGAAGACCCTAAGAAAATTGAACAATTCGAAGCAAAAATAAACGCTGGAGAAAAGATTGAACCCAAGGACTGGATGCCCGAAGCATACCGTAAAAGCCTTGTAAGAATGATGTCGCAGCACGCCCACTCAGAAATTGTAGGCATGCTGCCCGAAGGCAACTGGATAACGCGCGCCCCCAGCTTAAGGCGCAAACTGGTGCTGCTGGCAAAGGTACAGGATGAAGCAGGCCATGGCCTATACCTATATAATTCTGCTGAAACTTTAGGAGTGGACCGCAGCGAAATGATTGACCAATTCCTTACCGGAAAGGCAAAGTACTCGAGCATTTTCAATTACCCGACTCTAACCTGGGCGGATATGGGCGCTATCGGCTGGCTGGTGGACGGCGCTGCCATGGTCAACCAGGTCAGCCTTATCGGTTCATCATACGGGCCTTATTCGAGGGCAATGCTCAGAATTACCAAAGAGGAAGCATTTCACAACCGACAGGGCTATGAACTAATAGCCAGGCTCTGTAACGGCACCGAAGAGCAAAAGCAAATGGCGCAGGATTCTCTCGACAGGTGGTGGTGGCCATCACTTATGATGTTCGGCCCCCCCGATAAGGAATCTTCACATTCTGAACTTTCGCTAAAATGGAAGATCAAAGTTGAATCCAACGATGCACTTAGGCAGAAATTCATTGATATGACCGTGCCGCAGGCAGAAGCGCGAGGCCTGAAGATACCCGATCCCGATCTAAAATATAATGAGAATACTAAACACTGGGAATTCGGGAAAATAAACTGGGATGAATTCTGGCAGGTCGTGAAAGGCAACGGCCCATTGAACAAAGAAAGAATGGCCGCCCGCAAAGCTGCACATGTAAACGGAAAATGGGTTAGAGAAGCCGCCGCTGCTTATGCCGCAAAGCACAGCATAAGAAAGGCAGGATAGTTTTTTACTGTGAATGGAAAAATATTCATTTAAAGAGTATTTACAAAAAATAGAAGATTTTTTAACATAAAAATGGAAGAATACCAAGTTTTAATATAAATGGAATAAAGATGCAGGATAGTAATAATATTGGAGATCAATGGCCTTTATGGGAAGTATTCGTTCAACCCAAAACTGGAAGGCCGCACGAACACGCGGGAAGCGTACATGCTTCCGACGCTGAACATGCCATACAAAACGCGAGGGATGTATTTACGAGAAGAGGTAATGCCGTCAGCCTCTGGGTGGTTCCGGCGCACCTGATAAGTGCGACAAGCCCTGATGAAAGCGGCCCTTTTTTTGACCCCGCTGATGATAAGCCGTACAGGCACCCCTTGTTTTATAAAATACCAAAAGGGGTGAATATCGATGTCGAATAATGGAAATCCCGAACGTCAGGCCCTTTTCAGCTATGTGCTCCGCCACGCGGACGACAGGCTGATACTCGGGCACAGGCTCTCGGAATGGTGCGGACACGGCCCTATTCTTGAAGAGGATATCGCTACCACAAATATAGCCCTCGATATTCTCGGGCAGGCAGTAGCTCTTCTGGAATACGCATCTGAGCTGGATCCCAATAACAGAAGCGCCGATGAGCTGGCTTATACCAGAAACGACCTGCAATTCACAAACCTGCTGCTTTGCGAACAGCCTAACGGCGATTTCGCCGGGACTATACTCAGGCAGTTTTTTTTCGATGCCTATAGCTATTACCTTTTTGATGAATTAAAAAATTCCGCCGATGAAAAGCTCGCGGCAATCGCGGCGAGATCCCATAAAGAGGTTATTTACCACCTCAGGCACAGCAGCAAGTGGGTATTAAGGCTGGGAGACGGCACAGAAGAAAGCCACGGGCGGATAGCTTCAGCACTGGATGAACTGCTCAGATTCACCGGCCAAATGTTTGAAATGGATAAAACGGATGAAATCCTGCTTAATAAAGGTATAGCAGTTAATCTCAACCACTTAAAGGGAAAATGGCGCGAAACAGTAGATAGAATTCTTAATGAAGCTACACTCGGAGTTCCCGATTATGGCATTCACATGCCGTCAGGAAGCAGGATGGGAAGGCACTCTGAATACCTGGGCTATATTCTCTCGCAAATGCAGTTTTTGAACAGGGCATACCCGGGAGCAGAATGGTAATGCAGGTTTTGACCAAAGAAAAGATATTGGAGATCCTGCATGAGATCAAGGATCCCGAGATACCCGCCGTTAGTATTGTGGAAATGGGAATGGTCAGGGACGTGGAAATTAACGGCAACAGCGTTAACGTGATAATTACCCCGACATACTCCGGATGTCCCGCTATAAAGGTTATCGAATTGGATATTGCCATGAGTCTGAAAACCAGCGGCATAAGCAATTTCAATATAAGGCAGAAGCTATCACCGCCCTGGACGACGGATTGGATGAGCGATGAGACAAAAGAAAAACTTAGGAAGTTCGGAATAGCCCCGCCCGGAAAAACTGAAGAAATGTCAGCTTTGGACTTCCTCGAAGAGAGAAGCCCGGAAGTACGATGCCCTTACTGCGGTTCGGAAGACACAGAGCTAAAGAGTGAATTTAGCTCCACGGCCTGTAAATCAATGTACATGTGCCACGCATGCAGCCAGCCCTTCGAGCATTTCAAGTGCCACTAAAAGAGGGTCGGGCAGTATGAATAAAAGCAAATTTCCGGCTTAAGGTGTGTCCTGAGCGGCAGCTAAGAGGTGTTGATGCCGGAGGCCGGGGGGAACAAGTTTGTTATACAGGGTAGCACGCGGCCCCTTTTCCGGGGCCTTACTAATTATGGGGACTCATTTCGCATTAGGGCCTACGGTATAGTATGCCGCTAACAATCTTATCAAAAGATTGAGTAATCCGCTTTTCGTTTGTATGAAAGCATTTAATGATTGAAGCAGTAAGATTTTAATACCCTTCGAGTTGCTTCATCTTTTTATCATTCAGCTAAAAATGCCTCCGGATTTATTCTTTTGATGAATACAAATCCATTTTTGCGATAGATCTCTTCCAGGAACGGATGCTCGAGGTATCTGCCGGCTTTATTGTTTTTTGCCACGAAGTATGCCGGCTTGTCAACAGGCTCGTTCATCAGCCAATCCCGAAATTCACCATAGGGCATTCCGAGAGCATATGCAGATTCATCTATGCTTTTGCGCGTGTAGAAATACTGCGCATAACTTTTAAAACCGAGAGCGTATACATAGGCTTCTTCATCCTGAATCTGCTCATAAAATTCTATGGTAGCTCCCTGGGTATAGCGTTCTATTTTAGGTGCTATCCAGGGAAGAAATATGAAAATCGTTAAAGCTGTCCCCCCGAAAAGTACAAGAAATGATTTCAGGTAATTATGCTTAAACATATATACAAGCGTCAGTACAATTACAATGAAAAAAAGCAGGCCGATAAGGTATTCATATCCCTGCCAGCCGGCATTTGCCCGTAGCAGAGCCTTTGTAAATTCATCCGAAATTTTCGGGAGCAGCATATCGGCGTTCATCAGTGCCAGTGGCAGCAGCGTAAACAGCAGAGCATATATCAGGCCGAATATCAGTACCAGTATATTTGTTGAAATCTTCCATCTGATCTCTCTAAAGAGAATGCCATACATAGCCCTGGCAGCTAGGAATGTTACGGGAAAATACGCCAGTGATGAATAATGCACAATCTTTGTTTTAACAATAGTAAAGATTACTAGTACAACTGCCAGTAGAAAGAGATTCATATTCTTGAACAAATGCTGGCTTTCGCTATCATCCGGCTGCCTGACTATACCGCGGAACATCAGTATCGATGCCGGGAAGCAACCGAGTAGTAGTACCACAAAGTGATAGAGGAAAAACCCCTTATGTCCCGCGTCTCCGGTAGTAAGCAGCCGCAGATGATAATCGATGAATTCATCCATTAAAGCAGGGTCGGTGTTGATCAATACAGCTGCATACCATGTTACAATTGGGATAAATGCAAGTGATGTAAATATTATCAGTGCTTTGAACGGTATCTTAATTTTTCTATTTTCAGAAAACCAAAATACCGCGACAGCCATGAATACCAGCAGAAAACCCACAGGGCCCTTGGTCAGGATTGCCATTCCGTCCAGAGCGGCGGCGATATATATATATTTTATTTGCTTATCAGCAAAATATCTGAACCAGAAGTAAACCGAGGAAAACATGAATAAATTGAATGCCGGGTCGATGATCCCTGTTTTAAAATAAAAATGAGGCAAAAATGAGCCCAGATATGCCAGTACCCATAATATGCCGAACTTTTCATCCCTGTAATGCTTTTTCCCGATAGTGTATAGAAATAGCAGGGTAATTATACCCAAAACGGCGTTTGGAAACCGGGCCGCGAATTCGTTTACGCCGAATACTTTCATGGATAAAACCTGGAACCAGATGAATAATGGCGGCTTTTCGTGGAATGGCTTGAAATCTATCCTCACAGTAAGGTAATCACCTGTAACCATCATCTCGCGGGCGGCTTCTGCAAAATTAATTTCATCCCAATCAAAGAGATGTACTTCTCCCAAAAAAGGAAAGAAGAAAAGCACGCCGATCACTATGATCAATATTTCGATTCTGTACTTTCTGAAAAATTCTTTCAATTCACCAGGCCCTAAATATATGTTTCTTCAAGTATTAACTCATTATAAGAAATTTTGTCATTTAATCTATTAATTTCTTTTTTCATTTGCTCTATTTTATCAAGGCCGGCCTGTATGTCATTTTTGAGTTCCCGCTTTTTTTCCTTTGCTTTAGCGAGTTTGTGCTTCGAGCTGTTCAGCCCGGCTTTATATTTATCCAGCACATTTTTAATGCGGTAATACTTTATGGCATTAAAAAAATGGACTATCGAAACAGCAAACAATATACCCGTTGAGGCATATCCGGCAAGTTCGATAATACCGGCCCAGGCTGTGCCTGTGGTACCCGCGATGAGCATTGTAAGTAATAGTGCCGTTGCTGCGGCTGTAAAATAGAGAACAGCTTTGGGCAAAGTGTTAATCTTATCCAACATTTGAATTTTCTGCTTAATACTGCGGGTTTCATCAATAAATTTATGTACAGTTTTTACCGCTTCCTCTAATGCGAGGTGCTTATCGTTAACGCTTTTTTCAATTATTGATATCTCATTGCGATACTTATTAATGCCTGCCCTGTATTTTTTCAGGCGGCCTTCGGTAAGCTCTTTCCTGGAAGACCACGCCCCGGCTACAAGGTTGGTTTTCGCTGAGAATTTTTCTCCGTCGATCATCCTGTTTAGCTCAATAAAATTAGCCCTCAGATCAGGAACGAGCGAATAGCCAGTATTTTTCTTTACGAATAATTCCGGATAGCGTATTAGTACATCTTCCACCTGTTGATAATCATCCCGGAATACGTTAGGAAGAGCGTAGTCCTGATCGAAAAAAACGAAATACGCGATATTCCTTAAAATCTTAAAATCATTTTCGGACAAAGCCAGTATAGATCTGTCTAAACTGTTATAAGCCTTAGCTTTAGCGGTAAATTGATCAAAAAGTGCGGGATTGCTTTCTTTAATGTATTCCTTTAATGATGAACTGTGCAGGCTGCTCATGCCATAAAGCCCATCTCTCCCCGGAATGAATATTTCCGGAAGTCTGTTCATAAGGGCTGAAAGTTTATCCGGGTCAATGCTTTGTGGCTTTTGTAATAGATATGCCTTATGGTCAAAACAATCGAGAAAAGCCGCGAAGCAAATAAATTGCTTCAGCTCTTCACCGAAGGGCTTTAGCAGGTATTCGCCATATGAGGCGAGAGTAATATCCCGGATATCTATTCTGCCTGTTTCACCCAGAAACCCGGCATATTTCAGGGCAATATAGGGAAGCCCTCCTGTATGTTCATGCAGGGGAATTTTGTCATCCTTGATTTTATACCCTTCAAAAAACAAAAGCTTTTTTGTCTTTTCCGCTGATAAAGGTTCCAGATTAAATTCTTTGAAAGCAAAATCATATTCTTTAGAAAATTCTGCGAAATTCTGGACGATTTTTTTAAATCGTGAACTAAGTATAATATTATACTCATAGTTAAACAGCTTCGCTTTATCTGGCGGTTCCACTGCGGTATAGTAGCGCAGCCCGGCGGGAGAAGAGTTAAATACCTGCAGGCATTTTTCCAGCCATGAATTAAAAGCTCCGCTTTTTTCATCTATATTATCAGCTATCAGGAAAAGATTAACAGGCTTATCACCCGCTTCTGAAATAATATTTAAATTCATAATGAGGTCTAATGCGAAAGCTTCAGCTGCAATATCAGCAGGATTCAGGAAAAGCGCTAAGTCTTCTCTCGCTATACCCTTATTTTCCAGAAATTTTTGCAGGGAGCGGTCTTGTAGTTTTTTCTTATCTGGTTTGATTTCGAAAGCCTGCGGTATCAGAAGCCTTTCGTATATTTCACCGTATAAGCCGGGGTCTTTTTCTCTTATATTTTTAAGAATCAATCCCGCGCGCGTACGGTTTATCTCGCTTAAACTGTTATCGGAAAGATTGAAGGCTGACGACAGGAACAAATGATTCAGATCATGATAGAATAATTCATTATCCGGAAGAGAACAGTATAAAACAATGTTCAATGTTGATTTTTTCCGAAAATAATCAGCTGCCGACCTGATAATAAACGATTTACCAGATCCCGCCGGGCCTGTAAGCACAAAAAATCCTGCCGTATCGAAAAGCGCAGGATCGGCGGCGGCGCATAAACTATGGAACAACTCCTGATTAGCGATCATTTATGATTATAGAAAAAGTAAAACTTAAAGCAATCCAGAAATCATTTATAATAGAAAATGATCTTCAGCTCCGTACCATTCTTTCCCGATTCATAGATAATTTCATCAGCAAGAGATTTCATTATAAATACTCCTCTTCCGGAATCTTTCATGAGGTTTTCAGGATGCCTGGGATCGGCTACATTATTAGGATTAAAGCCTTCGCCCTCATCTATGACGGTTATTACAACAGAGCTTTTGTCAGATTCAATGATCAGGAGTACCCTTTTATCTTTTCTGTATTTATTTCCGTGAACTATCGCGTTATTAACTGCTTCAGTAACTGCAATAAGCAGATTGTAGAATTTTTCATCCGGTATATCCACAGCCTGCTGCAAATCCTTTAGCAAAGGTTCCACTTCAGCCATGGATGATTTATGACTGCCGAGTTCCATTTTTTTCTCGTAAACGCAATTGTTCATTTTATAAATTAATCTGTGTTCTGAGATATAAATTTGGTATCTCCCTGATCAAACGACCACTAATATACTGAAATTCGTACCAACCCGTAAGTAATATGGATGAATTATTGAAAAACATCCCTTTAAGATAAACTTCCGGCCCTAAAAAAAATTGTTTTACGTCATTGCTCCCGGGCTGGCCGAAAAGACTTCCTCTCTCGGTTCCGGAATAGCGGAACCCGCTCCCAATGTTAATTTTCCCGAAATCCAAAAAGGCCAGGATCTTATAAAACTGTTCAAATATTTTATTTTGGGGAGTTTCTGAAAAATCAGGCCAATATAATATTCCGCGTTCATTGTATCTGAGCAGTATTGTGGATGCCATGCTGAATCTGTTTGAAAATTTATACTTAATTGAATCTTTATACGATATTTCCCTAAAAGAATAACTGTTAACGCCTTGAGTGAGGTCTTCAAAATCATAAACCCAATAATTCGCAAGCACTTCAAAAGCCGGATTTACTGAAAAACCGCCCCTGGAATATCTTACTTCCGGCCTGAAACGAAGGATACGGTTCCAGTTGTTCGACGCGCTCCTTTCATTTTTGAGAAATACTTCATGCTTAAGGTAGATTTCTGTATTTACCGTAGCGCTCAGATATTGTGAAATATTCCTGCCGTATCTGAGGTTAAAGATCGACCAGAACTCATCCTTGTCATCATTATTATTCTCCGAAGGTGTATCATGGCGGGTAAGCATGACAAAAAAATCTCCCGAAAGGGTGTCGTTTTGTGATAACAGGTATTTTGTGCTTGAGCCCAGTTTTGTAATTCTGCGTTTATAGTCCTGGTTATTAAGAGTTTGGGATTCTCTTATAAAAAATCCCGGGTCGATATCACTCTCACTTTTGACGGCTTCATGATCTTCGCTTCTGAAAGCAAATTCCAGAGAAAGCTCCTGGCTGAAATTATTTAATTTGTATTGTATGCCTCCCTTGATAAATGATTCCTGCTCATCTATTTCCCTTTTAATTCCTGTACGGGCAAAATCAGTCAAATAACTTTTATAGAATCGGCTATATGAAGATTCGCGGAAATCAAAATCTATAAATGATGACATGTTTTCCAACAAAACATATTTTAAATCGACACCAAAGCGATATGTATTCTCTATTCTGGATTCCGTATTCAAAAGCCTGGTATCCTGTGTATTGAAAAACTGATAGAAATCCCGGTTTTGGTAGCTGTAACCGGGGCTGAATGCTAAATTATCACCCGGAGCGAATTCCCTGCCTGTATCTATGTTAATATCAAATGCGGCATTTTCCCTATTCTTGCTGAGCGAAAGATAATCACCCTCCATTGAAGCATTGAGCCTGTAGCCGTCGAGGTCGGGATAGCGAATAATTCCAGCTGTTTTGCCTATCCATCCTGTTGATTCGATTCCCGATTGAGTGTTGTTTTCGGGGCCTGCCAAAAGATCGAACCAGCCTGATTCCGTGAAATTATACCTGAATCCCGCCAGGGCGTTTAATCTTTCGAGTTCATTAACTCTGTCAGATCGTGAAGTGGTATAATACCAGTTCCCTTCGGATTTAAGCGAAAACTGCTTCCAAAGCGGATATTGCCAGGCAAATACCAACTTTTCTTCATCGCGGAAACCGGTGTTGGAGCCGCGGATAAAGGTACCGGTGTATTGCTGGTCAAGGTGAAAAAGGCCGAAATCACCAATTATATTGAACATAGCGTTTCCGCCGAAAATGTATGTGTTATAAGTCTTATCGGTGGTGGTGTTGATATAGTTACTTTCAATTGGCATTTCCTCCTGAGCGGCTGAATTGTAAAAAACAGCTGTCGAGATTAATATAAGATATGCACGCTTTGCCAATGCCGTTATGATAGTTTTATTTATCAAGATCAGGCAGCTTTGTAAAGCATTTTCTTTTATAATCTATTACTTTTTCGGTGATCTCCCGGGGGTTTTCCATTACAATAAGTTTTTTGCCGCTTTTAAGGCTGACTGTTGTGTCATGAGATGATTCGATCAATTCGATTTCATCAGCGTTTACGGTTATCTCGCTGCCGTTTATTCTGCGGAGAATTATCATTTAGAACCTGCCTGAATAATTAAGCCAATTTATTTAATGAGCAAGCTGAATATAGAAATTCTTATTATATAAAAAAAGCTGTCAGTTAGCGTGGACGTATTTAATTAATCTTGTGTGTTCTTTGCTCTCCAGCTTAATAAAATAAACTCCGGATACTAATGTTTGCGCTTCATGCAGTATGTAATTGTATGTGCCGTCGAAAGAAGTAACAATTACATCATTAAAGAATTCAACCCCCCCGGCATTAAAAAGGCTGATTGCAAGTTCGGTATCAGGATCGGTTTCGATAGCCATATTTAGGAGGCCAGTGCCCGGATTAGGAAAAACACGGGCATTTATGGCATGTATGTCCGGGAATTCGATAAATATTTCGGTAAATATACCTGTGGCTGTATTGTAGTAAGTACCTTCGCCGCGGGTTTCCAACTCGATTGATTTCACCATATAGTAATTATAGCCGGGATGAATGGAGCTGTCTATAAAATTATTTTTGGTAATTGGTAATTCAGTAATCCTATTGTAGGGGCCTTTTTTCTTAAATGCTTTGTAAACGTGATATTGCGCGGCGCTTTCAGGTTCAGGATCATTCCAGCTTAGTTCTATTATTTTTGATGAATTAATATAATTCACAGATAAATCCCGAGGAGGCTTTGCCACATGCAGCCTTATAGCCGGATCACCCATAAGGGCTATATGGTTGAATCTGTGCCCGAATTTGCCATGATCATCATAAAGGCCTAAATTATTTATGCTGATTTTATAGGAATATCCGATTGGCTTGCCCATGCCCATGTGGTGTATATGCCAGTAGGGCCTGCCGGTAAAGCATGCCGCGAGTACATATGGATCTGAGGCCAGGCCAGAACGGAGAATATTATTTTCGCTGTCCCAATCCGCAAGGTATGAACCAAGAAAAAACAAAAAAGCAGCTTTAACGGGATTGCGGGCATAATCAACGGAATAAGCCGACAAAGCAACTGAATTAAAACTGCCGGAATTGCAGGCATAAGCCATCAAATAGGGATCCTGCATGACAACATATCGCAAATTAGTATCAAGTATGTCTTCGGTATTAAAAAGCGAGGACATCATCATCCATCCGTTCGCCCCGAAATATTCACTATTATTACCATAAAGGCCGAGACCGTCGGTAACAATGCTTTTATATGGAATTTCAGTTTCACCGTTACGCCAAGCGTGATTTTTATTAAGGTAATTCCGGAGCAGTTCTGCTTCACTTTGCTCAAAATCTGTCAGATTATACATATCTACTCTTCCGGCTTCGAGATCCACGGGTGAAGGTATAAAGCTTTGATCGAATTTCCCGTCACCGGGGACATTATAGTTGCGGGGAAAATCCGAAGCGCTTGGGAAATTAATAAGGGTGTCAGTCCATACCGCGTCAAGTTCTGAATAAAACGCATCGGTAGGCCACGCGCCTTGGTGATTTTCGTGTCCGTCAATATATGTGTCGCCCGAATAAGGCACTGGAACCCTGCCGATCATGAAAATACTTCTTAGTGTACTGTCTGAAGCGGCAAATTCTTCTCTGATTATATCCTTAACCGCCAGAACCTTCGAGCCGGAAAATTCCTCCGCGCGGGGTGTTTCCCTTCGGATAACCTCCCAACCGTCTCCTATGAGATCAAATTCGAGCCTTTCGAGTTCATGTACTAGTGAATCTGCCATTACTTCATCGATAAGCAGGAGTATTCTGCCCCGATTATCAACCGGTGGAACTTCAATTCCTGTGGCTATATAGCCCCATGCGGAATTTTTAAACCGGAAACTCTCTATTTTATATTCGTAAATAAGGCCGGGATCAACAGTATCAACATAGGCCGTATCATCTGGGCTGAGCCTTGCTAGTGTTGCTCCGAACTTATCATCACCGGCAAGCTTCCTCGATATGCGGTATTCCAATGCGCCAGGATCGCGCTCCCAGCTAATCTGTATATAAGGCTCGTTAAGATTTCCCGGCAGTACATCAGCTATAACGGCAAAGCTTCTTGTGGGAGACTGTGAATAGAGCTTTGTGCAGCCATATGTTAATATCAAAAAAATGAATATACATCTTAACATAAGTTTTCCCATTTTCATATTAGAAAATTTATCATAATGACACATAATTCAGGAAAAAGTTTCTGAAAAGTTTGATTATTGATAAGAGAAGTACTTTTCTCCATTACACTTCAACGCGGCAGTTCAGGCTCTCGACGCCGGCCTTGCTTTGAAATAGTTTTTTTGGTATTCAATAACACAAGGGGCCGAAGCCCCTTGTGGCGTTTTAAACCTCTTATTTGCCCTTTGCTTCCAGTATATTCTCTTTGAGTTTTTCTGTTCCTTCAACGTTTTCTTTCCCGGCCTTGCCTTTTTCGATGGCAATATCGGCATATTTGAGCGCTTCATCGTATTTGCCGTTCTTATAGAGTACCGCGGCATAAGTATCCAGGAAAGCGAAATTATCCGGTTCTTTATCTATTACCTTGTTCATCCAATTTTCGGCCTGGAGCATGTATTCAGCGGGAGCGTCCATCAGATAGAAATTCCAGGCTAATTCATTCACATAGTTTAGGTTTTTGTAGTTATATTTCTCCATGAATACCGGAGCGGTTTTGAAGTAACCCAGGGTATCCATAGACTGCTTATAATAGAAAAGCCAAATCATTTCATCATAATAAGGTTCATATTTTTTGTAATAACTTTTAGCTATAGCTATGCTTTTTCCGCACATTTCTTTAGACTTTTCCCGGGATGCGCGGTAAGCTATATTGTTATAAAGGCTGACAACATATTTCTGCGTTTCCCTTTCTCCGAATTTCTCTTCGTATTTGTCGAGTTTTCTAAGCGCGAATTCAGAATATTCACAATCAGAATCGCAGAAGCGCTTTATCAAGGCCCAGCTTACTTCATCAAAAATATCATCGCGCTTTTTGAGGTAGGCGTGTACATCCTCTTTTTCCGGCATCTCTCTGGCATCGCCACGCAGGAAAGATTTTTTATAAAATTCAGGGAATCCTGGGTCCAATTGTGTTGAGATGCCGGGTGAAGGCTTATGATTTTTCTCATCCAGACATTCGTCCAGTGTTGTGATAAATTTTTCCGGGGGTTCATAACCGGAGGTAATGTACAGCAGCCTTCCGTCAGAATCGAAGATCACGTAAGAGGGATAGGAAAAAATTTGATATTTAGTGGCGAGCTTTAGTCCTGCACCCTCTTCCATATTGAGTTTTAAGGGAATAAAATTTTCGGTCAGTTTCTCGCGAATTTCATCCTTTGAAAAAGTCTTTTCATCCATAACTTTGCACCAGCCGCACCAATCGGTATAAGCGTCCAAAAAAATTAACTTACCGGATTTTTTCGATTCCTGAAGAGCTTTTTCCCAGTCATCTTCCAGAAAATAATCCGCGGATAGAGCGCTTATGGCGGCGCTAAACATAATGGCAATGAAAAGAAAGGCTTTCTTCATAACCCTGTCTCCTAAATTGATGAATGTACTTTCAGCCGGCGATCTCGCCGAACAAAGCAGCTGATGTATGCCTTGTTATTTTACAAGTGACTACATCCCCTTCCGAATATACTAAATTTTCGTTAGGAAAAATAACTACTTTATTCGTTTTGGTTCTGCCCATCCATTCGTCTTTATTTCGCTTGCCGGGGCCTTCCACGAGTACTTCGTGTATTTTACCCTGCTCGGCTTT
>CAZJAH010000028.1:0-37653 GCA_964544155.1 uncultured Hyphomicrobiales bacterium | reverse complement strand
AAAAAAAGCCCCCGGAAATCCCGGAGGCTTCGATTTTATCAGTTCAAATGAATTTATTTTTTAAGAAATTCATTAACAAGGTCATTAATCCTTGGAGTTCCGATCTCTGACAGTTCATAGTAAACCCTTGTATTGGGCTTTGTGATCTTGATGAATCTGCCGAGGTTGATCGGTGTACCGATAACTACGCCTTCGCAATCGGTAGCTTCAATGGTAGCTTCGAGGTCTTTCATCTGCTGGTCGCCGTAGCCCATAGCCGGGAGAAGAGCGCCAATTTCGGGATAGATCTCGAATGTTTCTGTAATCTTGCCAACAGTATATGGCCTGGGGTCAATCAGTTCGGCAGCGCCGTAACGGCGGGCCGCAACAGTACCCGCGCCAAGGTCCATTTCACCGTGAGTAAGTGTGGGGCCGTCTTCGATAACGAGAACTGCTTTATCGCGGATGATTGAAGCATCATCAACTGCGATTGATGAAGCAGCGAGAACAACCTGAGTTGTCGGGTTGTATTCTCTGATGTTATCGAGAACCATTTCAACATCTTCCGGATAAGCTGAGTCAACTTTATTAACAACAACTACGTCAGCCATACGGAGGTTTACTTCACCGGGGTAGTAGCTGATTTCATGTCCTGGACGCAGCGGATCCGCAACCACGATTGAAAGATCGGGTTTGTAGAAAGGCATATCGTTATTACCTCCGTCCCAAACGATAACGTCAGCTTCTTTTTCAGCTTCACGAACGATAGCTTCATAATCAACGCCGGAATAGATAACACTGCCCATAGCTATATGGGGTTCGTACTCTTCCATTTCCTCGATAGTACATTCGTGCTTGTCGAGGTCGGCGATTTCAGCAAAACGCTGAACTTTCTGTTTTTCGAGATCGCCGTAAGGCATGGGGTGGCGGATAGAAACGACTTTCTTTCCGGCTTCCAACAGCGCTTTAACAACCGCGCGTGTAGTCTGGCTCTTACCGCAGCCTGTACGAACTGCAGTGATAGAGATAACCGGCTTGGTTGATTTAATCATTGTGGGGTATGAGCCCATCATGGAGAATTTAGCGCCTGCAGCCATAACGCGTGAGCCAAGGTGCATAACTGTTTCGTAAGGAAGATCGCTGTATGATAGTACACATTCATCTACTTCATGCTTTTTGATCAGTTCTTCAAGATCGTCCTCAGCATATATCGGAATACCGTCCGGGTAGTTTTTGCCGGCGATTGAAGCCGGGTATTTCCTGCCATCGATATCCGGGATCTGAGTAGCTGTAAAGGCTACTACCTGTACATCGTCATTATCCCTGTAAACAGTGTTAAAATTGTGAAAATCGCGCCCTGCAGCGCCGAGAATTATTACTTTAGTTTTAGCCATTTCTCCTCCGAAGAAATATTATTTTTTAAAATTACCAAAAGGATTTATTAATCAAGTTCTTTTACTACTTTTTCTATTTTGCCTACTGCCCAATCGATATCTTCTTTAGTGATAATCAGAGGCGGAGCAAAACGGATGATGTTCTCATGAGTTTCTTTACAAAGTATGCCTTCTTCTTTCAGTTTTTCACAATAAGGCCTTGCTTTGGTATCAAGTACGAATCCGATCCAAAGGCCGCGTCCTCTGACAAGTTTCACATGAGGGCTGTCGATTTGATTCAGCTTATCCATAAAGTAGCCTCCCAGTTCATATGAACGCTCAACAAGTTTTTCTTCCTGAATAACTTCAAGAGCGCTTACTGCAACAGCCGCGCCCAGCGGGTTGCCGCCGAATGTTGAACCGTGCTCACCCGGTTTAATGGTTAGCATGATCTCTTTGCCTGTGAGTACCGCTGATACCGGATAGAAGCCGCCTGACAGCGCTTTGCCGATGATAACCATATCGGGCCTGATGCCTTCATATTCAAACGCGAAGAGCTTGCCGCTGCGGCCGAGGCCTGACTGGATCTCGTCGCAAATGAAAAGGATGTTGTTTTCTTTACAAAGTTCAGATACCTGCCTTAGATAACCATCCGGCGGAATAACAATGCCGCCCTCACCCTGTATAGGCTCGATCATCACGGCGGCTGTATTTTTATTGATCTTGGATTTTAAATCTTCGATGTTTCCATATTCATGCATTGGAAATGCATCCTTGCAATAAGGCCCGAATCCTTGGTATGAATGGGGGTCATCGGAAAATCCTACGATAGTAGTTGTCCTGCCGTGGAAGTTGCCTGTGGCAACTACGATCTCGGCTTTATTATTTTCTACGCCTTTTACGTCGTAGGCCCAGCGGCGCGCGAGTTTGACTGCTGTTTCAACTGCTTCGGCGCCTGAGTTCATTGGCAGCGACATTTCGTAGCCGGTCATTTCATTGAGCTTTTTATAGAGCCTGGGAAGCTGGTCATTGCGGAATGCGCGGCTTGTAAGCGTAACTTTTTCAGCCTGCGCTTTGAATGTTTCCAGTATCCTCGGGTGGCAATGTCCCTGGTTAACAGCTGAGTATGCCGCCAGGCAGTCCATATATTTATTGCCGTCAACATCATATACCCAGATTCCCCGGGCTTTTTCCACAACTACATCTAAGGGGTGATAGTTATGCGCCCCGTATTCATTTTCTATTTTTATTAATTCTTGTGATTTCATTTAAACATACCGATAAATTTATTTTACATTTTTCTTTCGTCAAATAGCATTGACAGCAGAGCCATTCTTACATAAAGCCCGTTTTTGGTCTGCCTGAAATACGCGGCCCTGGGATCGCTGTCCACCGCCGGGCTGATTTCCACAGACCTTGGCAGAGGATGCATTATCGTGGAATTATATTTCATTTTCTGAAGCACTGCCGTGTCGATATTATACACAGAGAGGTCGAGGTCTTTTTTAGTGAGCCTTTCTCTGTCTATCCTTGTCTGATAAACAACATCAACCTTATTGATAATATCCTGGGTGCTGTTTGATAACTGGTACCAAACGCCTTTTTCATCGAGATGCTCCAGAATATCTTTTTTGATCTGCATTTCTTCAGGCGCAATAAAAAAAAGCTTTGTCCTGTCAAACTTGCTGAGCAGATAAGCCAGCGAACGAACTGTCCTGCCGCTATCCAGCGCGCCAATGAAAGCCACTGAAAGCCCGTCAAGAGTTTTGGCCTCATTATATATTGTGTAAAGGTCGAGCAATGCCTGAGTAGGATGCTGCCCGCCGGATCCGTCGCCGGCGTTAATGATCGGAACTTCGGATACCGCTGCGGCCCGTTTAGCGCCGCCTTCTTCGTGGTGCCTGAGCACAATTACGTCACAATAATTTGAAATTATCTGTATAGTATCTTCGAGGACTTCTCCTTGAATTTCCGAAGAAAATTCACCTGCAAACTCTGTGGATAGGACTTTTCCTCCGAGCCTGTACATTGCCGATTCAAATGAGAATCTGGTCCTCGTAGACGGCTTGTAGAATAATGTAGCCATTACGCGGTTATCGTAATCTTTTGTACCGCCGCGATGGACTATCCTCTTCATGAGGTTAGTGCGTTCGAACAGTTCCATTAGTTTTGGAACCGTGAACTGCTGCGATTCAACTACATGCTGAAGATCCATAATACCCCGGTATTTTTTTATAAATAATTATATTCTTGTCATTTTCTTTACGTTGCAATGCCGAATTTAATATTAATAAAATTATTCCGGCAGTACATGTGTCCCGGCTTTGCCGTCCAGAGCGTCATCCAATAGTTCAAATGACGTTATTATGGCCTTAGTGCCTGAATTTTCCACAAACCTGATCACGGATTCTACTTTCGGGCCCATACTGCCTGGAGCAAAATGGCCTTCGTCATAGTATTTTTTCATTTCACTGACAGTGGCTTCTCTGATGCCCTTCTGTCCGGGCTTTTTAAAGTTGATATAAGCCTGGTCGGCATCAGTAGAGATGATAAAGAGATCGGTATCGAGGCCTTTTGCCAGCAATGCTGAAGATCTGTCTTTATCAATAACCGCTTCGGAGCCTTCAATATCGCCATTTCCCAATTGAATTACGGGTATTCCGCCGCCGCCGAGAGCTATGCACACTATTCCAAGATCGGTAACTTTTTTGATGATCTCGAGCTGCAGTATCTCCTTAGGTTCGGGAGAAGCTACTACCCTTCTGTAACCTCTGGAGGCATCCTCGACTATATCCCATCCGAGCCTGTCTCTTTTTTCCTCAGCAACTTCTTTAGAATAAAACGGCCCAATCGGTTTACTTGGATTTTTAAAAGCCGGGTCATTTTCATCGACGGCTACCATAGTCGGGATAGTCGTTACCATTTTGTCTATTCCGGCTTCTCTCAGGGCTTTTTCCATAGATCTTTGCATAATGTAGCCGATTTCGCTCTGAGTTGTGGCAACGCACATATCCAGGGTATGCGTATAGACCTCACCGGCCGCCCTTTCCGAACGGAGCAGTGCAGCTCCGGCCTGGGGGCCGTTGCCGTGGGTAACCACAACGTCCCAGCCCCGTTGAATCAAACCGACAATGCTTTTAGCCGTGGCATAGGCATTGGAAAGCTGTTCGTCTATTGTACCTCTTTCGCCTGCCCTAATCAGAGAATTGCCGCCTACTGCTATTAAAGCTTTATTTGACACAATAACACCTTATTTCATGAGTTTATACATTATTGCTTTCTGAGCGTGAAGCCTGTTTTCAGCTTCCTGGAATACAACCGATCGCGGGCAATCGATAACTTCGTCAGTTACTTCATCGCCTCTGTGAGCGGGCAGGCAATGCATAAAGATAGCATCTTTCTTGGCCTGTCCGAACAGCTCTTCATTTACCTGGTAGGGCAGGAATATCTTTCTGCGCTCTTCTGCTTCTGATTCCTGGCCCATTGAAGCCCATACGTCTGTGTAAACCACATCGGAATCTTTAACAGCGCCCATCGGGTCGTCTACAACTACTTCAATTTTAGCGCCTGTTTCTTTGGCGTCCTCTGTTGCGAACTGGATAGCGCTTTCATGCGGCTCATATCCTTTGGGGCACGCGACAGTTACGTTTACGCCCAGCCTGGCGCCAGCAAACATAAGTGAGTGTGCAACATTATTGCCGTCGCCTACATATACAAGTTTGAGCCCTTTAAGGTCGCCTTTGATCTCTTTCACTGTAAGGTAATCGGCCATTGCCTGGCAGGGATGCGTAAAGTCAGTCAGGCCGTTAATAATCGGAATTCGCGCGAATTTCGACATATCTTCAACGATCTGATGCGCGAAAGTCCTGATCATGATACCCTGTACCATTCTTTCCAGGTTTTTGGCTACGTCGTAAACCGATTCCCTTTTGCCTAAATTAATTTCAGCGGGTGATAAATATAAAGAAAAGCCGCCGAGCTGCTGAATACCGACGTCAAATGTAGTACGTGTACGAAGCGATGGTTTTTCGAATATCATAGCGAGAGTTTTGCCTTTGAGTGAATCCCAGTACTGCTCGGGATTTGCTTTCATTGAAATTGCCAAATCAAAGGTTTCTAGGATCTCCTGCCCTGTCATGTCACGAACGGTTAAGAAATCTTTTTTCATTTCTATCTCCAATTTAAATTTAAAAAATATATTTAAAAGGCCTTTAATTCTTTTTTGCAAATATATAATTTCCTATTATACAATAAGAAATGAGGTTTTATCATAGCCGATGATTTAATACAATTAAATGGGCGCGTCGGTCTGGTAATGTTTAAATTGAACTATTTTACTTGAGCGGGATTTTGGGAGATTAATCTGCTTGTAAGAAACACACTTATTCAGCGATTCTATGTAAAGCTCGTATGTGATCCTGACTTTTTTCATAACTCCCGCTTGAATAAGTTGTTTAAAAACAAAACATTAATAAAAATAATCTGTCTAATTAATTAATTGCAAAGATATGAAATTTTGCCCGAAAAGAAAAAATGGGATCACATTTATTGACTATGATGATCGTTTAATGATCCATTAATCTAATTCTCTGAAATAGTAAACAATCGTTCCGTCATCATCTGCTTCAGGCATGGCTATGCCTTTTGTAACTACCACTTCCAGCACTTTTTTTGCTTCTTCATAATCGAGATCCAGATGCAATGATACTTCGGAGGCTGTAACTCTGCCTTTTTGTTGTTTCGCCAAAAGCATAAGAGATCGCAGGGTAGATCTTTCGTACTGATCTTCGATTTTTTTTGTCAATCTTTTTTTGAAAAAATATCCGCCCAAAAGAGGGACGAGCCCGAAAATTATCAGCGCCGTTACGCCCTCGGGTGCGGGATCAGCAAAAAGTCCGAGAATAATTATGGGGGTAAGTACAACTCCCCACCAGAAAGCAATGTTTGCTAAAGTCTTGTAGGAATTGTTCTTTTGTGATTCAGTAGCCATTAGTTTAATCCGTTAGATAAATGTAATAAGCCATAATTTAAGTGAAATCCTCAGGAATAACAAATCATTATATTACATTTTTAAAAGAAAACTAAGCTTTTTTGCTTAATATTTTTTCATCTAATTGCTTTGTATTATTGCGTTTATTGCGCTCACACAAAAAAATCGTATATTTATGGAATTGATAAATTAGGGCGCATTTTATTATATTTTAAGGGAAAAGAAAAGCACGGAGAAACTATGTCTGAATTACAGAATTTTGCGTTAATGAACCCGATTTCGATGATTACGGGTAAAGAAAGAGAAGAGTTTACAAGAGAAGATATGCTGAAAGTTATTATTGAAAAGCAGATCGAAAGAATAACTTTTCATTACACTGCTCTTGACGGAAGAATAAAGGAATTAAGGATACCTGTTACCAGCAGGAACCAGGCAGAACTTATATTAACTGAAGGCGAAAGGGTAGACGGATCTTCCCTTTTTAAGGGCATTGTGGATGCCGGCAAGTCTGACCTATATGTAGTACCGGTTTACCGTACCGCGTTTTTTAATCCTTTCGATGACAAAAGCCTCGATTTTATCTGCCGTTTTTTAGACAGAGACGGCAACAGAGCATCATTCGCTCCTGATAACATTCTTCATAACGCCCACAGCCTGCTTAAGTCCAACACAGGCTTTGAGCTGCACGCTCTCGGCGAACTGGAATTTTACCTTATCGGCAACCACGAGCACGAGCTCTACCCCATGGCAAAACAGAAAGGCTACCACGGATCAGCACCGTTCATTAAGAGCGGTGAGATTTTGAATGAAATTTTATCGCACATAACCAAGATCACCGGTAATATTAAATACGCTCACTATGAAGTAGGCCATATAACAAAGCTGCAAAGCGATTTTGAAGAACTGAACGGTAAAACTGCCGAACAGGTGGAAGTAGAATTTTTGCCGACTAATATCGAGGATACTGCTGATATAGTGGTACTTTCAAGCTGGATAATAAGGAACGTTGCCTACAGGCACGGCTTTGTGGCTACTTTCTTCCCCAAACTGGAAATAGGCCATGCCGGTAACGGTATGCACTTCCATATGATGCTCCAAAAAGACGGCAAAAACATGATGGTCAATAACGACGGCACATTATCCGAAGAATCACATAAGCTGATAGGAGGGCTGTGCCAGTACGCTTCCAGCTTAACGGCTTTCGGAAATACCGTTTCGGCTTCTTACTTAAGGCTTGTACCTAATCAGGAAGCCCCCACAAAGGTATGCTGGAGTGAAATGAACCGCAGCGCCATGATCAGGGTGCCCCTGGCATGGTCGAATGTGAGCAATCTTAACCAGGTTGTGAATCCGCAGCAAAAAGATAAACTTGAACAGCAGGAAAGCCGCCAGACTGTTGAGATCAGGTCGCCCGACGGAAGCGCCCATGTTCATCCCCTGCTTGCAGGAATTACTATGGCCGCGGAATGGGGCCTGACCAAAGCTGATGAATCGCTCCCGCTTTGCAAAAACAGCTACGTAAAAGGCAATATTCACGCATCGCCTTCGAGTGAAGACCTCGCTGAGATCGCGACAAGCTGCGTGGAATCAGCCGAAATGCTGCTGCAGCACAAGAACCTCTTTACCAGGCAGAATGTATTCCCCGAAAGACTTATTGAGCATACTGCTACAAATCTCCAGAATGAGAATGACAGAAACCTCAATAAACGCCTCATGGCATTGCCTGAAGAGGAAATGCTATATGAATCACGAAGGATCATGCACAGAAGGATCCACAAATATTAATTGATAATATTGCTAAAATAATAACCAAAAACAAATAAACATCAGTTTAAATTAAACAGGCCGCTTGGATAAGCGGCCTGATTTCCTTCCCCTGTTAAACAGATCAGCCTTTAAAAAGGTCTCTCTGCTTATAGTGCGTGTGAAGCAGCTTGTGCGATCTATCGCCGAGCGGTTCTATAAGATATTCCTTATAGAGCTTCTGCACATCAGTATTTTCGTGTGATTTCCTTACGGGCTTCTGCTCATCTTCTTTGTAGATGGCTTCGATTCTTTTCGAGCGGATCTCATCGGTTGTGAACCTTGGCTGGCCGCCGCCGCCAATGCATCCGCCGGGGCATGTCATCACTTCCACAAAGTGGTATACTTCACCGCCTTTTATCCTTTTGATAAGCTCTCTTGCAGCGCCAAGGCCGTGAACGACCGCGACTTTGAGTTCAACCCCTTCAAGGAATTTCCATTCATCCACAGCTCCTTCTATTGTGATTGAAGCTGTTTTGACTTTTTCGAGCCCCATAATAGGCTTAACATGGAAATTCTCCATCGGAAGCTCTTTTCCAGTGACGATCTCATAAGCTGTGCGAAGGGCCGCTTCCATAACGCCGCCGGTATTTGCGAATATATCAGCCGCACCGGATGACATTCCAATAGGCGAATCCATATCGCTATCCGGCAGTTCGGCAAACCGTATGCCCGACTGCTTGATCAGCTTTCCAAGCTCGCGTGTAGTCAGCACGTGGTCAACGTCCGTATAACCGCTGTCAGCCATTTCTTCGCGCTGGTGCTCGTATTTCTTGGCTGTACAGGGCATAATGGATACTACCTCGATATCTTCGGGCTTTTTACCGATAATATCAGCGTAGTAGGTTTTAGCAACTGCACCGAACATCTGCTGAGGCGATTTACATGTAGACAGATTATCCAGCAAATCAGGGTAATAGTATTCCGCGAACTTGATCCAGCCCGGGCAGCAGCTTGTGAACTGCGGCAAGGCTACGTCCTTATTATTCACAAGCTTATCCTTCAATCTCATAAGCAGCTCGCTGCCTTCTTCCATAATAGTCAGGTCGGCGGTAAAGTTTGTATCGAATACTTTGTCGAAGCCAACAGATTTCAGCGCCGTAACCATTTTACCGGTAACAAGGCTGCCGGGCTCAATGCCGAAACACTCGCCCAGCGCCGCTCTGATAGCAGGCGCTGTCTGTACAACAACGAATTTATCCTTATGATCGATAGCTTCCCATACCTCTTCGATCTGGCTTTTCTCGGTGATAGCTCCCACAGGGCAAACCGCGGAGCACTGTCCGCACTGCACGCAGGCAATTTCATCGAGAGTAGATGTAAAGGCCGGGCCTATTACTGTCTGGAATCCCCTTCCCTGAGGGAACAGGGCTCCTACCGATTGAACTTCGTTACATACTGTCACGCAGCGGCGGCATTTGATGCATTTTTCGTTATCCCTGACAAGTGCGGGAGTCGATTCATCAAAGAATTTGAATGATTTTTCTCCTTCAAATTCAAAGTCTTCAATACCGAAATCATGAGCCATGAGCTTAAGCTCGCAATCAATGTTTCTGTCGCATGTTTTGCAATCGCCGCCGTGCTCTGAAAGCAGCAGCTCGAGCACGGTTTTGCGTGCGCTGCGCACTCTCTTGGTATTAGTGTAAACCTTCATGCCTTCATTAACAGGGGCCGCGCATGAAGCAACCAGCGATTTAGCGCCCTCAACTTCCACAACGCATAGCCTGCAGGCCGCCATAGGAGCCATGCCGTCATAGTTGCAGAGTGTGGGTACCCGCACGCCGGCTTTTTCAGCCGCCTTCAAAATGGTAGTGCCATCAGGTACCTGTACGGCGTTATCATTTATGAATAGGGTTATCATTTTATTCTCCATTTTTGATTATCAATTTTTTCCATAATCACATCTTAAACATCTCTTAGCCTGCCTTACCGCTTCGGCTTCTGTCCAAGCCTGCTCAACTTCATCGAAGTTGTTCTTTCTTCTGTCAACCGAAAGCACTACCATTTTCCGTCTGGGGTATGGTACCGGATCGGCATCCGGATCGTAAGGTACATCAAGCTGTTTATCTTTTCTCCAGAATGCGTGATTTTCTCCCGTGAGGTATTCGTCCATTCCTACTGCCGCCCTTTCTCCTGCCGCGATGGCTTCGATAACGGTTCTGTTGGAAAGTCCCGCGGCATCACCGCCGGCGAATACCCAGGGTACGGATGTGCGCCCGGTCAGTTCATCGATAACCACACTCGATTCGCCGTACATTTTGAGCCTAGTCTCACCACAATTGATAAGCTCTTCGTCAAATTTTTGTCCACAGGCCAATATTATCTGGTCAGCGGAGATGATGAATTCTTTCTTGTCTTTTATCGGCCTTCTTCTTCCTGAATAGTCAAATTCACCCAGTTTCATAGAGTTGCATCTCAGGCCGGCAATCTTGTCATTTTCGATTATAACTTCCTGCGGATTGGTAAGCGGTATTAGTTTGATACCTTCCTGCAGTGCTTCTTCAATTTCTTCGGCGTAAGCCGGCATTTCTTCGTAGCTTCTCCTGTAAACCACGGTAACTTCTTCCGCGCCCAGTCTGATGGCAGTCCTGGCCGCGTCAATGGCCGCGTTTCCACCGCCGACAACGACGATCTTCTTATCCACTCTTACTGAACCTCTGAGGTTGTAAGTGCTTAGGAAGTCCATAGCGTTTGTTACGTCTTTATGGTCGCTGCCTGGAATTTCGATACATACTGATTTCGGTGTGCCGATACCCATAAATACGGCTTCGTATCCTTCTTCTCTGAGATCCTGCAAGACAAAATCCCTTCCGAGTTTTTTATTTGTAATGATATCCACACCGAGCCCTTCGATCATCCTTATTTCTCGTGCAAGGATCTCCCTCGGGAGCCTGTATGCAGGAATGGTCTGCACGAGCATACCGCCCGGCCTGTGTTCTGCTTCGAATACTTTAGGCCTGTATCCGAGCCTGGCAAGGAAGTATGCACAACTCAATCCTGAGGGGCCTGCACCAATGATAGCAATTTTTCTCTTTGCGTTTTCTTCGCTTTCCCTTACTTCGGGCACCTGAATGGTTATCTCCTGGTCAACCATAAAGCGTTTGATAGCTCTTACCGCGACGGCATCATCAAGTGACGACCTGCGGCATTTTTCTTCGCACTGGTGGAAGCAGACCCTCGCGCAAACCGCCGCGAACGGGTTCCTTTCCCTGTGCAGCCTGAGTGCTTCGGCATAGCGTTTCTCCTGAATAAGGGATACAAAGCCGGGTACATCCACATGTGCCGGGCAAGCGCTCTGACAGGGTGAGCGAACAAGGTCGCGGCATACGCCTGCCTCACAGTGCTTATCCCTGATGTGGCGCTCATATTCGTGGCGGAAATGCCTGATAGTCGATAGCACAGGATTTGGCGCCGACTGGCCCAGTCCGCAAAGTGCAGTATCCTTGATCTGTGTACCGAGTTCAATGAGCTTATCTATATCGCCTTCTTCGCCCTTACCGTTTGTAATCTTTTCAAGAATTTCGAGCATTCTCTTAGTTCCAACCCGGCAGGGAACGCATTTACCGCATGATTCTTCCTGTACGAATTCGAGGAAGAATTTGGCAACGTCCACCATACAGGTATCTTCATCCATTACTATAAGCCCGCCTGAGCCCATTATCGCGCCCAGATTCTGCAATGATTCATAATCTAAAGGGACATTGAGGTTCTTCTTGGGGATACATCCGCCCGAAGGCCCTCCTATCTGAGCGGCTTTGAATTTTTTTCCGCCCGGTATTCCTTTACCAATATCATATACCAGCTCGCCAAGTGTTGTACCGATCGGTACTTCAACCAGGCCGGCGTTATTGATGGCACCTGCCAGAGCAAATACCTTTGTGCCTTTGCTTTTTTCCGTACCTATTGAAGCGAACCATTCGCCGCCGTTAAGCATGATCGCCGGGATATTTCCGTATGTTTCTACATTATTGAGGACTGAAGGCCTGCCCCAGAGTCCGGAATCCGAAGGATAGGGAGGCCTTGGTTTGGGTTCACCCCGCCGGCCTTCTATTGAAGCCATAAGCGCGGTTTCTTCGCCGCAGACAAAAGCTCCCGATCCCATCCTTATTTCAAGGTTGAAATCAAATCCGCTCCCTAATATATTTTCTCCGAGAATGCCTTTCTGCTTTGCATTATCTATGGCTATCTGCAGCCTCTCGACTGCGAGCGGATATTCGGCTCTCACGTAAATATAGCCCTGTTTAGCGCCTATAACATAGGCACCTATGGCCATACCTTCGATAATTGAATGTGGATCGCCTTCCAGTAGGCTTCTGTCCATAAACGCGCCGGGATCACCTTCATCAGCGTTGCAGAGAATGAATTTTTCAACGCCTTCATGCTTTTTGGCAAGCGCCCATTTCAAATATGTTGGAAATCCGGCTCCGCCGCGTCCGCGCAAACCCGATATCTTAAATTCATTCAGGACTTCATCGGGAGTCATGTTAAGTGCTTTATCGAGAGCGAAATACCCGCCCTCGCCGATATATTCGTCAATGCTCAGAGGGTCAATTTTGCCGCAATTTTTGAGCACAATTTTTTTCTGGCTTTTAAAGTATTCAATATCTTCCAGGCTGTGTTCATTTGACATGCTGCCGTTCTCATGCCAGTTCAGCCTTTTTACGTTCTCGCCTTTAATAATATGCCTATTGATTATCTCTTCCGCGTCGCCGGGTTTTATATCCTGATAAACCGTACCGTCTTTTTTAAGTACTATAACCGGGCCTTTAACGCAGGGGCCGAGGCATCCGGTCTCTTTCACGATTATCTGGCCTTCTAGGCCGTTAGCGCTTATAGATTCAATCAAGGCGTCCCTAACTTCGAGTGATCCGGAAGCAATACAGCCGCCGCCGGCACAAAGAAGTATCTGTTCTCTTATTTCATTGCCGATCTTTTCATTTTCCTGCCTTATCCTGTCGCGTATCTTTTCAAGGTCTGCCCTGCTCTGTATTTCAGGTTTTGTCTTAATAGTTTCTATCATTGAACCACCTCTTCAATTTGCTCTTCTTTTTCCTGTGCTTTATAAAAAGCGATCAAATCATCCACCTTATCCGGTTTCACTCTCTGGTGTACGGTATCATTAACCATTATCACGGGAGCAAGCCCGCACGCGCCGAAGCACCTGCCGATCTCCAGTGAGAACATCCTGTCGCCAGTAGTTTCTCCAAGGTCTATTTCGAGATGGTGTTTAAGTGAATCGAGCACTTCTTTTCCGCCGCGTACATAGCAGGCTGTGCCCATGCATACCCTTACTGTGTACTTGCCTTTGGGGTAGCGGCTGAAAAAAGAATAAAAGCTCACAACTCCGGCTACTTCGCTGTAGGGTTTATCCAGCGAAACAGCAATTTTTTTCAGAACTTTATCCGGGAGATATCCGAATAAATTCTGTGCTATCTGCAGTACGGGTATAAGCCCGCCGGGCTTATCCCTGTATTCGATCAGAAATTCATCTAATGCTTTATATAGTTCCTCTTCGGATAACGGTTGGCCGTTTCCGCAGCATTGAGTCTCCATAAGCTGTTACTCCGTTAATTTATGGGTAATATATCATCCTTTAAAAGGATATTTTTTGCATAAAAAAAAACGGATACATAAATTTCTCCTCTCCTCATCTGATCAACCCGCCCGGGGCGGGGAATTTTACCCTGACTGTCCGCTTATGGCCTCTTACCTATTCTATCTTTTCTTTCCTTAACCTGACCTGTATCCTATACAGGTTTCCTTAAATTTTTTTGTATCCGATTTGTTGTTTTCATAATTAAGGATAATTAGGCTAAATACCAAGTAAAAATGCCATTTTTAAAAAGAATTAATTGTTTATAACCGCCTAATTTTTATAATAGTTAGGACAAGCTAAAAAAGCTCCCGAAAGCTTAATAATTAAGATTGGTTAATAAGGTTTTTTGTGTTGCTTAATTGTTATGCAAATAAGTTTTATGTTTTTAAAATCTTACTTACAGTCGAGTGTCTTTCGCTGAGCAGGAATTATTCTTCGCTATAAAGAAACCTGGGGCTAATATCGAATAATGATATTCTCCCCGCCGGGCTAAATTTCCTTCATTGTAAGTAATATTGATTTAGTCATCTGCCGGACTGGCGTAAAAATCGAATTTTCCTACAACTCATGTATCACATACCTGACTACGCCTTGTATCTCAAAATTCCAGAAGGGCATTATTTTTATGGGGAGGAATTTTTTATTGGCGGAAAAAAGGTATGCTTCACCGTCGATCACCCGGTATGTTTTAACTGCCATTTCACCGTTTAGCGCTGCAATGACCACGAGTCCGTCAACAGGTTTTCGTTCTTTATCCACAACCAGTATATCACCGTCATAGATTTGCTCGTCAATCATGCTCTCTCCGTTTACTCGCACAAGGTAAACCGCCTCCGGTTTGGGAGCCAGGAATTTATTCAGGTCGAGATTGGCCTTGAATTTCTCCTTGTGCATGCCCGCGGGTACCGTCGCCGGCATGAAGGGCGCTTCAAAACTGTAACTGGTTCTTAATTCTATTATTTTTTTTACTTTCATTTCTAATGAAATCAACTAAAGAGAATGTATCACACTTATCACAGTGCCCATGATCTTCATGTCGTACAATTCTTCCGCGTCAACGGGCAGAAAATGCCCGCTGGGGGATTCCAGATAAACCTCGCCTTCGATCTCGCGGAAAGTCTTAAGGGTAAGCTCGTCGTTTAATGAGCATATTACAAGCCTGCCGTTATGAGGCTGAATCTCAGAATCGACTATGAGTATATCGCCATCGCGAATGCCGGCTTTATCCAGGTCGATTCCGCTTATCCTGACAAAAAATGTCGCCGCGGGATGTTTGATCAGAAGCTCGTTAAGGTCGGCTTCCTTCTCAATACTGCTGTCAACAGGTACAGGCGTTCCTGCTGATACAGACATCGTAAACAGCGGAATTTTCGTGCCTGCTGATTCATTGGGTACAAACCCGATCATCTCAAGCTTTTCCATGCTGAAAACCTCATGATTTATTTATAAAATGTTATTCAGGATCCCCCCTGAAGAGAAGTAAGTTGTCAAATATACGTGAAATTGCTTTATTTTGCAAAAGCTTAGAAGTGATTTTTTGAATAAGTTTTATAAATATTAAGTAAAAATGGCTGACTCAAAAGTTATTATACACACAGACGGCTCCAGCCTGGGGAATCCCGGCCCGGGCGGATACGGCATAGTACTTAGGTATGGCGATAAGGTAAAAGAAATATCCGCAGGATACAGGCTTACCACTAACAACAGAATGGAAATACTCGCCGCTATAGAAGCGTTGCGGGCTTTAAATAAAAACAACAGATATGAAGTTGTTATTTACAGCGATTCGCGCCTGCTGGTGGACGCAATAAATAAAAAATGGATAGATTCCTGGCAGAAAAACCGCTGGCGCAAAAGCAATAAGGATAAAGTACTGAATGTGGATTTATGGCTCCAGCTTTTAGAAGAGCTTCGCGATCATAATGTCAAATTCAAATGGGTGGAAGGCCATGCCGGAAATCCTGATAATGAACGCTGCGACGAGCTTTGCAAAGCCGCTGCCATGGATAATGATAATCTTCATATTGACAGAGAATATGAATCTTCCAGAATTTTGGCCGGTGCAAAAGACCCCGAAATAGAAAATGAAGAAATCGAAGCTCCCGAAGTCGTCAATATTAACGGCAGGAAATATCAGATAAAAATTAATAATAAAGGCGAAATTTTCGTTTACAGCCCTGAAGGGAATTTCATACGAATACATAAAGATGATATAGAAGCTTTAATCAATAATATCCGCGAACTTTTATAATGATAAAAAAATATATGCCACTGCTTATAACTTTGCTTGGGGCCATACTACTGGCCACATCAATCAAATCGGATGACCCGTCGAGAGATAAATTCGATGAGATAATTGACAAAGCCTACGTAAACAAATGGGATACTCTTTCCATCGGTGATTTAAACGCAAAAATTGCTCTTGAATTTTCAGGGACTCCCTATGTAAGCGGTACCCTTGAAGGCCCCGGCCCTGAAGAATGCAGGATGGACCTAACGGGAGTGGATTGTGTCACTCTGTATGAATATGCCCTGGGGATGGCGCGCCTTGTTAAAAAGGGCTACAGCGATTATGATAAGCTCCGTGATGAGCTGACATTCATGCGCTATCGATCAGGAAAGCTCGATGGTTATACTTCCCGTCTGCATTATACTTCGGACTGGTTTGCTGATAATGATAAAAAAGGAGTGGCCGAGAATATCACACCCTATATCGGCGGAATTAAATTCACGAAACAAGTGAATTTCATGTCGCGAAATCCAAACTACTATGACAAGCTGAAAGATAATCCGCAAGCAGTTAATAAGATTTCCGAATACGAGTTGAAAATTAACAGCATGGACAGGTATTACATTCCGAAGGAACAACTGCCCAGGCATACCGGTAAGTTAAAAACCGGCGATATAATCGGAATAACCACCGACATCCCCGGGCTGGATTACTCACACACGGGATTAGTCTTTGTGGATAATTCCGGTAAAGTAAGGCTGCTGCATGCTTCTTCGCTTAAGGAAAAAGTTTTTCTGGATAAATCTCTGACCGAATATCTGGAACAAAACAAAAAATCCACAGGGGTAACTATAGTCAGGCCCCTGGAGCCGAATGATTAAGTTTATTTAATTTCATCTTGACTGATAATGATTTTTGTGTTATATTATAGATTGATTGAAGTAAACAATAGTATCAGCTCTGTGTTACAAAACAATATTGGAAGGGTACTTACTTCAAGCAATGAAGTTATATAATATGAAATACCAAATAAACTGAATAAAGAAATACAATTGTTAAATAAATTTAAACGGGTTAATATGAGGCGAGTTAATATAACCGCGATACTTTTCCTAATAGCCTTTGTTACAGGATTTGTCGTATCGAATGCAGAAACTACCACCAAAGAAGTTGAAATCGGCCAGGAACTAAAGCTTACCGCCAAGACCGGATTTCCTGATGCCGAGATCCGCTGGTTCAAAGACGGCGAGCTTATCGAAGGCGAAACAGGCTTTGTTTTCCTCAGAGACGCCGCTCAATCAACAGATGCCGGCATTTACTATTGCGAAGTAACCGGCCCTTGCAGTACAAAAGAATCAAACAAAGTTGAAGTTGCCGTTGAGTTTCCCGAATTCTTTACTGAAGATAAGAATACCAGGGACGGAATGGCAGGAGCCGTTATGCTTTGGCAGAATGAGCCGAATCCGGTTCATTCATCGACTACAATTAAATTCCTGCTGCCTGAAAGCCAGCAGGTACGGCTTTCTCTGATTAATACTTACGGAGAGGAAGTGGCCGTTCTTGCTGAGGATCTCATGAATCAGGGTGTACATACAGTTGATATCAACGTTACCGACATGAACCTATCCAGCGGAACATACTTTTACACCCTGCAGACTCAGGGCCATAAGGAAACAAAATCGCTGGTTATTGTTAAATAAATTAAAATGCTTTCAATGAGAATAAAGCCCGAATCAATTCGGGCTTTTTTTTTATTATCAATTATTTATGGAATCTATTTAAGTAATCATCAGCAATTCGCCGGATCAATATCCAGCCGCTCGCTGCCTTCTATTTCCAGAGGAAAATCAGCTCCGAACAGTTGTGATGGCGTGTATGCTCCAGGCTTATTCATTTCGATTATCTTTTCCACAGCTTTTAATGAAGCCAGCACTGTAAAGTAATATGCTTCGCGCGTAATAAGATAAGCTTCAGCAGCATCTCCGTCCTTTCCAACAGCTTTAGACCATATATAAGCTTTTTCGTGCAGGTTCATGTCATAGCCGGGCCCTTTTACCAGTGTATCGGCAAGTATTTCAATAAGTTTTTTGCCGTAGGTTTTTTTTATGAATTTAATAATAGTCTGTGAAAAATACTCGAAAGTTCTTGCCGTAATACCCGAAAGCGCCAGAAAAACCTTAGCATTCGGTACATCAAGAGAATGCTTTATGGCAATGAGTTCTGCCATAGGCACAGGAAAGGATTTATATTCTCCATGGGGGAATTTTATCATTTTGGCGCCTTCGCCGAGCTTAAATTCCGTTATTTCACCATTCTGAAGTATTCTGCCGCCTTCAGGAAGTATAGCCATTGTTTGGCGGAAAGTGCCGCTGCTCGGTCGTGTAACCGCTGCCATAGCCACATCGACAGACCGGGGTTCTTCTACTTTTGAGGCTGCGTAAGCAGCCATACATTCAGTGGCTATCACATTAAATCCGCATGCAGTTACAATGGTAATTCCGGCCATTAGTGCCTTATTATGATAATTATAGGCGTTTTGGCTTATATCAGTCTCTCCTGCCAGATCTATGTAATGAGATTTAACTTCCAGGCATGCATTTAAAAATTTATCCTGGTTATCGCGGTATGGGCCGGCCAGGTTGTACAACAGAGATATTCCGGCGAGGTTTTTTCTGATGGTTTCAGGATCATTAGAATTAAATACCCTGAACTCCAAATCATATTTTGCAGCCATTTTTTTTACTTTTTCCTCATTTCTGCCTGCCAGTAAGGGTTTGCAGCCTCGCTTGAGAGCTTCATCAGTAAGCAGCCTGCCCGTATAACCATAACAGCCGTATATCATCCATGTTTTATTCATTTAGAAAATACCTACTCTTTAATTAATTTTAATTTTTGTATCAACGCGAAATAAATAAAAAATAATATATTTTATATGAAAAAAACAAACTTTTTGAACGGTATAGCTGAATTTAATAGTAAATACTGGCTACTGAACCTGATACAAATGACTGAGCGCCTGTCTTATTACATTGTGATAATCCAGCTGCCAATATATATCGCTCAGAAGGATGCCCCCGGCGGCCTCCACTGGGACCAGGCTGTTAAAGGAATGATATTCTTCGTTTGGGCAATGGTGCAGAATCTTACGCCTGTTATAACAGGAGGATTAGCCGACCGATACGGCAGAAAGAACTTTATGCTTATATCGTATTTCCTGGTAATAGCAGGATTCATCATCCTTGGGTCGCAAAGGGATTTCTGGCCGTTTCTTACGGGAGCCCTTATTTTAGGTGTAGGCCTGGGCACATTCAAGCCGGCGCTTCAGGGTTCGGTAGCGTCTATTCTAAAATCGGGCAATGCAGCGATCGGTTGGGGTATCTATGTTATGCTTATCAATATAGCTGTTTTCGCGGGAGGGCCTTTCTCTAAATTCCTGAAGTCATTTTCCTGGGAAATGGTATTTTACGGCGCGGCAATTGTATTTTCATTAAACTTTATACTCACAATATTCCTTAAAGACAATCATACCCGTAGAGATTTCCCCTTATCAAGGGTCGTCATTCATTCGTTTAAGAATGTATTCACATTAAAGATCGGGCTGTTTGTGATCCTTATGTCCGGATTTACTATCATTTATATGCAATTCTATGAAACATTGCCAAATTTCATCTATGACTGGTCGGATACAGGATCAGTGGCCTCGTTTTTCAGCCTGCCATCCTTCATGACATTCGAAACTCCTCTCGGCGAGGTGATATCCTATGAATGGCTTTATAATATCAATTCCGGACTTATAATAATAGGCGTAGTTTTTTTTTCATGGATTTTTTCAAAATTTAAAATGCAGACAGGGCTTATAGCAGGCATTCTAATAAGCGCCGCCGGCCTTACCTTAGCCGGTTTTACCATGTACGGCGCGCTTCTGATGGCAGGTATGATGGTTTACACTGTCGGAGAGATGATCACTAATCCAAAATTTAACGAATTTATGGGGCGCATAGCTCCCGAAGAAGACAGGTCGCTTTTTATGGGATACATGAATATTTCCTGGGCAATAGGCCTGGGCGGAGGCTCACTGCTCGGCGGATGGCTGTACCAGAAATTAGGAGAAAAGTCCGGGTTTGCTATTCAATATCTTAAAGATAATTTCGGGCTAACGAATATTAACCACAATGAAGCGCTTGAAAAAATGAGCTCAACAATGAATATATCACGGCTCGAAGCCTCAAAAATACTCTGGCAGGAATATGACCCCTGGATGGTTTGGATACCCTTCCTTATAATAGGAATAGCAGCGGCCTTTGGGCTGGCCATTTACTCGAAACTGCTGCTTAAAAATGAGTAAGAAAGGATCAATAATAGCTGTATTCGAAGATGTAACGCTGGATTATTTCTCCGTTGGCATCGGTGACTTTTTCTGAAATTATCCTTTGATAGCGCCCATATTTGAATTCATGAACATTTTTTATCCTGTTGTCACTATCGAAAATGATCCTGGATATGGCCTGACCGGATTTGTAAACGAGGCTGTCCCGCCTTTGCATAGATCCGTTGGAATTAATTACTTTTCTTTCAACCAGTAATCCGTTATTGTTATAATTATAATTATAGCTGGTTGAATTGGTAAGATGCCCGTTGTTCTCAAATTCTTCCGCTTTTGCTAAATTTCCCAATTCGTCATAAGTGTAATCAATGGTTTTGGTTATATTCCATCCGTTATCAAATTCAAATTTCCTGTCAATTTTGCCGTTGACATCAAACTTATAAGTGAAATACTCCGTTTTATCTATTTCTCCGGTTTCGTCATAGATAAATTTGATCTCACTACTGGAATCCGATACATATGTATACCTGGATTCATGATTAATAATGCCTCTATCGGAATAATATGTCTCGGAAATTAGATTTCTGGTTATATCAAATTCTTTAGTAAAGATTTTTTTTTGTTTTGAAAAATCATGTATATCCGCAAGCCATTTTGTTTGCGTCTTTACCGTTTGTGGCGTATCGACAGGCATCGACGGATGCTCGCAAGAAACCGCAAGCAGTATAACACCTGTTACCAATATATACAAATACTTTAGTGGCATAAATTTTGTCTTAATATTCTTTACTGAGAATTAATATAGCTAATTTAATACAATTAAGCAATGAGATTCTTATAATATAAACTTATTCTCATCAAGATTATTTTATTTAAAGATCAAATTAATAGAAAAATCAACTACCATAACACTTTTTTCGTCGAATTCTTTTTATACTTAATAACAGATTTATCAATGAAAGATTACAGAAGATTTTTAGATCCCGAAGCAGTAGTTAAATTAGGTAATATAGAAATCATTGCCAGAATGGTTGTGGAAGGCTTTATAACAGGCCTGCACCGCTCGCCATATCATGGGTTTAGCGTGGAATTTGCCGAACACAGCCAGTACAGGCCCGGTGATGAAATTAAATATCTCGATTGGAAAGTATATGGCCGTACTAATCGTTATTTTATAAAAAAGTTCGAAGAAGAAACAAACTTAAGGTGCATGATAGCGGTTGATTCTAGCGCTTCAATGGGATATTCTTCGGGTAGTAAAATTACAAAATTTGCCTATGCTTCATATCTTGCAGCTTCATTGGCCTACCTTATGATAAAGCAGAGAGACGCTGTCGGGATAAGCCTATACGACAAAGAAATCAACACATTTTTACCACCCAAATCAAAGCCTTCTTATATCCATGAAATACTAAAAGCCCTGGGTGAAGCTAAGCCTGCCCATGAAACAGGTACCTCAAGGGCGCTCGATATTTTAGCAGAACGTGTAAAACGAAGGGGGCTGATAATCATTATCAGCGATTTTTTCGATGAGCCCGCATCAGTACTAAAAGCTCTGAAGCATTTCAGGCACAGAAACCATGAGGTTATTGCATTTCAAATACTCGATCCGAGGGAGCTGGATTTTAACTTCGGCCCCGGAGCTAATTTTGTTGATGTCGAAACCGGCGAAGAAATGGCTACACAGCCCCATCAGATACGGTCTTCTTATGTGGAAGCGGTAAAACGGTTCACCGAGCTGATCAGAAGAGAATCCAGAGCCCACAATATCGATTACAACCTGCTCACTACTTCTACTCCTTTCGACAAGGCCTTAAAAGATTATCTCGTTAAAAGAAAAAAAATGTGATTGCTTGTGATTATTCAAGACTGCAAAATATTAGTCCAGTATCTTAAATTCCACGCGTCTGTTTTTCGAACGGCCAGAATCTGTGTCATTGTCAGCAACAGGCTTTGATGAGCCAAACCCTTTGAATTCAAGATTTAACCTGGTTCCGTTGTTTTCCGATTTATTAAGCCTGTAAAGGTAATTAGCCACTGCTTTTGCCCTTTTCACCGACAGATCCATATTGTATTCATCACTGCCGGTATCATCGGTGTGCCCCATGATCAGGACTTTGCTCCCTGGACGGCGTACCATAAAATTATACAGCCTTTTCAGCTCGGGATATGATTCCTTTTTAAGATCATATTTATTGTAATCGAAAAATATATTATTCACTATAATTTCTTTACCGGACATAACCTCGTCTCCGGTATTAAGTATAACGTGCTCGTAGATCTCCTTTTCATGTTTAATATCTCTCAGGTCAATATTCCTTGATGCAGGATAATATCCGCTTTTTTCAGCAAAAAAGCCGTAATTCCTTCCTAAAGGCAATGCTATAAGGTAATTGCCTGTTTTGGGATCAGTCCTTATGGTGCCCATTTTTTCATCTCGCTCAAGATCTTCCCATTTAATTTCACAAAAAAGAGGCTTACCCCTTGAATCAGTAACTTTTCCTCTGACGATTACCAGTTCTTCAGGCTGCGCTTCCCTCGGAAGTGTAACTGTATAAAGATCCCATCCTCCTTTCGAGTCGAACCTGTCTTTACTGGCGAAGAACGCGCTGTCACCGCTTAATCCCACTTTATATCCCCAGTCATCATCGCTGGTATTTATTTCCCGTCCGAGATTCTGGGGCACACTCCATTCAGTCCAGGAGTCTTCTTTCAATCTGACTGCTTTAAAAACATCCAGCCTGCCAAGCCCGGGGTGCCCATTCGAACTGAAATAAAGAGTTTTTCCGTCCGGATGCAAATAAGCCGAGCGTTCAGCATAAGGAGTATTAATATCAGTTCCGAGATTAAGCGGCTGGCTCCATCCGGTATCCGAACGGAAACTAACGTATATATCCATATTCCCCATGGCAGAACCAAAATACGGCAGCCCGAAAGGAACATGATTACCAATGCCGCCGGGCCTGTCTGAAGTAAATATCATGGCATTGCCGTCGGCGGTTATGTTTGCCGATTCGTCAGTATGTTCAGTATTAATGGGATAGGGATAATGAATAAGCTGTCCCCAGCCGTCTTCCATTCTGTCAATATGGTAAATGTCGAAATTACCGAATGTACCTTCAAAATCACCTGAAAGCAGCAAGGTATTCCCATCGATTGTTATATTATCAATAGTTTCTCTTCTTTTTCCGTTTATCTGAGGGCCTAAGTTTTGCGGTTTTTGCCATTGGCCGTCCTTCAGGCTTGAGAACCACACATCAGTCCTGCCGTAAGAGCCCTTTCTAATATTTGAAGAAAAGTAAATTCTGCTTCCGTCTGAAGCAGGGTTAGGATCCCACTCATCATATACAGAGTTAATATTTTCGAGATTTGAGATCTTTACGGGATCTGTTTCAGTTTCGATTATATCTATGATTTTTTTAATATACGGCCTGAACTTAGGTGTAAGGTGCAGGTAGCTCTTATAAACAGCCGCAGCGGAATCCCACATGCGCATGGCAATAAAATTATCCGATAGCCTGTGCATCGCGGGAATAATATCAACTTTTGAGGGATTCTCTCTGATGAATTCGTCATAAATATGACGGTAATCTTCCGTTGGCGTCTGTGTAAGGCCAAACGCAAGCATGTTATTAATGGCCGTATTGAAATATTCCCGTTTATCAGGGAAATAACTTCTGTAAATACTGTACAGCTTCCAGGCTACCATGTATCTTTTTCTGAATTTGTGCTGGTTAGCGATATGCTCTACTACCATCATGGCAGAATCCGATGGAGCCTTATCCTTAATGTATTTATCCAGAAACTGTATATATTCTGAAGTTAAAGGCTTACGGAAATCAATTTCCTGTGCGGAAATATTAATTCCTGCAAGGAAAAACAAAAAGACAAATATGTATTTCATTTTAAAAATCATCGTAATTTGTAATAATACAAAATGTATAACGAAATTCCTGCCAATATTATGAATACATTTTCAAAAAAATTTAAAATAAGTTTTTGGCAAATCAGCCTTGTATTTATAGCTTAGTTAAGCTATTTTTATATTATTTAAAGATTTTAATTTGTACAAAATTTTCGGGAAACATTATGCGAAAGCATTTAATCGCGGTATTTTATAGCGTCATAGCAGCATTTATTATTATTTCATGCGATCCTGTAGATCAAAAACCTGAAGAAGTCGAAGGGCTTGTGGAGTTCAAGGGAAGAAAAATCGACCTTCAGCCATATCTTGAAGGATTTCCTTACATGGATTTCCACCCATTTTATAAAGCAGGTAAGATTTTCTATTTCAATCAGGATACTACTACTAAGATGATGGTGGCCGACCTTAATAATAAAATCGACCCCGCTCAGGGACAGGTAATTTCCGACATTGATTTTGCCAACAGGAATATCTGGGAGATAAGGTACAGAGAATCCGATAAAACACTCTACTGGAGCGGTGACGAGATTAATGATGAGGTTATTAATCTATTCAAGTTCAATCCGATCGACGGTACTAGCGAGCAGGTAACATTTGTTCCTTATATTTTCGGATGGAATTTCGATAAAGAGCAGGACAACATTGCCTATGTGGCAAGGCTGGGCACTAAGGACGACCGGCTCGGCGAATTAAGAATCCTTCGACTCGAAACTATGCTGTTCGATAAAATAACCGAAGATGTACCCGAAATGCGTTTCACCTGGGGTACCCCCAGCTTTAGGCCAGACGGTCAAGGCATTGTGCTTACCGCTCTGAAAAATGCCGACAGAAATTACGGCAATCTGGTTTATGTCGATTTAAGCACAGGCGATAAACGAGTACTTACTGATTCCACTCGGCCCCGTAAATACAATTTCTCGGCTAACCCCGAATGGTATGATAATGATAACTTCTTTTATCTATCAAATGAAGACGGCTATAATAACCTCTACAGGTATGATCTGGCCAATAACAGGGCTCATCAGCTTACAGAGTTCTCAAAAGATATTAATGAGCTTACAGTACTTGAAATCAATGAAAATAAATACCCCTTTGTAATAATAAATACACCACTTGATAATATCGCTTATCTGCTGGATCCTATAACAGGCGAAATATTATTTGATGAGAAACTCGATCATAATACATCCATACTTGATTCTGAAGATAATCAGTTGATAGTACAGGAATCTTCGGCTTTGATGAAATTCAGGATGTCAGAATTAACCGTTAACCTAAATGAGATGACACCTTTCGTAAAGATCGATCTCCAGCCTGAACTCAAAGACAAAATTGTACACAGTACTGTAGAAAGAATACAATACCCTACATTCGATACCGACCCGGAAACCGGCGAGAGACGTGAAATACACGCTTACCTGTACAAGCCTCTCAATCCATTGCCAAAGGATGAGCAGATGGTTCTTATTCAGTCGTTCTACGGCGGATATAATGATTACCATATGAGGCAGCAAATAATGGCAGAAGCCGGCCTTTATGTATTAAGCCCCGCGCCCCGCGGCAGCCAGGGTTTCGGAAGGGAATGGGCCTCCCTCAATGACCGCGACCTTGGCGGCAATGAGATCATCGATATTATCTACGCCGGCAAATACATCTCCGAAACTCTGGGAATACCTCCCGAAAGAATAGGCGTTTTCGGTGGCAGCCATGGCGGATACGCAACAATGAGGCTCATCACTTTCCCGGGGATCATAAACGGCATTGAAGCAGATTTTGATTGGGCTTTCGGTATCAGCCACGCAGGATTTTCAGATATAATATCCTTCTACGAAGACAGTAATATCCCTGACTGGGTATTGCTCGAAGCCGGCGATCCCAAAAAAGAATCAGAGAAATTACGCGACAGATCGCCTCTTTATCACGCTGAAAAAGCAAAAGGCAAGCTGTTGCTTATACACGGGCAGAACGATAACAGAGTACCGCCGGAAGGCAGCAGACAAATGGCCGACAGCCTGGATAAATACGGCAAAGATTACAAATATGTCGAATTCGAAGGCCAGGGGCACAGCATTAAAGGATTGCATAATCAAATAAAATATTTCCAGGAATGGTTTGATTTCCTTGAATCTGTAAATAAGTAGCATTTTTTCCAACATTACGTTGCATCAAATATAGTGATATGTTAAACAGGAGAATAAACATGAAATTGATTTTTTCATTGGCGCTGTTAATTTTTATGGCTTCAATGAGCCTAAGCGCGCAGATCCTGAACCAAACCGCTGCAAACACCCTTTTGAAAGGCGTGGTACTTGATGAGTACACAGGCAAACCTCTTGGTGTAGAAATAATGATTGAAGGCGGAGGAAAGAAAATAAAAACGCAGTCGAATGATTCCGACGGCTCTTTCGAACAGCTTTTAACTTCGGGCATTGAATACGAAATCACATTCATCCGCTGGGATGTTTGGCGGGAAACCGAAATTATTGATATTAAAAAAAGCAGCGGCTACGAAGAAAAGGAAATGACTTTTAAAGCCAAAAAGTTAACCCCGGGTAAAAGGATATTTGTTAAAGACGCCTTTAAACCGGGGACAGATGAGCTCAAACCGGAAATTGAGAAGTGGCTTATAGATTTTAAAACCTTAATGAGATTTAACAGGTCGATTGAGTATAATTTTATTACAAAAGCGCCTGATGACGGCTTGGCACAGCAGAGAATGGCCGCTATGGATTCATTCCTCGATGTATTCAAAAGATATAAGAGAAAGATTTCATTGCAGATGCAAACTGGCGATGAAACACAGGACCTTGTTATTGAAGCATCAAAAGTAGAAAACATTTTTGATTAAATCCATTTAAGCGGATTATATTAGTTAAGGGGCCGTTAATGAACGGCTCCTTTTTTATGCCTGAAAAACAATTATTTTTTGTTAATTTTACAGGAATATCATATCTTTTGGAATGTCAGTACGCTTATGTGATTCTGTTTAAAACAATTATTAATTTTTAAAGAGTAAAATATGAAAGTAAATAATAAAATAATCGATTTTCTGTTCTCACTCGATTTTAGGGGCAGATCTTTACCCCCCGGGATAAAAGTATTGAATCCCTATAAAGGAATCGGCGCAGATGAAGTAAGGCGTATCTGCAAAGAATTTTACGGAAAATATTTTGATGATAATAATGAAAGAAGAATCATACTCGGTATTAATCCGGGCAGGTTTGGCGCCGGAGTAACAGGTATTGCTTTTACCGATACAAAACGGCTTGAAGATATTTGCGGAATTGAAACAAGCCTGAATTCACACGAAATGTCTTCAGAATTTATTTATGAAATGATCGAAAAATTCGGAGGAGTTAAGGCTTTTTACCAAAAGTATTTCCTATCGGCTGTATGCCCCCTGGGTTTTTTGAAAGTGCAGGATACCGGTAAAGAAATAAACTACAATTATTACGACAGCAAGGAACTTATCGAAGCAACAGATAAGTTCATCCCTGACACAATTAAAATTCAGGCTTCATTCAATATAAAACGCGATAAATGCTATTGCCTTGGTACTGGCAAAAATTACAAGTATTTGAAAAAACTAAATAAAAAGCTTTCTATTTTTGATGAAATTATCCCCCTGGAGCACCCCAGGTTTATTATGCAATACCGCCGTAAAAAAATAAACGATTTTATAGATAAATATATTAAAGCCCTCTGAAAGAGCTGACGAACAACTACTTTGTCCATAGGGTATTGGAGTTGACACCACTCTTTATACCCCGGTTTTTTAAAAAGCCGCTCATTGATGCAAACTAAGCCAAAGAAATACTCTTTTAAATACAGTAAATAATTATGATTGTTTCATAAAATTGTATTATATTATAAACAGAAATTATAACAGGCACGGAGTCAGAAATATTATTCAGTAATGATTTATTTACTTCGGCTTCCAGCTTCATCTGTTTTATAAGAGGGTATAATTTTCGATAATAACAGAATAATTATTTGGATTAATTCTATTTTTTCATTCATTCATAAATACTCAGGTTGAGAAAATGTACAAATACATTTTAATTTTTGCCTTTGTACTGACAGCCCTGGCGGCTTGTAATGATAATAATTCAAAAGAAAAATTGAGTAATGCCGTGGAAAATTCCGGTGAATACGTGCTTGTCATACACGGCGGGGCTGGATTCGATCTTCCTGAGGATATCCCTGAAGACCGTCAAAGAGAGTACAGAATTAAAATGACTGAAGCCCTTCGGGTTGGCGAAGCCATACTAAAAAATGGCGGTAGCGCGGTTGACGCCGTAGAGGAAGCCATACAAATGCTGGAAGACAGCCCGCTTTTCAACGCCGGAAAAGGCTCGGTGTTCAATGCCGAAGGCAGGATCGAAATGGATGCCTCCATAATGAGCGGCCATGGCCCCGGCGCGGGAGCTGTTGCAAATGTGCGATATATTAAAAATCCCATTAGCGCGGCACGCGAGGTTATGGACAAAACTGAACATATTCTGCTAATAAGCGACGGCGCGGAAGAATTCGCCAAAAGCCACGGGCTCGAATTCGCCGATTCAGCCTACTTTTTCACGGAAACACGCTGGCAGTCTTATCTGAAAAGTAAAGAAAAAGCAGATTCTTCCGGTAAAGATAAAATGGGGACCGTAGGCGCGGTAGCACTTGATAAACAAGGTAACCTCGCTGCCGGTACTTCCACAGGAGGGATGACCTACAAAAAATTCGGCAGGGTAGGTGATTCACCGATAATCGGAGCCGGCACATTCGCCCACAATGAAACCTGCGCGGTTTCTGCCACAGGGCACGGAGAGTATTTTATAATCAACGCGGTTGCTTATGATGTATCTGCGAGAATGAAATATCTGGATGAAAGCTTAGTAGAAGCTTCGGGTTACATCATCGATCAAATAAATGAACAGGGAGGTTATGGCGGCCTTATTTGCGTTGATAAGTATGGTAATATTTCCTGGCCGTTTAGCAGCAATATGATGTTTCGGGCAATGATAAAGGAAGGCTCAGATCCACTAGTGAAGATATTCAGGGATGAAGATTAAATTCATAAATAAATAATTATTTTAATTTTTCATTAATTATTGTTAATATTGCCCCTGGTTATACGTTTTAATACACGATCCACACTGATAACTTCAGTTTGGCTAAATGAACTTTTTTGTTTTATTGGAGGCTTTATGAAAAAACTATTAGTGCTTTTGTTCGCGATTTTCGCCTTTTCGACAGCGAAATCTCAGACACTGGTTAGTGTCGATGGCCAGGTTGGTTTGATGGCATCAATCCAAACACAGCAATATACCGTTGGTGTTCCTATCTGGTTCAGTGAATCAATATCATTTATACCGCATCTCGGCTTTTATTCCGAAGAAGATATAGGCACGGAACTGGGACTTGGCGGAGCTCTTCGATTTCATTTCAGGGAAGATGAAATAAAGCCCTACGCCGGATTTAGGCTGGCTGTTGAAAATACTTCACCTGATGAGGGGGATTCAACCATGGACCTGCTGATAGGCGGTGTTTTCGGCGGGGAATATTTTTTCAATAATAACTTCTCTGCCGGCGTAGAAGCCCAATTAAATATCATTAACCCCGACGACCATTCTCCACAATACAATGGCTTAACGATTCATACTGAAGCCGCTGTATATATGGCAGTATATTTCTAAATTGAATGAGGCCGGTACGGATTATATATGATAATTTAAGATGGATTCTGGCGGGATTCGGCTTTTTTATATTATTTGGAACTTTTATTAATTTTTATCATACCGGTACTTTATATATTAAATTCAGCGCGGATCCCGCCGATCCTGCTTTCAAACAATTTATGAGAATACTTGCATCTCTCGATGATTTCCTCCCTTTTGCAGCGGGTGTCGGATTTCTTTATTTACTTTACGGACTCTTTCTCGCAAAACTCAAAAAGGCTTCTCATTTAATCACTGCTATTTTGACCGCTGATTCGGTTCTTATTGGCACTTTAGCCATCAGTAAGCTGATTAGAGCCAATGAAATACTTGCCTTAAAATTTCCGGGCTGGACTTTTTTCAGTGACATTTTCCTGCTTATTTACCTTCAATTGTATTTAGGCATGATGATATTTTCCCTTATCCTGGCATTTTTTGTATTTTTCAGAAAAAAACTTGAAACTGATACCGAATTTGACAGAACTTATCTCTGAGAAGTTTGCCAAATTTTTTAGAAGTTATAAATATAGGCCAAAAATAATCATTAAATTTCCGGAATCTCATCTATCGACAAAAATCACGATTATGATTACCTGGATTTTACGAGATCAACTGCTTCGGCTATATGATTCTTTCTTGCAGAGCAGATCTATTCTTTAAGCAATATACCGGATTGGGTAAGGAAAGGTATAAAGCTCAGAAGCAAGGCCTCGCCCTAAGGCAGAACAAATTTAATATTCCCGAAGTAAAATGGCTTTTTTCTTAAAAACTCTGTCGCTAATAAGGCCGCTGATTTTCCGGTAGCCAGTAATTCCGGAAATAAAAATATTAGCGCACAGGCTAGCAAATAAAAGAAAAAAGAAATTTACAGGCAAAAAGGCATACAAACGACTATAGATATTTAACCGGAATGTATAGCAAAGTATTGATATTTTATAAAGGAGTAAGCATAAATGGCTAAAGGCAAAATTACCGGCATCGGTGGTATATTCTTTAAATGCGATGACCCGGTCGGTCTTAGGAACTGGTACGCCGAAAATTTCGACATTAGTACAAATGAATACGGCGCCATGTTCCAGTTCAGAGAAGCTGAGAACCCCGATAAAAAAGCTTATCTGCAATGGAGTACTTTTTCAAAGGATAGTGACTATTTACAGCCTTCGGAAAAAGAATTTATGATAAATTACAGAGTTACTAATATTGAAGATTTAGTGGAATCCCTGAAAGCTAAAGGCATAAAGGTGATCGGCAATATTCAGGAATTCGAATATGGAAAGTTCGCCCATGTGATGGACCCCGAAGGTAATAAGATAGAGCTATGGGAACCTGTAGATACAGAGTTTGACAATGATTATAACAACAGATCTGATAAAGGTTAATCTTATTTATGCCGGAAAGAATTCTAATTACAGGAGCTACAGGCACAAGCGGGTATTATACCATCAGGCCTCTGGTTGATTTCGGAGGCAATGATGAAATAATCGCCGGAGTGAGAAAAATCGATCAAGCAAAAGAAAAACTGTCCGAATTTGAAACACTTAATTACTGTCAGTTCGATTTTGAAGATCCCTCAACATTCGAGTCAGCCCTGGATGGCATAAGCCTTATGTACCTGTTGCGGCCGCCGCATATTTCCAATGTGCAGAAGGATTTTTCACCTCTTGTCAAATGCGCGAAGGATGCCGGAGTCAGAGGTATTGTTTTCCTCTCTGTTCAAGGCGCAGAAAAAAGTAAAGTGATCCCCCACCGCAAGATTGAAATCCTGATTGAAGAATCGGGCATACCCTATGTGTTCCTGCGGCCCGGTTATTTTATGCAAAACCTTACTAATGAGCTGATAGACGATATTCAGGCAAAAAACAAGATCATAATACCCGCCGGAGACGCCAAATTCAACTGGATAGACGGAATGGATATAGGCCAGGCATCAGCTCGTATACTTATGGATTTTGATAAACATTCAGAAAAGGTTTATAACCTCACAGGCACAGAACAGATTAATTTTAATGAGGTGGCCGGAATGATATCAGATATTACCGGAAGAAAAATTGAATACGAAAGCCCCGGGCTGATACGCTACTATCGAATGAAGAAAAAGCAGGATATACCCAGAGCTAAGATCATTGTGATGATGATGATACATTTTCTGCCCAGGATACAAAGCCAATCTCCACTGAGTGACGATCTCAAATCAATTACAGGTAAAAATCCCATAACATTAGATGATTTCATAAAAAGAGAAAAGGAAAAGTTCCTTAGATGATCGGGTTTATTCCATATTCTAAAAAGTATGAACCGGCCTGCCTGAGTATTTTCAGGAGCAATATTCCTGAATACTTCGATCCTCGCGAAGAGCAGGAATTTCTTTACTGGATTAACGGGCCGGGCGAAAACACCTACTTTGTAATGTTCGATAATTTAGCGGCCACAGGCTGCGGCGGGTATTTTGTTGATCATGAGAATAAAGAGGCGGGCCTTGCATGGGGCATGATCGGTTTAAGCAGCCATAAGAAAGGCTATGGCAGAAAACTTACTCTATACCGCTTAGAGATCATAGAAGAGAAATTCCCTGGCTACAGCATCCTTTGCCGCACATCAAATAAGACTTTTGAATTTTACCAAAAAATGGGATTTTCTATTTTGGAAATTAAAAAAAACGGCTGGGGTACCGGCCTGGACAAATATACAATGTCAAAGCTCTGATAATTAAATAATTTTCATTATTGATATAATATTCATTAATGTTTTTCGTGCGTAAATTTACTAATAATAATGTTGCACATTACAGAGAAGTCCTATGATCATGAAAAAATCGGGTTTTAGATTATTAATAGCAGCTCTTTTATTCCCCTTATTTTTTGCAGGCTGCGAGCAGGATACTGTAGAAGAAACGGTAGATATTGTAGTTTACGAAACTTTACTGAGCCCCCTGAATACAGAAGCTAATAACGGAATGGAAACAAGAGGCAGTTTTACATTCACACAAAGGGATGACACTGTAATTGTAGTCGGTGAGGTCAATGACGCTTACCCCGGTATAATGCATCTGATGCATCTTCATGGGTTCGAAGACGGTAGCGAAGCACAATGTGCCCCGGACGAAGCAGACAAGAACGACGACGGTGTAATAGACCTTATCGAAACACGTGACTATTCCGGCATCACTATGATACCGCTTCATTCAGAGCCGGTTACGCTCGAAATTCATAACGAATCCTATCCAATTGCTGATAACCGTGGCAATATGCGCTATGAAGGCAGGTTTATGAAATCCGATCTTGATGCGGCCGTTAAAGAAAAATTCGGAATCGATACCGTCAACTTTAATAATTTTGTACTTTATGTACACGGAGTAGCAGAGGATACAACCTTAGCAGAAAGTGTGCAGTCATTGCCTGATGTACCGGCTAATATTACAATACCGATATCATGCGGAGAGCTGGAGCAGATTCAGACGAAATAATTTATAATAAGCCATAAGCTCAGGCCTGCTCTCCTGAATGAAAATTCAGGAGAGTTTTTTATTATATTTTTTTCAAAATAATATAACTTCTTTATTTGCCTATTATTTATTATATTCTCTGTGATATCAATTAAACTGTATTTTTTTAAATAATTTTATTAAATATCTTTATATGTCCTTTAAAAATAATAAATTAGTTAGAGTAGGCGTTTTTTATGATGGAAATTATTTATATCATGTAAGCAATTATTATTATTATTTCCACGAAAGAAAATCGCGCATAAGCATTGCAGGAATTCATCATTTTATTAAGCAAAAAGTAGCCGAATTACTCGGAGAAGGAATCAGCTCAAGGCACTGCCAAATCGTCGATTCGCACTATTTCAGGGGTAGGCTCAATGCCAGGGAGGCCAGCCAGAAAGGAAATTTGCTTTATTACGACCGGGTATTCGACGATATATTGATGGCGGAAAATGTTACAACTCATTATCTGCCTGTCAAAACAGTCCAGGGCCATAAGGAAGAAAAAGGCATTGATGTTTGGCTGGCACTCGAAGCTTATGAATTAACCGCATATAAGAATTACGATGTACTGGTATTGATAGCAGGCGACGGCGATTATGTACCACTTGTCAGAAAGGTAAATACATTAGGCACCTCGGTAATGCTGCTTTCTTGGGATTTTGAATATACAGATGATTATGGAATAGCCCGCAAAACACGTACTTCCCAGGACTTGCTCGAACAGGTTACTTTTCCGATATCCATGCATGAAGTAATCGAAAACAGGCTGGAAAAAGATAAATTCATGATTAATAACTTATTTGTACCCCACAGCCCATACCATAACAACAACACTAATAATGGCTCAGGAGGGCATTCGAAAGATTTAGACAGAGAACCCAAACATTATGAAAAAGATCAAACTCATCACGAAAGCGATATCTTTTCAATTAAAGACGGGTATGGTTTTATTAAGTATCCGCCGAACAACCTCTTTTTCCATTACGACAGCGTGGTAAACGCTGACTTCGAAGAGCTGCAGCCATACGACAAAGTGCGTTTCCGCATCACGAAAAATGAGCGCGGCGAAGATATAGCCACTGATGTAGAACTAATAGATTTTTAAATTTTTACACTTAAAAAAATAATATTGATGGCCGTTCAATTTGAACGGCCTTCTTTACACTATGGATGACGTGTAATTTCCAAATTGTCTCCCATTTTATAGTTTTCTTATTATATCTTTCATAAATTATTATTTGCGGCTGATTTCTCTTTTTTTCAATATATTCAAACTATCATCTAAAAGATTCCTTATATGAATTCAAGAAGCTAAAAGCATCCTTATATGATTCCAAGATGATGTATTCATGCTTACATGAAATCGGCCTTGCTGCATTTGATATTTTTTTATGAAAAGCTTATGCGAGAAGATTATCGCCAATTAATTCTCAATAATGCCGGGGCCGCAAATTTAGCAGCTTTGTTTATTAATAATAAAATAATGCTTTCTGCTCATAGTCTAAATTAATCTGTGACAGAGTTTATTAACTATATCGAATCATCGCTGACGACCGGGCTGATATTTTTTCTGGTATTTACGGCAGTAATTCTATTAGCCGGCACAAAACTGACGAGTGCCGCCGATAAATTAGCTGACCTCACGAAGGTTGGGGAAGCGCTTTTCGGCGCAATTATGCTTGGAGCGATAACATCCATTTCCGGCCTGATAGCTTCCGTTACTGCTGCTTTTGAGGGGCATTCGCATCTTGCCGTAAGTAATGCAATTGGCGGCATAGCCGCGCAGACTGCATTTCTCGCTATAGCTGATATTTTCTATACCAAAGCAAATCTGGAGCATGCTTCAGCTTCACTACAGAATATAATGCTCGGCATGCTTCTGATAGGCGAGCTTACGTTAATACTTGTACTCATGGCTGCTCCTGCATTTACTTTTTGGGGTATTAATATAGGTTCTGTGCTGATTATAATAGTTTTCATTTTTGGCACAAAATTCATATCCAAAGCCAAAAAAGCACCTATGTGGAAGCCTGCACAGACAAGTGAAACCCTGGAAGACATACCTCATTTTAAAAATCTATCAGACAAGGCGCATCTGCGTATATGGATAAATTTTATCATCCTGGCAGCCATTGTAGGATTATCCGGATTTTTAGTAGCCCATGCAGGTATAGGCATTGCAAAGCACTCAGGTATTTCTGAATCGTTTGTGGGAGCGGTTTTCATCGCTTTATCAACTTCAATGCCTGAGCTTGTAGTTTCTATTGCCGCGGTACGTCAGGGCTCACTGAATTTGGCCGTAGGTAATATAGTCGGCGGTAATACATTCGAAGTGCTGAGCGTTTCGTTTTCAGATATGGCTTATCGGGGCGGATCCATTTATCATTATATTTCCGATAGTGAATTTTTCGTTGTATCAATTACGCTTTTAATGATGTCAGTAATGATATTCGGGCTTCTTTACCGTCAGCGCTACGGTCCCGGCAGGATAGGATGGGAAAGTTTGACGATATTGCTTCTTTTTGTTTTTGCTTATATTGTTTTGGGAATAATGTAAAATCATTCATTGATAATTAATAATTATTATTTAATTTAGCGATGTTAGGATCGGCTAACTTTTTAAATAATAAATCAACTGGATTTTTTATAACAAATTGAATTTGGAGTGAATAATGAGCAAACCTTTTGTTGCCATAAATTATATATCCTGCGAACCCGGTTATCAGGAAAGGTTCGAGGAATTATTTGCCACCCGGGCAAAAGCTATAGACAAAATGCCGGGTTTCCGCTTTATGGAAGTTTTAAAACCGGAAGAAGACGGAGCTGATTATCTGATAATGAGCCATTGGGACAGCGAAGATCAATTTACTGCATGGACAAAATCAGAAGAATTCCGCGAAGGCCATAAACGCGGTTTCGAGGATATAATCAAGGCTCGCGAAGAAGGACGCAAATCTCCGATGACATCTAAATTCAAAACTTATAAGGTAATCTCGGACTAAACAGCAGTTTTAAAGGCTTTTTAGTTCGGCTAATACCATAAAGAATGATAAGAAATAAGCATACATAAAGAAAAAGCCCGTATGAAATAAATCAAACGGGCTTTTAACATATTATCTCGGCGGCAACCTACTCTTCCACGCAGTCACCCACGCAGTACCATCGGCGCTGCAGGGCTTAACTACTCTGTTCGGAATGGTAAGAGGTGTTTCCCCTGCGCTATAACCACCGAGAAGACTTTTAAAAACAAGCTTTATGGAAAACAACGAGGTATTAAATATTGGCCATGGCACGTTTCGAAGTAGAGTATAACAACTCAATTTTCGGTAAGCCCTCGGATTATTAGTACTCCTCAGCTAAACATATTGCTATGCTTACACATGGAGCCTATCAACCAGGTCGTCTACCTGGATCCTTACTGGCTAAGCCATGAGATACATAATCTTGGAGTAGGTTTCGTGCTTGAGATGCTTTCAGCGCTTATCCTTTCTGGACATGGCTACTCTGCAATGCCGCTGGCGCGACAACAGATACACCGTAGGTCCAGTCGTTCCGGTCCTCTCGTACTAAGAACGAGTCTCCTCAAGTATCTTACGCCCACACTGGATAGGGACCGAACTGTCTCACGACGTTCTGAACCCAGCTCACGTACCGCTTTAATCGGCGAACAGCCGAACCCTTGGGACCTTCTCCAGCCCCAGGATGCGATGAGCCGACATCGAGGTGCCAAACCTTCCCGTCGATGTGAACTCTTGGGGAAGATCAGCCTGTTATCCCCGGCGTACCTTTTATCCTTTGAGCGACGACCCTTCCACGCGGAGTCGCCGGATCACTAAGACCTGCTTTCGCATCTGCTCGACCTGTGTGTCTCGCAGTCAAGCCACCTTATGCCTTTACACTCTTAGCACGATTACCGACCGTGCTGAGGTGACCTTTGTGAGCCTCCGTTACAATTTAGGAGGCGACCGCCCCAGTCAAACTGCCTACCTACCACTGTTCCCGAGGATCCACTCCTCCGGGTTAGAATCCAACTGCAACAAGGGTGGTATTTCACCGGTGGCTCCACCCTGACCACGATCAGGGCTTCAAAGCCTCCCACCTATCCTACGCATGCTGCAGCCAAACCCAATAGTAAGCTACAGTAAAGGTGCACGGGGTCTTTCCGTCCCGTTGCGGGTAACCGGCGTCTTCACCGGTACCACAATTTCACCGAGCCCGCGGTTGAGACAGTGCCCAGATCG
>CAZJAH010000027.1:0-38379 GCA_964544155.1 uncultured Hyphomicrobiales bacterium | reverse complement strand
AAAACCACGATCTTTCGTTCGCACCCCATCGTCCGGAAACGGCTCTGCGAGCCGCCATCCAGTAATCAGGGTTTAACTTTTTCTAATGCCCATTTGAATACGCGGAGGTATTCCATAGCTGTCATACCGGAAGAAAAATTCTCATTCATAGCGTTAAGGCGGAGCATATCCCAGTGTGGCTGATTACCGTAGAGTTCCAGAGCCTTAAATATTGAAAAATCCATATCCTGAGCGTCATAATGCCTGAAAAGAAAACCTGTGCCTTCATTTGTAGCCTGATCATACTCCCTGACAGTATCTGCAAGGCCGCCTGTCTGGCGGACTATTGGCGCAGTGCCATACTTTAAGGCGTACATCTGTGTAAGGCCGCAGGGCTCAAAGCGCGATGGCATAAGCAGGAAATCCGATGATGCTATTATATTATGGCTAAGTTCATTATCATAGCCAATGCGTACAAACGCGCGGTCGGGGTATTTATCGGAGATAAACCTGAAGAAATCCTCATATCGGGCTTCACCCGATCCGAGCAGAGCGAACCGGAATTTTTGCTCATATAGATGATGCTCAAGGTTCTTCATTATCAGATCCATTCCTTTCTGATCAGTGAGCCTTGTGACCATGCCTATTAGCGGCAAATCAGGATTTGAGCTGTCAGCGAAATATTCTTTAATAAACTTAGCTTTATTCTTTTGCTTGATGTCGAATTCCCCGATGCTGTAACGGTAGGGGATAAACTCGTCATTTTCAGGATTCCAGGAGGAATAATCCACTCCGTTCAAAAGGCCTATCAGGTCGCCTCCGCGGCTGTTCAGCACATCCTGCAGGCCTTCGGAGAAATAGGCCATCCTTATTTCTTTTGAATAAGTCGGGCTTACCGTGGTTATCTTATCCGCGAACATGATTCCCACTTTCATGGCGTTTACCTGGCCGTAGTGCTCAAACCACGACCCGGGATAAAACTGCTCCATACCAAAGCCCGAGTAATCGAGAGCCGTTTCGGGTTTAAACCAGCCCTGATACGCAAGGTTGTGTATTGTGTAAACGCCTGCAGACCTCGAAAAGAAGTAATCTTCCTTATAATGGGATTTCAGAAAAGCAAGTGTGAAAGCGGCATGGAAATCATGCGCGTGTATTATATCAGGCTGAAAATTCAGTGCTTTAGCTGCTTCCATGGCGGCGCGGCAGAAAAATATGAAGCGGCGGTCGTTATCCTGGTATTCATCAGGCCCGCCGTATATTCCAGGCCTGTCAAAGTATTCATTATGCTCGATCAAATATACCGGCACTTCGGTACCGGGCAGATAGCCCTTCCAGAGCCGCGCGTATTCCGTCCAGTAGCTCATGGGCACGATAAGGGTTATATCACTCGATTCAAAACCCCACTTATCTGTATCGATAAATCCGTATTTAGGCATAATTATCACGGGATCCTGCCCGAATTTTTTCCATTCAGCGGGAAGCGCTCCCACAACGTCTGCCAGCCCGCCGGATTTCGCGAACGGCGATACTTCTGCTGATACTATTAATATATTCATTCCTATCCGTTATTTCGATTTTTTATTAATTATATTATATTTCAATATTTAAATAATATTTTCCTTAATAATAGTGATATTAATTAAAACTAAATACCACTGTAATTCCAAAATAATCATATGCTCTGATTGCGCAAATTACACAAACTCAGCTAAAAATGTCCTGTATTTGCTAAAATTTCCGGCGGCTTTTACAGCTTCCTCTGCTTTATGGAAAATGCCGAATACCGTAGAACCGCTGCCCGACATAAGGGCGAATAAAGCTCCCGATGCGTACATCGCAGCTTTTATATCCGCTATATCGGGATATTCCCTGAAAATTGGTTTTTCGAAGTCGTTTATAATAAATTTATTCCAGACTGCAGCTTCTGTACGGTGTTTAATCAGCAACTCTTTCAGATTATCAGGTTTTCTTTTGCCTGTGAGTTCTAATGAAGTATAGGCATCTTTGGTAGATACATGAATACCGGGGTTAACGAGAAGCATGGCGTAGGGCAGAACGAGATCAAAGTAATCAAGATTTTCGCCTATTCCTTTGCCAAGTGCTGTATTTCCTCCAAGAAAAAATGGCACGTCCGCCCCTAATTCCAAAGCCAAATTGCTTAATTCGCTAATATTTTTATGTGTTTCATAAAGTTCATTCATAGCGAGCAACACCGAAGCGGCATTCGAACTTCCGCCTCCCAGACCTGCTCCGGCAGGTATTCTCTTAACCAGATTGACGCTGATACCGTTATTATTTATTAAATAATGATTTTGAAATAATGTAAACGCTTTATAAATTAAATTTTGTTTTATGGGAATGTTAAGATTAGATGTAATTTCAATGCCGGGTTCTTCCCTTAATTTGATGCTCATGCTGTCATGGAGGCTAATTTTTTTAAAAACTGTGTTAAGCTCGTGATAGCCGTCTTCACGCTTGAATAATATTTCAAGCCCAAGATTGATTTTAGCGTACGAAATAACGTCTAATGACATAAACTATGACAAATAATGATAATTCAGAAAACTTTGGAAAAAGCAATTTAAACCTTATGAGCGGAAATAACAACACAAACTGGGTAAGTGACAAGGAAATTAACGATTCCGGCCATGATACCGTTAAAATGAAAGAAAAAAAGAAGAAGAAGAAAAAGAAAGAGAATATACCCTATGAAATGGAAGTAAAGAGGAAAGGTATTCATCTTCTTTCACTCCTTATACCGATAATATATTCATTTATTGCTAAAGATACTGCTTTATTCATACTCGTACCGCTTGCCATTGCTTTTGTCATGGTAGATATTCTTAGCAAAATGGATAGCCGGGTCGGCGGCCTGATAAATAAATACTTCGGCAAAATGCTCCGCAAACACGAGAAAAAGAAAAAAAAGATAGTATTGAACGGAGCGTCGTGGGTACTCATAGGAGCTGCGGTCACAATTGCAGTATTTCCAAAGCTTCTGGCTGTTACCGCTATATCCATTCTAATTATATCTGATATATTGGCTGCTCTGATAGGCAGAAAATTTGGCAAAACTCCTTTAATGGGCAAGTCTCTCGAAGGTACAATGGCATTTATTGTCAGCGCCATGCTGGTAGTGGCATTTATAGGTTATCTGCAGAGCGCACCATGGTCATTCTATGCTGCAGGTATTGTGGCTGCAATCGCCGGCGGATTGGTGGAGGCGGCATCCAAGCGCTTGAATTGGGATGACAATCTTTCCATTCCGATGACGGTCGGGTTTATACTTTGGATAATCGGCTATTTTGCCGAAAAAGCGGGTTTGGGTTTTACTTATCTAATGAGCTAAAAATTGGGGAAAAAACCAAAAATTTGGATTACGGCCGCCCTATTAGCAATTGTGACAGGCCTTGTATATTATTTTATTTTTTTTCCTAAAGAACTGAAATTCACCGTAATAGACCACTTCATTAAATCAGATTATAGCGCTAACGTAGTATTTGTTTTCACAGAGGTCAATTACCTTGATTCTGCAGGCATGTATGATGCCGGCAGGCATATTTCACGAAACCGGATAGGCGAATTTATCTCAGATGACAAGTTGACAATAATGATAATCCATTTTTATGAAAAAAGCGCCGGGATCGATGTGCCCGCGCACATGATGAGAGATTTACGAAATAAATTCCCCAAAGCCGCCGAATATTCCAATCGCCTGCTGTATATTGAAAGCGGATACATCTATACGCATATGAACAAAAAAGTGAAAAATCTGAATATGCCCCAGGATACTATCTTCCCGGGATATATGTTTATTCCGAAAAAGGGATTCAAAGCTAAGGAAATATTCCGATCGTTTTAAAGCTATATTCAGATCATATTATGGTGGAAAGCAATTAAATAAGCTGCTAAAGCAGTAATAAGCTGCTAAAGCAGTATTTTTTGATTAAAATATTGGAATTTAGAATTAAAAGTCATTATACTTTTATATAGGACTTGCAGTTCAATTTACCGGATAAGTTGAAGTTTAAGTTAAAAGGCGCGAAATAACGGCTTTTAAAATGATCGTGTAATTATTATAGATTTAATTAAATTAATTTCAGAAAATCACTTATTTTTATCTGAATGGATAAAAACAAAAGCATAGTAAAAATAGAAGGGCTTTTTAAGGCTTTTAATAATGTACCCGTACTTCGCGGCCTCGGCCTTGAGGTATCCGAAGGCAGTTTTATATCGATCATCGGGCCATCAGGATGCGGCAAAACTACTCTGCTTCGCTGCCTGAACGGCCTGGAACATCCGGATGCCGGCATGATAGAGATAGCAGGCTCAAAGTTGGATATATCAGGCATAAAGGAGTCCTGCGAAAATTTAAAGAAAGGCTATTACCCCGGTAGTGTCAATGCTACTGATCCAGATAGCCTCAATCCACGAAAAAACGGCCGCCGCCTTATCAGAGAGAAGCTGCACGAATTCAGGGATAAGACAGGACTCCTGTTTCAGGGATTTAACCTTTTTCCCCACCTTAATGTTCTGGATAATGTAGCCCTTGCCCCGCGCATAGTCAATAATCAAAGTCGCGAAAAATCTGAAGAACTGGCAAAAAACCTGCTGGATAAAGTCGGCCTAAAGGATTATATTAAGCGCTGGCCATCTCAATTATCTGGAGGGCAGCTCCAAAGAGTAGCTATAGCCCGTGCTCTTGCTATGAATCCCGGTGTTATGCTCTATGACGAACCTACAAGCGCGCTTGATCCTTCCCTTGTAAATGAAATTTACGTCGCGATGATGAAACTGAAAGATGAAGGCATAACTCAGATTGCCGTAACTCATTCCATGGATTTCGCCCGCAGTGCGTCAGACCAAATATACTATATGGAAGAAGGCAGTATAGTGGAATCCGGCACACCGGATATTATTTTCAGCAACCCATCTGACGAAAGAACAAGAAAATTTCTCCGGATATACCTGGAAGCCACATGAGATATTTTTATTTAATAATATACTTTGTTTTAATTTCGGCCGTACCGGCAACCGCGCAGCCGGAAGAGGGCACTCTCAGGTGGGCTGCCGACGCTGAAGGTAACGCCCCCTATATCTTTCAGGATCCAAACGATCCTGATAAACTCATAGGCTTTGAAGTGGATATTGCCCGGGCCATCGCCCGCAAGGCTGGGCTTAGGCCAGTATTCGTGCAAAACCAGTGGGACGGGCTTATACCCGGCCTTAAGAGGGGGGATTATGATATTGCCCTCAACGGCATTGAGATCACCGAAGACCGCCGCGAAGCCGTTAATTTCTCCATTCCCTATTATTCCACTTATGAACAGATCGTTGTGCGATCCGGTAATGAGGATATATCCTCACTGGATGACCTTCGCGGAAAAACAGCCGGCGCCTTGAAAAATTCCCTTGCCGAGAGGATACTTCGCGAGCACGGCGGCATTGAAGTCAGGACTTACGAGGGAGAGGTAAACGCTTTTGCCGATCTGGAATACGAAAGGCTGGAAGCCGTACTGGTTGACGCCCCTATAGCTTTGTATTATGCCTCATGGAGGACTTTGTTCGAATTGCGCGGCGGGCCTATAGGCGAGGTTAAATACGCCGCAGCCATTGAGAAAGCCGATTCGGCGCTCCTTAGAATCATAAATCCTGCTATCGCGGCAATTATAGAATCAGGTGAGCTGCGCCGTATACTCGAGGACTGGAATCTGTGGAACCCGCGCATGGAAAAAATGACTGGCGATAGCGCCGACCTGGGGTACACACATGATAAATTCTATTATTTCCTTAGCGCGCAGGATAGAGAAATAGACCTGTCGGCAATTATCGAAAGATATATTAGCTTTCTGCCTTCAATAGGCGAAGCCGCGTGGATGACAATTAAACTGTCCGTTCTATCCATGTTAGCGGCTATCATACTGGGATTGATTATAGCCGTAGCGCGAGTTTACGGGCCGCCTCCCTTCAGGCAGCTTGCCGCCCTCTACGTAGAGCTTATCAGGGGAACTCCTCTGCTCATACAGCTCTTATTTATATTTTACGCTTTGCCCGCGCTCGGTATTAAGCTCGATCCCTTCCTTGCCGCCATAACGGCGCTCGGGCTTAATTATGCCGCTTATGAAGCTGAAAACTACCGCGCCGGGCTTTTCTCCGTGCCGGAAGGCCAGATGGAAGCCGCTTTGTCGCTGGGTATGTCAAGGAGGCAGGCGCTCAGGTATGTGATTCTGCCGCAGGCTGTCCGCCTTGTGATACCACCGGTTACTAATGATTTTATAGCTCTTTTAAAGGATTCCTCACTGGTATCCGTGATAACACTTGTTGAACTCACCAAGCTTTACAATCAGCTCGCTTCTACGTATTATGATTATATAGGAACGGGCATATTGATCGCTTTGGTCTATCTTTTGTTAGGATTGCCATTTGTTGTCTTATCCCGTAAGTTTGAAAACAGGCTCACATTCAGAACTAGAGGAAAAAAAGAGAATTTATAAATGCGCTTAAAGATAATTTTAATATTGTTTCTATTGCCGGCTTTATTTGTTATCAGCATTGCACAGCCGAAGGTTAGTAGTTACAGGACATTCGACGACGCCTTAATGCATGCCGGCCGCCTTACTGTTTTACAATTAAAGAACAGAAATATTGATAAGATCCCCGATGAGATTTCCAGATTTAAAAAGCTGGAGGTACTGGACCTCAGCTTTAATGATATTAAGGAAATACCTAAGGCACTATCTAAGCTTAAAAATCTGCGTGTGCTGATTTTATCCAGCAATAATATCACGGAATTAAATACTGAAGCTGTCACCGGATTAACTAATCTGCAGACCATTGACCTGAGCCATAATCAATTGTATGACCTAAATCCCGCGATCTACAGCCTGGAAAACCTTCGCATATTAAATCTATCCTATAACAGAATTTCACGTATCCCCGCCGGAATTCAAAAACTTAAACAACTTAAGGAGTTAATTCTGGATAAAAATCTGATAACAAACATCAACGACAGCGTTTTTTCACTTCCGGTATTGGAAGTTTTGAGCCTGGCCAAAAATAAAATAAGAAATCTGCCTGATAGGTTTAATTCTAAAATGATACTCAATAAGCTGGATATTTCAGAGAATAATATCTTTTTCCTGCCTTATTCAATCGCTAATCTGGAAGGCCTTGAAACTCTGAATTTCGCGTCTAACAGCATTGGGAAATTCCCTTTTGAATTGACAAAGCTCGCCAGGCTCAGGCAAATGGATATGTCGGATAATAATATAAATTCACTACCTTCCGGCTTTGATAAGCTCCGCCTGCTCGAGAACCTGAAAATGAACGGCAACAGCTTAACTGCCTATCCCATAGTTATAAACAGCCTGAAAAATCTGCGATATCTGGATATCAGCAATAACCGTCTTGGCAGCATACCTCAGTCCATAGAACAACTTAGTTCACTTACTCATCTAACAGCTATAAATACATCCCTTAGCAGCTTTCCGGAATCTATTTGCGAGATGCTTTCGCTGCAAAGCATTGACCTGAGCCGGAACAGTATCCGCTCCCTGCCGGATTGCATAGGAAATCTATCCTCGCTTGTGATCCTGAATATGAATAATAATGAATTCAGCGCTTTTCCCGAAGAAATAGCCCTGCTGCCATTTTGCAAGGTAGTCAGGCTTAATTATTGCAACATTAGAAAAGTGCCCGGTCATATGAAAGGCAGCCCAAACCTGAAGATCATTCAGCTTAGGGACAATCCTCTTCCGCTTGGCGAGAGGAAAAAACTTAAGAATGCCTATCCCGGCGCCCGGCTTTACTTTTAAAGATATTTCCTTTTGATTATCATTTAATAAATTTTTTTTTAAAAATTTGGAGGGTAAGTCTGAATTTAGTAATTTTTGAGCAAAAGATTTAACCAAACGGTAAAACTAAATGGATAAAGACCAAAATACAGAGCAAAAGATAATTGAAGCGGCAAGGAATGTATTTATACGCAAGGGATACGCGGGTGCTCGTATGCAGGAAATAGCAGATGAGGCACAGATAAACAAGGCGCTGCTGCATTATTATTTCAGAAGCAAGGAAAAACTTTTTGACAAAATATTCAAGCAGGCATTTAAAAGCCTGATACCTAATGTGCTTAGGATACTTGAATCGGATGACAGCCTGGAGGATACCATCAGGAATTTTGTGGATTATTATATAGATTTTATTAATGCTAACAGATATCTGCCTTCATTCATCCTGCATGAGATAAACCAGAATCCCGAAAAGCTGGCCGGGCAGCTTCCGGCGGAGAATATACCCAATACGGCATTTTATACGAAGATAATCAGGGAAGCGGAAGCTGGGAGGATCAAATTCATGAGCCCTGTGGAATTATTCATCAACCTGCTTTCATTGTGTGTGTTTCCATTCGCGGCAAGGCCAATTTTAACACAGGTATTTGATATGGACGAAGATCAGTTTAACGAATTTCTGATGAATCGCAAAAAGACTATACCTAACATGATAATGGCATATTTAAAAGCGGAAAACTAATTTTTTTAATTGAATTTAACCAAATGATTAAATATAAAGGTTAAACATTATGGATAATATTAGATCACTGTTAATTCTTATGTTGATTTTGGGTGCAGGTACATGCGGGGCCCGTGAAAACGGGCCGGAATATCTGATCGATCAGGCCATTAAGCATAGCGCGTTAAAAAATAACTTCAGCGGGTACGAAATTATAAACGATTTAGAATCTGAAAACACCCGGAACAACTACCTGCCGGGGATTACCTTGCAGGGGCAGGCCAAATACCAGGGTGATGTTCCTCAGGTACCTGTCAATATTCCTAATATTAATATTCCTTTACCGCCAAATACACAGTATATGGCAACCCTAAACTTAGAGCAGCTTATCTGGGATGGCGGAGTATCGGCAGTATCCGCCGATATGGCGCATATCGATAAGCAGATAGGCTATTTTTCAGTTTCGGCAGGGCTTTATTCCATAAAGGAAAATGTGTTGAACCTGTACTTCTCAGCAATAATGCTTGATAAAAACCTGAAAGTGCTCAATTCTTCACTGAATGAATTAAACGAAAGAAAAAAGCAGGTCAGTGCCCTTGTAGAAGAAGGCGTGATCCTGGAAAGCGAGCTTAAGGAGATCAAAATAAAAATCCTCCAGATCGAACAGAGCATTAGATCGCTGAAGGCAGATAAGTCGGCAGTAATAAAAATGCTGGAAATAAGAACAGGCCTTGATAATATCGTTATCGACTCTGATAAGCCGGCGGAACCCGAATCGGATTTCATTCAGGAAGAACTTAACCGCCCGGAGATTAGACAGATGGAGGCTCAATCCGGAAAAATGAAGCAGGCAGGCAGGTTGGCTTACACCGAAGCGATGCCCAAATTATCAGCTTACGTTCAGGGCGGTTACGGAAACCCCAATCCTCAAAACTTCTTCGAAGATGAACCATCGACATTCTACGCCGCGGGCATTAATCTTCAATGGAAGCTGTGGGCATGGAATTTACCTGCTAAAAAAGAACAAATTATGCGCGTAAACAGCGAAATAATAGAAAACAATAAGAAAAATCTGATTGAATCAATAAATATGAGTATAGCGAAAGAAAAGGAAGCTATTAACTCATACCGTGAACTTATCCAAAAGGATATTGAAATAGTCAGGCTTAGGGAAGATATAAAAAATGTAAAGTTTTCACAGCTGCAGAATGGAGTGATCAATTCCGCGGAATATATTTCAGCCGTAGAAGCTTTCGACAAGGCAAAAACCGGCCTTGAACTTAATAAGGTTGCTCTACTAAGAGCAAAATATAATATTCTTCAAATTTCCGGAAATTTGTAAAAAAGAATAATATCATAAATAAATTAGGGATAGTTATGAAAAATATCATGGTTTTACTGCTGATAATAGTCGCTTATATGGTATTGGTATCTTGCGGAAATGAAGAAACAAAAGCCGACGCTTACGGAAATTTTGAAACAAGGGAATATGAAATTGCAGCCGAAACCAACGGAAGAATACTCACTGTATATGTCAGTGAGGGCGATAAGATCAATACAGGGGATATCATTGCCGTTGTAGATACCATGCAGCTTCATCTGCATAAGAAAGAGCTTATGGCAAGGATATCCGCGCTGGATTCCAGGACGCTCGATGTGCAGACACAGATCAACGCGCTATTGCAGAGAAAGCAAAATATTCTTCGTGAAAAAAAGAGAATTGAGAGCCTGTATGAAAAGAAGGCCGCCACTGAAAAGCAGCTCGATGACATCAAGGGTGAGCTAGAGGTAGTCGAAAGCGAGATCTTAGCCGGGGAGGAATCCATCAGGACTTCAAATACAGCTATATCTAAGGAAATACTGCCTCTGCAGGTAAATATCAGCAAAACGATGGACATGATCGATAAATCCATTATCCGCTCACCCATAAGCGGCCGGGTAATGGAATTATATTCCGGGCAGGGTGAATATGCCATTCCGGGCAAGCTGGTGATAAAAGCCGCCGATACTGACATAATGATACTCAGGGCCTATTTGAGCGGAGCCCAACTGGATAGAATCAAGCTGAATGAAGAAGTCGGCATAAGATTCGATAAGGGAGAAAAAGGCTATCATAATAGACGAGGCAGAGTGATCTGGGTATCCTCCGAATCAGAATTTACACCTAAACTCATAAGAACCAAAGAAGACAGGGTTAACCTTGTATACGCCGTGAAAATTGAAGTTGATAACGCGGAAGGCCTGATCAAAACCGGAATGCCCGGCGAAGTACTTTTTTGAAGATTTGAATAACTTTTAATGCGATGGAGCGGCATAATTCCGGCCTTCATTGCTTATAATAAACTCTGGGAAGCGGAAAAATGCAGAAGGCTGTGGCGGTCGATAAGTTGGCAAAATCCTACGGAAAGATAAAAGCCGTGGACGAGGTTTCTTTCAGCGTCGATAAAGGAGACATATTCGGGCTTATAGGCCCGGACGGCGCCGGTAAATCCACGCTTATTCGTATGCTGAACACACTCATCGTGCAGGACAGCGGAACAGCGGAAATACTCAGCTATGATACAGTTAAAGAATATAGAAAGATACGCGATATTATGGGCTATATGCCGGGTAAATTCTCACTTTACCCAGACCTTACGATAGAAGAAAACTTAAAACTCTTCGCGGCGGTATTTGAAACAACCATAGATGAAAACTACGGCCTGATCCAAAAGATATATTCCCAATTAGAGCCATTCAAAGACAGGCCCGCGGGCAAGCTTTCCGGCGGAATGAAGCAAAAGCTGGCGCTATCCTGCGCGCTGATCCACGCACCTGAAATTCTTTTCCTCGATGAACCCACAACGGGCGTCGATCCTGTTTCCAGAAAGGAATTTTGGGAAATGCTTTACGGGTTGAAGGATAGAGGAATTACTATAATTGTATCAACGCCATATATGGATGAAGCCTCCAAATGCAGCCGGATAGGGCTTATGCAGGAAGGAAGGATCATGGGGATCGACACTCCCGAAGGTATTAAGAAAATGTTTGAAGGAGAGCTTTACGCAATTTCCGGCAATAACAGATACGCTATGATAAAATCTCTGGAAAGCTGGGATAGATCGCGTTCAGTACACGCATTTGGGGATAGCATTCATTTTATGCCTGAACCTGAAACAAGTGAAGGCTGTATCAAAAGCTATCTGGATAATAAGGGTTTATCGGGATACAGAATGCAAAGAATTGAGCCCGGAATTGAGGATGTATTCATGAGCTTAATGGGGAAGGAGTAATGGAACTGAGCATAAAAGCGGATAAACTGACAAAGAAATTCGGTGATTTCACTGCTGTGGATGCCATAAGCTTCGATGTAAAGCAGGGCGAGATATTCGGATTTCTCGGAGCAAACGGCGCGGGCAAAACCACTGCAATGAAGATGCTCACGGGGCTTTGGGCTCCAACTTCAGGAGCTGCCACTGTCGCCGGATATGACCTTATGTACGAACAGGATAAAATCAAGTGTAATATAGGCTACATGAGCCAGAAGTTCTCACTTTATGAAGACCTGACCGTGGAGGAAAATATCAGCTTTTTTGGGGGTATCTACGGACTGGATAATAAAACCATCCAAGGAAAGATGAAAGAACTTATCGAGAGGCTGGGCCTTGGCGCCAGCAGTAAAAAGCTTATAGGCCGCCTGCCACTCGGCTGGAAGCAGAAGCTGGCTTTTTCAATTGCGCTGATACACAGCCCAAAGATCGTTTTCCTCGATGAGCCCACCGGCGGAGTCGATCCCGTAACAAGGCGTCAGTTTTGGGAAATGATATTCGAAGCAGCGGAAAGCGGTATTACGGTATTTGTGACAACCCATTATATGGATGAGGCCGAATACTGCGCACGTATATCGATGATGGTGGCAGGGAAGATAGCCGCGCTGGGCAGCCCCGCGGAATTGAAAGACAGGTACAATGCTGATGATATGGATGAAGTATTTGTAAAAATAGCCCGCAGAATGGATTATGAACAGGTTTAGCGGATTTGTACGAAAGGAATTTTATCACATATTCAGGGATAAGCGCACTCTGCTCATTCTATTCGGTATGCCCATAGTGCAGGTGCTGCTTTTCGGGTTTGCGATAACGAACGAAATAAACAGCGCAGGTATTGCCATACTGGATAATAGCAAGGATCAATACAGCCGTGAGATCATGGATAAGATGCTGTCATCCGGATATTTTATCCTAAAAGAAGAACTGCGAAACTATGATGATATCGAATCTGCTTTCCAAAAAGGAGAGGTAAAGACCGTGGTAGTTTTCCCTGTGAATTTTGGTAACAGGCTGATAAATGGGGAAAGGCCTTTTATTGAGCTGATAAATGATGCCACGGACCCTAATACGGCTAAAACACTTAGCGGATACTTTAAGGGGATAATTAATGATTATATAATGGATCTTACACCCGGAGGCAATCCCTCACTTATAGAAATTGAAACCAGGATGAGGTATAATCCAAGACTTGAAAGCGTGTACATGTTTGTGCCCGGATTGATAACCATCATACTCATGCTTGTGAGCGCGATGATGACCTCTATTTCCCTTACAAAGGAGAAAGAGCAGGGCACAATGGAACTTCTGCTTGCATCACCCATGCGCCCGGGGCTTGTAATTGCATCAAAGGTGATACCCTACGCCCTGCTTTCATTTATCAACGCGGTAAGCATACTGGCCATAGGCTGGTTCGTATTTGGAGTACCTGTTAAAGGCAGCCTGATACTGCTGGCTTTTGAGCTGACTATTTTTATCATAACATCACTTTCACTGGGGATTTTCATATCATCTAAAGCGCCGACACAGCAGGCGGCTCTGATGATATCGCTTGTCGGGTTGATGCTGCCTACCATACTACTGTCGGGCTTCATTTTCCCTGTAGAGAACATGCCCTTATGGCTGCAATCAATTTCTCACTTAATCCCTGCCAAATGGTTCATAATCATAGTCAAAGGCATAATGCTTAAAGCACAGGGCCTGCCGGATCTTCTTATCGAAACAGGCATACTTGCATTTATGGCAATGTTTTTATTATTTGTTAGTATAAAAAGCTACAAGGTAAGGCTGCAATGAGAATGTTAATGCTAATATTTAAAAAGGAATTCAGGCAGATATTCCGTAATAAATTCATGATACCGATAATTTTTGTGATGCCGTTGATACAGCTTTTTATACTGGCTAACGCAGCGGATTATGAGATTGATTCCCTGCGGGTTGCAGTCATTGATAATGACCGCGGCCAATTATCCCACAGAATGATTAGCAAATTCAGCGGATCGGAGTATTTTATTTATTCAGGTGCGGTAAATAATTACCGGGAAGCCGAGCGTCTTCTGGATGAAGATGAGATTGATCTTTACATCACTATCCCAAGAGGATTCGGACAAAACCTGAGTAAAGCGAAAAAAGATGAACTTCAACTGGTCATCAGCGCTATTGACGGGCAAAAGGCAGGCCTTGCCATGGCATACTCAAATTCATTAATAGCCGGGTTCCAAAAGGAAATAATGCCCCGCGGTAAGCAGCGGATCAGGATAGTTCCGGCAGTTGAAATCACAGAACAATACTGGTATAATCCGGGACTCAACTATAAGACATTCATGGTTCCCGGGATACTTGTTATGCTTGTAACCATGATTGGCGGCTTTCTTTCCTCAATGAATATTGTACGCGAAAAAGAGATAGGCACCATTGAGCAGATAAATGTAACTCCGATAAAAAAATATCATTTTATAGCAGGCAAACTGCTGCCATTTTGGATAATCGCGCTGTTCGAGCTGGCATTCGGGCTAATACTGGCCCTGCTGATTTACGATATCCCTTTCCTGGGCAATCCGGTGCTTATATTTGCTTACGCCGGGCTATACCTCTTTGTAGTGCTCGGTATGGGCCTTCTGATATCTACGGCGGCTGAGACCCAGCAGCAGGCGATGTTCATCACATGGTTCTTTATTGTGATTTTTATTCTGATGAGCGGTCTGTTTACCGCGATAGAAAATATGCCTGAGTGGGCACAGTTCCTTACCCGGCTGAATCCCGTGCGGTATTTTATGGAAGTCATCCGCCTTGTAATGCTTAAAGGCGCTGATTTTTATGACGTTGCTACGCAATTCGGGATCACTGCTTTATACGGAATTTTACTAAACGCAGCAGCGATTATGCGTTATCGCAAGACGGTTTGATCGAATCAGCTTACCAGCCGGTCATTTTCAATATAGAATCTGCTTTATGAAGATTCTGCCCTATCAAGTTTATCCCGGCTGTATCTATTTTAATTTCCATGGCTTCTTGAAGATATTCCGGCAGTGAAGCATTCGAATTCACCGGAAATTCATAAGAACCTTTAGCAATCAAAGTCTGATTATCTTCTCTTAGCAGAAATTCGAATAGCTTCAAAGCATTCTTTACCCGGTCGGAATATTTGGAAATCCCGGCGCAGCTGAGGTTCATATGCACGCCGTGTCCCATTAAATCGGGGAAAATTACATCCACGGAAGCCGCTGAAAGGCTGTCTTTTTCATTTTCGGACTTAAGCATTTTTCCTATGTAGTTATGGTTCACAAGGCAGATATCGCCCTGGTTTTCGTACAGGGCACGAATTTGCATTCTGTCATTTTCGGAGGGTTTACGGGCGAAATTGGCGGCCAGTCTCTGGGAGAAATTATAAGCTTCGATGCTGTCGCGAGCAGCCATCACGGATAACAGGGATTTATTTTGTGTTCTGCCGCCGGGGCTGACAAGGATTTTCCCGCGCCATCTTTCGCTTGTTAGGTCATAGTAGTTCATAAGGTCGGAGGGATTGGCCCTTTCTTTTGAATAGGCAATGATCCTAAGATTTTTGGCTATCGCAAACCAATAATTATCTTCATCGCGCAGCCATACTGGTACAACGGATTCCAGAAAATCACTTTCGATGGGTATAATGAGTTCCTTTTCTTTAGCGAGTTCCATTGTTCCTGCATCCATGGTTATAAAGAGGTCGCAGGGGGTATTGGCAGCTTCATTTTCAAGGCGTTCAAGCAGATCGTTGTCATTTGAATTTATAATATTTACCATGATCCCTGTTTCATCGGTAAATTTTTTCATTAATTCATTATCAACCGAAAAAGTCCTGTGAGAATAAACGTTGACAATGTCTTCCTGATTGGGGCGGCCGTTGCATGACGCAAGAAAAATGCCGGTAAGCAGTACAGCTATTATTTTTAAAAACATATTAATTTGCCTTTAAATTTTTGAATTTCCTGTATTTTTTTGACTTTTATACGTCTTAAAGTTAGATATATCTTAAATTGCTTAGATTATTATTAATCGTACGATATTTTTTTTTATTATTAAATGAAATCACCAAATAAAAGATATAAAATACTGATCGCTGATAATCAGGATTATTATCTTAAAAAGGCCGAATCCCGCTTATCTGAAAAAGGAATTGATGTGAACGGTGTAAAAACCGGCTATGAAGCACTTCAAAAACTCAGAAAGGAAGAATTTTCGGCAATGGTAATCAGTTATCATCTACCCGATATTTCCGCGGAATTTTTCTATGATGAATTAGAAAAGCATGAAATAAACATACCCCTGATTATTGCCGCATCACCGGATAAGATAATAGAAGCAACTGACCTTCTTTTTAAAGGTGCGGAAGATATTATCACCAAAGATAAGAATTTTTCAGAAATTCTTATTCTGCGCCTGGAATATTTAGCGCGCAAAATTGATAAGATCAGCGAAAACCGGTTATTGGCGAAAAGATTCTCTTCATTGCTCAGCCTGGTATCAAACCCTGTAATGATAGTAACTGAAAAAGGCAGCCTGGTATCAGTTTCTGATTCATTTAAAGATTTTTTCGATCATTCAAACCTCACGGCGGTCTCGGATATTATGCCTGATTTTAAAAAAATTATCACTGAAATGAAAATTGACGAAGGCAGTTACCGGGCAGACCTGCTTTTTAATTTAGGTGGCGAAGATATTTATATCGATACAGAGATCAATTCTTACGGAGATAATAACAAGGAATTCATCGTTTCACTTTATCCCGAAAATGAAACAGGCATGATGGAAAGCCCGCGGGTTGATTCAGAATCAGATATTATGGCATCTGTCACTCTTGACGCGCACGGCAGGATAATAAACGCAAATGCCTTGTTCGTTAAGCTTTCCGGGTATAGCTCCAAAGAGCTTCAAGGCAGTTATTTCAGAAAGTTGCTTACCTTGGAACTTCAGGAAGATTTCAGTGAAATTTTCGAAATCTATAAAAAGAACGGTTTTGTGCAAAATGTGCATTTTGGCATGCTGAAAAAGGACGGCAGCAGTATAAGCGCTTCGGTTACCGCTCGCGCCTTCAGGGATTCGTATGGCAATATTACTCAGATACGTTGCCTGTTTGATGATGTTAGCGGACTTACGGAAGTAATAAAAGCGCTGAAAGAAAATGAAACCAGGTACAAAGAGCTTTTCAAGAATATGAGCAGCGGAGTGGCTGTCTATGATGCAATTAATAATGGTAGCGATTATGTGCTTAAAGATTTCAACCGTGCCGGTGAAAGGATAGAAAATCTGAAAAAGGAAACTATTAAAGGCCGGACTTTAAGCTCTATTATAGCGCCTGATAAACATCCTGATTTTTATAACTCACTGAAAGAAGTTTGGCTTGAGGGAGAACCCAGGCGTGTGGAATGCGCATTTTATGATAACGAAGGTATAAAGGGATGGAGGGAAAACTATTTTTATAAGCTTCCCTCGGGAGAGCTGGTTGCCATTTTTGATGATATTACCGACAGGATCAACCGTAACGCCGCGCTTATAGAAAGCGAAGAAAGATACAGAAGCTTTGTTCAGAATTTCAAAGGTATAGCAATAAGATGGACTCTTGACAAAATGCCCGTCTTTGTGCATGGTTCGGTAGAATCCATAACCGGTTTTAACGAAAATGACTTTATGGAAAGATTAATAAACTGGAACGCTTTGATCCATAAAGAAGACATTGACCGGGTTAAAGGAAGATATGATTTGATAAAGAGAGAACCGGGATATGAATTTGAAACTGAGTATAGAATCATTACCAAAAATAATAATGTCCGCTGGGTGAACGAGTATATACAAAATATCAGCTTACAGGGCGGCAAACCACTTTTCGTTCAGTCAACGATTTATGATATTACTGAAAGGAAAAATGCTGATGCCGAGCTGAAAAAATCACGCGAGCAGCTAAGGAATCTCGCTATACACCTTGAAACCGCCAGAGAGGAAGAAAGAAAGCGCATAGCATTTGAAATACATGATGAACTTGGCCACGCACTTACTTCAATGAAAATGGAGCTTAACGTTCTCAGTAAGAAAAAATTTCTTAAAGAAGAAGTAATTAGCGATAAACTCATGTCAGTTACCAAAATCGTCGATAGTACCATAAAGCAGGTAAGGAGAATTTCATCCCAGCTCAGGCCTTCGATCCTGGACCATTTCGGGCTTGTCGCGGCGCTTGAATGGCAGGCCAAAGAATTCCAAAAGGTAACCGCTATCAGAGTAAGGCTGAACCTGATGCCTGTATCGTTAAATATCGTAGAACACAGGGCGATAGCGATATTCAGGATATTCCAGGAATGCCTGACAAACGTTGCCCGCCATGCCATGGCCTCCAGGGTGGACGTTTATATGGAAATCGAAAACGGTATTATTGAGCTGAGAGTGAGCGATAACGGTAAAGGATTCCGCGAAGAAAAACTGCAGGGTAATACTTTTGGCTTGATAGGAATAAAAGAAAGAGCTAAATTCATAGGCGGCGAAATTAACATAAACAGTGTAACCGGTTTTGGTACTACCATCACCTTACGGGTGCCGTTGAATTAAAGGGGAGATAGGAAATTGATTAGAATAATGATAGTTGATGACCACGCTGTGGTCAGGAAGGGGCTGAAACAGATATTCGAGGAGCATCCCGATCTTCAGGTAGTAGATGAAGCCGGAAGCGGCAATCAGCTTCTCGATAAGCTGAAAAAAACCGAGTGCGACGTTATTATTCTTGATATATCAATGCCGGGCAAGGATGGCATCGATACCCTTAAAGATATTAAAGCGGAAAGGCCTGATATGCCGGTGCTGATCTTTACCATGTATCCTGAAGAGCAGTACGCTGTCAGAGTACTTAAAGCAGGAGCATCCGGCTATTTAAATAAAGAAAATGAACCGGAAGAGCTGATAAAAGCCATACACAAAGTAGCACAGGGAAGGAAGTATATCTCCTCGTTTCTGGCAGAACTGCTGGCTTCAAACCTCGAAATTGACGGCAAAAAACCATTGCACGAAAGCCTCAGTGACCGCGAGTTCCAGGTAATGTGTATGATAGCTTCAGGCAAGACCGTTACCCAGGTAGCCAGGGAGCTTTCGTTAAGCATTAATACCATAAGTACTTACAGGATTCGCATCATGGAGAAGATGAATATGTCCAACAATGCCGAAATTACCCATTATGCCATAAAAAACAGGCTTGTGGACTGATTTATGCATGTAGTACAAATATCCACATAGCCCGGTTTTTATTTACTACATAAAATTCATATTATTAACTATATTTTCTTTGCCTTCAATAGCATAAATTGCGTACAATAAAAAATGGGGTCCGGAATATAGCTCCTGATTGCGCGTAAAAATTCTCCAAAAGTATTGATACATAATGACAACTTCCGGGCGCCATTTTTTTATTTTAAGGAGTACCTGTCGGATCCCAGGCAATTCTGAAACTTTCACGGATATTATCCATTCTGTCCATATCATCATCTTCGATGTTAAAATTAAATACGTCGGCGTTCTCCATAATCCTGTTTTTATGAGAAGATTTGGGTATTACAACCAGTTCGTGTTGCAGCGCCCATCTGATAAGTATTTGCGCGGCCGTTTTTTGGTATTTATCCGCAAGCTCTTTAAGCAGAGTATGGCCGAATTTCTTGCCGCGTGTAAGCGGGCTGTAAGCTTCAAGTATGATATTCCTTTCGCGGCAATAGTTCAATAAATCCTTCTGATAAAGGAAAGGACTGAATTCAACCTGATTCACTGCCGGGGTAAAATCATATTCATCTATCAGCTCTTCAAGATGATTAATGGTAAAATTACTTACGCCTATCGCCTTTGCTTTGCCTTCTTCATATAATTTCATGAGTGCTTTCCAGGTTTCGAGCCTTTTATCGGGTTCGGGCCAGTGTATCAGGTACAGATCCACATAATCAGTTTTCAGTTTCTCTAGGCTTTTTGAAAATGCTTTGAGTGTATTGTTATATCCCTGGTCGGTATTCCATACCTTAGTTGTGATAAACACATCTTGCCTGTCAACATCCGAATCATTAACGGCCTTTCCTACTTCTTCTTCATTTTGGTACATCGCTGCGGTATCAAAGTGCCTGTAGCCGATTTCCAGGGCATAGCTGACGGCATTATATGTTTGCCTGTCCGTCTGCATTTTATAAGTTCCGAGCCCGAAAGCAGGAATTTTTCGGCCATTGTTCATCTTATATTTGTGATTAATATACATATTTCATCCTGTTAATACTAAATATAGTGTTCAAAATAAGAAATTATATTTAAGCTGAAATTATTCAGTATATAAATGACCGTAAAATAATTAAAATAATTTCATAATAAGAATAATTTCTTTATAATATTTATTATTTGTATTAACTTTGTTTTTTTTTGGGTAATATTAATAAAATATATGAACAGCAGCAGTTCCATAGGGGTATTTGATTCGGGTATCGGCGGATTAAGCGTTTTAAGGCAGTTGATTAGGTTTCTGCCTTACGAAAGTTATATTTATCTGGGTGATACCGCCAGAGTTCCTTACGGCAATAAATCATCCGAAACAGTTAACACCTACGCGGAGGAATCGGCAGAATTCCTTATGAATAAAGGGGTTAAGCTTATTGTTGTTGCCTGCAATACCGTATCATCAGTGGCGATGGACACAGTTCGGCGGCTCGCGGGCGATATACCTGTTATCGGCATGATCACACCCGCGGCGGGCGCGGCGCTCAGAGCTACCAATAACGGAAAGATAGGCGTTATTGGTACAAGGGCCACCATAAGCAGCGGCAGTTATGAGAATAAAATCCTGGAACTTGCAGGCAATAAGAATATACAAGTGTTTTCGCAGGCCTGCCCGCTTTTTGTACCTTTTGTGGAGGAAGGACTCGACAGGCACAAAGCAGCGGAAATGATAGCCGAAGAATACCTTTACAGCCTGAAAAAAGAAAAAACCGATACCATTGTACTCGGATGTACTCACTATCCGCTGCTGTCCGAACTTCTGGCAAGGCTTATGCCGGGGGTATCGCTTATCGATTCCGGAGAGCACGCTTCGGTTACGGCACTTAGGCTTCTGGCTGATAGAAAGCTATTAGCAGAAGAAAGAGCAGATTTTGTGCTTAAACCTGAAATAGGTTTTTACGTCACTGATATACCGGCCGTGTTCCATGAGCTGGCACAAAGATTTTTAGGATTTGATATAAAAAGCCCCAAAAAGGTGGAATTAGGAGGATAGAATGAAATTTTTAACATATTCAATCATTGCTATTGCGGCAGTCTTAATGATGTCCTGCGCCGGCGGCACTCAGAATTACGGATTTATGGAGAGCGTGATTAATAATCCCGAAAAGCTGCCTGAATACATAGAACAGCATCCCAGGGAATTGGGACTCTACCAAAAAATATACATGGGCGAGGATACCGCCGAGGATGATTATCCTGAATCATTAATTAATGAAATAAAGCAAAAATTTACCGGCGAGTACCAAATTTACTGCGACCGCACATATATCGAATACAATGATTATTACCAAAACCGCGTTCATACCCACGAAATCACCTACGCGGGCCCGGATGACAGCTGGCTTCTGCAGTTTAAATGGGTTCTTTCAATGGCACGGTGGAGGCTTTATAATATCAGATTTACATCTGAATTTGATTGCGACAAGCGATATGATTTCGAATAAATCGATTATACTAATACAAAAGGCCGGGATTTGCGTTTGATTATACCGGCCATTTTTTTAAAAAAATTGAATTAAAGTTCTCTTATAAAATCAGAATAAGCACCTGCTATCTCACCTTGAATGTTGCCATGGCAATGATGGCAAGCATGACCGCGACTATGTAAAATCTGACGACAATTTTCGATTCATGCCAGCCGCTTTTTTCAAAGTGGTGATGCAGTGGAGCCATTCTAAATATCCTGCGTCCTTCGCCGTATTTTTTTTTGGTGTATTTATAATAAGCAACCTGGAAAATAACTGACAATGCCTCAGCGAAAAATATTCCGCCGAGTATTGGAAGCAGGAACTCCTTCTTTACTAAAATAGCAAGTCCGCCAACAGCGCCTCCCAAAGCAAGTGAGCCCGTATCGCCCATAAATACCTGTGCAGGATAAGAATTAAACCACAAAAACCCGAGAGAAGCCCCTACCAGAGCAGAAGCGAATATGGCAAGCTCGCCCGAGCCTTTAAGATGCACGATATTCAGATAGTCCGAAAATGTGGCATTACCGGATACATAACTTATAAACACGAATGCCAGAGCCGTTACCCCCACCGTGCCTATTGACAGCCCGTCGAGCCCGTCGGTCAGGTTTACGGCATTGGAGGTAGCCGTGATTATAAATATCACAATAGGAATATACAGGTATCCGAAATCGAAGTTGATATTTTTGGCGAAAGGCACGGTTGTTAAGGTGCGGAATCTCTCAAAATTATCGGAGAACCACTCCGGAAAAAAGAAAATAACACTGCCCAGTAAGAGGCCGACAGAAACCTGACCTACAATTTTGTACTTGCCGATAAGCCCTTTCGGGAATTTTTTTACTACTTTGAGATAATCATCAAGAAATCCCACAGATCCGAGCCAGGCCGTAACAAGCACTATAAGAACTACAAACATATTTGTGATATCTGCCCATAGCAGTGTCGGTAAAAGCAGAGCGAAAAGCACTATAAGGCCGCCCATGGTCGGAGTACCGGCTTTTAATGAGTGATTGCCGACATTCCGGAGCTCTGATTTAGCCTGCTCTCCTATCTGAAGCTTTCTAAGCCTTTTTATGATGGGGGGGCCCAGGAAAAAGCTGATTAGAAGCGCCGTTATGGCAGCAGCCGCGGCCCTGAATGTTATATATTGGAATACGCCGAATCCCGGAGGATCGAAAGTTTTATTTACCCATAAAGCTAAATAATACAGCATTTGTTATCCAAAAGCTCAAAACATGAATTTTTAATATTTCCTAAATTAACTAATTATCAGCTAATCGGGAAATTATCATTATTAGTATTATTAATGATTATATCAGAAGGAAAAATAAGACTGAAATCAGTGCCTTCATTTAGCCTGGTTTTAATTTTTATTTCGGCATTGAGTGCGTTGGCGTATCTTTTAACTATTGCCAGGCCTAGTCCGGTTCCTTTTATTGTACCTACATTACTGCTTCTGTGGAAGGGTTCGAAGAGCATATTCAGATCTTCTTTGGGAATACCGATGCCCTGGTCGGATACGGTAACCCGGAGATGCCCGTCGATAATTTCTGATCTAATGCTAATTTCCGATTCATCAGGCGAGTACTTCGAGGCATTTGAAAGCAGGTTTCTTAGAATATGCCTTAGTATTTTGGCATCGGTTTTAATTATCTGATTCAGCGGGTCTAATACATAAGTATAGTTATGGCTCTTATAATCCATGCTGTTTGTTTCGTCTATTGTATCTTTGATAAGTTTCTCCATGCTTATGGATTTAAGTGTGGGGTTTATATCCTTAAGCTCGCTTTTGCCGAGTATAAGCACTTCTTCGAGAAGCTGAGTCATGTCCTGAACGGAATTTTGTATTTTTTTAATATTTCTTGAAAAGTCAGCTGCTTTCCTTTGCTCATATAGTATTTCCAGGAGATAAGTAGAGGATAAAATGATTGTTAGGGGAGTCCTGTATTCATGTGATACCATAGAAACAAAGCGGGTTTTAAGCTCGCTTAGTTCTCTTTCCTTCTCGAGCGCCTTTGATATTTCGTCTCTGGCTTCCTGAAGCTCAATTTCAGTAGCCTTGCGCTCTTCGTTTTCAAATTGTAATTCCTGAAGCGCGTTCTCGAGCTGCCGGGTTCTTTCTTTTACTCTTTGCTCGAGTTCTACATTCATTTTGTTAATTCTTTCAAGGGTTTCCTTTCTTTCGGTAATATCTGAATGAGTGCCGATAATGCGGGCGGGATTACCGTCTTCATCACGGCGGACAATCCTTCCTTGGCTGAGCACCCAGATATATTCGCCGCTTTTTTTCTTTTGTCTGAATTCTGCTTCAAAATTATTAACACCGCTGTCAACAAGATTCCTTATTTGCCGGTCTATCTGTTCGAAATCATCGGGGTGTACCGATTCCGCAAATGCCTCGAAAGAATTATCCAGTTCAAGCTCATTATACCCCAGCATTTCATAATACCTGGGGCTATAGTATATCCAGTTCTTTGCGACATGCCAGTCCCAAAGGCCGTCGCTGGTAGCTTCGAGCGCGAGTTTGAGCCTTTCTTCATTCTTCGCGATAACATCCTCTGTGTGCCTTCTGTCAACAGCTATGGCTATCTGGTCGGATATATAATTTAAGAGTTCGAAATCTTCAAAGGTAAGTGAATTCGGGTTTTCGTAGTTTTGGATAACAAGCGCGCCTATGACATCATTGCCTTTCCTTAGCGGCACTCCCATCCACACTTCGCACATACTTCCGAAGTTATCTATCTCTCCTTTTTCAACCATAAGCTGAAGTTCGGGTTTGGTTTTCCATACCGGAACATTATTCTTAATCACATGGGATGTCAGGGTATTACCGGCAGGAAAGGACTGGAAGCTGTCCTTTTCATCAACAAAGTAAGGAAGAGTTATGTAATCGGTTTCTTTTTCATATAGTGCAATAAAGAAATTAGATGTATCAAGCAGAATGCTTAGATGATCCCTGATTGAAAGGAACAAATTTTCTAAGGAATCGCTGAAATTAGTGGCATTTGCTATGTTGAACATTAGCTGTTGAACTTTTTCGGAGCGTTTGCGTTCGGTAATATCCCGAACAATGGCCTGTAAATATATCCTGTCTGATATTTCGATCTGGTTAAGAGAAACTTCCGCTGAAAAATTAGTTCCGTCAAGCTTTTGATGAGTCCACTCAAAGAACTGCGGGCCGGAAGTAAGGGCTTTGTTTATTAATTCATTGGCTTTATCCTTTGATGACAGGCCATCGGGCTGCAATTCCGGTGAAAAAAGATAAGGGGAGCGCCCGACTATATCTTTTCGTTCGCAGGCAAACATTTTAAGAGTCTTGATATTGCAGTCAATGAATGTATCATTGCGCATTATGAATATGGCGTCATTGGCATTATCGAAAAGTATCCGGTACTGGTTAAAGCTTTCATGGAGCTTTTGCTCATAAAGTTTTTGTTCGGTTATATCCTGTATCGTGCCGATAATGCTTATCAGATTGCCATTCTGATCAAGTTCTTTATCCGCGATGGACCTTATATAAACAAGTTCTGATGTATTATATCTCTTTATCGCAAAAATAATATCGTATTTTTCATCATTCTTAATCAATCCTTCCAGAGCGGCATCCAGCTTAGTCCTGTACTCTGGCAATGCCACGTTTTTTATTATCTCAAAGGGTATTTCGTCCGGAAGGGATTCAATGCCGTATATTTTACGTGCCTGATCGGAGCCCTTTACTACTGATTTTTTCAGATCTACTTCCCAGCTGCCGACGTTTGCAAATTCCTGGGCTTTTTGTAGTACGTCCCGGTTGCGGTAGAGCTCCTGCTCGACTATCTCATTTTCAATTATTTTTTCATTTAGTTTTTTATTCAGTTCAGATAGTGATTGCCTTTCAATAATTAGCTGGTCGCTTATTTCTTTTTCATGCTCAATTTTCCTGGCCAGGGCTTTTAATATGGAGGCAAGGCCAATGCTTATAAGGGCATTCAGGAAAATAAAATTGAAGCTCATGGCAATCCAATTATCATCAGCGCGGAAAAAAGTAACATCCCAGGAGGTCAGATTGTTGTTCATAAGGTAATAGCTTACGAAAATCGTCAAAGTATTAATGCCAAGCCCCCAGAATGCACCGTTAAAGCCGAATAACATCCCGGCAAATATGGCAAAACTCATCAGCCAGATCAATCCGGCGGAATTTGGCCCCAAAAACCAAATAAGCATAATACCGACTAAATAAGCTATAGAGGTTAAAGTGAAAGATTTGACGTTCAGTGAGACCTTTTTGCTCATAAACACAAAAACGAAAAGGAGATAGAAAAAAATATCTCCTATCCCGACTATGTACAGATTTTCTCTAAAAGCCAAATAAATACTGAAAATAGTCGGCAATAACCCCAAAGTAAGCATTAAGATAAAAACTGACTGCAGCAGTTTTTCTCTGATGTAATTCATGCCTTCACCCCGTGAATAAGTCACGGGTGGTATAAGCCTGGCTTTAATTATTTCTATTAAATTCTTCACGCAATCGAATTAATTTTTATTTTTCAGGGATATTCTCCATCAGGAATATTATCGGCAATTTTACCCCAAAAAAATTATACCAATATGTTAAAAATCCTTTATTTAACATATTAATTCTTATTCAGTAAATGTCCATTATTAGTCAATGATAATGTCACTATCTTCAAACCCGTAATTCTTTATCCAGTATTCCTTTGTGAATTGGAATCCTTTAAGGGAAGATAATTTAATATCTCTATCCGCTCTTTCAGTAATATCGGCAGTTTCTGCCAAATGATTGAATTTAGGATACGCGCTTCCCGGAAAATTCAGGTCAACAATACTTTCTATTAAAGAATTGAAGAATTTTTCGATAATTGCTGAATCGCTAAGCAGTAATTCGCGCCTTATTCTGTAATGCGTCTGAGCGGCGGCGTAAGAACCGGAGCCGATCTCGGTAGTCAGAGTTTGAGAAAGTATAGCCTTTGATATTTCAGAATTGCAGTGGTTAATCAATTCCCTGAAAAGGGAAACAGAACTTCCACGTGCTGCTTCCTTCAGATCAATATCTATATCCGATGGCGCTACAATCACCGTGTTATCCGCGAGGCTGCTTAGTTCATCTGCCAGTTTACGTGCTTCATCAAAGCCTGCTCCTCTCTCAAAATGGCCGATAATAAGAGGCATTCCGTAGCGTTCCATATAATTGACCCAGTACTTAGCACCCCCTGATTTGAATTTTACCGGCCAATAGCAGCTTGCCAAAACCGCTTTCCCGTAGGGGTTAAGTGGATTTGCTTCATGTGAAGCTATTATTACTTTATTATCAGGCACCGGTTCAGGGCCTTTTCTTCCGTTGAATAAAAGCGTACCCTCAGGATTGAAAGTGAAATATTCACTGCCCAGCTGCACAAGCTTAATTGGCCTGAAACGGCCGTTTTCAAGCTTCCAGACTAGTTCGAAGGGCGTAAATCCGTATAGGACCCCATCGATACATGCCCGTGAAAGTGCAAGAACATCCAGTGAATTTATCATTTCGGTTATAATTCCGGCTATTTTTTCCGGGGCTCCTCCGCTATCAATACTATAATCTGATCCGACAACTCCGCTTTTTCTCGATTGAACACAGCTCCACACATGAGGGTCGTCAGTCAGATTTCGTAATATCCTGTAGTAATCAGCGCCTCCGCCGAAAAGTGTTTGCGGATTCGGCAGAATTTTCATTTGCTCACTTAAGTGATTGATGCCGTATAATTCCCGGCTTAAATAATTTTTCATTTGATATTTCCTTAATTATTTAGAATTTCCAATAAGATAGCCTGCCAGAGTGCCGCTCAGAATCAGCAGGGGCTTTTCCCACCAGGGGTCTTTTTTCGGAAGTTCCCGTAAAACAGAGCTGTTAATACTAACCAGGGTATCCGGTGAATGAGATATAAATAGAGAGAATTTATTCTCAGGGAATTTGTAATTAGCCTGAACGGTATCCCTTATCACAATGGTATCCAATATCGCGGTGAATGGCTTGTATAGCAGAAGCGTATCTCTGTGGTAAACCAGTTTAGGCACTGCTTCTTTAATAATCATCGGATCCCTTTGCTTATATTTAACAACTGTATCTCTTATGATAATTGTATCGGAAATTATTCCCTGATCAGAGTATTTTTCACCCATTATATAGCCAAGAACAAATGTCGCCGAAAGGGCCAGGATAAGGATGATGATATGAGTTTTCATTGCTAAGCTCCTTTAAGGCATCATGATAATTTTAGCTGACGAATGCACAAAAAAATCTATTCTGAGCATTGGTTCGTAACCCGGTGAAGCATTATCAGCGGAAATGAATGAATATTCCAGTTTGGAATTTGGTTCCCAGGCTGAAACACTGCCGCTAACGTCGCTTCCAATCCTGAGTGACAGCCGCGCGTGGCTTAGCCCGTTTATATATTGTATGAAACTGCTGTTCAAATTGATTGTATTATTCGCTCCCAAAGAAATCTCGTCAAATGCACTCATGCCGTAAATATTGCCGTTTACAGATGAAAAATCCGCGGATGTAAGATCATTATCCGAAGCCGAAGAATGGCCCGTTATAATTAACGCGGAATCATCAAGGCTTACAGGAATTTCCTTCGATTTTGAATGGCAATTCAATCTAAGTGAAGCCGCTGTAATATTGGCTTCTTGCGGAAGTGCTGATATATCAAAAACCAAAAATGCCCTTGAAAGCATTGTAAAAATTCCTTCCTGAGTTCCGCTGTAAAGGCCGCATTCCAGTTGTGAGATATTTTCCGAAAAACTTCCCTGACTGCTGATAATCTCAGTTAAAGTACCGCTTGAGAAACTCATAACAAAACCGTCAACAGAACTTGTCTCCGGATCCGCGTCGGGGAAGCTCTCAAGAAAATCGAATCCCGCATTGAGCCGGGGATAAAATCTGTTTGCCAAATTCTTATCCCAAAAATGTAGAATATTGAAATATAATGGCAGGCGCAAAATATTCTTAATGATAGAATCCCCGGTTCCGGCAAACAGGCTGTATTTTTCAGCTTTTTTGATAATAAGAAAATTGGCTCCGATATCGACTGCTAACCCTTCGGGCATAGCAAGGAATTTTCTTAAATTATAGCCAAACGGCCCGTTCAGCGCCCTAAGCAGATGAGGCTTTATCTCACTGAAAAAATTATTCATCCTTTACCCCTTCATTAATGTCGTTGATAATAACCCCGCCGGCAGGAATTCTTTTTTCAAGTATGGCCCTGAATGCCGACTTTTGCTCTGTCACGTTCACGGGATAGTAATTGAATATTGCTTCACCTCTTAAGTGAAGGGCCGTTCTTTTGAATGCGGATATTGCCCCGGGGGAATTATCTTCCTCTGCCTCATAGATCTTGTATTCCGCGATAATGTAATTGCCCCTGTGGGAAATATTTCCCGGCTTTAATTCAAAGTACCTTTTCATTAATGTCTTTTTAATATTTAACAATTATGCTTCATAATCCATTTGCAGTGAAAAACTCAACCCCTTTGGCAAATTGCTGACTGCATCCACCCGCAGCCTTATCTCATCACCCGACCCGGCCTGAACCGCCGTAACGGGCGCCGCCGAATTAAGCGCTGTATTAGCCTGTAATGAATCAAGCCCCGAAACCGGGGACCCGTTGATCAAAACCGTAAGCCCCGCGATGCCTGCCTTAAGCTTATAGTTCGCGCCGATAAGAGATACCGCGCTGCCTGGCGGCACATCCGGGATAAATGGAGGTATGTAATCATCGTCCGAGCTCTCCGCTTTAAGTTCACCCATAACGGCGTAAGTATGCGATATCCTGTAAGTTTTCTTCACTTTCGCGATTATTGCCGAAAGCGCCAGTTTCTTTTTGCTGAAAGAATCCTCCGAATCCTCGCCCAGGAGGATATCCTCATCCACGGGAGCGGATTTTGCAGTGAAAGAATTGAAATCACCGTCGGCTCTCTTAAGCTGCGCGTCATTTGTGACATTCCCCAATCCGGCCTGCTCCTTGCTTACCTGGTGCGGATTGCCCGTATCAGCGGTATGACTAATGGGAGCTGCGTAATCGCTCACAGCCTGAGAGCTTGGCACCTTGTCCGCGGCGCCGCTTATAGAACTTTCTAACTGGGCTGCCGTGAGCTGCTCTTCATTAAGCACATTGGCCAGTCCCACATCATGCTTATTCACAGAATGAGGGTTATTCACATCAGCAAGATGATCCTGAATTTCCGGATCCCGCGGCTCATATATACCGTCGTGGTTATGATCCTCCGATGATAATTCGTTCAGCTTAATTATCAGGTCTGTCTGATCGTCGATATTTCCGTTAATGCCGCCCCATTTTGCTTCAGCTACCGGGGCCGGCAGATATTTTACAGGCATGTTTTCTCCTTCGGTTTTAGCGCGTTTTTGCGCATTGACATCTTTCTTTCTCCGCTCTTATATCGTTTTTGCGCGATTCTTTCAATATCTGCGTTCTTCCAGGTCAACTTGAGATTTTCATCTTTTATATTTTCCTGTAATTAATGTACGCGCTGATCCTGCCGCCCGTTATTCCTGCCGGCTCATATCTGACTTTTATCCTGTCGAAGCCCGGCATGATCAGGTAGTTAAGGCAGTCTTCAGTATTATGCGCGCTGTTTATCATTACCATATCAGCGAGTGAAGAGGCGTTACCTCCATTTGAGAAGTAAATTCTCACATGTCCGTTTAGCGTTCCTTCCGCCGATTTCCAACTTATCTGAAGCGAAGCCGCCGTGAGCCTGCCCGCGCCGGGTGTGTTTGCAATTTCTACGGGATGCCAGCCGCTGTCTGCCGGCGCTCCCATATTATGAGTTCTTAATATCTCTGAAATCATTAAATACTCCTGAAACCTGCTATCCCTCTGACAAGCATCCTGCCCAGAGGATGGTAAATATTTCTGTTTCTTATAAATACTCCTTCTCGTTTATCGCCTGGTATTCCGCTTGTTGTATTGAATCCTATTGTTTTTATCCAGCCGCCGCTTCCCACAGCGGTTATCCTTTCAATATGGCCGCGATAGCTTCCCCGGCTTCTTCATACTATGAGATCGTGCCTACGCGGATGAAATTCCGTCCTTTTCCCTTTTTTCTTAAAATCATTGTATATTTCATTCGCGACAGCAGTCTTTCTGAAAGGTATTTTATCCAATCCCATTCCCAGCGCTTCCGCTGCCCGCATAAAACACCAGTAAACTCCCGCTGCGCACCAGGGATAGCCTTCCGGCAGGCCGGCGGCAGCCAGGTATTTGGCAGGTTCTCCGCGGTTGCCTTTCTCTTCGATTATACCGCACTGGCTCAGAGCAGTATCCAGAGATGCTTCCAACAGGCGGCTTTCGCAGGGAAGCTCATATCTTGCTGACTCTGCCGCCGCTGAAACCGAGATAAGAACTATGATAATTGCGCTATATACACACCCAATACCGTTAAGCCGGTGCATAAATGTACCCCCATGAAAATATGTCCGATAGGTATCCTGTTTTCTTCTTTTGTGAAATCAAGCTGTGTATAGGCCAGTAATGCCAGCCCTGATAAAAACACCGCCAGACATTCTGTGGCGACCACCAGGAATAAGGTCCTGAACTCGGCCGTACCCGGGTTGAGCATCACAATGGCTGTTATCCCCGGGATAAGCCATGCCGCGTACCTTTTCAGGAAACGGCCGGAGCTTTCTATAGCTGTGCTTTTAAAGTTTACCATTTTGAAAATTCCTCCTTGTTTTTAAGTTCTTTCCTAATGCTAATCATTGGCGGGGGAGAGTTTCTCCCCGGTATTGACCCCTTGGGCGAAATCTCACCGGCCTTATAGTCTTTTAAAGCCTTCATGGCATTTATCTTTCTCCATACAATTGTATTTGGCACCGCGCTAGCGCGGTAGGCGAAATCATACAGCCCGGCAATTGTTAAGTCGCAGGATATTTTGTTTATCATCGGGTCGCCTGTTGCCGCCGCGCTGTCTATCCTGCCGTGCAGGTATGAATCTATCACGGCGTCTCCCATTGCCCGTGCCCGCGCTATCCTTTCGTAATCTATCGCCAGGCCTTCGGGATCGCCTGTGAGCATTGCCAGCTCTTCCTCCGACATTTCCTTTAACAGGTCCGCATCTGTTGAGTATGCCATATTATCTCCTATGGTACTAACTTGATGGTTACAAAACCCGCGCCTGTACAACTGTTCAGCGCCCTGCCGTTAACCGGTTCAGCGGCAGTTACAGGCTTGGCTTTACCATTGGTATCGGCAGTGACATCTTCTCCGGTGCTAACGCTCGTCGAAGTTTCCACAACGGCAGTTCCAAGTACAACTACCGCCGAGTATTCTCCGGTTGCCCATGCCAGTTCTGTAACTCCAAGCGCCTTGGTATCCGCTTCACAGAGCCCCCCCAGATGCGACACAAACCTGTTCGCCGGCAGGTCTTCAAGTGCTTTGATGCTGAGAGCCTGCACAGGCTGATGCGTTTTATCATTTATAGCCATAATTATCTCCTTTGTTTGATTTTTTTTAAAAAATTACTCGCCGGCCTGGTTAGTATTGGTTATAATATATGCAGCGTCTCGTCCTGTGACCTTCACGCAGTAGTTGTCCGTATTGCGTATGACTTTTATCTTTCCGCCGTTCTCATAATAGCTGTCAATCTGCGGATGTGATTCCCTCCTGAAGATATACCCGAAACTGGGGTTATACTCCGAGCTTTTTTCGCTTCTGTCCACGTATGCCAGTATAGCATTATCCAGCCAGAGGTCACTGAAGTTTATACCGTCTGTTGTGGTGACCGCCTTGCCAACGTATATATTAGGTATCTCCAATATCTCAGCGAGCGTGCGCAGATTTACGTTAGCCAGGCCTGAGTACTTCACCCTGTCGGTTAACTTTGGGTGTCCAATCAGAGCCCGGTAGCTTGATTCGCCCAGCACTAAGGTATTCGGATAGCGTGCAATCACTCCCCTCAGCGATGCCATGGCGTCCTTGATGACAGTTATGGGGTCGGAAGTACTCTGGTAATTGTCGAAAGCCGTATCCGCTGTGAGGGCCTCTTTAAGGCCTGCGGGATAGGCGGAGGCATCCTGCGCAAGCTGCGCCGCATCGGCCTCCTTACCCAGGGCGAGTATATCGCTAAGTTCTCTTGCTACCCTCTGCTCCAGGCGGAAGAAGTCCGGAGATTCCTCCTCTTCGAGGTAATCGAGCGCTATTTCCAGATCGCGCTCTAGCGTTTCAAATTCCACCATATCGAAGCCCGATGGCGCTATCCTGTTGGACTGCGCGCGTATAGCCCTTTCGCTATCCCTGCTTATAAAGGCCTCCTTGCCGAAAACCGGTATCCTGCCCTTGAGCTTCTTCACACTCACGTGCGGAAAAAGCTTATCAGCGATCATCGCGCTGTTGCTGTAACCCTGTACTATTGTGGTGAGCACGGGATCGACCATTCTGAGTTCGTCCAGTCTTGATTCTGCCATTTTTTATTCTCCTTTTAAATTAATAAATATTCTTTCAGCTTCCAGAGCTGCTTCTTCGTATGACATAGAAGGATTGCCGCCTATCAGCTCCAGTGCTTTGCGGTGAACTTTCATCCTGCCCGGCTCCGCCCTTTCCCCGGATATGCCGCTATCATTAGTGAATGTGCCTTTAATCGGCAGCTCTTTGGTAAATTCCAGCGACGGCAGTGAGGCTACGAATTCCTTTATCTTTTCCACAGGGGATTTCGCGCCCTCAGGAAGTTCGGTGGAAGAACGGTGGGCGTTTTCCAAAATGTCGATAATCAGAGGGGCCTGCCCGGGTGTAAGTTTAGGCCCTCCTGGGAAGTTTATCATGCTGTCGCAGAAGGAGCGGAATTCCTTTATCCTCTGCTCTTTTTCGAGAAGCGCTATTTTGTTTTTGAGAATACCTGTCTCCTTATCTTCTTCAAATTCACTTATGTTTCTAAAATCAAGGCTGAATTCCACAGGCTTTAAATCCTCAACGGCAGGAGAAGCGCCTCCGAGAAATCCCACATGCTTAAGTTTTAGCCCCGGCTTCAGAGAAACTGATATTCGGCGGTAGCGGCCGTCCCTTACCTCTTGGGCAAAACCTTCATCGATATCCTTAAGCTTTGCCATGAGTACTGAACCCCGGCGGGCAAGCCTTTCCACCCATCCGAGGGCGGGACTGTCACTTTGGGGATGCCCTTTTACCAGGGGAGCGGTGGGGCTCCGCTCTGAATTGTAATTGGCGGAGATGGTATCCAGGTCGCTCTCGTTGAACTCCGCTTCGCGGCCGGCTGAATCCCTGTGCTTACCCGCGCGGAAAATCTCTATCCACATAAATACTCCATTCATTTATGGAAAAAATTCAATCGCCGCGAATATATACAGGTCACCGGCAAAGCCCAAGTAAACCATTTTAAAAGGATTTTCAGAAAATGCAGGGTGGGGTGATACAGTCATGAGATAGAGGAATATTCCCTCCCTATCGACCGGTTGGCGCCGGCCACTTACCCTCAGATAGGGGAAGAAAATGGAAAGAGGATAAGCACAGCAATATCAGTAAGATGGCGCATTTTCCACTCCTCCCGGAGGAGGGGTGGCACTCGAAAGCGTGACGGGGGTGGTGCGGTTCATGGATCACTGCCCTTTAAACATGTCAGCACATGCGAATTTATAGGAATATAAATATACTGCTTTCGTTCCCTCCCCATAGTCCCGGCTGACGCTTTAGATCAGATACCAGATAAAAAATGCTGTTAAATATGTGTTAAAATTGAGTAATATGTATAAAAAAAACTATTTTCCTCTTTAAATCCAATAAAAATTTCCATATATTATTGGCTGTTTTTGTTATGAAACGGATTTGTATTAATTTATAAGTCAAAATATTCAAAAAAAATTAACAGGTTTTGAAATGAGTGTGTAACAAACAACACACTTACCTGTCTATATAACTGAACGCGCAAAAACAAAGTTGTCATTATTATTTTATTACTTGGGAGAAACTATGAAAAAATCTCTTACCTTCTTATTTGTCTTACTTTTTCTTGCGATTGGAGCGCAGGATATGGCGGCAAAGAAGAAAATCGATCCGGAACTCCGGAAGAAGATAATCGATGCTCATTTAACGAGCAATTCGAACGGACGTAAGTTTATCGTGGCGGCAACGCCTAATGATAACCCTCAGGCCTTCAGAGAATCACTGGAGTTCTATATTACATCATCTTATGAGACTACCATAACTATAAGCCCTCCCGGTGCGGGCGGAACGGGTGGTATTAAAAGAAATATCAAACCACTTGAAGTTGAAATTCTTTCGACTGAAACCGGCGGTGCTGATTGGGGATGGGAAGTATGGGAAGATGAAGACGTTGTTGATAAAGGTATGATAATTACCGCCGAGCATCCAATTTCAGTTTATTTCCTCAATTCAAAAGGCGCTTCATCAGACGGCTATATGGCAATTCCGGTAGCCGGCTGGGGCACCGACTATATCCATTGCGGCTATTACGATTTTGGCGAATGGGAGGATTGGGGTTCCGGTTTTATTGTTTTGGGTTCAGAAGATGATACCGAAGTTCGTATACACCTGAAAGGGCGCGGAGCCGGATATGATGAAACAGTCAGAGGAAAAAAAATCGGCGATGTATTTACAATAAATATTAATGAAGGACAGGTTTATCAGATAAGAGGCGCCGGACAGACACAGGCGGCATTTGACCTTACCGGTTCAAGGATCGTTTCTGATAAGCCTATTGGGCTTCTATCCTTCCACAACAGGACTGTTGTCCCGAAATCAAATTCTTCAAGCCGTGACCACCTTGTGGAAATGCTTCCGCCTGTTACGGCATGGGGAAATCAATATACATCTATAGCGCTCAACAGGAAAAACGATATGGGCGATCTTTTCCGTATCGTAGCCGCTGAGGACGATACTGATGTTGATGTGGTATGGTATGATTTCGAAACTAGACAAGTAATTGGTTCCAGAGATTTGAATTTTGAAAAGGGCGGTGAATTTCATGATATAATTGAAACTGACCACAGATGGCCACACGACAGCCCGTCAATCAGAGGTACCTCAGTTTTCAAGGCTAATAAGCCGATTCTTGTTATGCAGTATTCATATTCTGTAACATGGGATGGTGATAGTAATTATGATCCCTTTATGTTCCTTGTAACTTCTGTCGAACAGTATATACCGGGAACGGTATTTCAGGTGCCGGCTCAGCAGGCATTCAGGAAAAATTACTTTAACATTATCGCTGTAGGTGATACGACCGATCCTGAAAGAAAAGGCTTAAGATCAATTAAGATAGGCCGTCCCGGCCAGTATGAGTATATAGCTGATATGCAGCCCAACTTCACTTACAACCAGATACCAAATTCGAATTTATTCTGGGCGAGGCTTGAAGTTCCAATCGGCCCGCGCCATGTTTATTCTGAAGGCGGCCTGACAAAATTCGGCGGATATGTTTACGGTTATAAATCGGTTGACTCATACGGATGGCCTGCTGCCATGGCTTTCTATAACCTGGAGGAAACCGACACACTCGAACCTGAAATATTCATCGAAGGCGAGTGCGGTGTTTACGACGTTAGAATTACAGAACTCAGGGATGGCAATGAAGGCGACGATCCATTCCAGAGAGATGAAGGTGTGATAAATCCTCCTACTGTTCTGGATGATTATTCTTATAACTTTATGCCACTCGACCTTGACCCGGATATGTTTGAACCGGCTAATCATGACTTTACCTTCCAGATGGAGGTTGAAGATAAATATGCCGACGCGTTTGTAATATTCAGTGTATCGGATATCAGGGGGAATGTTAATGTTGACAGTATCAGATATGAAGCGGATTCGCTTCTACTCGATCCGGAAGTAGTTGACTTCGGAGATCAAAGGCTGCTGACAACTGAATACCTTGACGTCATCCTGAAAAGCGCTTCTGATTCATTAATCAGTATTGAATCCATTGAGCTTCAATCCGGCGATTACTACTTTATCGAATCAGGTGGAACGCCGCCTTCATTCGAACTTAGCCCTCGCGGTGAGCATACAATAAGGATAGGATATTATCCCGAACGCAACAGTTTCGATCCCGAAGATCTTGATATCGACTCACTCATAATCGAAACAGAATGTCTCGAATGGAAGTGGGAAATTAAAGGCCGCGGTATAGCGCCTGAGATCAGAGTAGCCGACTTTGATGCAGGGGTAAATGAAGTTAATTCAACTACATGTGTCAATGAAATCGGCGATGGCCGCGGTAAAGGCCTTAGAATTGATAACCCGGGCAGCGAGCCGCTGATAATTACCGGATACAAAATAGAGAATGAAGATCCTATGGAACCGTTTACTGTTTCAGATCCGTTCACTGTGTATAACTGGGAAAATAATAATGTGATCGACGATGACGGATTCCCCTTCACTGTCGGGCCGCAGAGTTCGGTATATCTTCGCGATATATGTTATTCACCTACTGATATTGGCGAACACATGATCGAAGTAACTTTCGAAAGCAATGCTTCCAGCGGCGATTCGGTATCGACTTGGGAAGGTATAGCAGTAACACCCGGCCCTATAATTGAAGGATTTGATTTCGAAAGGCGCAGGGTAGGATCAGAAACAGTGGAAGAAGCTGCCGTTAAGCTTTATAACACAGGGACATCGGCGCTCAGGCTTAGAGGTTTTGATATTCCGCAAAACAATACATTTGAAGTGGTTGAGTACAGGAAGAACGGTACTGTTACAACACTACCTGGTGATAATACAACATTACCTTCAGTTGTAATCGAACCTGAAACAGATGAAATTACCATAGTTATCCGTTACACACCCGATTCGGAATTTGAACATGAAATAAGAGTAAGTCCGGTATTCCAGGTTGGAGAATATGACATTTCAGCTGTAGTGGAAGGATTCGGCTATCTGCCTAAGATAGAGGTAAGCGATTATGAATTCGTGGATACTATTCTTGTAGGAACTAAGTATCCTGAAACCGGTGAGGTGAATATTACAAATCCGAGCCAGACAGCCAAACTCGAGATAAGGGATATTTACAAAGATCCGGCTAGCCCGCATCCGGACGAGTTCACAATACTCAATATGCCTGATCTGTCTGAGCCTTACTATCTCGATGAAGGCGCTACGCTTACCCTCAGAATAGAGTTTACACCTCAAAGCTCGGAACCGACGACCAGAACAACAGACATCATTGTTGTAAATGACGCTATTGAAGGTAATGAACCTGTAGCAGATGTTCTCACACCCGGTAATGTACTCGGCCACACATTGGATCAGGGTGCTAAATCAGGATCAAGATACTTTGGAGATCTTATGCGCTGTGAAACAGAAATTGACAGCATTGTAGTAAACAATGAATCTAAAGACGGCGATATGACAATAGAAGAGATAAGAATTCTCGGAGATGCCGCCGTATTCAACCTGATAGAACAGCCGGCAACTGTACCCGCGGGCGGCGAAGCACACGTGGTATATGAATTTATACCGGGTAACGCTCCCAAGCCTGCTGACTTAGGGGTTTATAACTTTAGCGCTCCGCTTGAAATAGATGTACAGTTCCAGAGCGGCAAAGATACTACACTTGTAAGCTCAGTACTCACAGCAGACATGCATTTGCAGCAGGTAGATTTCAGCTTAAGAGACCTTACCCAGGTACAGCCTTTACCGCAGCCGGGCGAAAAAACCATAGGCAAGTACTCGTTCCCGGTTTACGCTCAGAGCACAAACTGGAATCAAGCTGACGTTAAGTACCTTGAACTTGAAATAGTTTACGACAGCCGCTGGATGCGTTACGACGGAACGGTCAGCAAAGGCCCCGACATGCAGGGCGATTGGGATATCAGTGCCGTAGAAGAAGACCTG
>CAZJAH010000026.1:0-39534 GCA_964544155.1 uncultured Hyphomicrobiales bacterium | reverse complement strand
TTCCATTAATAATATTTAACATGGATTTGCGTTAATGCTTGCATTAATGAGAGATATTTAATATTTTAGCACATCCTAATTTTGCCTGGTGCGGTGATGATTATTAGTGTTGTTACTCCGAATTTTAATTGCGGAAGCTACATTGAATCCACAATTAGGAGCGTTCTTTTGCAGGAAGGCGGCTTCTATATCGATTATATTATCATTGACGGCGCCTCCACTGATAACTCCCTCGATATAATCAAAAAATACGGCGAGCTGGTTTCCGGCGGCGAACCCGTCACCCATAAAGGTATCGAATTCCGCCGCCCGGCCCTGGCACGCTGCAAAGGCATAAGGTTTAGCTGGATTTCCGAGCCTGACAGCGGCATGTACGATGCTATCAATAAGGGCTTTGAGCTGGCTGCCGGCCAGATATACGCTTATATCAATGCTGACGACGTTTACAACGCAGAGGCTTTCCGCCTGGTTAATACTATATTCCACAAGCATAAAGGTATCCACTGGATAAAGGGCCGCGTCGGCAAGATCGACGCGCGGGGCGAAATCCTGAGTGACGGCAGGAATTACCTCTATTCCCTTCCCTGGATCAAAAAGGGCATTTACGGGCGTAAGCTTTACGGCTTGCAGCAGGAAGGCATGTTCTGGCGGCCCTGGCTCTGGAAGAAATCCGGCGGCTTTGATACGCGCTACCGGCTCGCGGGGGATTTTTACTTATGGCGCAGGTTTGCCGATTTTGCCAGGCTTTATTCAGTCGACGCGGGGTTCGCCTGGTTCAGGGCGCGCGAGGGGCAGCTCAGTTCCGACCGCGCCTGCTACGATGAAGAAATGGAAAGCATCAGCCCCTGCGACATGGCTTTAGCCGAATCGATAGATTACTATCTGGAAAAGTCAGTAAAATTACCCGCCACCTTAAGAAAAGCCTGGTATATGCTTAAATTCAACCAAAAGTACTACTTCCTCAGAAATGATTCCCGCTACCAAAAGCCTGTTTTCCGCCCCGAAACGATACGCTATTATGAGTTCCTTAGCAACGGGCGCCAGCCATGAGCCTTATAACAATCATAACTGTAGTATATAATTCCCGGGATATGCTTCGGGAAACAATAGAGAGCGTTAAGCGCCAGAGCTTCCGCGATTTCGATTACATAGTGGTTGACGGCGGCTCAATTGACGGCACACTTGATGTTATAAAGGATAATGACGGGCTCATCACAAAATGGATAAGCGAACCGGATAGCGGCATATATGACGCCATGAATAAGGGAATGAAGCTCGCCGGTGAAAGCCACCTGCTATTCCTAAATGCCGGGGATGTGTTCTCAGGGCCTGATGTGCTGGAATCGGCATCGCCCTATCTTGACGGCCATGATGTCGTTTACGGCGATATATACGTTGAGGGCATAAAGAAAAGGAACTACCTCAAAGCCAAAGATTTTACATTAGACAACATAAAGAAGTACGATACCGGAACGCTATGCCACCAGGCAATGTTCGTCAGGAAGAGCAAAGCCCCGGAATATGACGCAGGCCTTAGGTACAAGGCCGAATTAAACTGGTATATCGACCTGCTTGGAGCAATCCCTCGGGAAAATATCATACATATAGGCATACCGGTAGTAAATTATAAGCTTGGCGGCAAAGGATATAATGACTTTCTGCGTAACCGGGCCGAGCTGGCCGGAGTTTTCATGCGCCGGTTCGGTATATGCTCGATATTTAACATTAATTTTATCATCAGGCAATTAAAGGCGCTAAAATGGCGGTATCTGAACTCATGAACAAGCACAGGCTGGCGGTTATAGTTATCGCTTATAACCGTGTGCAATCGTTGGAGCGGCTTTTGGATTCACTCAACTGTGCATCCGGTATTGAAAATGTCGATCTATTCATATGTATAGACGGCGGCGGATCGCGTGAAGTACCTGCAGCCGCTGATAAATTCCAATGGAAAGGCAGGCGCAAGGAAATAATCCTTCAGGAAAAGAACCTGGGGCTTAAGGATCATATGCTGAAATCAATCAGCATTGTAGAGGATTACGACGCGGTAGTAGTGCTCGAAGATGACCTTCTGGTATCGCCTTATTTCGCTGAATATTCCTATCAGGCCCTTGATTTTTATAAGGATGAAAAGAATATTGCCGGCATATCCCTTTACAGCTATAACTATAATGAGTACGCGCGGAAATTTTTTATTCCGCTGAATAACGGCTACGACAGCTATTTCATTCAGTCGGCAACAAGCTGGGGTCAGCTCTTCACCCGCGATGAATGGCGGAATTTCCTATTTTGGTACAGCCGGAATAAATATTCGGAAGATTTCAGTGTTGTGTCTCATTTTGTAGAAAAATGGCCGGGAAGCTCCTGGAAGAAATACTTCATCAAGTACATGAATGAGAAGAAACGTTATTTTGTCTGCCCGAATATATCATTATCGACCAATATGGGAGAGATTGGTACGCATCACAAGCTCTTGCATAAGAATTTGCAGGTACCCCTGCTGAGCGGCACAAAGGAATTCCGGTTTTCGCCTTTTAATGACGACGCCATAAAATACGACAGCTACTACGAAATGGAAGCTGAAAGCTTAAAGCGCCGTGCGCCATTCCTGGAAGAATATGATTTTGAGATGGACCTATACGGCAAAAAAGATATTTCAAGGGTGAAAAGCGAATATTTGATTTCCATAAAGCACTCCGGCAATTCCATACTGCAATTCGGTATGCGCACAATACCGCTTGAAACAAATATTATTTTTAATATACGGGGCGACCGTATTTGCCTGGCTGCAAAGAATTCCTTTAAAAAACCCAAAAAGGAAGTAACAGAAGATTTTAATCAATTAATGCATAAGACCATGTTTCTGGAAAGCGACGGAATCATGAATTATGTCAATCATATAAAGAAATTAGTTTTATCGAGGTTTATATTAAAATGATAAAATACGACAAATCTAAACCGCTGATATCCTTACACATACCCAAAACCGGGGGCACCAGCTTCACCGAAGTGCTTAGAAACTGGTACGGAGATAATCTTTACCTGCATTACAGCCATTTGTACGATGACCGCGTACCGAGAAAATTTAAGATCAAGGAAGGCTTTTTATTTAAAAAATACAAGCCTGGGGTTTGTATCCATGGGCATTTTAATATGAATATGAAGCAGGGCGCGGTGCATTATTATCCATTTGTCGATCAGTTTATCACAATATTAAGGGATCCATTCAAAAAAATGCTGTCAAATTACCATTTCACGAAATTACAGGTCGACAGGGGTGAATACGTTATTCCCCAGAGGCTGAAAATGCTTGAATTGACCTTGGAGGAATATGTTTCCACAAAAAGGAACAGCTATTTTAATTTCTTTCCCAGGAAGATAAACAGAAAGAATTACAGGGAATTGATCGATAAGTATTTCATTTATATAGGATTAATGGAAGATTACCAGACTTCGGTGGATATTCTATCTGATAAGCTTGGTTTTGAGTCCATCCCGGTACCGCATAAGAATTCAACAAAGAAGGAAGTTGCGATCTCCGATTGGGCAAAGCAGGAATTTAACCGGAACCATGAATTTGAATATGAAGTTTACAACTATGTAAAAGAAAATTATAAGAACTGGTGATGGTTGAGTATAATCCGCATAAGCCGTTGATTTCGCTTCACATGCCCAAAACCGGCGGCACAAGCCTGCGTTTTATTCTGAATAAATGGTATGGAAAAAGTTTTTATTATCATAGCAGAAAGTTCATGCTTTCCTCAAAAAAAGAGAAAATCAATTTATTTCATGATCCATGGAAATTTTTTCCTAAAAAAAAGCTTTGTATCCACGGGCATTTCAATAGGATTTTTAAAGAAAATGTTGAATTAATATATCCCGAAGTAGAGCAATTCATCTCGATTTTAAGGGATCCTCTGGATAAGGCAGTATCTGTTTATTTCTATGCCCGTAAACGGATTAAACAAAATAAAAACGCGCCTCGTGATATGGAGTATGTGATGGATATGGCTTTGAATGATTTCATTAAAACCTACGGATGCGGGAATTTTGCAGGATTCTTTGCCCGCCCGGTCACATTGGATAACTACAGGGAGGTCATTGAGAAGTATTATGTGTATATCGGGATAATGGAGGATTTCCAGACTTCAGTGGATATTTTGGCCGCTAAGCTCGGTTTTGAGACTATGCCCGTGCCGCATAAGAATAAATCACCGCGTGATGAGGAGCTCACTCAGGATTCCATCGACGCCTTCATGGAACGCAACCGCTTCGATTACGAAATCTATAACTATGTGAAAGAAAATTACCTGCGCTGGTAAGCATAATAAAGCAGCTGACGCTGCGTTTTTAGCGCGGGTTAAACTTTTTTAGATGATAATGAACTCCTTAGTGAAAAAATACTCTGGCTGGATAGCCGCGGCAAAGCTGCTGGCGCCTATAGCGGCGCTTTGGGCCGCCTACGCCTTCCTGCGCTATGTTGTGGCGGGGCCTGTGGATCCTGCGGGGCAGCCGCTATACCTTGTTAATAAAATGATCTCGATGACTGCGCTCAGCATGATAGCGGCCTCCTACATTCTCAGCACTTTCGGCAGGCTCAACCCGAAGTTTCCCAGGCGGAAGCTGGCCGTTAAGAAGCAGCTGGGCCTTGGTGGTTTTTACCTGGCTGCTGTGCATGTAATACTATCCTTCAAGCTGCTGGGGCCTGAGCGCTACGGGTTCATCTTCGGGCCTGACGGCAGTATAACCGCACACACGATTTTGACCATAGCGTTCGGGGCTGCTGCTTTTCTGGTATTCATACTGCCGGCTTACGGCTCTATCCCCGAAGTAGCGCGCGACTGGGGCCCTAAAAAGTGGAAAAAAGCCCAGCATACCGGCTACGCGGCAATGGCGCTTATAGCGGGGCATGTTTTTTTAATGGGTTATCACAAGTGGCCTGAGCCTGGCACATGGCACGGCAATATGCCGCCGCTTACCATGCTGGCTTTCGTAATAGCTATGGGAGTACTGGCCTACAGGGCTTTTTGGCTTATCCGGCGTTAGGATTTTGCGGTATGGGCTTTTTTTGCTTTCTGCCCACGGAAAATTCCTTGATCGAACAGGTCATAATCATCAAAAACGAAGCGCTTAGATATCAGCAGTGAGAGCCACACAGTGATGACTCCCCCTACGAAAATCGAAATAATGATCATTATCTGATATTTAATGGCTGTAACGGGGCTTGCTCCGCCGAGTATCTGGCCGGTCATCATGCCTGGCAGCCAAATCAGACCGATGGTAGCGGTGGAAGCAATATTGGGGCTGAAGGCATCCTGCATTGCCTTCGACATAAAGCGGAAGAGGGCTTCACCTTTGGTGGCTCCGCACATCAGGTAGTATTGATACACATTGCTATCCTTACTGAGCCCGTTAAAAAATGATCGGATGCCGATTACGGTAGCTCCTAAGGTATTGCCGATAACCATGCCCATAATGGGTATAATATAGCGGGCGTCTAAAAAATCCGGCCAGCCGACGATTAGAAATATGTAAATGAGCCCGTTCACCACAACATTCACAAGAATCGACAGCCCAAGAGCGGGCGCCAGGTACCGGTACTTAATGCCGGCGCGCCCCGTAATTGCCATGGCCGCGGCTATGATCATCACGGCAACCCAGGCGATATTAAGCCAAAGGGAGTTTATATCGAAGATAAACTCAAGATAGAGCCCCACCAGGCTTAGCTGTAGTACCATTCGCCCGTAAGCAATGAGTGTATCCTTAATGAGTCCGGTGCGGTAGTAAGCCAGCACAGAAATGGGCAGCAGCATTATCAGTGCCGCTATAACAAGGTCGAGCGTGTTTATTTCATATCCTTCCATTTCAGATCTCAATTACTTTATCACAATTATCCACCCATATATCCTCGTGTGAGGCTGAAAGTACTGTGAGGCTGTCATCAGAAAAGAGGTAATCAATGACTTTCTTTGCCGATGCCTTATCGAGGGCGGAAGTAGGTTCATCGATAATGATAACGGGTTTACGCAGCAGCCTGGCAATAACTATGGCAATACGCTGGTTTTCCCCCCCAGACACTTCGGAGAAATCTTCATCGAGGATTTTTTCTTCAAGCCCTACAGCTTCAAACGCGCCGATGATGTCCTTATACGAAGGCCTGATGGATTTATTCGCTGAGAAAGTGAAAGGGAAATCAATAGCCGATCGGACGTCTTCATCACCAATAATGGCAGGATTCTGAGGCACCCATGCAATTTTGGCGCGAATATCAGCCAGCCGCCCCGGCCTAATCTCATTGCCGAGTATTCTTATAGCGCCTTTATCCGGCTTTTGGAATCCCATAGCGAGATTGAGCAAGGTAGTCTTACCCGATCCTGAGGGGCCTTTAAGCACGGCTTTTTCGCCTTTTTTTATATTAAAAGATAACCCCCTGAAGAGCTCCGTAGAATTAAAGCTCACCGAAATATTATCAAATACTATGGCGCGACTGATTTTCAATTTATCCCCGGAAAATCGGCATTATGAACCGGCAAAAATATATTATTATAAGTTAAAATAAGTTTATACAAACTGACTAAACATAAGCAATAGATTTCTAAAATAATAAAATTAATTCTTCATGCCGGCTTGAAATTATTAATCAGGCATTTGTGAGGGTCAAAATTTTATAATGAAGTCTTATTTTTGTATTTTTAAAATTCCTTAAAGTGAAGAGAAATTTAATATAATCGGCATAAGATAATGGAAGTTAGAGTAAGGTTCGCGCCATCACCAACCGGGTATTTACACGTAGGGGGCTTAAGGACAGCCCTGTATAATTATATGTTCGCAAAAAAAGAAGGCGGAAAGTGCATACTCCGCATCGAGGATACCGACCGCACAAGGCTGGTCGAAAATGCAGCCGAAAGGCTGATAAGCTCAATGGAATGGGCGGGCGTTCATTTTGATGAAAGCCCTGTTAAAGGCGGAGATCACGGCCCATACGTGCAGTCTGAAAGGCTGCAGATATATAAAGAACATACTCAAAAGCTGATAGAAGCCGGGCATGCCTACTATGCCTTTGATTCCGCTGAAGAGATAGAGCAAATGAGGATGAAGCTCCAGAAAGCAGGGCTTAATCCCAAATATAACAGGAATGAAGGCAAAAACTCCCTGACGCTCGGCATGGATGAAGCAAAAAAAATGATAGATAGCGGCGGGGCCTACACGGTGAGGCTCAAAGTCCCTGATAATAAAGAGATATTTTTAAAGGATATTATCCGCGGGGAAGTAAAGGTCAATTCAAATGATATAGATGACCAGGTGCTTCTGAAATCAGACGGATTCCCGACCTATCACCTCGCGAACGTGGTTGATGACCACCTTATGAAGATAACTCATGTGATAAGGGGCGAAGAGTGGCTTCCTTCAACCCCGAAGCATGTGCTGCTTTATGAAGCTTTTGGATGGTCTCTTCCCGAGTTCGCGCATCTTCCTCTGCTGCTTAATAAGGACAAAACCAAGCTCAGCAAAAGGCAGGGCGACGTTGCCGTCGAGGATTACCGCGATAAGGGCTATCTCAGGGATGCTTTTGTGAATTTCATTGCCCTGCTGGGCTGGAATCCTACCGCCGACAGGGAATTATACAGCTTAGATGAACTGATTAGCCTATTCCGGCTGGACAAAGTGAACAAGGGCGGCGCGGTATTCGATACACAGAAACTCGACTGGATGAACGGTAAGTATCTGAGGGAAATGCCCGCAGAAAAGCTTACCCCCGGGCTAATGGATGAAATGAAAAAGCACGGATACGGATTTATTGCAGAAGAATATTCCGTCAAAGTTATGGAGCTTTTCAGAGAGAGGATAAATTTCCTCAAAGAAATACCTGAAAATGCTCCATATATGTTCGAAAAGCCGAAGGAATATGAAGAACAATATTTACAGAAGCGCTGGAAGGATGATACTGAAGAATTAATAAGCCCGCTGATCCAAAAATTCCGTGATACAGATGATTTTTCACATGGCAATCTTCATTCAATTACCAAAGAGTATTGCGGCGAAAAAGAAATCGGCATGGGCAAAGTTATACACCCGCTGAGGCTGATGATAACAGGCTGCTCAGTAGGCGCAGGCATGTTCGAGACCATGGAGGTCCTCGGAAAGAAAGAATGCCTAGAAAGAATTGATATATTCCTTGAAAAAACATCAAAAGGCGAGATTAAATCATGAAACGGCCTTTAATGATCCTGGTTCTGACTTTAATACTACATTCATGCGGAGGGCTGCCTGAATGCAGCAATGAAAAGCTAACGGAGCTAAAAATAAGCTGGGGCGAGATCAATAATATCAGCGGTGTACGGGAAGGCTATTTAATCAATTATAAAGCTGAAGTATTCAGCATTTATCAGGATTCGGCCATGAGAGAGCCCCAGCTAAAAAAAGAAGGCACGCTGGATGATGAGTCCTTTTGCGCGGCGCTGCGTTTAATGAGGGATCATGCATTGAATAACCAGGCAGTACTTGTACCGGCGGATTATCAGCATTACCTGGAATATTCGAATCCGCTTTTTAAGTTTTATCATTTAGGAAAGTGGAATCCAAAATATGAAACAAAGGCAAACAGCAGCTATATTCGGGCATTTGATTCCCTTAATTTAATTTTAGAAGAAAACATACATTAAATCGGATATTCAATGAAAGTTTTGATAGTAGATGACAATCCGGATTACTGTTCAACGATAGAAGATATTGTCAACTCATTCGGATTCGATACCCAAACTCTTAACTCGCCCACTGAGGCATTGGAATATATTTCGAAGCAAAGCAGGCTTATAGGCCTGGCCCTATTTGATATAGAATTCGGCCCAGATGAGGATATGTCAGGGCTTGACCTGCTAAAATCGGTGAGAAAGGAGCACCCTGGAATACCTGTAGTTATGATCACGGGCAAGGGCACTATTGAAATGGCCGTACAGGCGACAAAACTGGGAGCAATTAATTTCATCGAAAAAAGTATAGTTAATAAAATTAAAATAAAAGAAGTTCTCGACAGCGCGGTAAGCCGCATGGAAACACGCGAAGAAGCTGAGGAAATAAAGCGTTTCCTTGCCAAAACCGGCATAATTGCCAAAAGCAGAGCCATGCTGGATGTCGGTGATAAGATCATCCGCTTTGGCAGAACCGACCTTAATGTGCTTATAACAGGCGATACCGGTACAGGTAAAAAGCTTGTTGCTAAAGCCATACACGCTGCAAGCAGGCGGGGAAAGTTTCCCTTTGTAACGGTTGATATCCCGAATATTCCCAAAGAGCTTTTCCAAAGTGAACTATTCGGGCATCATAAAGGCGCTTTTTCTGGCGCTACCGAAACCAAGAAAGGACTCTTCCATGAAGCAAATAAAGGCACACTGTTTTTAGATGAAATTGGCGATCTGTCGATGGACCTGCAGGCTAATCTTTTTCTTCCGATTGAGGAAAGAAAAATAAGACGGGTTGGCTCTGTCCAGAACGAAGAGATCGACATAAGGTTCATATCAGCAACCGATAAGGACCTGCTCGAGGCAATGAAAGATTCCCGCTTCAGGGAGCAGCTTTATCACAGGCTCAGGGAATGCGAGATACATCTGCCCCCGCTGCAGGACAGAAAAGAAGATATCCCTGATATTGTTGATTATTACGTAAAAAAGCACAATGAGGAATTCAGAGAAGATAGATTCCTTTCTCCCTCCACAATGGAATACCTTCAGGAACACAGCTGGCCGGGTAATGTCAGGGAGCTTGCCAGTGTAATCAGGGTGTCCCTTCAAACCGCCCAGCAGGATCAGATAGAGGTAAACGACTTACATTCACTGCTGCAGCCAAAGCTTGAAGACACGCCAAGGGAAGGCGGCCCTGAATTCATATCAACAAGCAGAACCCTGCGGGAAGACCTGGCACAACTCGATAGAAAGAAAATCGAAGCAACACTGGAAAAATGCGGCGGCAATGTGAGCAAATCAGCAGCTCAGCTTGGAATAAGCCGCGAAACTCTGCACAATAAAATCAGGCGATACGGCGTAAACGTTCAGCAATACAGAAAAAAAGGCAAGAAATAATTTCAGAGCGTTTTTTTAACTTTTAAAGTCAAGCCGCTTACAGAGACTACCTCTATCTTTTCGCCTTTTTTTATTTCCTCTTCAGCGAGCGCTGTCCAAAGTTCGCCGTGTACATGCACTTTACCTTTTTCACCGGCGACAATATCGGTTTTTGCTACGCCCTTTTCGCCTTCGAGGCTTTCTGCCCCGCTCGTTTTCTTAGAATACTGCGCTTTTATTCCCAGGCTTATCAGCACTAAGAAAAACAGCAGAGTAACTACTGTTGCAGTAATAATTAATGATGTAGATATTTCCATGAATTCCACAGGTGAATCTATTAACAGAACTGATCCCAATAAGAAAGATATCACTCCGGCCACGGTCAATAATCCGAAGCTGGTGACTTTTATTTCAATTATAAAAAAAATGAACGAAAGAATTATCAGCGCCAACCCGGCAAAATTCACGGGCAGCATTTGCAAAGAATACGCCGCTATTATTCCACATATAGCTCCAATAGTCCCCGGGAAAATCGATCCGGGATTCCATAATTCAAAGAATATCCCATATATACCTATCATAAGAAATATATAAGCAATATTTGGATCGCTGATAAGTGAAAGTAGTTCTTCGCGCCAGTCCATAAGCCTTGGCGTAAGTTCGTCATTTTTAGAAAGTATCATTACTTCCTTTCCTTTTACTTCAACCATCATGCTGTCCATTTTTGCCAGCAATTCATTTGTGTTTTCGGCGACAAAATCTATTACATTCTCATCCAGGGCTTCGTTTTCAGTAGCCGAAACGCTCTCTCTTACAGCCTTTTCCGCCCATTCATCATTTCTGCCGCGTGATTGGGCGATTGTCCTTACGAACGCAGCAGCGTCATTTGTGATCTTATCAGACATAGCGCCCGCCGAATCAGGGCTTTGCCCGCCAATCCCTACAGGGTGTGCAGCTCCCATATTCGTTCCCGGCGCCATAACCGCCACATGGCCTGCCATTGTAATGAATACACCAGCCGAGCCGGCTCTCGCGCCTTTCGGAGAAACATAAACCACTACCGGAAGGGGAGCATCCATAATATCCCTGACAATATCGCGGGTAGCTTCCAGCAGGCCCCCAGGAGTATTGAGTTTGATGATCAGATAATCATAACCCTGATCGCCGGCTTCCTCTATGCTGTTGCCAATATACATGGCTGTTGCCGGGCCTATTCCGCCGTCAACGGTTATAACCATTCCGCCGGCTGATGAGGCCTTTCCGGAAGAGATCACAATGATCATCATTCCAATCAATATTTTCAAAAATGATTTCATCAATGAAACTAATATAAAAAAATATTTTTTTATAAATAGTACGTGTTTTTTAATAAAAGATTTTTAAATTTATACTATTACCTTATACATATTTGGGGAAATAAATGTCCTTTCGTATACGACAAACTGCTCCTGAAGAACTGGGTTTGTTAAAGCAGCTTGCCGAAAATGAAGGCCTGAATCCCGGCTTAAACGATATTGCCTCTGTTTATCAGGCGGATCCCGCGGGATTTTTTACCTGCTTATCCGGCGATAAGCCGGCAGGATTTATTTCGGCAATAAAATATGGAAGCCGGTATGGATTTATTGGGTTGTTCCTGATCTATCCCGAATTTAGGAATACTGCTGCAGCCCCTATCCTATTCCGTACCGCTTACAAATATTTAGCTAAATCTAACGCCGGCATGGATATACCATTCAAATTCGTAGCCCGCATTGAATACACAGGCGCTAAATTCGCACATAAGATCAAGAGATATGAAGGCTACATAGATGTTGATAATTTTTTTGACAACAGAGTGAAAGTAGTAACAAAAAATCTCCTCCCATTGGTCTGTTCATATGATAAAGCTTTCTTTCCGGATAACCGTACTAATTTCCTGATGAACTGGCTTAAGATGAAAAAATCTTTTTCTTTTGCTTATATGCGCCACCGGGAGGTCAGGGGCTACGGTATGATCAGGAAGTGCCTTGACGGCTGGAAAGTAGGGCCTTTGATTGCCGACCATACTTATATTGCGGATGAAATATTGATTACACTGGCAAAAAGGATAATGGGTGATAAGCTATCTATTGATGTACCGCTTTCTAATCATATTGCCGTCGAACTGGCAAAAAAGTATCTGCTCAAAGAAGTATCTTCAACAGCTCGCTACTATACTAAATACGAGCCTGATATCGATCCGCAAAATATTTACGCGGTAACCAGCGTTGATTTCGGATAATTTTTGGTATGCTTTTTGATTAACTATTTGTTAGATTAGTTTAAGTCATTAATAATTAATGAGTTTGCGAAAAATGGATAAGACAAATAAATCAAAAGGTGTAGCAATGTTAAAGCAAATAGCGCTAATAATAATGCTTGTTTCTGCCATAGCCCTGAAGTCGGAAGAGCCTGTCGTGGAAGTAACCCCGCTTCCGCCGGAAGATAAACTGGAAATGTTCGAGGCAACCGATGAGTTGTTTGTCTCAAAGGTACTCGAATACTACGATCTCGCTCTTATGCTGCGTACACAGCTGGAGATAATGGGAGAAGATCCCGACCCGCTTTACGCGCCGAGCTTCGATGAACTGCTCGATCTGGATGTCGAGGTTATTCAAAAATACCATGGCTATGCGAAAATTTATGAAAACCAAATCCGTGAACTTCCTTCAAATATGCCTGCTTTTAAGGTCAGTGAGCTTAAACGGCAGATCAGGGATACGGTTGAGTATTACACAATACTTATTTCTCAGATCAAGGACTGGCACCATATTGACAAAGTTAAGATCATGAACAAAAAAGATAGCGCCAGTAACGCTATGCTCAGAATTATGGAGGAAGAATATTATGAAAACTGCAAAGATTTCAGAGCTATTTTCTCAGCGTCAGGATTTGTCAGCCAGTTCATATCAAACGGTGACGGCAGAGTTGGAGTGAAGCCTTCTCCCGGAGCAAGGCTTAACCTTAATCTATACAAGATTTTGGGCTTCGGAAGAAGTATAGATTTATGGTATGAATACCAGGCCCCGGTCATGAGAACAGAGAGGCTTCTTTTCGATGATGCAGACTTCACACTGAATGAAGACTGGAATTCCAATCTTTTCGCCGTTGGATTGAGCTTTAACACCACAACATTCAATAATTCACAAGAATATAAGGACGGCCTGAAGCTTGGAGTAGGATACTTCTGGACAAAAGGCAATATTTATAATAAGCCTGCGGGTTCTTACGACTGGGAAGGTACAAAGCTCGATGTAGAATACTACGGGGGTATTCCTAATTGCGGCTACCCCTTTGAGCTATATGCAAGGCTGAGCATTTATCATTCATTCTCGGATGATCTTGAATTATTTACAGGCAGCAGCGTTGATCCACAATTTGATTTGGGGCGTACGCATATAGGATTATCTTTAGGGTTGAGATATAATTTCTGGAGATCGCCCTTTTAAGAATTGATCAGAATTTTATCATTTAAGATTATAAATCCGGAGGATATAAATGAAAACTGCAACATTAGTTAAATTGATTATCATTCTGCTTTTACTACCTATTTTCACGGGGGCACAGGATAGCGGCTTAGATCTCGGAATCAGGTACCTGAAATTAAGCAACACCTACCGTGAACAGGGCAGTTTGGAACTTGCCGCCAAATACCTGGAAAAAGGACGGGATATAGTCAGCCGGGCAGGAAGCTGGAGCGCGCGTTACTGGCAGGCTGTAGCCGATGAATACTCCGGCTATATGTACAAAAAAATGGCTGCACGCCAGAGTTCAGCCGATAATCGCAATTATTTCCTAATAAAAGCAAAAGAATCACTGCAAAGCGCACTAGCTAAATACAAACAGCTTATTGAAATGCCGGAAGGCAGCCAGGAAGCGCTGAAGGAACTGGTTCAAACTGTTGACGGCATCAGCAGGGAGCTTTATAATGAGTCAGGAGCCGGGCTTGCATCAACCGGGCTGGATATTTTGAATTATGATAATATGAAACTTCGCGACCTGCCTTCAGTCTTGCCCGAGGACGCAAAAAACATAAGCCTTGCCAATAATAAGCTCAGGGATTTTCCTGGAGAACTTACCAGAATGAAAGGCCTTACTTACTTGAACCTTTCGGGTAACAGGCTGCGCTCACTGCCCGGTACTATTGGAGAGCTGACTGAATTACACTGGCTCGATTTATCAAACAACAGAATGAGAGATATAGAGCAAGGCCTCGGAAAGCTTCAAAACCTCAAAGAGCTTGACCTGTCGGACAACAGGATTAGGGAATTACCTGCTGACCTTAGCAGTCTGAAAAATCTCAGCGTACTTAATTTAAGGAATAATGATATACCTTTTGAGCAGATAGCAAATCTCATCAGAGATCTTCCGAATACAAACATCATGTTCGATAAATATGAGCTTCAGGACTAAAGCTGCTATTACTCATTCAGCATATCAGTACTTCTGAGTTTATCCAGATCGTCACTTCCGACGGTCTGGTATGCTCTTTTGAATAAAACGATAGCGAAAGCCTGCACACCGAAACTGATAACAATTGCAGTGAGTACAAGAGCCTGTGGCAGAGGCTCAGAGAAATCACCCTGTATCATCGTTTGGCCTTCAGGAATAAATGCCGGATTAGAGCTTGTGATCCCGCCAACTGTGATAATAAGCAGGTTAGCCGCGTGGCTCATGAATATAAGGCCGATAATTACCTTAACAAGGCTTCTTCTAAGCATAAGATAAATACCGGAAGAATATAGCACCCCTACAATTATTGCCAAAAGAAGTATCATCGTACATCCTCCTCGGCCAGCGCGAATATTACTTTCAGTGAAATTCCAAGTACAAGCAAAAACACACCGGTATCAAAAAGCAGTGGAGTTCCAAGCTTTCCAAGTATGGGAACTTCATTCTTCATCCAAACACCTGTCATGAATGTTTCTCCGGCCAGGACAGGGATAAGAGCGCTTATTAAAGCTGTTAAAAGGCCCAATCCTACGAGGTATACAGGATCTATCCTGAGCAGCTTTCGGGCTTCATTCACACCGTAAGCTATACCGTATAGCACATAAGCCGTGGAAGCTACAAGCCCGCCTACAAATCCTCCACCGGGCTCGTTATGACCTCTCAGCAAAAGAAAAAAAGCAAATATCAATAGCAGAGGTATTAAATACCTTGTTCCTGTCGAGAGAATTAGCGATTTCATTCAAAGTCCTCCCTGCCGTCATTTCTCAATTTCAATAAAGCAAATACTCCCAGCGCAGCTACTGCCAGAACTGTTATCTCTCCCATTGTATCCAGCGCCCTGAAATCCACCAGTATCACATTCACGATATTCCTGCCCTTGGCTTTGAGATAGCTGGTGGCATTGTAGTATTCCTTTATGTCGCCGCGCTTAGATGTTTCAGATACAATTAAAATAATCGATGCCATCATTAATCCCGTAGCGGACGCGAGAATGCCATCCTTGACCCTTCGGGAGTTCTTGGAATAATTAATATATTTCGGCAGTCTGTAAATCACATAAACGAAAACAATAACCGTCAGGGTTTCGATGGCGAACTGAGTCATTGCCAGATCAGGAGCACCATACAGGATAAATATAAAAGCCACGCTAAAGCCAACTACACCCATTGCCGCTACCGCCGTGAGCCTGCCTTTCGCCATAACCGCGGTAATAGCTGACGCTATAACAATCAATGCAATCATCAACTCGTGGAATTCTATGCCCAGATCAGGCGAAATCATGCTCAGATCATTGAAATTTACTAATGAGTATCCCACCAGTCCTATTGTAGTCAAAATAATAAAAGTTATATAATATCTCAGGTATCCGTTTTGAAGCAGGCGGGTCTGGCCTTTGGCAGTTTTCATCATGCCGTCAAGCGAAAATTTATATATGTTTTCGGGAAATACGGCCTCAGGTTTCCAAAAGCTCTTCATCATTTCCCTTAATTTGTCAATATAAAAATAAAGGAACGCGCCTATTCCAAGAGTTGCAATGCTAAGCAGCAGCACTACATTGAATCCGTGCCACAATGAAAGATGAAATTCAACAGGAATGCCGGTTATATCCGAAACAGTAGCACCAAGTAATCCTTCGACGATAAGGGGAAATATTCCGAAAAGAAATCCCGCGGCTGCCAATAATGCCGGGCCGAGTAACATCTGGAAGGGCGCTTCATGCGGCTTATTCCCAGGATATTTAGCTTCTTTGCCCAAAAAAGGCTTTATACCGACAAGAGCCGCCGCCGCTACTATAAAAATGCTTGCCGACACAGTAAAAGCAATAATGGCATATCCAAAATGATCATACCTGAGAGCAGCATCATATACGGTTTCTTTTCCGATAAACCCGAAGAACGGCACCAGCCCCATCTTCGAAAATGCCGCCAGGAATCCGATAGCAAGCGTTATAGGCATGAATTTACTCAAACCTGCTATTTCTCTTATATCCCTGGTTCCGGTTTCGTGGTCGATAATTCCGGCATAAAGAAATAACGCACCTTTATAAAGCGAATGCGCCAGCAGATAAATTACCATGCCTTTGATCGCGAATTCTGTGCCTAAGCCTATAAGCATCGTGAGTGTCCCAAGAACGCTGACAGTCGAATATGCGAGAATTCTTTTGAGATCTGTATTATAAACAGACATAACCGCTCCGCCGAGCATGGTTACAGCTCCGATACCGGTTACTATCTCAGTCCAGTAAGGGCCGGCCGACAGCACCGGGCTTAATCTCGCCAACAGAAACACGCCAGCCTTGACCATTGTGGCCGAATGGAGATAAGCACTGACGGGAGTAGGCGCTTCCATAGCGTTAGGAAGCCAGAAATGAAAGGGGAACTGCGCCGATTTTGTGAATGCCCCCAGGAGAATAAGTATCAAGGCGGGCAAATAATAGTCATGTGATATTATCATGGCGCTCATAACCTTCATTTCCTGTATGCTCTGTGTGCCTGTTGCCAATGATAAAAGAAGCAGGCCGGCGAGCATGGCCAGGCCGCCCATAGCCGTAATCAGCATTGCCTGAAGTGCGCTATATCTTGACTTTTCTGTATGGTGGTTGAAACCTATGAGCAGATAGGAGCTTATACTGGTCAATTCCCAAAATATAAACAAAGCGAATACATTATCGGAAATAACAACTCCAAGCATGGAAGCCATGAAAATACTTATATAAACATAGAACCGCTCTATGAAGGGATTATGCTCCATGTACTTACCCGCGTAAGAAAACACGGCAAAACCTATGCCGCTGATGATGAGCGCGAAAATCAGAGAAAGCCCGTCAAGGTAGAAACTGAGGTTAACTCCCAACGAACTGAACCAGACCGTTGTTTCCTTAATGTAATTCCCTGAGTTTACTTCCGGCAGGTAAGTAAGAAGGTAAAGGAATATCCCCAACGGGAGCAGAGATATTATCGCTCCTGATGATTTTTTACCGAAAATTCTAAATATCAAGGGTACAAATATCGCAAGTATAAACCCTGAATAAACAACTGCTGATAGCATTTTTAAAATTCCAAATTTTTTCCGGATCAAAAACTCTGACGCAAAAAATATGAACTTAGCTTAATATGATGAGCGTTTAATGCTTATTATCATGGATAGAATCTAATACCGACAGCGCCTTCTGCACCAGTTCCGAATCCCGGAACTACGCCTACTATAACTCCCAGTTCGAGGAATATCTCCAGCGGAACGCGCCGGGGAACGAAATTGCCGCCGAAAGTAGCCCTGGCTCCCAGGCCGAAATCATCATCGAAAGTATTCCATTTCGATCTTTCTCGGCTCGTAAACCAATTGTCGTTATCGCCGATACCCAAAACCCCGCCTATGCCGGCATGAAGATTAAACAAATCAGTATTGAAGGCATTAAAATGCCAAAGATAATCAACTCCCAGCCGCAGGCTGCCATAATATGAGCTGCCCACGGTAAAATTCATGGCGTTTTCGTTATTAAGCCAGTGCTTGAGAGTTATACCCGTGGGATCACCTAATACAATACCAAAACCAAAGTCTTTACCGTCAACATTCGCGTAAGCAGGAGCGCTTAATATCATTAAAAGTGCTACAACTAAATATTTTTTCATAATCTACTTTTTTTATTAATATAAATTCATTGTAGCTTGACGGATTGACTGAATAAAGATTTTCAGGCGTGCTTATTAATCTGCCTTAACTCCGCTTTAAAGCGTTACTTAATTATGTTACATAAAATTAAATACAGCAATATATCTAATACTTTTTTTTACCACTATATTTTAATAATGATTAAAAGAGTATCTTCCATATACTCCGCTCATAAATACAAGAAACCCTGCTATGGGCTAAAATTCCTAAGGTATAATCTTATCCGGCATTTGTCAGCATTTCTTTATTATCATTTTTAACGCTGCCATTCTGTGCTTTCGGAAGCCTGATTATGAATTCTGCAAATTCATTTTCTTCGGTTTCAACCTTCATACTGCCTGCATGGCCGTTAGTGATGATGTCGTAGCTGAGTGAAAGCCCAAGCCCTGTACCCTCGCCTGTCGGTTTAGTGGTAAAGAATGGATTAAAGAGCTTATCCAGTACATTCTTAGGTACACCCAGGCCGTTATCCCGTATCCTGATCTCAATAACTTCGTGGAGGTCTATAGTCTTAACAAGTATTTCAGGTTCAAAACCGTTCAGGTTCAATTCATTTTTCTTTTTAACGGAATAGCAGCCGTTATCCACTACATTTGTAATAACTCTGCTGAAATCCTGCTGCCTGAGGAATACTTCGCTGATATTATCATCGAATTCATATTTGAGAGTGGCGGTGAATTGCTTGTACTGGCCGCGGAAACCGTTATAAGCCAGTTTTACGTATTCGTGCAGGAACTGGTTAATGTTAGTCGGCACCATTTCCCCAGAACCGCCTCGGGCGTGTTCCATCATAGATTTGACTATCCTGTCAACTCTCTTGCCGTTCTTATTAATCGTTTGCAGGTGCTCGGATATTTCGCTGATAGTCTGGAAGAGGTAGTCGAAATCCTTTTCTTCAATTTTATCCCTAATAGGCTCAAAATCATTTTTGAGTTCGTCAAGAAGTTCGACAGTACCATCTGAGTAGTTATTGATGAAGTTAAGTGGATTCTTAATTTCATGGGCAATACCGGTTGTAAGCTGTCCGAGTGAAGCCATTTTTTCTGCCTGTACAAGCTGGTTCTGCGTCTTTTTCAGCTCTTCGTGCGATTTAATGATTTCCTGGTAGGATTTGGCATTCATCACTGCAATGGCAATGTACGAAGCAAGGTTTCGTATCATGTCTATGTCATGGTTTTTGAAGGTGTTTTTTGTTCTGCTTTCTACAGTCATAATTCCAATAACATTATTATCAACTTTAATTGGAATGCAAAGGGCTGATTGCGAACCTGCCGAGAGGCTTTTTGGCTCATATTCTTCATCAAACCAAGAGTAATTATCTTTAAGCTGCCGCATGCCCTGTTCCATATCCCTAATGATAATTTCGTGCTTATGAAGAACGCTCATTACATCAATACGCGATTCATCATCAAGCGGTATGCTTGCTTTATCTTTCTTTTCCTGATTTTGTATGATAAGCCCGTATTCTATTGTGCTTTTTTTATCATCCAGTAGCCCGATGGCAAATGTTGAGGAATCGATTACAGTTGTAAGCTCATGGTAAAGCTTGTCAAAAAGCTCATCAAAATTAAGAATTGCTGTAATGCTTTGTCCGATATTACTTAGTACCGAGAGATTATTGAATGAATCCTTCAGGTCTTCAGCTAATAGTTCCAATTCAATATTCTGGTCTTTTAGTTTTTCCTGCTGTTGCATCACTGTATCATTTGATGTTTTAATATTTTCTGCCATGATATTAAAATACGCGGCCAGATCGCCTACTTCATCTTTCGAATTAACTACTACCTTAGCGTCATAATTGCCTTCAGACATTTTTAGCGCGGCTTTCTGAAGCTTTATGACAGGATTTGCTATACCTTTGGCTATCACAATACTTAAAAATACACCAAGAATAAGAGAAATTCCTACAACGGAAAATTGTACTTTCTGTATCATATCCGCTTCGGCAGCTTTATTTTTAACAATTTGTTTGATTATGCGCCGCATTTTTTCTTCGAATTCGATTAGCTGTATTTCAAGGGAATCCAATTCGCTGAATACTCTTACCAATTCTTTGAATGAAAGCATATAAACCTGTGAAAGTTTAATTATCTCGGTTTTTCTTTCCAAATTCATATCGAGACGGGCCGCCTTGTTAACAAGCGAATCGACCAGAGTTTCAACATTCTCTATGTATTCGGGATGCCTGCGCATGATGTAGTCTTTTTCCCTGCGCCTTGCCTGAAGCATGTATACATAGAGCTTATCGTGGTCTGTTTCTTTTAGAATATCTTCTATATTATGTACACTTTCGCGGAAATTGCCTTCAACACCGAGGTTTTCGTTCAGTCCTCTGGTTTTCATAATCCCAACATATGTTTTAAATGTATTGTTGTAATCTTTTTGGATTAAAGTCAGTTCAGAAACAGTTTTGTCGTTATAAAACGGATCGAGTATGGAGTTGAATTCATTCATAGTGCTTTCAAATTGTTCCACATACTCAATATCTCTTGTCTTGGAAAAATCCGAACGGTACTGATATCCCTGTAGCATTACTGTTTCAACATTTCTGAACAAATCGCGTTCATTCATTACATTTACTGAGAAAAAACCAAATCCCACTACTATAAACAAAATCAGCTCGAGAAAAGTAGCCAGAAGCAATATCTTAGCTAATAAAGACAATCTGAAATTTTTCATCATTAATACTTAGTCATTAATATTTTTAGAGTATATTTTAAAACACATATTAGCTTATTCGTATGAATTCTATTTATAGGCCATGTTAATATTTAATAAATTAAAGCGTTTAAAAATTATAAATGCTGCCAAAAAGTAACTTTTAGAGCTTTTATGCATTATTATATTTAGTCCAATTTTAATAATCAGGATAAATTATAAAATGATATTTTTTCAACTGCTGTTAATTATATTATTAATTTTTTCGGGGCCGGAACTTTTTTCGGATAATCCAAATTCGAAATTATCCCATCAGGCACAGATAGTTCTAAAGGATTATAAATCGAATAAAAAAAAGATTAGCGAAAGTCTTCTGGAAAGACGGCACCTTCCTTTGAGGATCAAGTCCGGAAGCTATTACCTTAGCGCTCTTATCAAAATCGATGATATTAGCAATTCAGCCAGATTAGATGAATACGGTGTGCATATACGGACCAAAGCCGGATCTATCTTAACGGCCGATATACCGGTAAACAGTATGGAAGAGCTTAGCGAACAGGACTTCATTAAATATATACACGCCGATACACCTCTATCTCTTGAACTTGACAGCGCCAGATCATCCGGCAGGCTTAATGATGTGCTTAGCAACAGCGAAGCCCTTTTTGATACTCAATATGACGGCACGGGAGTTGTGGTCGGCATAATTGACGGAGGTTTTGATTTTACTCATGTTGAATTTTTGGATAAACAGACTGAAAAGAACAGATTAAGCAAAGTATGGATACAGAATGAAGAGGGCGATCCGCCCTCAGCCTTTGACTATGGCTGGGAATTGACCCCCTTAGAAATCCAGCAGGTACTTACTGATGATGAATGGGGCACTCACGGTACACATGTTGCGAGCATTGCCGCGGGAAGCGGATTGGGCAATGAGCTGTACGCAGGAGTCGCAGGAAATTCAGAGCTGGTTTTTGTTGCTTATAAATCTTCAAGCGGAAATGATGCGTTTCAGGGAAATATAATCGACGGTATATCTTATATTTTTGATTATGCCGAATCTCAGGGCAAGCCCGGAGTTGTAAATATAAGCCTGGGAACTCATTTCGGCCCGCATGACGGTACCACCCTATTTGACGAAGCTATCGATGCTTTAACCGGCCCGGGCAGAATAGTTGTTAAATCCGCGGGAAACAGCGGCAGACAAAAAGTATTTGTTTATAATGATTTTTCGCTCGATACTGATTTTGGCATGCTAACACGAATGAGCAATCCTTCCGGAGGTTTTGACTTTTGGGGAACTAAAGGCGAGGAATTTTGTGTAAAAGTACACATCGTTGATGAAGATAATCAGACTATAGACAGTGAATCGGATTGGATTTGTACTTCAGATGATAACACAGGATATTTCGATATTAAGCTTAACGGCAAACAGGTTGCTTCATTCGATACCTATGCTAAAACCTCTGAATATAACGGACGCCCAAGGATATCCTTAAACTGCCGGCTCGAAGAACAGCTGTACCTTTATTTTCTTGTCGAAGGCAATAACGGCGAGGTGTTCGTCTGGAAGAACAGTTACTCAGATTCTAATCCTTTCATTATAAGGTGGTTTGAAGATCTACTGGAAGGCAATACACAGATCGGAATTACAGAGCCCGGCAACGGAAAGGAAATAATTACCGTAGGTGCTTATATTTCAAAAACGGGTTACCGGGATATCGAAGGCTCTAACCATTATAATAATTCCCATCATTCTTTAGGAAGGCTCGCCGGATTTTCAAGCAATGGCCCGTCAGCTGATGGCAGGATCAAACCTGATATAACTGCTCCGGGTGATGTCATAGTTGCAGCTGTTAATTCTCAAAGCGAATTATACGCGCCTGACGGCCACCTTAAAAACTTATTAGTAGCGGATGCCTTTGATTATTGGTATTATGGCGCTCTGCAGGGAACCTCAATGTCTGCCCCCTTTGTAAGCGGCGCTATCGCGTTGATGCTTCAGGCCGATCCTACACTTACGCCGGTTGATATCAAGAATATTTTCAGAGCTACGGCTCAAAGGGATATATTCACAGGTGATACCGGGCCAAACAGCAAAAGCAATTCCTGGGGCTGGGGTAAGATTGATATTTACGAGGCTCTTAAAGCTGTGTTGAACATCAACTCTGTTGCTGATGATGTGCTTTATAGCGGATACGCTTATCCGAATCCGGCTTCAGGGGTAGTTTACCTTAAGCACGATAATCCGGGCAAATACACATTGAGCGTCTATTCCCTTGAAGGAATCCCTGTTATGACTGAAAAAATAGATTTTCAGGGCCGTGTTATACCGATTGATATTAGCGGTTTTAGTAAAGGTACTTATATGATTAGGCTCAATGGCAAAGACGTTAATAATTACAGGGTCGTTGTAAGATAAAGCAGAAGTTGCAAATATAATATGTTCTAAATTTAATATATTATAATTGTTTTAAAGTATAGCTGCTCCAAATTGCGGAGCAGCTTTTTTTATAGTTTATTTTTTTTTAACGCTCTGATACATTTAAAATTTAATACAATTCGATGATCTTGAGTAATTAATATTAACATATTGGCATAAATCTTGTTATTTTTATGAGAGAACAAATAAAAAAATGATAGGGAACTATGGAATCTAATTCAATATATTTTATAATAGCTGATGATGAACACGTTGTCAGAGAAAGTTTAAAGAAACTTATCGCCAAAGCTTTTCCCGAAGCTTTAATATATGAAGCCGCTAACGGAATTGAATGTTTCGATATACTTAAAAAGATAGAAACCCGGGCTATTGTAGTCAGCGATTTAAATATGCCCGAACTTAACGGCTTGCAACTTCTTAAGAAGATCAGAAGTGATGAAAACCTAAAAGACACTTATTTCATAATTATAACATCCTCTACCGATAAGGATACTAACCTAAAGGCTATGCAGCAGGGTGCCGATGACTTTGTGGGCAAGCCTTTTTCGATGGATCAGCTTATAGGCAGGCTTCGTACGGCTGTCAGGCTTATTAAAGCAAATTATGAAATTAAAAATAGAGAAGCAGAAATCGAAGACTTGCAAAACCAGCTCGAGAATGACGTTTACGATTTATTGCTGAAAATCCAAACCCCGAGGATAGAAAACTCTGACAAATTCCTTGAAATGGTCTCGGATGCCGCGCTTTGGATATCGAAAGAACTGGATGAAACAGACAAAAAAAACTTAATGGAAATTCAGAGAGCTTCCAAACTGGCTTTTATCGGCAAACTATTTCTTGATGATAAGGCTCTGAAAGACCCTGTAACAAAAGACGGTATAATAATAAACAAACAGCTAAAAAAAATACCGGAATATTCTAAAGATCTTATAGGAAATATTAAAGGCTATGAAAAAACAGCAGATATACTCTATCATTTATATGAAAATTTCGACGGATCAGGCCATCCCGAGAAAATCAAATCATGGCAGATACCTGTAGAATCCAGAATAATCAGAGTGTGCCTGGATTTCTTTGATATGATCGAAGCTAAAGGATATCAATCCGGTAAAGCCATGGAATTTCTCGAACATGAATCCCGAAGGCTATATGATTACAGGATAGTAGCCCTGCTGGATCAATATCTCGCTAATTCGCCCATAGGTGCCAGGCATGGAAGGGAATACCCTGTACTAAAGAAAGAGCTCGAAGTGGGCATGACAATCTCAAGAAATATCATTACCCACTCCGGCCTTAAAATCATTTCTTCGGGCACTATCCTAAATGAAGAAAGGATAGAAAAAATCCGGTCGATCACCAAATCCGACCCGGTAATCGGAAAAATATATGTAAGTTGATTTTTATCTGATTATCCTGACATTCGCGTTATAGACCTTACCTCCGGAATTTCTTAAACTTAAGATATAAGCGCCCTGAGGCAGGCCGGCTAAGTCCGCAAATACTAAATTCCCATCTGATAAGAGCCTGCCCTCAAGATCATAGCTGACTCCGAGAGGATTAGTCAGAACCGCGCTTATTCTATCCAAAATCATATCATCTGAGATCTTAATATTCAAAAACCTGTTAACCGGATTCGGATACACCTGAATTCCGCTTTCACTTAAATCCTCCTGAACAGAAAACGGCGTTTCTGAAATGTCAATATCATCCACATACCATCCTTCATCTTCAAAAATGGCGTTTGATTTAAACCGAAGCCTAAGATAAATGCTTTCCCAATTATCTGTAACAGCTTCACCGAAATATATCTTGTCATCCAGCCAGTCATCACTGTTCAAAGAGCCGTCGCCCCACGCGGGATGCCCTTTTTTGTTATATGCGGCAATTTGATGCCAGGTTTCGAGGTCTTCTGAGATTTCTATGAATGCTGTATCCGATACATGTATTACCGCGGCATGCTTCAGAGTCATGTAGAGCGCGTTTGGATTAACAGGAAAAAATATCACAGTATCAGCCGCTTTAGATTTATAGTTTTCGTCAGGTGAAATACTATAGCTGTTTGGCTTTGAAAAAGCAAACCCATCGGTTACCTGCCAATTACCCGAAATATAATACTTGGGAAGCTGTCCGTCAAAATTCTGGGTGACCCTGTTCATTATCGGGCCGGCGTACACTATTACCCTGTTGCTTCTTTCGCTCTCTGTTTCGATGGATTCCTGCTCAAAGAAGTCTGATACCGTCAATTCATAAGTATAAAAACCCTGCACGGGAACTTCATCTTCCAAAGTTATTATTTTCCCCGCGTCAGCGGCAGAAATATCTCTGGATTCGAGGAATTCCCCGTCCCGGTAAATATTTATTCTGTTCATGTTCACAAGCGGAGTCTGGCCGTCAGTTCTGAATTCCGGTAAACTAAGCCCCAGAGTTATATTGAGGTCTTCGTCCCCGGCTTTGGAAATGATCTCTGGTGCATCCGGGAACTTCGAGCCGCCCGGATATCCGGTGATCTCCGTCACCCTGGAAGAATCGAGCCGGGTCACGCTTTCTTTATAAGAATATATCTCATAGTTGTATTCTTCGAAAGCCTCAAGCCCCGAATCGAGGTAACTTGTGGCAATTCCGTCAGTTTCCGCGATAAGTCCGCCTTCCCTGTAAATCCTGAAAAATATATCATCCGCGCTTAACTGTTTACCGAATGAAGTCTCATAAACAGGCTCCCAATTAAGTTCGAGTTCGGTTAGCTTATCCGGAAGCACATTAGCAGTGAAGTTCTCCGGAGGTATGGGCGCGTTTACGTTAACAATAGCTGTATAAACATCGCTGTCGATTCCTGCGGCGCCGGCATGCCGCATATCTACCCATGTAGGATAGGCTATCCCGTCGTAAAAGTCAAGCCCGCTATAATCACCCGCGAATGAATTAGCACGGAAAGGGTTATTCCTCAGATCATTCTCCGCGTTACCGGCGGCACGGTCAACCCAGCTTTCACCGCCGTCGCTCGAATAGCTCACCCAACATTCTACAAGTAGGTTCTCAGGATCATTTCTGCTGTCGAAATACATAATGGCAAGATCGCCGTTCATAGGATCGACTCCCATCCATGGCCAGAACTGGTCATTAAGAGTATCCGAATGGACTATGACGGGCTCAGTCCAGTTTTCGCCACCGTCAGTGGATTTAGAAAAATAAATATTCGGTATCCTGTCGGCCGCCCAGCATACGTAAACAGTAGCATCCCTTTCTCCGCCTGTATTATCTACCTTTATTACGGGATAAGCTTCCGCTCTGACTACACCTTTAACGGTATGCCGCCATACCGGGACAACATCGTTTCCGGAAATATCATTAGTTACGCCGAAAATATCATAATAATGAATAATTTCTGGATCCGACCAGGTTTCACCGCCGTCAGTGGATTTCGAAAAACCCACTCCATGCTCTATACCGTGATTCCATACCACATATACAGCACCATCAGGCCCTGTGGCGGCAAGTGGAAAGCTCTGCCCGAAAGTTGTATCAACAGAGCTTCCGTCTACCTTGTAGCTCACATTTACCGGTTCCGACCAGGTCAGGCCCTGGTCGGTCGATTTCGATATAACTATCTGTGTGGATGAATCCCGTGCTATCACCCTTTTCCATGGTATATACAGATGGCCGAAATAAGGCGACTGTGGATTGTTATCCGCCTCTATATAGTACTTATCCTCAAAGGCCGAATCCAATGTCTGAGGGCCTTGATGCAGGATCACAGGTATATGTGCTTCCCAGGTCTGCCCCATATCGGTAGTTCTTGCTACGAACACTCCGTTTTCGCCTAGCGGCACATCCATTGTATCTTTACGCTCGCCAAATCCTCCATAGCATAAATATCCATAGCCGTTCATGTCAAAAGTAACGGAGGGGTCATTTGTTGAGCGCCAATCCGGAAAAGGTTTACCCAGATTTTTATTGATCCAGCTATGCCCGCCATCGGTTGACATATATATCCACGTCGATGATTCCGCCCTGTAATCAACTGCCGAAGCTATCAGGAATGTCGGATCCAGCGGATTTACGGCTACTGATGATTCATTCTGCATCTGTTGGGGATATATTGATTCATCACCAATTGTATTGGCATTGTGGAATATAGTAGTACTAACTGACCCTGCAAGCGGCAATACGGGGTCAATTTTCACATTACCCTTACTGTCAGGCAAAGGGTGAGCCTGCCTCATCATGTATTTAAAGGCTTTACCGGCTTCAGTTCTCTCTTCGGATAATACCGGCGATACTCCTACCAGCAATATCAGTAAAGTAACTAACTTCTTCATTATCTTTTCTCCATATTAATTAATTTTGGCGTTTTTATCATAATTAAGAAAAAATTTAAACATAATTAACATCAAAAGCAACAATTATGTGATATCTATAAACACATTTCCGGATTTTCCCATAAAATATCGGCGCAAATTTCATATAATTGTCAAATTCTTTTTTTCAATTATTGATGATCTGTTAATGTCAGGCAGTAAATTATTTTCGATTTTGATTTTTGCTTTTTTCTTGCTGATTTACGCGCTTAGTATTCCCGAGGCGCTTTCCGTCGCGCATGACAGCATCCAATATATTTTTGATATTGAAAAAGGCACAGATATTTTTCATCCGCATCATCTGCTGTTCACTCCAATTGTCAGGGTATGGGCAGAATTGATGAGTGCGGTTTTTGGTATAAATGATACATCTTTTTCAACCGGCATCATTAATTCCCTGTTCGGTGCAATGGGTGTTATGTTCATTTTCAAAATACTTGCGGAAGTTTTTAAGATAAAAAATGTAGCTGCTTCTCTATGGGCTTCAATAGCAGGGCTTAATTTTGGTTACTGGTTTTACAGCATCTGTGTGGAAATATACATTATTCCCCTGGGCCTCGTTCTGGCCGGGATTTATTATTTATGCAAATCGGATTACAAAGGAAAATGGTTTTTAGTATCGGCTGGCCTATTAGGATTTTCCGTTCTGGTTCATCAGTTACATATACTTTTCATCTTCCCGCTGCTCTTTATATTTGCAAATAATTTCAAGAAGATAGGAATAAAAAGCATCCTGCTGTATTTAGCGATATATTTATCCATAATCGCTATCGGATATTTTTATATAATTTTCGCTGTTAAGAATTTATATACATTCGATGATATAATTTACTGGCTTACATTCTATACTCATGTCCTGCCTTCATGGAATGAACCTGAAGCTTCCGGCTTTTTAAAAATCCTGATCGGTTTCGGAAGGTCATTTATTGCCACACAGCCATTCCTGGTATCACCTGAAACTTCTGGGCTGATGAAGGCATTTTTCGCTCAAAAATCACTCGAAGACGATAGTTACCTGCTCAGATCACTAAGCCAGGGCACCATATATATATATTTATTTGCGGTGGCTGCATTACTCAGCCTTATCATCTATTTTTTTATTAAAGCAACGGGAAATCTCCGCTCGCAGGCAAAGAAAAACAAAGAGATACTAATATTCGTTGCGGCATTTATTGTTTATTCAATATTTTTTTCATTTTGGAATCCTGAGAACCTGGAATTTTGGATACCGCAGAATGTGTTTTTATGGATTATGCTCGCTGTTTTTCTTAAAGATAAAACTAATAAGTTTATGCTCCCGGCCCTGGCGATTTTAATTGCAGGATTAAACTGGTTCTTCCTGATAAGCCGCACCGGCAATATCGACAATGATTATTACTATACTAAAGTCAAAAAAATTGAATCTGCCTCTAAGAATAATGACCTGATCCTGCTCGAGAATAAATGGATTGACTGGTATTATTTCGATAAATTTACGGACATTGATAAGTTAAGCCTGAATCAATATCCCGGAGATCATGAAGATGAATTTGATCCAATCGGGTATATTGAAAAAAAATTAGACCGCGGAAACAGAGTATACATGGTTGATAATCTAATCCAAAACAGCCCTGACGAATACAGCCATGAACTAAGCCGTTTCAGAAGCAGGCTCGACAGCATAGAGCATAAATTTTTCAAAGTGTATGTGCTGAAATAATTTTTTGTAACATTTTTGCCTGAAATTATGTATTGAAAATAAAGACTTTTAATTATGAGAGTTATACCGATGAAAAAAAATCTACTATTATTTTTAATTGGGGCTTTTATACTCAATTCCTGCGGAACTTACTACTACCGTAATAAGGGAAAAGAACCTGTAACCATTGATAACTATCACCGCAAAGATATGTCATCGCAGTATTTCAGTTTTTTTGACTTTATCCTGTATAATAACACTGATAACTGGATCACTGTGAAAAATATCTGGATCCAATTTGAATCCGATCAGGCAAATAATACAATTACGCTGACCAGCGGCAATGAATTAAAGTCCTGGTTTGAGGCTACCCAAAAGAAAAAACAGATAGAATTTGAAGAAAATGAAAAAAGGGCCCGGATCAGCCAGGCAATCTCAGCAATTGCCCTTGCCGCTGCTGAAGCAGCCGACGAGGATGACCCCGAAGATGTTGATACCGGCGAAGCCCTTGGCCTGGTTATCGGTTCGGCTCTGACCTTTAATGCGGCCGCCGCTTATAACGCCGCGAACGAAGCAGCCAGGGCAGCGGAAGTTTATCCCGATGAGCACTTATTGCAGCCCGGCTACAAGATACCACCGGGATTATTCACAGAAAGATGGATTGTATTTAATTATAAGAATTCAACCCCGCGCACAAAATATATTTACCTGAAAATCGAAACTGATTCAGGTGATGTAATAACAAAGAAGATCAATTTAGATGAAACAATCGGGTATCGTTACTGATTTCTTTGAATTCGAAGGAAAAAAAGTTTACTATGAAACTTTAGGCAGCGGCAGGCCGCTGCTTATGATACACGGCAATACTGCTTCCTCCGTTTTGTTTAATGCAGAAAAACTCTTTTATAAAGATCATTTTAAAGTTATCCTCTTTGACTGGATAGGCCACGGAAAATCCGAAAGAGTAGAAGGTTTCAGAGATGATTTCTGGCTGTACAACGCTCGGACAGCACTGGCCCTGCTGAGCCATTTGCAAATTGACAAATGTAATCTGATAGGCTCCAGCGGCGGTGCTTTGGTAGCTTTGAACCTCGCCCTCACAGCCCCCGGCAGTATTGATAAGATCATTGTCGAAAGCTTCCTGGGCGAGCACTTCAGCGCGGATGAAGCCGGGCGTATTGCCGAAATAAGGAAAGAAGAAAAGGAAGATTTCCTAATGCAAAAATTCTGGGAAGCAATGCATGGTGAAGACTGGGAAAATATAATTGACATGGATCTCGAACTTATGCTGAAGGTGGGCGGCACTATTCCCATGATACGGGGAGATCTGTCTAAGATCACAATTCCCGTGCTTGGTGTTGCCAGCACTAAAGACGGACTCATCCCGAATATTGATGAGAGGCTGAAAGCAATCATCAGTAAGATGCCTAATGCTTCTTACAAAATATTTAATGAAGGCCGGCATGTGTTTATGCTGACCCGAAATGAAATATTTCGCGAGCTGGCTTTGGATTTTTTTAATAAATAACGGGATCCATTCTATCTAAGTACATATTCATTTAGCGCCTTTAAAATACGCTGTTAAAAAAATGCGCTAATACTCTGGGTTCCAATATAACTGTAACTGCCATTCCGCTTACCGCTCCCCAAAAATGCGCTTCATGATTGATCATATCAGCCTGCTTTCTGGCAGCAAAAAAGCTATACGCCAAATAAAGCAGCCCGAATATCGGCGACGGTATGGGGAAAGGTATTGGAAATATCATAATTGTGCTTGTCGGTGCATAAAGTATAAAACTGAACAGAACCCCTGCAATCGCTCCTGAAGCACCTACCGACCTGTAAGAGGGATTATCCTTGTGCTTGATAACCGACGAAACATCGCTCAGTACAAGGCTTACAAAGTATATAATTAGAAAATCGATCGAACCTACCACTGATTCCAGCTGAAAAGCAAAGAAGAAGAATGTGATCATATTGAATAGCAAATGGCCCATGTCCGCGTGAATGAACCCGCTGGTGATCAATGTGTACCACTTGTTCTCATGTACTACCTGCCAGGGGCTAAGAAGCATTCTTTCGAAAAGTGACTCGTCTTTATACATTGTATAAAGGCTTATTCCGATGGTTCCCAAAAAAATTATTAAAGCAACCGGTGTTATTTCTGGTGACATATCGTTTTTTTACTTAAATTTATTTTTAAAAGACTTAAACTATGAGTCCGAAAAAATATTTTAAATAGGGCATAGTTAACATTTTTGATATGATTTCGTAGAATAAATGAAATAATTAATTAAAATATTTTTATTCAGCATTTGTTTATTATTTATTGCTTATAATTAGTTGGTCTGCCTATGAAACTTATATTGCTACTGCTTCTATTTACCTCGCTGCCGTCAGGCCTTTTCGCGCAGGCCGGCGATATCAGTGTTAAGACCGGGGCAAATTCGGTAAAGATCATTAATACCGATGTCTTTGCTAATTGCTGCTCAAAATTCGAGTCTGTCATTAGTGTAAACAGCAAAAAAATTGTTATAAACCAGAAGGATACTACTTCTGAATTCTGCCGCTGCATGTGCTATTTCGATCTTGAGTATAAAATAGACAAGCTCTCACCCGGTACATATTTTGTAGAAATATACCGTGAGGAGAAAAAAAACGAGTATTATCCGCGCGATACTTTTTATTTAGCGGCAGGTACACAATTCACCATAAAGGGAAAGGAGATTACAGAAAATATCCACGAGACATGCGATTTCCGGCAGAGCGAATGTAAAAATTCAACAAATATAGAGAGCATTGAACTGCCCGATGATAATTCTAATATTGAAATATCGCCTAATCCCGCTACTTCGGTAGCGAGTATTAAGTTCAACCTTTCCGGGACTGCCGACGTTAAGCTCAGCCTTTACAACCTTCTGGGTAAGGAAGTATCGGTAATATCCCGTAAAGGGATGAAAGCAGGCCCGCAGACATTGATGTTGAATGCGAAAGGCCTTCCCCCGGGCATTTACATAGGCAAGCTTGTTACGTCTTATGGTAAGGTAAGGTCATTCAAGCTCGTTTGGTCTAAATAATCTTTTTATTTTAAATCGTTTATACAAATGGGGCCTGGCGGCTCCATTTTTTAGTTATTGACAGCTAATTATTAATTCAGAAAATGACAAAATTTCTTATAATTTTTATAATTATTATTTTATTCCTGATAATTGGTATGGGATTTGTTTTCCGTTCTATCGGGAAGGTATTCCGTGTATTTATGCCCGGTGAAAACATTAATACATCCAGAGCTTACGGCAGGCGGAGGCAGCCGGAGAATAAAGAGATACTTTACGATAAGGACGATGTGATTATATTAAAAGGCGAAGCCGGAAAGAAAAAGGACAAGGAGAGATAGGAAGGATAAACATATGATGGGCCAGGATTTACAAGGTGGAAAAGCCCCTTTGATCGCCGCGGTTGATGTCGGTACAAATTCTTTTCATTTAGTAATTGCGTCAGTAAACCAAAAGGGAATGCTGAAAATTATCAGCAGGGATAAGGAAATGGTGCGTTTGGGTTCCAGCGGCAAGGATATGAAATACCTGCTGCCAGAATCTATCGAAAGAGGCGTTAATACACTATCGAATTTCAATAAGATCGCTAAGAGCTATAACGCGATTACAAAAGCAGTAGCCACCAGCGCAGTACGAGAGGCCAAAAACCGCGAGGATTTCACTTCCCGCGTATATGAAGAAACTGGCATAGATATAGAAGTTGTTTCGGGCAATGAAGAGGGCAGGCTTATTTACATCGGCGCGATACATGCCCTCCCTATTTACAATAATAAAGCCCTTTTGATCGATATCGGCGGCGGCAGCACTGAAACTATTGTCGGCAAAAAAGGTGAAATCCTTTATGTGAACAGCGAAAAGCTTGGCGCTATAAGGATGACCACCCGCTTCTTTGATGGTGCTATTTCTTCAAGAGAAGGCATAAAAAAATGCCGCGAATATATTCTCGGGGAATGGTCTACCAAACTTGAGAAAATAAAAAAAACCGGATTCGATACCGTTGTCGGTACTTCGGGGACTATACAAACCCTTGCCGGGATGGTACTAACTGCCAATAACAAACCTGTGCCGGACATAATTAACGGAATAAACGTCAGCGCTGAAGAAATTCTCAAAGTCATTAAGAAAGTGATTACTACCGATACCCCGGAAGACCGCGCAAAGATTCCGGGAATGGATTCTAAAAGGGCAGATATAATTGTCGGAGGGGCCATTATCCTTGAGCAGATAATCAAATATCTCGATATAAAGAAAATACTCATTTCCAGTTACGCGCTCAGAGAAGGCATAGTATTCGACACTATGCAGAAAATGAAAGAAAAGCAGGAATACAAGCACTTAAGTCATCTTAGGTTTCAAAGCGTTAACAATATCGCCGCCCAGTATAATATCAATTACGAACATACTGAACATATTAAGCTGATTTCCCTCGATATGTTCGACAGCCTACAGGCTCTGCATAAGCTCGGCAATTATGAAAGAGAGCTGCTGGAAGCAGCAGCAATATTGCACGATGTGGGCTACTTCATCTCGCATGATAAACACCATAAGCACAGCTATTATATTATAATGAACAGTATTATGCCCGGTTTTACGAATGACGAAACCGAGATAATTGCTAACATAGCCCGCTACCACCGCAAAAGCCTGCCCAAGAATAAGCACGATAATTTCACACCTTTGAGCCGGGAGAAAAAAAATATCATCCGGATTTTAGCCGGAATTCTCAGGATAGCGGAAGGTATCGACCGCCGACAGAGGCAGAACGTAAGAAAAATTGAAACATCCCTGAACGGCAAAACAATTGGTATGAAACTTCTGCCTGCAAATGACCTCAGGCCCGACATAGAAATGTGGGGCGCCAACAGGAGAAAAGACCTTTTGGAGGAAAGCCTCGACAGAATAATTGAATTTGAAATCGGAGAAAAATAATTTAATAAACGATTAATAGCCGTATGAGCGCAGCATCCCAGGATGATTGCGCCAGTTATCCCTGACTTTCACAAAAAGTTCGAGGAATATCTGATTATCGAGATGCGCCTCTATATCTTCTCTGGCATTTTCTCCGAGCTTTTTGATTGACGATCCTTCTTTGCCGATGATTATGGCCTTTTGCCCCGATCTTTCAACTATTATATCCGCTGAAATATACCATTTCGCGTCGGGCCTTTCTTTAAATTCAAGAATTTGTACTTCTGTTGAATAAGGTACTTCATCGTGGAACATGTTAAAAACATGCTCCCTGATAATTTCCGCCACAAAAAACCTCTCCGGGCTGGTGCTGAGCTGTTCAGGATCATAGAAGAAACGGCTGCCGGGCATATACTTCCTGAAAACATCTATGAGCCGGTCTGTGTTGTCATTTTTCAAAGCCGATATGGGGATTATCTCCTCGAAATACCCCGACTTGTGAAGTTCGTCGATTATGGGCAACAAATCTTTTTTATCGTTAATAAGATCGGTTTTATTCAAAATCACTATTTTTGGCCTATCTATCATATCAAGGCGTCCCTTCACTTCAGGTATAAAATAACTGTCAAAGCCCCGGTAATCCGATACATCGACTATAAAGACTGCCAGGTCGGCAGCTTCGAGAGATTCATCAACATAGCGCATCATAGACTTCTGCATCTCGTACCGAGGTTTCAGGATACCGGGGGTATCCTGGAAAATGATCTGCAGGTTATCCGATGTATATATGCCAAGGACTTTCTTACGGGTGGTCTGCGGCTTATTCGTTACAATGGAAAGCCTTGCCCCGACGAGTTTATTCATCAAGGTGGATTTGCCGGCGTTGGGCTTGCCGATTATTGCCGCATAGCCTGATTTTGTTTCCAAACTCATTAGTTACCCTCTGTGCCGGGCGTTTCCTCTTTTATCCTTTTCCTGAAAGATTTAATTATTCCGTAGGGAATAATTATACCATAGCCGATGACCAGCATAATGGGAGCCACAATTACTGCCATGGGATTATTCCATTTTCCGTCGGGTACGGCAGCTTCTTCTGTAATGCCGGTTGCCATTAAAGCGTAGCCAATAAGTATAACAGCCAAGCCCACTCCCAGTATAATTATATTCTGCTTATCAAGCGGAAACGACCACTGTACACCCTGCTTCCGGGCTTTTTTTGTTCTGAGTGGCTGCCTTTGGGCCGACCTGCGGTCTATTTTTCTTCTTTGCGGTTGTGGTTTTGCCATTTTAAATATCCCTGTTATATTTGATAATTATCCGTTTTTCCAAAAATAAGTATAAATTGAACGTTATTCAAAGTCACAAGTAATAAATTACTTAGCGTATAGTTATTAAACTGAACAAAATAGATATTATTATGAGTAAAGAAGAATTAAAGAAGGGCATCCTATACATCGTTTCCACCCCAATCGGCAACAGGAACGACATAAGCCTGCGGGCAATACAAAAGCTCAAGCTTTCCGATAAGGTGCTCTGCGAAAATAAAAAGCAGGGCGCCATTATCCTGCGAAATGCCAATCTTTCCAAGCCGCTTGATGAGCTAAATGAAAAAAATGAAAAATTCAAAACACAGGAAGTAATAGCTGACCTTCTCCAGGGCAGGAACATATCGCTCATATCAGATTCAGGTACACCGGTATTTGAGGATCCCGGACTTGCCCTTGTACGCGCCTGTATTAACCAGAATATCGATATGGAGGTTATCCCCGGAGCGAGCAGTATTATGACGGCTTTGGTACGCAGCGGTTTCGACCTTTCGTCATTTGTTTACGGTGGATTCCTTAGCAGAGAGCCTTCCGAAAGGCTTCAGCAATTGCGTGAACTGGCTAAAGAAAAGCGCACGGTAGCACTACTCGAAACCCCCTACAGGCTTTACGCCATATTGAGCGCGGCAGCTAAAATAATGCCCGACAGGAACGCCTATATGGGAATAAACCTGACCATGCCCTTTGAAACTCATCATTACGGTACTTTTGACGAGCTGAGGGAGAAATTTGAAGGGCAAAATTTAAAGGCTGAATTTGTGATCTGCTTTGAAGGATTAAAATCTCCGGATAAGACCGGAAGCGATAAGGAAAAGTACAAATTTCCGTCTAAACGGTTCAAAAAATAATAATTAGAGGAAAAAATGAACAGCTTTGAGATTAAAGGAAATATAGTCGATATTATTAATGAAAAAAATTTCCCCGGCAGGGTATTTGTTACTAATGGCAGGATTGAATCCATTGTAAGAGATGATTCCGCCGAAGGCCCCCTGATAATGCCCGGGCTAATAGATTCACACGTGCATATCGAAAGCTCCATGCTGGCCCCATCGGAATTCGCGCGCGAAGCCGTCAGGCACGGAACCGTGGCGACGGTATCCGATCCGCATGAGATTGCCAATGTGCTCGGCAGGCGGGGGCTGGAATTTATGATAGAAAACGGGAAGAAAGTTCCATTTAAGTTCTACTTCGGCGCGCCTTCATGCGTTCCCGCTACAGGATTTGAAAGCTCCGGCGCGGAAATCACTCCAGACGATATCGAGGAACTACTCTCTAACGACGATATACTTTACCTCAGCGAAATGATGAACTTCCCCGGTGTACTGAATGAATTTCCCGACGTGATCAAAAAAATTGAAATAGCCAAAAAGCACGGCAAACCCGTTGACGGGCACGCTCCCGGCCTTACGGGTGACGACGCGAAAAAATATATTTCTGCCGGAATAAGCACAGACCATGAAGCTTTCACTCTGAATGAAGCCATTGACAAAATAAGCCTGGGAATGAAGATACTCATACGTGAAGGTTCCGCGGCAAAGAATTTTAACGCTTTGCATAAACTTATTGAAGCACGGCCGGATATGGTAATGCTCTGCTCTGACGACAAACACCCTGACGACCTCATCCGCGGACACATAAACCTTTTGGTAAAGCGCGCCCTGGATATGGATTACAGCCTATTTAAACTGCTTCGCGCCGCTGTACGCAATCCAATAGAACATTACGGCCTTGACACCGGTATGCTACGCGAAGGCGACCCTGCCGACATGATAGTTGTCGATGACCTGAAAAACTTCAATATCCTCAAAACTTATATTAGCGGAGAGCTTGTAGCTGAGAACGGCAAATCGCTTATCGAACCGGTGGAACTTACTCCCGTGAATATTTTCAATGCCTCAAAAAAAGAGCCCCGTGATTTCGCGGTTGAGGCTAAAGGCAGCAGAATAAAAGTCATAAAAGCCATTGACGGCGAGCTCATCACCGAATCGGAAGAGCGCGACGCAAAAATTATCGGCAAAACTGTTATGCCCGACCCTGATAATGACATTCTTAAAATTGCCGTTATCAACCGCTATAACGACTCGCCTCCGGCAATTGGATTCATCCGCGGGTTCGGCATCAGGAAAGGAGCCCTGGCATCAAGCGTAGCGCATGATTCACATAATATCATTGCAGTGGGATGCTCCGACACGGAACTTTGCGAAGCCGTGAATGCTGTGATCGAAAGCTCGGGCGGGCTTAGTTTACACGATGGGCTGAAGACTTTTACACTGCCTCTGCCCATTGCCGGACTTATGGCTGCCGGCAGCGCCGAAAAAGTCGCCGGCCTATATTCAGAGCTCTCAGCAAAGGCCAAAAATCTCGGCTGCGGACTAAAAGCGCCATATATGACGCTCTCATTTATGGCCTTGCTGGTAATACCCAGCTTAAAGCTCAGCGATAAAGGGCTCTTTGACGGAAATAAATTTGAATTTACAGAACTGCAACCGGATTAAAATGGATATTAAAGTTAGTATAAAAAGATTAGATGAAAGGTTTTCAGACCTGCCATTGCCGAAATATTCCACTGATGGATCGGCGGGAATGGACGTTTACGCGGCTGTGGAAGAGCCTGTAACACTCACGCACGGCGAAACAAAGATGATACCTACGGCGCTGGCTATTGCCCTGCCTGCAGGACTGGAATGTCAGGTACGCTCGCGCAGCGGCCTTGCGGCAAAGCACGGCGTTTTCGCGCTTAACGCTCCGGGAACCATCGATAGCGACTACCGCGGCGAATTAAAGGTCATCCTTTCGAATTTCGGTGGCGAGACTTACACTATTAACCGCGGCGACAGGATAGCACAGCTCGTTATCGCCCGATATGAAAAGATAAACTGGTCGCTAACGGATGACCTGGATGAAACAACCCGCGGCGCCGGCGGCTTCGGCAGCACGGGTATAAGCGGGTAATTGGGTTTTTTATTGAAAAGAAAAAATAGCGAATATGTCAGAAAGAAAGCACAGCATAGTATTTATGGGTACTCCGGAATTCGCTGTACCCGCGCTCGAAAAAATTCACAGTGAATTTGACATAAAGGCCGTGGTAACCGTGCCTGATAAGCCCCGCGGCCGGGGACGCAAGCCTCAGGCCCCGGCCGTTAAGCAAAAGGCGGTGGAACTCGGCCTTGAAGTACTGCAGCCGGAAAAACTCAAAGACCCTGAGTTTGTGGAGCGCCTGCGTGAAATCGCACCGGATATAATCTGTGTTATAGCTTTCAGGATACTGCCAAAAGAGGTTTATACAATACCCGCTCTCGGATCATTCAATGTTCACGGCAGCCTGCTGCCAGCTTACAGAGGCGCCGCGCCCATAAACTGGGCGATAATCAACGGCGAGAAAAAAACAGGCCTGACATCATTTCTATTAAAGGAAAAGGTTGATACCGGCGATATTCTCCTGCGCAAAGAAATAGCCATTCCGGACGGATGCACAGCCGGCGGCCTGCATGACATGATGATGGCGCCCGCTGCTGACCTCGCGGCAGATACTACCCGACTGCTTATTAACGGCAATTATAAAACTCTTAAACAGGACGATTCCCAGGCAAGCCCTGCGCCGAAGATTTTCCGGGAGCAATGCGAAATTAACTGGCAGATGCCGGCGGAAGAGCTGCGCAATTTTATACACGGGGTATCGCCTGTGCCTGGCGCCTGGACTGTGCTGAACGGCGCGGTGCTCAAGGTATTCCGAGTATCCCTCTGTCCCTCAATAGATAAACAGCCCGGCGAATTCACCTGCTTGAATAACCGCCTTCTAGTGCAGTGTGCCGACAAATCCCTCGCTCTGGACCTGATAAAGCCCGAAGGCCGCAAATCCATGCCCGCCGGCGACTTCCTCTGCGGCTACCGCGGCGAACCAAACGGCAAAATGGGGT
>CAZJAH010000025.1:0-41874 GCA_964544155.1 uncultured Hyphomicrobiales bacterium | reverse complement strand
AAGAATTTTTCAAAATAAGGCGGGTATTTATTTCCCGGATATTTGCATTTTTACAACAATTAATGCTAATTTATATGTTTCTTTTGGCATAACTTATTAAAATATTAGGGATATGAGTGAAAATCAAAGCCGGGTGAAGTTTATATCCGTGAAAGGAGCTAAGCTCCATAATCTTAAGAACATAGATGTAGATATTCCAAGAAATAAATTTACCGTTATTACCGGTGTTTCGGGTTCGGGTAAATCATCGCTTGCATTCGATACTATCTACGCGGAAGGGCAGAGGCGCTTTGTAGAATCCCTATCCGCGTATGCCAGGCAGTTCCTCGAAAGAATGGCCAAGCCGGATGTGGATTCTATTACAGGACTGCCGCCTGCAATTGCCATAGAGCAGCGCGTTCCAAACAAAAACCCCCGATCGACTGTCGGTACTACGACTGAAATATACGACTACCTGCGAATCTTATACGGCAGGATAGGCACAACAATCTGCCGTGAGTGCGGCGCTATTGTCAGGAAAGATACGCCCGATTCCGCTGCCAAAGAAATAGCGAAATATCCGGAAGCTACTAAGCTCTACCTGTTGTTCCCCCTGTCCGAACAGGCTACTTCGCTGAAAAATGAGCTCTCCGAATTCAGGAAAAGGGGGTATTTTCGTATAATTAAAAAAGACTGTAATGACATTATAGATATCGAACAGGATGAAATCCCCGATAACTTAAGGCCTGATGATATTTATGTAGTTGCTGACAGGATAGCTCTACGATATGACGAAGAATCTATGTCAAGGCTGACTGATTCCCTGGAAAACGCCTTCAGGGCAGGCAGCGGCAGGGCAGCCGTCAGAATTTTGGACGAGGGCAGCACGCGAAAATTCAGCACGATATTTGAATGCTCTGAATGTGAAATTGTATATTCAGAACCGGAGCCCAAGCTTTTTTCATTCAATAACCCTTTTGGCGCCTGCCCACATTGCCAGGGATTCGGCAGGACCGTAGGCATTGACGAAGAGCTCGTTATCCCCGACAGGTCTCGCTCAATTAAGCAAAATGCCATCATGCCTTTTAAAACGCAAACCCATTCCAAACATCTGGAAGCCCTGCTAAAAATTGCGCCTAAATATGGCATCAATCCCGATGAACCGATAGACAACCTCACCGATGACCAGATGAAAATTGTCTGGGACGGAGTGGAAAAATACATTGGCATTAACGGCTTTTTCTCGATGCTGGAGGAGAAAAACTACAAGCTGCATTACCGTGTGCTGCTCAGCAAGTACCGGGGATATACTAAATGTAAGCACTGCGGCGGTTCACGGCTGAGGACTTCCGCCAGGCAGGTATTTATCGGAGGAAAGAACATCCCCGAACTTATTGTTACGCCTCTTGAGAAAATATTTGAATTTATAAAATGCCTGGAACTTGACGAATACGACCGCGCAGTGGCAGGCCCGCTTATCAGCGAAGTTGAGTGGCGCCTTCAGCTGCTTGTGGATATAGGCCTAGGCTATCTGACATTATCCAGGCTGAGCCATACCCTTTCAGGAGGTGAATCCCAAAGAATAAGCCTAAGTACAGCGCTCGGTTCATCACTGGTCGGAACTCTATACGTACTAGATGAGCCCAGCATTGGAATGCATCCCCGCGATACCGGCAGGCTTCTGAAAATTCTTAATAAACTTCGCAACCTCGGCAACACCGTTATAGTCGTAGAACACGATCCGGATATAATCAGAAAAGCCGACCACATAATAGACCTGGGCCCGGCGGCCGGAGAGCATGGGGGAGAGCTGATCTTTGCGGGAAGCTTTGATGAATTGATGAAGAATAAAAAATCTGTTACCGCGCAATATTTCAGCGGCAAAAAGAAAATCCAAATTCCCAAAAAAAGAAGCAAAGGCTCAGGCGAGGCCATTACTATTTATAATCCCAGAGAGAACAATCTGAAGATTGATAAAGTGGAATTTCCCCTCGGGTGCATGACTGTTGTAACTGGAGTATCAGGCTCGGGTAAATCCACTTTGGTGCATGATATTCTTTATGCAGGAGTAAAAAAGCAGATCGGCACTTATATGGGGCATGCCGGTACATTCAAAAAGATAACCGGCTATGAAGGAATTCAGCATGTGGAGCTGGTTGACCAGTCCTCAATAGGTAAATCATCGAGATCGACCCCCGCCACTTACACAAAAGTTTTTGATCATATCAGGGAGCTTTTCTCTCACACACAGGCGGCAAGGCAATTAGGCTGGAAGCCGGGCTTCTTCTCATTCAATGTGGCTGGAGGCCGCTGTGAGGTCTGCGAAGGCGAAGGCGTTATAACAGTGGATATGCAGTTCCTTCCTGATGTTCAGCTCGAATGTGAAGCCTGCCGCGGAAGCCGCTATAAGCGCGAAGCAGGGAATATTCTCTTTAAAGGAAAGTCTATAGTCGATGTGCTGAATATGACCGTGGATGAAGCCGCGGATTTCTTTCAGGAAACGAATAAAATACTGAAAAAACTCAAGCTTCTGCAAGATGTAGGCCTGGGATACCTCAGGCTGGGGCAGCCGAGTACGATGCTTTCAGGCGGCGAATCGCAGAGGATAAAACTTGCCAGCCATCTGGAATCCGGTAATAGCGGCCACGCCCTTTTCATTTTTGATGAACCTACAACGGGGCTTCATATCGATGATATTTCGAATCTGCTGGATTGCTTCCGTAGGCTCACTAAAAAGGGACATTCGGTGATCATTATTGAGCACAATATGCACGTGATCGCGTCAGCCGATCACATAATAGACCTGGGCCCGGAAGCCGGTGACGCCGGGGGAATGATCGTGGCTATAGGCACTCCCGAAGAAATCGCGGAAGTTAAGGATTCATTCACGGGTAAAGCCCTGAAAGAATTCTTTAGGCTAAATTCTACAAATGGTTGATTTTTTTAAAGAGCGTTTTTTCATTTTAATAAAAAAAATCATCTATCTGTGTTTTTAACTTCAACCTTATTCAGAGTTATTACTGCATCGAGGTTTTTGCCGTTCATGTAAATTTCAGGCACCACGACGTCGCATGTGATATAACGGGCTTTTACTCCGGCTTCAAGGAACATGGTTTGGGTTTTCGAATATGCTTCGGTCCATTTACCGCTGGTATTTTCATCATAAAAATCCTGGCCGTTCTGGTGAATTATCACCTCGGATATTCCTGTTTGGATTATCGCGCGGGCGCAATCAGTGCAGGGAGTCCAGGGCACATAGAGTTTGCAGCTTCTGAGAGAAGTTCCTCGGCGGGCCGCGTTGTATATGGCATTGCGTTCGGCATGCTCGATCCAGTGGTATTTTTCGCCGGCTTCACGCGAAAGTCGGGATTTATCACGGTCAACATCAATGCCTCTCGGCAGGGAATTATACCCGGTTGAAACAAGTACGTTATCCGCGTCCACAATTACCGATCCTACATGTGTGGCGGGGTCTTTGCTCCTCATTCCGACGAGGTAGCACATTGTAATATACAGCTGGTCCCAGTCAGGCCTTTTCATGATATTTTGTTATTTTATTGCTAATAAATTATTTTCAAAGTTAAAGAATAGCGGGCAATTACTTGTCATGCTGCCATTTTTCATCTTCAATGCCGGCGAGCTTATTGGCGTAACGCGCGGCAACAAATAGATAGTCCGAAAGCCGGTTCAAAAATTTAACGGCAAACAGGCCGGTATTTTCTTCATGGTTCAGGGCTACTGCCCTGCGCTCGGCCCTGCGGCATACAGTGCGGGCAAATTGCAGAATAGACGCAGCTTCACTTCCGCCGGGCACAATGAAATTTTGCAAAGGCTCCAAATGACGTTCGTATTCATCAATTTTTTCTTCAAGCCACTTAATATCATCCGCGCCAACGCGGGTAACAGGAAATTTCGGTTCCGGATCCAATGGAGTTGCTAGGTCGGAGCCCAACCTGAATAACTTATGGTTGATTGTATTGATATCTTTTTTTATCTCAGCAGGCATGCCCTTGCTCACAGCCATTCCTATAACCGAATTAAGCTCGTCAACACAGCCGTATGCCTCTACCCGCAGAGAGGATTTGGATACCCGTAAACCTGAGTATAAGCCTGTTGAGCCGTCATCACCTGTTTTCGTGTATATTTTCATTAGTGCATTTTTTTTTAAAATAATTAAATAAAAGACAAATTTATGCAGGCAATATTTTTAATTTCTCAATAAATAATCAGCTTCATAAAACATCATCGTTTGAACTCACAATTAATTTGATTATATTAAGTTTTCTTCATGAATGAATCGGGTAAAAAATATCCCGGAAATGATTTTATAAGCAGGCAAAACGGATATATAAATGGCAAACAGGATCAATGTTTTATTCATAGGTGATATTGTCGGCGATCCCGGCATGAAAATAGTAAGAGAAAATCTTCTTGAATTCAAAAAGATATATAAATCTGACTTCCTGATAGTTAACGGTGAAAATATATGCAATGGTAAAGGTGTTACGGAAACAGAAGCCTCTGAGCTTTTTACTCTTGGAGTGCATGTAATAACCACCGGCAATCATATCTGGGATAATTGGAAGTCACGCCCCCTGCTCGCCAAGAATGACAATGTACTCCGACCGCTTAACTACCCCGGAGGCAATCCCGGGCGCGGCTTTAAAATTTATGACACTAATGACTTTACTGTGGCAGTACTTCAGCTTCAGGGCAGAACATTTATGCAGAGCATAGACTGCCCATTCAGAGCAGCCGACATGGCTCTGAACATGATCCAGGAAAAAACAAACCTTATAATTGTTGATTTTCATGCCGATGCTACTGCCGAAAAAATTGCCATGGGATGGCACTTAGATGGAAGGGTTAGCGCGATGCTGGGTACACATACACATATTCAGACAGCCGACGCTACTATTCTGCCCGCGGGCACAGGATATATAACCGATGTAGGTATGACCGGCCCCTATGATTCCGTGTTAGGTATGCGCAAGGACGTAGCGCTCAAGCGCTTTACACTGCAAACCGCCCATAAGTATGAAATGGCCACCGAGGATGTACACATGTGCGGAGTAAGTATGAGCATAGACGCTGAGACAGGGCAGGCTATGTCTATAGACCCGTTTATACATCCTAAATTCCCCAGATCTGTACACGACCTTCTGTGATGGAATAAATTTTTGGATATTGGCGCCGATAAATTACATATATCCTGTTTAGGAAAATAAATTTTACGCCGTATGGAAAATAATAACAACAAAAAAAAGCCCGTGCTCATCAGGCCGGAGAATAAGAACAAATCACATTGGTATATTGCTCCGGTAAGTGAGATTAAAACTGATACAGCCGAGCTAAGCCATGTCGTTACCAAGATACGTACGCTTGATAGTGAAATATCCGGGCTTAACAGGCGAATACATAATGAAATTAACCTCACCGATAAAATTGCCCAGAGAATAAAAAACCAGCAGGATGGGAAGCAGTCAGATCCGGGCAGAACTTCTGAACTGGAAATGCAATGGGAAACTGCCGAAAACAACATCGAAGTGTTTAAAGGCCTTATTGAAAAGAAAAAAAAGGAAAAAAATACTTATAAAACCGAATATAAGAAGAAGTTTATCGAGGCCAGGCTCAACGCCGAAAAAAAAGCCGCTGCCGATATGGCGGAACTCCTGCCCGAAGCCCTGGAAGCAGTCGAATTAGCCATAGAAAAAATAAACCGCGTTTTCCCGCCCCACAAAAGTCTGGTATACCTATTCAAAAAAGACGGCGAAAAGAGCCGATTCGAGGATATTTATCCCGATCCTGTTGACATAACGGATGTATTTGGAGATGCTATCCGCAAATACCTGTTTGGCCTGAAAGAAAAAATCGACGAACTGGAAATCCCCGAAAACCCTAAGAAATAAGGAAAGCGCAAGGCAGTGTAAAGAGGGCGTGGCCTGGAGGCTTCGAGGGCCTCAGCCTCCGCGCAGACCTTTTTTGGATCCTTCGTTCGCTCAGGATGACTTTTCTGTTCGCTTTTGTGGTTATTTGACTGGAATACTGCTCCATTTCCGCCTTCTTGCACAGGCGTGGGCGCCTGTGCTACCAAGTTTTGAAAACAATAGCAAATTATTCCTATCAGTTTCTTCGCATCTGTAGAGACGCATTTTAATGCGTCTGACAGCTCTCACAGCCGATTCCGGACGGGGTGGAGCGGCCGGGAGATCAAGGCATTTGCACCCGTTGAGGCATCGGGAGCCTCAGCCTCCGCGTGCACTCAAACCTATCTTTACTGCCCGCGGGCTTCTTTCATAACAAAGTACATCTCCCGTGCTATATCACGGCACCTTTCATCGTATTTGGCTTCTTCCTGTTCAGTACCATCGAAATCCTTGGGGTCATCATATGGAATAGAAAATCTGTCTTTTGCTCCCGGTACAAAAGGACAGTTTTCATCGGCATGGGAGCAAACCATTACCGCCGCGAAATTTTCCGAAGGATTTGCCTCATGCTCGTATTTCTTTGAAAAAGCATCAACAGCAGGCGCTTTTGATGAATATATGACTTCATAAACCGGATTATCACCGGATTTTTTCTCATTAATAATAAACCCGGCCTTTTTCATAGCTTTAACCGCCCTGGGGTTGAATGCCGTTGCTTCAGTACCACCGCTGTAGCACTCCGCGTTTATTCCGTAATGGTGAGCTGCCGCCTGAGCCCAGAGCTGCGCCATATGGCTTCGCCGCGAATTATGGGTACATATAAATGTAAGGTTTACGCTGTCATTATCCGCTATGTAATCAGCCAGTTCTTTGAGCTGTTCTTTTCTTTCACCCGGGATATTATCAAATTCTGCTTGAATATCCCGCGTGTATTCATGCAGGCCTTCGTTCAGTTTCTGTTCTTGATCCATGCAGGCACCTGTAATTATAAGAATTATTAAAAAAAATATGTATTTCATGAGCCGGCCTCTTGTAATTTATTTGGAAAAAACTTTTTCTTAAATTTTAAGGATACATTAACCAATGCAATAAGTACAGGCACTTCTACCAATGGCCCTATCACTGCGGCGAAGGCTTGAGGCGAATGAATGCCAAATACAGATACCGCTACGGCAATTGCAAGCTCAAAATTATTACTGGCAGCGGTAAAAGCGATGGTAGCCGTTTTGGAGTAATCAGCGCCGACTTTTTTTCCCATGTAAAAGGATACGAGGAACATTATCACAAAGTAGAGCAGAAGGGGGGCGGCTATTAAAACTACATCAAAAGGCAACCTGATTATATTTTCACCTTTAAAGCTGAACATCACCAGAATAGTAAAAAGAAGCGAGATAAGCGTTACCGGGCTTATCCACGGAATGAATTTATTCTCGTACCAGTCCCTGCCTTTGGCTTTGATTCCAAAATAGCGGGTCAATATTCCACCCAAAAAAGGCAATCCCAAATAAATCAGCACCGACTCGGCGATTTGCCCTAGTGTTACGTTTACTTCAAAAGCTTCAAGGCCGAGCATATCGGGCAGAACTGTGATAAACACAAAAGCATATACCGAGAAAAAAATTATCTGAAATACTGAATTGAACGCCACAAGGCCGGCGGCATATTCAGTATCACCCTTAGCGAGTTCGTTCCAGACGATTACCATGGCTATACAGCGGGACAGCCCTATAAGTATAAGCCCTGTCATATAATGAGGATAATCCTGAAGAAAGATCACCGCAAGGCCGAACATCAGCAATGGGCCGATTATCCAATTCTGTATAAGTGACAGGCCAAGTATTTTGAAATTACGGAATACAGCCGGAAGCTTTTCATAGCGGACTTTTGCCAGAGGAGGATACATCATTAGTATAAGTCCTATGGCAATAGGGATATTCGTTGCGCCTACGCTAAACCTGTTCCAAAATTCGGAAATCGATGGGTTGAGATATCCCCAAAGCACACCCGCGCCCATAGCCGCGAATATCCACAAAGTCAGGTATTTGTCTAGAAATTTAAGTTGAGATCTGATAGCCATAATAATCTGTAATTAGTCAAATAACGATTAATTATTAAAAAAATCAGAAATTTCCGCAAATCGATTCTCTGTCGGCATTTTTTGCCTTTTCAAAATCAGACTCTGTAACATCATCTGACAAATGCTTATCCAGCAGGTTATTAATTTTTTCAATGTATGCTGGTGGATTTTCAGCCAGCTTATAATTAACCCATCGGCCGTCCTTGTATGAATCTATAAGCTCTGCATCCCTTAGAATCGAGAGGTGCTTTGATATAGTCGAAGCAGCCAGTTCCATAACACTGGTTATCTCGCAAACACACAATGGCCCTGCTGAGAGCATTTTCATTATCCTCAGGCGGTTGGGGTCACTGATGGCCTTCATTGCCCGGCTAAAATTCTTTATGTTTGTTTTTTCAGTCATTTCGCTGAGTGACGAAATATAAAAATAATATTTTATTAACATAAGCATTAATTATTAAAAAACCTCCCGGCTTTAGAAACCGGGAGGTTTTTTTGTTTTGACAATAGACTGGGCTAATTCTTTTTTTGCAGTTTGGCCCAGGTATCCTTTAGGGTAACTGTTCTGTTGAATGTCAGTTTATCCGTGAATTTTGTATCCACGCAGAAGTATCCCTGGCGCTCAAACTGGAATTTATCACCGGGGGCCGAATCTTTCAGGAAAGGCTCCAGCTTGCAGTTATCCAGTATTTCGAGTGAATCCGGTGAGATATTTTTGGTAAAATCTCCGCCTTCTTCTACTTCTTCGGGGTTTTCTTTGTCGAAAAGATTATTATAAAGCCTAAGCTCCGCGTTAAGCGCGTGCTTAGCAGAAACCCAGTGCAGGGTGGCTTTTACCTTGCGGCCGTCGGGCGCGTCACCGCCCTTAGTCTCGGGGTCATAAGTACATATCAGTCCGGTAAGGTTTCCGTCAGCGTCTTTCACAACTTCCTTACAGGTGATGAAGTAAGCGTACCTGAGCCTTACTTCTCTGCCCGGCGCCAGCCTGAAGAATTTTCGCGGCGGGTCTTCCATAAAGTCTTCCTGCTCTATATATAACTCCCTTGAAAATGGCACTTTGCGGGTTCCCATGCTTTCGTCTTCAGGATTATTTATGGCGTCGAGGTACTCCTCTTCCGCTTCGGGATAGTTTTCAATGGTCACTTTAAGCGGCCTGAGCACACCCATTACCCTCTGCGCGTGCTTATTCATATCTTCGCGGACGCAATGTTCAAGCAAAGCGTAATCCACAGTCGAATTGCTTTTTGCCACGCCAATCCTGTCAGCAAAATCTCTGATGGATGCCGGCGTATAACCTCTGCGCCTCAGCCCGGCTATCGTGGGCATACGTGGATCGTCCCAGCCATCGACTATGCCTTCTTCCACAAGGCGCAGCAGCTTTCTTTTGCTCATAACAGTGTAATTAAGGTTCAGCCGGGCAAATTCAATCTGCTGCGGATGAAATACTCCCAGCTCATCGAGGAACCAGTCATATAGCGGCCTGTGGTCTTCAAATTCAAGTGTACAGAGTGAATGTGTTATCCCCTCAAGAGAATCCGAGAGGCAATGAGTGAAATCGTACATAGGGTAAATCTGCCACTTATCGCCCGTGCGGTGGTGGGCAGCCTTCTTTATACGGTAAATAGCAGGATCGCGCATATTCAGGTTCGGATGCGCCATATCTATTTTTGCCCTTAATATTTTGGAGCCTTCGTCGAATTCGCCGTTCTTCATTTTTTCAAACAGCTCCAGGTTTTCATCCACTGAACGGTTGCGGTAAGGGCTTTCCTTACCGGGCTCTTTAAGAGTGCCGCGGTATTGGCGTATCTGCTCAGGAGTCAGGTCGTCAACATAGGCCTTGCCCATTTTGATAAGCTCTATGGCATATTCGTAAAGCTTATCGAAATAATCCGATGCAAAGTAAAGCCTGTCATCCCAGTCGAAACCGAGCCATTTAACATCTTCCTGGATAGATTCGACGTATTTTACATCTTCCTTTACGGGGTTTGTGTCGTCGAACCTGAGATTGCATAGTCCGTTATATTCTTCGGCAATTCCGAAATTCAGGCATATCGATTTAGCGTGGCCGATATGAAGAAATCCGTTCGGCTCCGGAGGGAAACGCGTATGGACGCGTCCGCCATGTTTGCCCGTTTTATTATCTTCATTAATTATTGACTTGATAAAATTTGACCTTTTGGCCTCTTCGCCTTTTATATCCGGCATTTTAACTCCTCTGGCTATTTTTTATATAATTTTAAAATTCGCTGTTAATCTAATTTATAAAAATACGAACTGAATTACAGGTATTGTAGCAAAATCTCCAAAAACGATATTTTCCGGTCAGATAATAATTGAAAGCCCAAAAATCCGGCTGCGCCAAAAATTGTAAAAAGACCAGCCGCGTATTCAGCGGCTGATCTTTATCTTGATATGGCTTGAACTATTTAGTTACTGATTTTTCAAATAGAAGTACAGATTTTTTGCATCTTCGATGTTGACGTCCTGGTAAGTCATCACAATATTGTACTTTTGTCTCATCTGCTTTACCTTTTCATTATTTTCAGCCATGGCTTCGGGATCCATTATCATACTTATGATAAATTCCGGTGATCTCCTTTCCGTAACGTTTTTAAGCGAAGGCCCTATAAGGTCGTTGTCGATCTGATGGCATGTTTTGCATTTTTGATTAAATATTTCTTCACCGCGGTTGATTTTTTCATCGGTCATTTCGCCTAAGTCAACATTTTCAACCGCGAGGAACTGATCACCCGCGGCAGAAATATTATCAGCAGTGCCTGAGTTATTATCTTCAGGTTTATCCCCGCCTTCTCCGCAAGCTGAAATAATACTGAACGCGATAATAGCAAGTAAAATTCTGGACATTGATATTTCTTTAACTTTGTTAATAAAACTATTTAAAATTAGAAACTATGTGTTTGACTGCTTCCTTGGGTGTTGCCGGCTTATAATCAAACTTTTTATTGAATTTGCTGCTGTCAAAGAAGTAATCACGATCATACTGGTAAGCCATTTCTTTAAATTCCCTGATCACGGGAACAAACCACCCGAGCATGTGCATCATCGACTTTTTAACGACCGTGACTTTTGGCTCTGTGCCAAGCTCTTTAGCAAACATCTCTATCCACTGCCTGACTGTTAGTTTCGAAGGATCTGTCGGCAGATGCCATATTTCTCCGTACGCATCTTTGGTATTTCCCAGAATAGCAGTCCCCGCGGCCGCATCTTTATAAAAAGTGAAATTATGGACTTTATCTATATCCATAAACCACATTGCGTTCTTATTTTTTTTTAAATTATTAAAAATCATTTCGGTGAGCAGGCTGTTATTCGGGGAAATAAAATCAGCGGATCTTACTATAATCCCTTTCAAATTACCTTTTGAAACTTCATCCATCATCATTTTTCCTATCAGGGCGCGAACTTTTCCTTTCTCGCTGGAAGGATTGACAGGTGTGTTTTCATTCATACCATTAATATGATTTTTGTCATACATATAAATATTATCGAAGAATACCAGAGCGGCATCATTTAGCTTACAGGCTTCTATGGTGTTGCTCATTATAAGAGGCCATAGTTCTTTCCACACTTTTGTTTTATATTCGAGCCCGGCAGTCAGATACACAATTTCGCAGCCTTTTGCGGCTTCAATCGCGTCATTTTTTTTTGCCAGGTCAGCCTGAAAGGCTATGCATTCGGGTAATGTCTTCTTTGCTTTTCTACTGACAAGACGGACGGAATCAGTATATTTTTTAAGCTCTTTAGACAGCTGACGTCCTATAGGGCCGCCGGCTCCGAAAATTACCTGCATAGATCATCCGTTGATTTCTGGAAAAAACCAATTCTTAATTATTGTTAATTATCTAATATAAGAAATAATGCCAAATAATCGCTTATAAATTGGCTAAATGTAAATATCCTTCTTGCGGTATTTCACATAAGTGAGGAAAGTAAAAAGCAATCCAATCCCGATAAAGAATAGCGCTTTGAGTGGCTCAATCCTGTATCCTTCCTTTAATACTTCTGTATCAGCATATCTGAAAGGGCTCAAATAGCCAAGAAAATCCGCTGATCCGGTGATATTGGAGATCATTTCAAGAAAGTAAAATCCAAGTGTTATACCGGCAGAAAGCCCGAACATTGTCCTCCCCCTTTTTGGTAATACAGATACAAAAATGCCAATGCAGCCAAAAAGAAAATGAAGCATCCATGTGTAAATGCTTAATGTGAGAAAAGCTTCCCTGTCATAAGGCTCGCTTTTAAAAAGTTCCAGGCTTATATAGCCGGCTATACAGAGTAATATATTGAATAAAGCCAGCACGGCATTAAAAGCAAGAAATTTACCGAATAGTATCTCTGTTCTGGTAACAGGACGTGATAAAAGAAATTCAGAGGTTTTATTCTGCTCTTCGGCGGCGAGCAGCGAATTCGCGCTGATTATCGCAAATATTGAACCCAGCAGCATAACAAAGAATGACGAGTTTCTCATGGCATAAAATGCAAGGATGTTCGTTATTTGATTAAAATCGAAGCCGAAAGCCTCCATCATCGATCCCATAAGCGGATTATCGAATACGCCTTTGAGATCCTGCAGCATATCCTCCTGAACAAGTTGGGGATAAAATATCATGCTGGTATAAATCAGCACAAATATACCAGCGAACCAGAAGAACGCGGTCTTTGAAATAAGGAAAAATTCCCGCCCGAATATATTAAACATTTTTTTTACCGCCTTTTGAGCTTGATTCTTTTCCACTTTCCGGGGATTTCTTCTCATAGTAATGAATGAAAATCTCCTCGAGAGTAGGGTCTTCTATAAGTAAGTTTTTAATCTTCACTTTTCGCAGGTAATCGAGTAAATGGTTAATATCTCCGCTGTACATGAATTTAATCGTATTTTCTGCCACTTCCGGATTAACAGCTCCTTGCGGAATGAAATCCTCGGCTGCCGGAGCATCCAGCACTACTCTTACCTTTTTAAAAGATCTTTCTCTGAGTTTTTCAATGCTTTCCACGGTTATAACCTCTCCGTTTTTGATTATTGCTACTCGCGAGCAGAGTTTCTGTACCTCGCTTAATACATGTGAAGAAAAGAAAATCGTAGTTCCGTTGTAGTTTTCTTCTCTTATCAATTCATATAGCGATGACTGTACCAGAGGATCTAGGCCGGAAGTAGGCTCATCGAGTATGAGCAGCCCGGGCCTATGTAATAGCGCCTGAACAAGTGAAACTTTCTTTTTATTGCCTAATGATAGTATTTCTATCTTTTTTTTCACATTCAGGCTTAAAGCATCAGTCAGGTATGTATATCTTTTGCTGTCAAATTTCCTGCCGAAAAATGAATAAGAGTATTTAAAAAGCTCCTCGGCAGTCATTTTGCCGTAATAATTGATCTCCCCGGGTACATAGCCGCAATTTTTCTTTATTTCTTTTGAATCCCGGACTGAATCCAGTCCGAAGATCTTCGCGCTGCCGGAATCCGGATAGATCAGGTTAAGCAATATCCTGATTGTTGTGGATTTTCCTGCGCCGTTTGGGCCAATGAAACCGAATATTTCATTTTTATCAACACTCAGGTCAACTCTCCGTATGCCCGGTACGGGCCCATAATACTTGGTCAGATCCTCAATTTCTATTATGGCCATATTCTTTATAATAATTAGTTATTTTATAAAAAGCTAATTTAAGAAATCTTTTATTATCAATGATGAATTTAAATGAGGGATAATTAAATAAGAGGCCCTCTACAAAGAGAGCCTCTTTATTTACACAATTGGGGAAACAGAAATATTGGAGCTTCTATTTAATAGTGTTTGGCTTCTATTTAATAGTGTTTGGCTTCAATTTAATAGTGTTATGCTTCTATTTCATCGAGTTCTTTTTGCTCGCGACCGGTAAGAATCTTTTCCAGGTCGAGCAGTATCAGAAGCCTGTCCTCGAGTTTTCCTATGGCTGTGATATATTCCGAATCGATACCTGCTACCATTGGCGGAGGCTGCTCGGTAATGCTTTTGTTTATTCTGAGGACTTCGTTAACACTGTCAACGATAAAGCCAATTACCTTCGTTTCCAGCTCAACAACAACTATTCTTGTATCTTTATCATAATCTTTATCCTGCATCCCGAGCCTTTTTCTGAGGTCTATGATGGGAATAACTTTACCCCGCAGGTTTATTACCCCTTCGACATATTCAGGCGCGTTGGGAACCCTTGTTACCTCAACCATACGGTTTATCTCCTGAACTTTCAGTATATCAACACCGAATTCTTCAGTTCCGATATTGAAGCTTACAAGCTGCAACAACTCATTGTTCGATACTGCCACTCCGGCATTATTATTGTTATTTTCAGTCATCTGGCTTTTCCCGGAATAATTAATCCATATTGTTTGTTAGTATTATCGTCAGTTTCTGCTGTTTATTAAATCACAAACTGTTAAAAATCGAAATTAAAAAAAAATTTACCAGTTGCCGCCAAATTTAAGCTTGATTTCCCAGTCAATTTGATCAACATCGAAAGCAGTTGTATTATCGGCGCTTGATTTTTTGATCTGCACGAGGAACCTGTTGATGGCGCTTTTATTGCTTTGAAATACATCGATGGGTATATCTATTCTGAATTCATTATTATTTTTAAAATCATTTATCGCGCCGCCGAAAGTGTAAGTAGCGCCGCCGAAGAGCCTTCCGGACAGCTTGACTTTTGTCTGTTCCTGGCCGGGGCCCGAAGCAAAATCGATATCCAGATTCTGAATATAACCGGTATTTAAAAGCTCAATGATCGATTTTGAAAATGCCGAAGAAAGTACGCTGCCGCCGAGCTCCGTTTCATCAAAAATCTGCCCTCCGGACCCGCTGCCGGATAAGGCCGAAGATTTAGTCTGACCGGTCAATAACAGGAATGCAGCATCCTGAGTAATCTTCGATTTATCGCCCGGGGGGGTTTCGCCGTCGATTGTGTAAGTCATATCAATTTCGGGATTTTCCTGGCTGCCTGTAACATTTATTATCACGGTATATGGCCGTCGGTTGTTTTCGTCTAAGGTCAATCCCTGATATCTTGCTGTAAGGTCTAGCGTCGGATTATCCATCGCGCCTGTTCGAAATGTAATATTCCCTTCAACCTCCATAGCCCTGACATATTTAAGGGTTGAACCTTCTTTTAGTATAAGTGCGCCATAGAGCCTGGGTTCATCTTCATCTCTATTCTTAACGTATCTCAGGCCCTCCTCAGGATTTGCCGTACCGATATCAGCTTGAATATTACCCAAAATGCCGAGGCTTATATCGACGAGGAACCTTCCGGGAATCATGAGATTCAGGTCATAGTTTATCAGATCTGCAATATTTTTCTCGTCTTTGCTTATTTCGGCCTGAGCCTTTTGCTCTTCTGTTGTATCGGATTGTTCTGCTAAGTATTTCATTCTTTGCTGAAATAATGACCTTTTAACGCTGTCGGGTTTTGTTTCACCTTTTATCCTTAGCGTATCGCTGATAAACTCATAATTCAGCTCGGTTCTTACTGACTGCTTAGAGCTAAGCTCGGGCATTTGCAGTTCTGCCCTGTTAACGTTTATATCGCCCGTCAGGTTAGGCTTATCCAAAGTACCGTGGAATCGGATATTATCCGGCCCGGTAGAGAAAATCAGATCGCCGTAAAGATTTGGCATAGCGCTTTGAGTGGCGTCTGTCATCGCTATGAAATCTTTTGCCATTATATTTATATCCAAATATGAAAGCGAAAAATCTTCCAATTCCACTTTGCCGGTAACTTCTGCCTTACCCCTGACATCATTTTCCGGATGGTTTGCCAGAATAATTTTATCTATAAGTATTTCATCGTTATTTAAGCTTATTTTTCCTTCTGCCAGATAACTGACATTAGTTGGAGCTAGAATAAAGGATGTTTCCTTAATATCGAGATCACCGGAATATTCAATATCTTCAGGTAACTTCCCGCTAATATTGACATTGAGTTTAGCGTATCCCCTTAATCTTTCCAGGGTAGGTATAAATGGCGCTGCGAGCGCCAGGGGCATTTTCCGGCCTTCCACCTTTATATCCATTGACTTGTTCTCAGGAAAGCGGTCAAGTGTATCAATCCCCAGATATATTGGCATACGGTTTATTGATACCGTAGCCAATTGATGCTTGATAGTTGTATCCGGGCCGCTAAGTATTTTAATATCGCCGGATAGATTCTTGTCTTTGTAATTTAAATCTCCCGTAATCATTCCTACCTGCACTTTGTCAAACACAAGGTTGTCGGCAGAGATTTTCATTTGCAAATAGGGTGACTTAAGGTCATCGAAAACAGTTAACCTAACGGAATCTATTTTACCCTTAAAATCAGAGAGCATCGGCTGATCGGCGGGAAGTAGAGTTTTTAATTCTCCTAAATCGAAATTATATAAGGCTACAGTCAGGTCATTGGCTTCATTATTCTTAAGTGCCCCTGATAATTTGAGCTGTTCTTTTTTCTCACGGCTTAATTCGCAGGTCTTTATCTCAAAACCGTCGGGCAAAAAGTCTATTTGTATAGTTTGATCATTTTTCCAGACAAATTCATCTTTGTAATTTATTTTAGCTTGATCAAGTTGAAAGTTCATGTCATTTTCTTTCAAAAGCATATTTCCTGCAGCCATGAAATTCCATTCGCGGTTAAAATCGCTGCTAATTTTGTAATCAAGTTTGTTCCCGTCAAAATTCATTGATATATCCGGGCCGGTAATAATCATATCATCAATATAAGTATTGCCTTTACCTTCGAGATTGAGATTCAGCATTTTAAATTCAGGCACAGAATCCCTGATTTCCATGGTCATTTTTCCTGTTAATATAATTGGGCTTGATGCCGCAAGCATATCTTCAGATTCATATGAAAAATGCGTTAAACTCAAAGAATCCAGCTCGAGTGAACTAACTTCATCATGAGTATAATAATGAAAACTAAGCCTGGCATTTGTCGTTAAAGAAATGTCCTCCAGCAAAGTGCTTAATGGCGACATATCAGTTATATCGGCGGTAAATACGGCGTCTATATCATGAAAGCTTGATTTTTTGGGAAGATCGTATTTCTTGTCAAGTGTATCACTTACTGAGGGATTGAGTATATTCATTCTCTCACTAAAGAATGAAGCAAGATAAGTACCCTGATCAGCCAGCGAGTTGATAAGATCGGTCAGCCTGTATTCACCTTCCAGTTTAGCGTTTAGAAATTGTGAGTTAAGGCTTGCTTTGCGTTTATTGCCCTGCATTCGTTCAATATCTGCTTCCAGGGTAAAAGGCATTAATACAACTTTTCCAAAAAATACCTGCTCAAAATCAGCCTTTAAGCCGGCTTCGATGGAATCAGGATGGAACCCTGTCCCTTCGGCATGAAGCTTACCGCCCAACATCCTGGGCAGTGCGTCATTGTCCAGAAGATTCGATGCTGATATATCGGAGAAATCTATATTTAAATTATACTGCGGGCTTTTTACCTGCGGCAGATCAAAATAGCCGCCGGCATATACTTGCTGAATAATAGTCTCTTCACCATAAACCGTATCGGAAATATTTATGGGCGCCCGGGCGATTAATGTATCAATGAATATCCTGCTGTCGGCAATCCTGGATTTCATTGCTAATGTATCTACCGAAAAACCGGAGTATGTGGATTTAAAGAAAGCAGCATCAACATCTATTCTTAGGTCAGAAAGTTCCGTGCCGCTTCCGTCAAGTTTTATACTCCCGTTCAAAGTGCTTTGCATCTGATCGGATTTCGTGATGGGAGCTAATTCCAGTTCATTGAAATCAATATCCGCAGAATAAGTAAGATCATCGCCAAATCCGCTGCTCAAAGTGCCGGACAGCCTGCCAATATCACTAATGGCCTGCATGCTGACGTGCGCGCTGTCGGAACTGCCCCAGGCATCCATTTTTTGAAATTCTATATAACTCATATCAGGCAAAGATGTTAAATCCATAGAAGGCAGCGCTTCGGTTACATCTTTTTTATAAATCTTAGAGCCGTCCAGAACAAGGTCGTAATTAAACTCATCAGGCTGATCCAAATTTCTCAAAAATCCGGATATCATAATATAGGTTTCATCTATAGTCAGCCTAAGGTCTTTAATGTTCATCAGATTGAGTTTGCCGTCGGCTTTCAGGGCAAGATTGTATTTTTCATCCAGATTAACAGGCAGTGGCGTAAACTCCTGAATATTAGAAGGATAAACATTATCGGCATTCAATGAAACCGTGAAATAAGCATCCGAGAAACTGCCGCCTTCGAATAGATTTACAGAATCAATTGAAGCGTCAAAATTGATTTCCGATTCATATGCCGAAATCCTGGTATCTTCAGCGCTTATGCCCTTTTTATTGAATTTCGCCAAAGTCTTGAATTTATCTATCTTAAGCCCGGAGTAAATCTCATAGAATGACAGATCCTCAATATCCGCCCGGAAATCATTTTCGCCAAGGTCAGCTTTGGCGGACAAACTGAGGTTAAGATTGTCCAGATACATGTGTGCGAAATTGACTTCCCCACCTGTATCCTGTAAACTCAGGCTGTCGGCCAATATAAAGCTGCCGTTTTTAATATTGAGTCCGCCAATGTCAATAATCCATTCGGAAGGAGCGCCCTTTGAAGTATCAGTAGAAGGCTGAGCTATCTTTGAAAAGTTCCAAAGGCTGTCCTTACCGCGCAGCATTTTAATAACCGGCTGCTTAAGTGTGAGTTTATTAACCACAACTTTATTTTTGAGCAGAGGCATGTAATTAAGTGACACATTTAGCTCAGGCACCTGAGCGACAGTATCACCACCCGCGTAAACTCTGATCCCGTGCAGGTTGATGCCGTCGAAAGCAGAAAAGGTCAGGTCTTTGACTTCCACTCTGCCGTTAAGGCTGCTATTGGCAATCGAAAGGCCTTTTTCGAGCGCCCATCCTCTAAACCACGGCATTTGCGCGAGGATGACCAGCGCGATGGAAATAACCACAAAAAAAAGTACGATATATAGCAGTACTTTTGAGGTTCTCTTTATAAATGATTTTTTTTCTTTATTTTCAGTCATTTAATCAAAAAGTAATATTTAATCACCACGGTTAAGGCTGATATTTAATTCATTTTTTTATGAAGACGTTTAAAAATCTATTATCATTAATTGTTTCCTTTGAGAATAAACCTTATATTAACATTTTATAATAATTAGCATTTGATGAAAAGGATTTTAATCTAATTGAGCAAAAAGTGAGGAAATTCCCGTTCAGAATAAAGCTGATCTTTTGGTATAGTGTGCTGTTATTTGTATCTTTATCAGTACTGGCAGGTTATATTTATATATCTGTTAAAGAATCCATTTATTCCGATCTTGACAGCTCCCTGAAAAAAGTAACAAATTCACTGGATCATCTTAAATCCGTTAATAAAAAAAACGATGATCATTCAGGGTTTTCGCATGATTCAATTGTACGCGGTGATGCTCGGGATTTTACCGGGGATTCCGGATTATTTGCCGAATATCGGTCAAAAAGCTTAAATACCCTGCCGGAATCACGGGATACGGCCTTAAAGTCACTTTTATTTATGAAATTCAAAAACATATTTCCTGACAGCAGAAATTATTTCATCCAGGTGGCCGATACAAATAATAGAATTATCTGGCGATCTTTGAATCTCAATAATAATAAACTCCCTATGCTGTCAAATAAAGTAAATTTAATTAACAAAAGGCCTGATAAACCTGAGATAGGAGATTCAGGGTTTATCGTATCTGAAAAAATTAAAGGAATGCCGGGAGATTCAGTTTTTATTACCATGCCTGGCGGAGATAGTAAAATTCGTCTTTATTCAAAAAGAACAAAAAACGGAGTCTTTACTGTCGCTTATTCTTTGCGCGATATTGAAGCGACCCTGAGTGAATTAAGAAATAAAATATATATTGCTTTTCCTTTTGTGTTCTTAATTTCGCTTGCAGGAGGAATAGTACTTGCCGGATTATTTCTCAGACCAATCGGAGAGATAGCGCGCACAGCAGAAAGCATAACCGCCAGCAATCTCAGCAGGCGCATACCGAAGGCCGGGGCGAGTGATGAAATTTCCAAATTGATCAATACACTGAACCAAATGATCGAAAGGCTTGAAAAATCTTTCCAGCAGATCAGACAATTCACTTCTGATGCCTCCCATGAGCTGAAAACCCCGTTGACCATTCTTCAGGGTGAACTCGCCATGGCTTTGCAAAAAGACTATTCAAAAGAAGATTACTTAAGTATAATGGCCAGTTCCCTGGATGAGGTCATAAGATTAACAAATGTCGTAGAAACACTCCTTGAGCTCTCCCGTGCTGAAACAGGCCAGATTCAGATGAATTTCCGCGAAGAGAATGTCAGCAGGCTGGTTTCAGGCATAGCCGAAGACGCGGAAATACTTGCTGAAGCTAAATCAATATCAGTCAGATCGAATATTATGCCGGGGGTATCCGCTGAAATCGATTCAGCCAGAGTACATCAGGCTGTGCTGAATATAGTAGATAATGCAGTAAAATATACTCCCGTAAACGGGAAAATAGATATATCGCTAAACGGCACCGATGAGTATGTAGAGATAAAAGTATCTGATTCCGGCCCGGGCATCCCTGAAGATAAGCTTCCTTACATATTCGACCGCTTTTACCGTCTGGATAAAGCAAGAACAAGCAATATACAGGGCACCGGCCTCGGATTATCAATAGTCAGCTGGATAGTTGACGCGCACGAAGGCGATGTCATTGTCGAACCGGGTAATGATGGAGGATCAACATTTACCGTTAGGCTTCCCATCAGCAGAAACAGCAGATAATGCTAAACGGGTGATCAATTCATTATAAAAGGAATTTATCCCTGAGTTTGAAACCACCTTTTGCCCTTTGTGCTTAAGCTCTTTACCACTGGGAGTACAAAGAATGTCAGGCTATGGGCATAAAGCCGATAGAAATTCATCCCTGACATTTTTTTAAAAATTACTATCTGATTTTTACCTAAAGTAATACGTCTATTCTACTGTGCAAAAGCTTAGTTACCTTCTTATAATTATATCACCTGTCTCCAATAAAACTTCGTTTTTCCTCCCGGATATAATATATTGCATAGTGGGAAAATCACATTTTACAAAACTTTTGAAAATAATAACCGGAGATTCAAATGGCAGAAAACAAAAAGTACAAAATCGCTTGGCTGCCCGGTGACGGCATTGGCGTTGACGTTCTTGAAGCCCTGAAAATAGTTCTCGATAAAATAGAGCTTGATGCCGAATACATCCACGGCGATATAGGCTGGGAATTTTGGAAGCAGGAAGGCGATCCGCTTCCAGAAAGAACCATTGAACTGCTAAAGAATGTTGATGCCGCTATGTTCGGTGCCATCACATCAAAGCCGAAAAAAGCCGCCGAAGAAGAGCTTGCTCCTCATTTGCAGGGTAAAGGCTATGTGTACCGATCCCCAATTGTAAGGATGAGGCAGCTTTTCGACCTCTATACCTGCTTAAGGCCTACAAAAGCCTACCAGGGAAATCCATTAAATTATAAAAACGACATTGACATAGTTGTTTTCAGGGAAAATACCGAAGACCTTTACGTCGGTGTTGAATTCGGCCCGGTACCTGAAGAGCTCGCGAAAGACCTGGAAAGACATAATCCGGCTTTCTCAAGATTCTCGGGACTGAATCCCGAAGATTACGCTATTTCCTGTAAAATTAACACTAAAGTAGGCAGTGAAAAAATCATCCGTGCTGCTTTTGACTTCGCCAAAGAAAAGGGAAGAAAAAAGGTCACAGTAGTTCACAAAGCAAATGTAGTACGTGCTACTGACGGACTTTTTGTGGATATAGGCAGGGAAGTCGCGAAAGACTATCCCGGTATCGAGCTTGATGAAGGCAACATTGACGCAATGACTATGTGGCTGCTCAAAAATCCTGAAAGGTACGATGTACTCGTTGCTCCAAACCTCTATGGTGACGTTATTTCAGATCTTTGCGCGCAGATGGTAGGCGGCCTTGGTTTTGCCTGTTCCGGAAATATAGGCAAAAATCTGGCGGTATTCGAACCTACTCACGGCAGCGCTCCAAAGTACGCCGGACAGTATAAAACGAATCCGCTGGCAACAATTCTGTCGGCAAAAATGATGCTCGAATGGCTAGGAGAAACAGAAAAATCCATAAGGCTTGAAAAAGCAGTTTCTGATGTTATCGCCGAAGGTAAGGTAAGAACTTATGATATGGGTGGAAATAACACCACTATCGAAATGGCACAGGCCGTTGCTGATAAATTATAAATGAATTTGTTGTAGCGGTTTCATTATAACTGAATTATACCTCCCGGCCCCATAAGCCGGGAGGTACTTTATTTTAAAAGCATTTATTCATTTCTTAATTAAGCTTTGTGTTCTTTACTCTTCATTGTGTTTTAAAAATACCAATCAATACTATCTGACTACCATAATCTTAGCGGAATAAACACCGCCCGATGTATTTGCCCTGAAAATGTAAACTCCCGCCGGAACAGTCTCATCCGCCAGATCGATCAGATTCCACTTATAAACACTCGGGCCGGAGGAATAATTTCTGCCGAAATCAAACACTTTATTGCCTGAAGCATCAAAAACAGCGGCTTCTATGCTTCCCTTTATGTTAGAGTTAAGCTTTATTTCAGCAATATCGCTAACCGGATTAGGAAAAATGCTTATTCCATTCTTTTGATCAAATTCGGAAATATCCGTATTATAAAGCTCGATCAACTCTCCGGGGCTTTCCTTGTACATGCTGCATGTATTCGTATGATGCAGCACTGCTGTTTTTATAAGGTATTCTACCTTGCCGTCATATCCTGAGTTATCCGTAAAGGACGTATCAGTTACAGGGTTTTCATTAATCTTCCTGAAGACGGGATCTTCAGCTGTCCTGCGGTATATATTGAAATGGTATTCAGCTTCAATATCAGGATCATTCCAGGTAAATTGGGCCCCGTTTGTAATCACCTGTCCGCTAATATTTTTTGGCGGATCATACAGGCCCATCTCGAGTCGTAAGGTGGGATCGCCCATTAGAGCGCTGTGAATATACCTGAAACCTATTGAATAATGCACTCCGGAATTAATGTACTCAGCGATATACAGAATATTTGAATAGTACTGGCTGCCCGGATTATTCTGAGTTAATTTTGCCGCGTATCCCAGGGAATAACCTGCTGATAAATGGTGCATAAACCATTGCGGCCTGCCCGACCAGGCGCTTGCCAGAGAAGGATATTCATTGCAAAGCGGCGCTCTCAGGAAATTATTCCTACTGTCCCAATCGCCGAAATAAGACCCGAAGAGCATTGAAAACAGCCCGTAAACGGGAGCATCGGCGTAATCACCGGTTTTACCGATACCTCCGGCGCTTGTGTATGTTCCGCCGCCTGTGCCGTAAACCCACATGTATTTATCTTCTTTTAATATAGACATGAAATCCTGTTTACTGACATTTTCGGCGCCCAAAAATGAACCGTAATTCCTCCACGCGCCGGCAGCAAAACCTTCAACCATTTTGTGGGCGGGAAATCCAGCATCTTTGATAAGGCCGCGCCTTTCAATAGCAAGTTTATTTTTTCTGTAATCGTGGTTTTGGTTAAGGTAATTTCTTAGCAGTTCGGTTTCCGAACTTTCAAATGAAGGCATATCGTAGAGGTCAACTCTACCCAACATTAAATCGAGTCTGGCTGATCCCGGAAGCTGGCTGACATCGAATTTCCCATCGCCGGGGATATTTCTGTTTACAGTTCTCGAAGCGCTTGTATCGCTAACCTGATAGTCAGACCAGTAGCTGTCATCGAGTTCAGCGTAATACATATCGGCAGGCCAGGCGCCAATGTGGTTGCCGTGGCCGTCAGGATTAAGCCTGCCTGAGTAAGGTACTGCTACCCTGCCCAAAATAAACACAGTCTTTAAGTCATTACCGAATTTAACATATTCATCCTGTATTATCTGCTTTACGCCTGCTACTTTTTCTTTATCGAAATTTTCTGCTCTAGGGACTATGTGTTTTATTGCCGTCCAGCCTTCGGAAGTCAGGTCATCTACAAGGCGGTTTATCTCAATAGGCAGGGCGGTAGCCGTAATTTCATCAACAAATAAAAGCACTACGCCGTAATCATCAGGTTCATTAAGGCTAATACCCGCGGCGGAATAACCGTAAGCCACAAAGTCAATTTCAACATCCAGATTATTACCTTCATTATCTTTCAGTATAACATGACCTTTCGATGGTGCGCTGATCTCATATTCATAAGCCACTCCCGGCTGAACATCTGTATCAGTGAATTGAAGCGTCTCTGAGTCAAGCTCGGCAATGAAATCTCCGGTAAGGAAAAGATCCCCCGCGATTTTCCGTTTAATCCTATAGCCCTCAGCCTTATCGTTTTCAGCCCAGCGAAGTGTGATCTGAGGCGGCGAGATAAGTGTTTCCGCGCTGATCATAACCGCGTGGTCGCGAGCGTCTATATAATTAACTTCCTGAGCTTGCAGCTCAAGGCTGAAAATAATAACTAATAAGAGTAAAACTTGTTTCATACTATTTCCCCATTTTTATATGAAAACCAAAAGATATTTCTTTTTTATCGATTAGGCAGGCTTACAAATTGAATTATAATAATTTACGCTAATATATAAAAGAAGAAAATTTTCCGTGGATAGAATTATTTACTCAAAAAGAGAAATAGGGATATTTAGATATTATTTAAAGACATGAAAAGAATTTGTTTCAATTTCATCACCTGAAATTATTACCGCGCGGTAAATGCCGTTGCTAAGTTTATTTGATGGTATTTCTAATATTTTTGTCCCATTAATTTTGACTTTCTTTTTATAAACTGCCGTACCGCTATAATCATAAATAAACAGAGCCGCGTCTGAATTATTTCCGGATATTTTTAAATTGATCATATCCGATGCCGGATTTGGATTAACAGATATTTCAAGTGGCTTTCTGAATTTAACTTTGCGCAAGTCGGGAGCGCACAGGCTGTCCAGGTTAATTATAAGCTTGCCATTAATAGTGGTGGAAGTGGCTTCTTCATTATCCCAATCGTATTCGGCAATTATCAGGGCATTTTCATTGTCTTTGCCAAAATAGACTTTGCCGCATATATCACTCAGTACCTGTTTACCATGATTAAGTTCTTTTTTTCCGCTAATCCGGATATACTGCCAATTATCATCATAGTATTCAGGAACTATATCGCTGACCAAAACATCGTTGGGAATTTTAACTAAAATGTCGTATCTCAGTTCATAGGCCATATCTTTCGAAAAATAAGCATAAAGCGGAACACACACCCTGCTGCCGGGTTCAGCTTTAACTTCGGGTAATTCAAGAATTATCCAGGGCATTAGCAAGGTAATTTCGCTATCGGAGGTATCGGCTAAAGGAGCCTGGTCAGCGCTTAGCTTCACTATCCATCCGTCTCTTTCTCCCAGAGGATTGCTAACGTCACGGTCGGCCGATTCCGTCCATCCGGCTACGATATAGCCGTCATCATCAGTCTGGTAAACGGAGTGAGCGGCGTCATTTCCGGTTCCCCCGATATTTTTATTCCAGTCGATATCTCCATTTGCTTTTAACTTGAGCATCCAAATATCAGTTCCTCCAAAATGGCCGGAAATATCCCCTGTTTCCGAATTAGAAGAACCCGCGATAATAAAACCACCGTCATTTGTTTCTTTGACTGAATGAGGAACATCATGCTTAATGCCGCCAAATGACCTTTCCCAGATAATATTACCTGCAAAGTCTATCCTTACTATCCAGAAATCATGGTAATAATCTATGTCTCCTTTGTGCTCGCTGACGTCCCCGTCGCTGGAATTCGACTGGCCGGCTAAAATATAGCCGCCATCCCGGGTTTGTATGACATCATTTGCCCATTCCACCTTTGATCCTCCGTAAGCGCGTTCCCATTGAATAACGCCGTTTTCGTCTAACTTCACAACCCAGAAATTCGTCGTACCTTTTGATGTATTTATATCACCGTCATTAGATAGTGATGAACCTGCCAGTACAAAACCTCCATCATTAGCAGGTTTAACTGAATAGGCATAATCACTCCCTGATCCGCCGTAGTTTCTTTCCCATTCAATATTCCCAAATTCATCGATTTTTACTATCCAGTAATCCTCAGCGCCTTTCAAACCGCCAACATCCCCGTCCTTTTTATCACTGAAACCTGCCGCGATAAATCCGCCGCCGGCTGCCTCAGCTATAGAATTGCAAACTTCTATTCCTATGCCTCCATAAGACCTGCTCCATTGCAGGCCGCCTTTATCATCGAGCTTAACAAGCCAGAAGTCTTCCCTGCCCTTGCTGTCATGAATATCACCATCACTTGAATTACTGCTGCCGCCAAGTAGATATCCGCCGTCGGAAGTAGTTACTATCTGGGTCAGGATTTCATCCCTGCTGCCGCCATAGTTTTTTTGCCACAGGGTTTCACCTGCATCATTAAGGCAAAGTACCCAGTAATCAAGGCCGCCATTGTTATTAAGTCCGGCGTCCTTTGACTTCAAATGTCCCGCGGCGATAAATTCGCCTTTGCCGTTCCTATCCATTGAAAAAAGATTATCTTCACCGCTGCCGCCAATTGTTTTTTCCCATTCAACAATAGGAACCATCGGGTATTTCTTTACAGTTTCGATTCTTAGAAGGCAGTTTTCACTGACTGCCAGGGGAATATTTTGCCATAAATAACTTAATCTTCCGGCTTCCCGGGTTATGTTGGCCCAACTCACTCCGCCATCTGTACTGAAATCAATTATTATCTTTTCATCAGGTGATACACCGGTCCATGTTATTAGTGTTTCATCACCTGAAATAAGTACGTCATTTGCCGTAGGAGTTAAAAGTTCCAGCCCGCCTGACAGGGCTTCCAAACACAGGATTGGAAGTAACGCAAGGGTTAGTATGATCTGTTTCTTCATAGCTGAATAATAATTATTATCATAAAAGGATGATGCTAATAGATAATATATGAAAAAGCAAAGAAAAGTTACAAAGAAATTATCCAATTAACGGTAAATTCATTTAAAAACCATATTTTTATTAGTTCAGATGTATTTGCCCTTCTAAAATGACAGTCCTATTTCTGAACTTCCGCTTCCTTTTGGATAGCTTCGAGGCGTTGTATCTCGTCCCTAAGCTCGGCGGCGCGCTCGAAATCCAGTTCGCGGGCGGCTTTCTTCATTTCGTCGAACATTTGATCAATCAATTCCTGCCTTTGCTCGAATGTCATATACTCCGCAAGCGGTTCCGCGGCTTTCCGGATTTTAGCGGTTTCGGCTTCAGTGCGCCGCTGTATCCTGTGTGCCTGCATATCAGCAACAGAAGTGGAACTGAGTATCTCTTCCAGTGATTTATAAACAGTCCTGGGGTTAATGCCGTGTTTCTTGTTGTATTCCATTTGCAGGATTCGGCGTCTGTTGGTTTCATCAATTACAAGCTGCATGGAGCGGGTTATCCTATCAGCATAGAAGATCACTCTACCCTCAACGTTCCTTGCCGTTCTGCCGGCTACCTGAAGCAGGGAGCGTTCACTGCGCAGAAAGCCTTCCTTATCAGCGTCAAGAACTGCCACAAGGGAGACTTCAGGCAGATCGAGCCCCTCCCTGAGCAGGTTTACACCAACAAGCACATCAAATTCTCCTATCCTCAGATTTCTGATTATATCTACCCTTTCGAGTGAATCAATATCGGAGTGGATATAGGCTACCTTTATGCTCAGGTTTTGCAGGTATTCGGATAAATCTTCGGCCATTCTCTTGGTCAGCGTTGTTACGAGAACCCGTTCCTTTTTCTTTATACGCGCTCTTATTTCATGGATAAGGTCATCTATCTGATTATCCACGGGGCGGACGTCTATTTCCGGATCGAGCAGTCCTGTCGGACGGATAACCTGTTCGACGAATACACCTTCGCATTGCTCCATTTCCCAGGGGCCGGGTGTGGCGCTCACAAATATCGACTGATTCACCAGAGTTTCAAATTCCTCGAATTTGAGCGGCCTGTTTTCCAGAGCGCTCGGCAGCCTGAATCCGTGCTCCACAAGGTTAGACTTTCTGGCGCGGTCACCGTTATACATAGCTCTTAGCTGAGGTACGGTAACATGGCTCTCATCGATAATTAGCAGATAATCACTTGGGAAATAATCAAATATACAGTGCGGCCTTTCTCCGAATTCCCGGCCTGATATATGCATCGAGTAATTCTCTATCCCTGAGCAATAGCCTACTTCCTTCATCATCTCCAGGTCGAAAAGAGTCCTCTGCTCAAGCCGCTGGGCTTCTACCAGTTTATCCCGGGCTCTCAGTTCTTCGAGCCTTTCATACAACTCTTCCCTGATCTTTGCCATTGCCTGTGAAAGCTGGGCTTGCGGGGTGACGAAAAGAGTAGCCGGGAATATCCTCAGCCCGTCCACTTCCGAATCGACTTTACCTGTAGCTGAATCAATATAGCTAATCCTGTCGATTTCATCTCCGAATAGTTCTATCCTTATGCCTTTTTGGTATTCCGAACCGGGTATAAGGTCGATTACATCACCGCGCACACGGAATGTACCACGCTCGAATTCATAGTCATTCCTTGAATAGTGCATATCCGAAAGCTTATAAAGCAGGTCTTTGCGGCTGACTCTCATTCCCTTATGTATGTGGTAGAGGCTATCTACAAAATCGCTCTTTCTGCCAATTGAGTATATGCAGCTTACTGAAGCCACTACGATGACATCGCGCCTGTCCTCTACGAGTGAACTGGTGGCTTTAAGCCGCAGCCTGTCTATCTCGTCATTTATGGAAAAATCTTTTTCAATATAAGTATCTGAAGTAGGTATATATGCTTCAGGCTGGTAATAATCATAATATGAAATAAAGTATTCCACGGCATTATCCGGGAAAAATGACTTGAATTCACTGTATAGCTGCGCGGCAAGAGTTTTATTGGGTGAAATTACAAGCGTTGGCTTTTGTACTTTTTCAATCACGTTGGACATAGTGAAAGTCTTGCCCGAACCCGTAACTCCGAGCAATGTTTGAAATTTATCACCCCGGCTAAGGCCTTCGGCCAGCTCTTCAATCGCGCGGGGCTGGTCACCCGAAGGCTTATAATTTGAATTTAATTTAAATTTTGGCATTATCTAAAATTTTATCTAAAAATATACTTTCTTATATTGAATTTTATTAATATCATAATAAACGAATTATTCACCAATTTGATAATAATGATGCCGGAAAAAAATCTTACTTCGCTGACTCCCCGCAGGATTAACCTCTTATGGCTCATCGGATTCGCCATACTTACCATCGTGTTATGGAATGTGCCCGGAGGTAAAACCATACTCTATCCTTTTACTCTGCTTGGTACCTGGTTCCATGAAATGTCGCATGGAGTGGCAGCCATGATACTTGGCGGCAATTTTCACAGGCTGGAACTGTTCGCCGACGGATCGGGTCTGGCTTATTTCAGCGGAAGGCTTTTTCTCGGGAATATCGGCCATGCTCTGGTTGCTATGGCAGGGCCTCTCGGCCCGACTATAGCCGGCTCTGTGCTGATAATCCTTTCAGTTAAGAGAAAAGCCGTTAGCCCGGCTCTAATTATTTTTTCTTTTATTTTGGGAATATCCGCTTTAATTTGGATACGCTCGATAGTAGGACTGGCAGTGGCGCTCGGATTCGCGCTTATATTGATGTATGCCGCCATTAAAGGCAGCGACAGGGCAAAAATGCTAACCGCGCAATTCCTTGGAATACAGGCATGGATGAGCGTTTACCTCAGCTTTGATTATCTGTTTTCATCGGGTGCGAGTGTAGGCGGCGGATCTTACAAATCCGATACGGCAGTAATAGCAGAATATCTTCTACTTCCTCATTGGTTCTGGGGAGGATTAATTATCTTAATTTCCTTATTTTTGTTATACCAAAGCCTGCGCTTTGCGTATTTTAAAAGAAAATCATGATTTATTCACAAATTTTTGTTTCAGTTATGTACTATAAACACAATTTTTCATTGTTCAAAAAAAGCCTCATGTACTGGCTGTTAACGGCTTTTATTGCATTAGCTCCCGCTAATGAACTACTTTCTCAGAAAAAGCCCGTTACATTTGATGACCTCATGAAATTCAAAGGAATTGAAAAAGTTGAATTATCAAATAACGGAGAAGCCCTCTACTATGCCGAAGTACCCGACAGGGGTGACAGCCGCGGGATTATCCGCCTGACGGGTTCTGATAAAGAGATATACGTGGAAAGAGGCATGATAGGCGCGCTTAGCAATGACGCGAATTGGGCGGCAATTGAAGTTAAGCCCGATGCCGTCAAGCTGGTAAATGCCGATAAAGACAAGCCCAAAGACGACCTGGCTATTGTCAATATTAATAATGAACAAAAAGTGATCATTAATGATGTGAAAAAGTTCGATTTTTCAAATGATTCAAAATGGCTGACTTATGTAAAGGATGAAGATAATAAGCCCGGCGATGACGGTATGAAGAAAAAAACCAAAGGTGAAAAACTCATTTTGCGGCACCTTGCCAGCGGCAGTGAAATAGCGATGGAAAATGTCCACGCATTCGAAATGGACAGCGCCTCGGCATATATTTTTTATTCGGTATCGGCCAGCGACGGTAAAACAGACGGTATCTACTACAGAGACCTGACTGCTGAATTCGCGCCTGAATTTTCGATAATGCAAAAGGACACTTTCTATTTTGGAAAGCCGGTTTGGAATGTAAGGAAAAAAATACTGGCCTTCACGGCGGCGCCTTTGGATAAAGAAGGCGAACCTGAAAAAGCACTTATATACACATGGCAGCCGGGCTCGGAAGCCTCGCTCGCGATCGATACCAACGCAGTGGCTGAAAGTTTCATCCCCGCAGATCATACTCCTGAATGGAACGAAAAAAAGAACCTGCTCTATTTCGGAATTAAAAATAAAAAATATGAAGAGCAAGCTGAAAAAGTAAAATTCACCGATTCTACCTTTTATAATATTGATTCCATAATGGCCAACAGCGACCTGATTATCTGGCACCACGATGACCCGAGGATCAAACCCAATGAAATAAAAGAATGGCCCCAAAAGAAAAAATTTACAGGTACGGCGGTTTATAACCCGGAAGATAATAGCATCGTCAGGCTTACCGCACCGGAAGTCCGCGAAGTACATAAGGGATATTCCGATACTTATACCTACGGAACAAATGACAAACCCTACCTGAAGGGGATCACATATAAAGGCTGGTTCAGGGATGTTTATTCAGTCGATATTCGGAATGCAGAGAGAAAGAAGATCGCCGAAGCCGTGCAGCACAGCATTCATGCTTCGCCATTCGGAAAATATATCATTTATTTCAAGGAAAAAGACTGGCATATTTATGATAATGAAAGCGGCCAGACCAGAAATCTGACTGATAAAATGGCTGAGCCTTTTTGGGATGTTGATCATGACATACCTGCTCTGCCGGGCAGCTACGGCATAGGCGGCTGGTACGAAGATGACAGCCATCTTATCCTTTATGATAAATTTGATATCTGGAAAGTAGATCCGGCTACGGGCGAATTCCAAAACCTTACCAATGGTTACGGACGCGAAAACAATATCCAGCTCCGCCTTATAAATGAAGACCGCGACAGGCACTACTATAAAGGCGAAGAAAAGCTGATTGTAAACGCTTATCATGATAAACTGAAATACACAGCATTGTATAAAATTGACTTAAGCACAGGCGAGCTTACAAAAAAACTTCAGGATAATAAAAGATACGCATTCAGAGGAAAAGCCAAAGACGCTGATGTAGTCCTGATCACACGTGAAAGCTTTGATGAATTTCCGGATATACGCGTAACTGATATGTCACTTGAAAATCCTAAAAAAATAACTAACCTCGGAATACAGCTTGATGATTATATTTGGGGAAAAACTGAGCTTATTGACTGGCAGACTGCCGCGGGTGATACTTTACAGGGCTATATTATTAAACCTGATAATTATAAAGAAGGCAGGCGCTACCCGGTGATGATATATTTCTATGAAAAATTCTCTCAAAGAATGTACAACTTCCCGCAGCCTAAGGTAAACCACAGGCCGGATTATCCCATGTACCTCGGCGAAGGCTATGTGATATTCCTGCCGGACATCAAGTACGGCACCGGAAATCCCGGCTATGACGCCACTGACGCTCTCGTATCGGGCTCACAGAAACTGATAGACTTGGGCATAGCCGATCCCGAAGCCATCGGACTTCAGGGACATTCATGGGCCGGCTACCAGTCTGCATTCGTGATCACCCAGACGGATATGTTTGCCGCCGTGGTATCAGGCGCGCCCGTTGGTAATATGACAAGCGCTTACAGCGGTATCAGGCTTGGAACCGGGCTGGCAAGGCAGTTCCAGTACGAATTGTTCCAAAGCAGGATAGGCGGTACCCTTTGGGATTCACTCGATAATTATATTCGTAATTCGCCGGTATTTCTGGCGGATAAGATCAACACGCCGATGATGATAATGTTCGGAAATGAGGACGATGCAGTACCCTATGAACAGGGGATTGAGCTCTTCCTGGCAATGCGACGCCTGAATAAGAATGTGATAATGCTCGAATATGAAAATGAACCTCACCACTTGCATAAATATTCCAACAGAATGGATTACTCATACAGAATGAAGCAGTACTTTGATCATTTCCTGCTCGGCAAGCCCGCTCCGTCATGGATGAAAGAAGGTGAACCGTATATCGGCAAGTAATCAGGCATAAGACAAATACAAAATTTATAAAGGGGCTACGGCCCCTTTTTTTGGCATTGATAAGCCTCAAAGACAGAGATAAAGATGAATCATGAAATATCTTGCATTAGTTATCCAGGAATTAATTAAGGCGAAAATCAAATTTGATTGATGAATCAAGGCCTATACAACAAGGGCATAGATGACGCCAAAACCTTTCTTAAAAGCCGCATACTCGATTTGGATGTAGATATAGCCTCACTCCCCAAGAAACAGTAGTTTACGATCTCTATCCACAAAAAAAAAGCCCCGGATATAACCGGGGCAAAAAATTATTTTTTCTTTTTGTGTCTGTTCTTACGAAGTCTTTTCTTCCTCTTGTGAGTAGACATTTTATGGCGTTTTCTTTTTTTCCCGCAAGGCATAATTAAAATCCTCTATAAATATCAGCTAAAATTAAGTTTCATTACATAATCACAGCAGCTTTATTTAAAAAAAACTCACCGTGAACAAGTAATATACAAAATCCCGATAAAATAACCAAACATAATTCATTCCCGCAAAGAAGTAACATTACACATGTTATAACGTTAAAAATAAAAATTTGGATAATTAGTTATTGAATGAATTTGCTTGGTACAAGAAATCATAGTTCATTTTCACCATATGCTTCTTTCATAGCATCATTAACTTTATTCAGGAATTCCGGTGAAGGCTTGAATACTGGTACGTATCTTTTCTCTAGAGGAACCAGATCGCCTGTTTTAGGATTTCTTGCCATTCTGGGCTTGCGGCTTTTATGCTTGAAGACGCCGAATCCGCGCAGTTCGATCCTCTTACCTGATGCAATGGCTGTGATAATGCTTGAAAATACGCCGTCCACGACGGCTTTGGTTTCAATCTTTGTTAATCCGGTAGCTTTCGCTATTTCGTCAACGATGTCTGCTTTAGTCATGGCTGTTCCGAGTTCAATTAATATAACAATCTCTGTTAAATCTGAGTTAACAAGTTGGCAAATTTACAAAAGACTTTTGAAAAACAAAAAAATCTAATTCTTTTGTAAATTTTTTACTGCTATATGATTATGAATTTTGAATTTTAGCGCGGTATGAAGTAATTTAGTAATTTCTTACACAAACGAAGTGTAAAATTAAGGAGAGAATTAGTAGTGGGTTGGAACGATAATATAGAAACAAACGATAAGGTATTACAGGAAGAACTAAAGGGAATGGGCAAAATGCCCGGCCATCTTGCCGTAATAATGGACGGCAACGGGCGCTGGGCGCAGGAGCAGGGGCAGATAAGGATCGCGGGCCACAGAGAAGGCATGGAAAGCGTTAGAGATATAGTTAAAGCAAGCTCTCAACTTGGTATCAAATACCTTACCTTATATGCTTTTTCGATTGAGAACTGGAAAAGGCCTGTAACTGAAGTCCGCGGCCTTATGGATATTCTGGAGACTTATCTTAAGCAGGAAATCGATGAACTGCACAAAAATGGAGTAAAACTTCAGACTATAGGCAAAGTAAGTTCATTACCAAAGATGGTACAGAAAGTATTATATGAATCCATTGAAAAAACTAAAGAAAATACAGGCCTCGTGCTTAATTTGGCGCTCAGTTACAGCGGCAGATGGGACATTGTGAGAGCTGTTCAGATGATAGCGCTTGATGTCAGAAGGGGAAAAGTTTCACCCGAAGATATTTCCGAAGAGTTTTTTGCTTCATATTTGCAGACAAGCGATATGCCCGATCCGGATTATCTTATAAGAACAAGCGGCGAAATGCGTCTTAGCAATTTCCTTTTATGGGAAATGGCTTACGGCGAGATTTATATTAGCGATAAATATTGGCCGGAATTCAGAAGGAACGACCTGTACAAGGCTTTAAGAAATTATGTCAGGAGAGAAAGACGTTTTGGAAAGACTTCATCTCAGCTCAAAAATCAACAACATGATGAATCATACATTAAAAAGGTTATTAATGCATTTAAAAAGCCTTAAACCGGTATTAATATATTTGTTTGTGATACTATCAGCTGCGAGTTTAACTTTGGAGCAGGCAGCAGCTCAGCTCCCCACGGGAAGCCCCGGCGGCAGGGAGGAAACTTATACCATCGCAGGGATCTCAGTAGAGGGAAATGATTATTCAGATTCAGAAACTATTATTAGCCTTAGCGGGCTGCGGGTCGGTGAGCAAATTAACGCTAAAGGTGATACCAAACTTCAGGAAGCTGTTCGAAATTTATGGAACAGAAGGCAATTCTCCGATGTTGAGATAATTGTCGACAGAGTAACGCAGGTAGGGCTATTTCTAATTATCAGAGTTGAAGAATTTCCACGTTTAAGCAATATCGAAATTGAAAACAATGAAGAACTTAATTCTGATGAAATAAGGGAAGCCACTGGTAAGACACGAGGAGACATAATCTCAAACTATGATGTTTATACCGCTAAAAAATCTATTCAAAAATTGTATTCCGAAGAAGGACTTGCTTTCGCTAAAGTGGAAATAGACCTCGATGATACCGATACTTCCGCTTATCGTACAATGAATATTTATGTAGAAGAAGGCGTGGAATTTCATGTAGAAAGAATTGAATTCGAAGGAAATGAAAATTTCTCCGATGATGATCTTGCCGGCTCATTCGAGGAAACATCCACAAAATCCTGGTGGCAATTCTGGAAGTCATCCAAATTCAACCGGGAAGATTATCAAGCCGATAAAAAACATCTTATCACTTTTTATAAATCTAACGGATTTATTGACGCCCGTGTAGTTAAAGACTCAATTATCTATGATGAAGATGAAGAGGCGGTATATCTTAATATTACTGTAGAAGAAGGCCAAAGAATATACATAAGAAATATCGATTTCGACGGTAACACGGTATACACCAATAACAGCCTGATAAACCGGCTTGATTTTAAACCAGGCGATCCATACGATGTTCAGCGCTTTCAGCAGAACCTGCTCGGCAATGAAGAACAGACCGACGTATCATCGCTTTATCTTGACAACGGCTACCTGATGGCAAATTTCATTCCCGAAGAAAGCCGCGTTGCTGATGATTCTGTTGATATACTTATCAACATATACGAAAAAGACCGCTTCAAAATGCGCAAAATAATAATCAAAGGCAATACAAAAACCAAGGACAAGGTGATACGCAGAGAATTATACACCAGGCCGGGTGAATTTTTCGACAGATCTGCTATTATCAGAAGCATACGCGCTCTGGGAGTATTGAATTATTTCAATCCCGAAGGGCTTAAACCCGAAGTGCAGCCGGTGGATGATACTTCTGTAGATATTGTCTATAATGTGGAAGAACGTTCGACCGATACTTTCAATGCGTCAATCGGATTTGCGGGCAGCTTTGGTTTGACAGGAGCCATTGGATTTACTTTCAATAATTTTTCTATAAGCGAGCCATTAAAAGGCGGCGCCGGCCAGGTATTTAATTTTAATTGGGAATTTGGCCAGGCAAGCCGTTACAGAACTTTCTCGCTGGGATTTTCAGAACCATGGCTTTTTGATGAACCCACTAGCGCGGGCTTTAACCTTTACGACACAAAGATCGATTATATAGGTATTAATCAGAGAAGAACCGGTTTCCAGTTAAATCTGGGACGCAGGTTTAGCTGGCCTGACGATTATTGGCGCGGCGATTGGAGCACGCGCTTTCAGATCAACGATATCGGCGAGGATACTCGTTCAAGCTGGTATAGGCCCGGCAGGCAAACTGAGATCGCCATAGTCCAGAAATTTTCAAGGATAAGCCTTAACAACATGTTTTTCCCGAGTACCGGTTCAAGGTTTAGTATTTCTACCGATTTCGCGATGGGTGCGCTCGGAATGGGTTCCACCGACTTTCTGAAAAATGAGATCAATTTCGAAATTTATAATCCCATTATGCAGATAGACGGAATGGACAGGCTTGTACTTATGCTGAATTCCCGAATGGGCTATATAGCCGGTATTGAAACCGATACTACAATTGCTCCAATTGAATTATACAGAATGGGCGGTAACGGATTAAGCGGTTTTGGCGTCACACCATTAAGGGGATACCCCGATCAGTCCATCGGTAATGAATCCGGCAACCGGGTCCTTGCAAAATATGTAGCAGAACTGAGGTTTGCGCTGTCGCTTGATCCCATGCCTATTTATGTGTATGGATTTGCCGAAGCGGGAAATGTTTGGGAAAATCTCGAAAGTACCGACCCGTTTAACTTAAAAAGAGCAGCGGGCTTAGGTATTCAGCTTATGGTGCAGCCAATAGGAGTGATAGGCTTCAGTTACGGATACGGATTCGACCCCGCAGTCGGTACGGGAGAAAATGTTTCGGGATGGAGATTCTTATTCCATCTGGGGCAATAATTATTTTTGACCAAAAAAATTCAACTGTACCATAGTATAATAAGGAATTTCATTATTTTTGAGAAAATTAAATTTTAATCGGAGAACATTTATTATGAGAAATTCGCTAATTTTATTCATAGCAATGATCTTAACAGCCGGTATTATAACAAATAATGCTTACGCGCAGTCCAGCACCATTAAGATGGGAATCGTAGATGTCGAAATAATTGTGAAGGATCTGCCCGAATGGCAGGAAGCAGAAAAGCAGGTTGAAGAGATCGGGACACAATATCAGGATACTCTTGTGAAAATGCAGCAGGACCTGCAGACAAGATACCAACAGTATCAGAAGCAAAAAGGTATGATGCAGGAAGCTAACAGAGAACAAGAAGAAGAAGAACTGACAGCCATGCAGATGCAGCTTCAGCAGTATCAGCAGGAAAAATTCGGCCCTCAGGGAGAGTTAAACCGCCTGCAGGCTGAATTATTAAAACCAATACGCGAGAAAGTGAAATCGGCAATTGATAAAGTAGCAAAAGAAGAAGCACTTACTTTAGTACTGGATAAAGGCAGCGGAACTGTTTTATTCAACGACCCCAAACTTGAAATTACATATAAAGTTATGGACTTTTTGAAACGAGGAGAGTAATTTTTATATAACCTCTAAATTATTCGAGAGGTAATTTGATCAATGATATTTAATAAAAATAAATTGTTTTTAACCCTGGCCGCTGTTTTATTGTTTATTTCATTTAATGAAGCGGACGCGCAGAAAGTCGGGTTCATTTCATCGGAAACGATAAGAGATAAATTCCCCGAAGCCCAGGCTGCTGAGCAAAGGGTACAGTCTATAGTCGAAGAATGGAAACGCGAACTCGAAGGCATGCAAAAGAGAATCGACGACCTTGAATTAGAGATCCAGAAGAAAAGGCTCATCTGGAGCGATCAGGAAAAAAGGGATAAGGAAACTCTATTGCAGAATCTTCAAACGGAAAGAAGAACTTATGCCAGAGAAAAATTTGAGACCGGCGGCGAATACGATGAAATCGTGAATGATATCATGGGGCCGGTAGAAGAAAAAATATTCGCAGCAGTGCAGAACGTATCCTCCGACCAGGGATACGACATTATCTGGGATCAAAGCTCACAGCCTCTTTCATATGTGAACTTTAAGTATGATCTGACTGTTAAAATATTAAAAAAACTCGGGGTAGATGTTGAAGAGCTCGAAAAAGATCTAGAGAAAAAGATCGCAAATGATCCGAGAAATCAGAGAAGAGAATCTAAAAGGCCGAGAAGAGTCAAAAGATCCAGAGATGATAATAGCAGAGAAAGCCGTATCAACAGATACAGAAATTTCGAAGAAGAGCAGGGCGAAACAGAACCTGAAGAACAGGGTGAACCCGAAGAGGAAGAAGAACCCCGTGAAGAAAACAGAGGTGAAATAGATATTAAGCCCCCAAATAAATAATTTTTAAATAATTCTGCATGCAAAATGATTTTTAAAAATTGTGAAGAAATAACCAAAATTGTTGATGGCAGGCCTGTCGGAAGTAATGAAGGGCCTGTTATCAGTTTAAGTCCGATTGACAAAGCCAAAGAAGGCTCCCTCAGCTTTATCAGTGATGAAAAATATATCAAATTCTTATCTGAATCAAAACCGACATGTCTAATAGTTAAAGAAGGCCTGGATATACAACCTGATACAGGACAGCTCTTTATCTTTACGGATGATCCATACAGGGAATTTTTAAAAATCCTGAAATACGTTGCCGGCAGAAGAGAATTTACCCCCGGCATACATCCAAAGGCTGTAGTCGAAGACAGCGCTATCATCGCCGAAAGCGCTTATATAGGCCCCGGATGCGTTATCGGGAAAAATGCCCGGATAGGCGAAAAGACCCGGATAGGAGCGAATACCGTTATATACGATAATGTGATTATCGGCTCAGGAACCGACCTCCATGCCAACGTTACCTGCTATCAGGATTCTGAGATAGGCAATGGCTGCGTCATACATTCAGGCGCTGTAATAGGAGCTGACGGTTTCGGATTTTATGAAGATAAATCCGCAGGAGCATACGAAAAAATTCCGCAGATAGGCAATGTTATAATCGAAGATGATGTTGAAATCGGCGCCAATACTACAATAGACCGCGCTATGATGGGCAGTACTATTATCGGCAAAGGCGTAAAGCTGGATAATCTCATTCATATTGCTCATAACTGCAAGATCGGCGAAAATACCGCAATGGCCGCTCAGGCAGGAGTTTCAGGCAGCGTAATTGTTGGAAGGCGCTGCAGGTTCGGAGGGCAGGTAGGGCTCGCGGGCCATATCGAAGTTGCCGATGACGTCATTATTATGGCTCAGTCCGGATTATCAAAAGGCATTGATAAAAAGGGAATCTACTTTGGTTCTCCCGCCAAAGAACATCGTAAAGCATTCAGGATTGAAGCTTGCATAAGGCAATTACCCGAACTTTTCGACCAGGTTAATAAGCTCAGCCGTGATAAGGATAAAGATCAATAGGTTAGAATTTTTCACAAAATATTTGAATTTCTAAAAAAATAAAACCGGGCTTTTTTATATGAAAGGTTCCGGTTTTTTTTATTAATTTATAATCATTATATATTGCTTATAATTTTTTTAAAAATGAAATATATCTTCTTATTAATCGCGCTGTTGATCGCGTCATGTACAAGCTCGCACCTGTACAGCCCATCGTTCGATCTCGCGCATAAATCACTTAAAAAAGATGATTATAAGGCAGGCGCCGGAATGGCCCTATTCCCTGAGTCAAGGCCTGAATTTGCAGGCGAGTATATATTAGATAAACCGCAAAAGACCGACCCCGGCATGTATCTCTTCCTCGGGTACGGGTTCACTGATAATTTTTCACTGCACACTAAGGGCTGGATGGATATCAGCGGTTATCAGAATTGGAACCGGGGCGGCGCTTCAGTCAGCTCTCTTTACAGGCTGCCCTCCGGCGGAAATACTGAAATTTTTCTATCCGGTACTTACGGAATGGTAATGGGCGGCGCTGATATAGAAGGCCACGGATTCGCTGTCAGCATGCACGGAAAGCACAATGGCGGTGACTTTTTTAGGCCATACATGTCATTATCGTTGATATACGGTTTTCATGACATAAGTGATAAGTTTGTTAATGAAAAAGGCGAAGAAGCATATCAGCACGGCTACTCGATTATGCCGCAACCGGGTATATCAATATCGCTGACCCGGGATATTAGTATCAACGCTGAGCTGGCCCTGATATACCAGTACAACAATTTTGACGATGTTTCACATTTCATTCCGGCACCATCAATTTCTATTACTTACTCCTTAAAAAACAAATAATATCATGGCTGATTACGATGATGAAAAACTGAGGAAAAGCTCACCGATTAGGCAAAGCCGCTCCCCCAAAAGAATTCTTATTAAAGAAAAAGGAAAACCGCCCAAAGGCGCGATGAACGGCCGTGTAACAGGAGCTTTGGGCAAATTCTATCTGGTCGAGTATGAAGAATCAGGTAATAAAAAACTTATTGAATGCTTTGCCGGCGGAACGATTATTTCGCCCCATAAAAAATCATCCCTTGTAGCAGTCGCCGATAATGTAAAATTTATAAAAGAAAATATCATTGACAGCGAAACCGGCCTCGAGACAGGATTCATCGTACAGGTAGAAGAAAGGCAAACAATATTATCCAGAAAAGCTCCCGGGAAAGGCTTAAGCGAACACGTTATAGCCTCCAACATCGATAAGTTAATGATAATCATGTCAGTAATTAATCCCGTATACAACAAAAAGCTAATCGACCGCTATCTTATCTCCGCTGAAGCTGGAGAAGTGCGCCCGGCAATTTGCATAAACAAAACCGACCTTGCAGACCTCCGGATAATTGAAGAAGACCTACAGGTATATAAAGAACTCGGAGCCGAAGTATTTTTTATCAGCGCCTTGGAAAACCGTGGGATAGACGAAATCCGCAATTACCTCAAAGACGATGTCACGCTTATATCCGGGCCGTCAGGTGTCGGTAAATCCACTCTTGTAAACCTTATCTTAGGTGAAGAAATTCAGGCCGTACAGGATATCAGCGAGCGTACTGGCAAAGGAATTCATACCACCAGTTTCGTTAAACTTTTCAGTCTGCCTTCCGGGGGGGAAATAATCGATTCACCGGGCATCCGGGAATTCGGAATTTTCGGCATTGAGCCTGAAGACATCCCGCTTTATTTTCACGATTTCGATAAGTATTTCCCCGAATGCAAATTCACTGCCTGCACTCACACGCATGAACCGGGATGCGCCGTGAAGCAAGCCGTTGAAGAGGGAAAAATAGATCCTGAACGCTACGAAAGCTACCTGAACCTTTATTTCAGCCTATCCGAAGAATAATTTTATAAAGAGCTTATAAATTATTATATTTGCCGTCTATCCTTTTAGAAAAAAGAGGAAATGCGGAGGGGTGCCGGAGTGGTTGAACGGGGCGGTCTCGAAAACCGTTGTGCGCTTTAAGCGTACCGTGGGTTCGAATCCCACCCCCTCCGCATGGTAGAAGCACTAAGCCCTTGCAGGCCAATAACTTGCAAGGGCTTTTATTTTAGGCTAAACGTTTTTTCTTAACGTTTTTGAACTGGTACACCTAAATAATAAGTTCACTCCAAATAGCGTCATGATAGCATCATTCACTATCTTTTAAAGGCTCATGGAAATAAATAAAGAAGAGTTTATAAAATTATATGACCGGTGGG
>CAZJAH010000024.1:40912-43034 GCA_964544155.1 uncultured Hyphomicrobiales bacterium | reverse complement strand
TAGCTTCCTTTGCTTAAGAATTCCGCGAAAGCGCTTGCATTTTTTGTATATGATTTGGTATCAATGACTTCACCTTCAGGAGTTAAGATTGCATAAAAAGGAATTGCTATGGTTTTGAATTTCTCCAGCTGGAATTGCTTATTTGAAATATAAGGCTCCTTTCTCAAATCAGTTATGAGTTTTACTTTAACCATTTCATTCATTTCAGAAGCTACCTCCGGCAAGGGAAATACCGTTCTTTCCATCATCTTACAGTTTGTGCAGAATTTACCGGTAAAGTCAATAAATATGTTCTTATTCTCTTCCTTAGCGGCTTGAACGGCTTCTTCGTAGTTATCATACCAGGGGGAGGAATCAGCGGCGTTGGTCATTGTACCGCCAACTACCAGTGATGCCTGGTCAGGTTCCGGAAGAAAAGCCTCCAGTTCACCAAGCTGCTTGCCGGTATAACCTGACAGCAGGTAGAATGTAAATGCAGCGAATACCAGTGCAAAGAAGATTCTTACTACTGAAACCTTTTCGACAGGTGTATCGTGTGACATTCTGAATATGCCGAGTATGTACAGGGTTGTCAGAAGTCCGATACCGATCCAGAAAGCCAGGAAAATACCTCTGGATATTTCAGCATCCCAATTTAGCAGAGCATTATTCAGGTATTTGAGTGTTACAGCAAGCACAATCATACCCAATACTACTTTTACATTATTCATCCATCCGCCTGCTTTAGGCAGTGATTTTAGCGCTGTAGGGAATAATGCAAGCAGGAAGAAGGGCGCTGCCAGCACTGCCGAAAAGCTTAGCATACTAACCATGGGATAGAACCAGTCGCCTTCCGCAGTAGATACCAGTGCGGCTGCTATCAGAGGGCCGGTACATGAGAATGAGGCAAGTGAGAAAGTCAGACCCATAAGTATCACGCTTGATAATCCGGTGCCTGTCTGGCTTTTTCGATTCAGATTATTTGTGATTGATGTGGGTATTTGTATTTCGTAAGCGCCTAACAGGCTCAGTCCGAAAAACAAAAATATGGCCACAATAAATAAATTAACCCAGGGGCTGGCAGTCAATTCCTGGATACCGCTGGCCCCGAAAACAAGTGAGAACACAAGGCCGAGCGCAGTGAACGTGAAAACTATGCCGAGAGCGTAAACAATAGCGTCTCTAAGTCCTTTACTGCTTGCTTTTTCGGACCTTTGTGTGAAAAATGATACTGTAATGGGTACCAGTGGAAATACACAAGGAGTTAAAAGAGCTGCAGCTCCTGCTCCCATTGATATCAGTATGGTTACCCAGATGTTTTTGCCGCCGGCTTCAGAGGGCTCTTCCTCATCATCAGCAGCGGATTTTAATTCTTCGTCTTTAGTTCCGGCCTTTTTTTTTGCCGCTCCTATCTCCAGGTTTTCCGGATTATAAGTTTCTGAAGCGATCACCGCTTTGTAATCGGCGGGAGGGAGGCATATTTCATCTTTGCAGAGCTGCATGTAAACGCTTGCTTCGATTTTTTCATTGCTGAAATCAATATCTTCCAGGGCTTTAACAGCAACTTCAACTGTGAATGAACCTTTGTAATAATCAACATCAAACTGAAAACCTTCATCGAATTTATTTCTTGGTTCAGGGGCTTTAATATCACCTGATTTCTCGATTTTTCCTTCAGGAAAGAAATAAAATTCCGTGGGGCTGGGGCCTATGCCATCCGGGCCAATCTGCTCTTCAAAGCCATAGGTGTACCACTTTCCCTTAATCTCAATATCAACTTTAAGTGAGAACTCTTCACCGGCTGAAACCTGCTGTTTCGAAGGCCATGCTTTTACTGAAGCATTATCGGTATTTGCCTCGAACATATCCTGGGCAAATGAATTCACCGAAAATAAAGCCGCAATAACCATTATCAAAGTTAAAGATCTAAAAACCATTTCTCTCCCCGTAAATAAATTTTAATTTTCAAAATTACTCATGATTTTTAATATTAACAATTAATCAAAGTCATAAGAATGACAGTAATAAGAGAATTTTAACTATATAACTATGGAGTAATATAATTATTGTTTATTCTTCATCTCCCTGGTTTATTCTTCATCTCCCTGAAGATAATTAATGATCCTTCTTTCTTTAAAAGGAG
>CAZJAH010000024.1:23195-40812 GCA_964544155.1 uncultured Hyphomicrobiales bacterium | reverse complement strand
GTTTATTCTTCATCTCCCTGAAGATAATTAATGATCCTTCTTTCTTTAAAAGGAGAATTCACATCAGGCTTATTTCTTATAGTATCCGATAATTTTTGTGAAAAAACCTTAGCCGCGTTGTATCCATAAGTTCTAAGCAGGTAGTTAATGGCAATTACTTCGGCAATAACCGTAATATTTTTCCCCGGAAAAATGGGCAGTTTGATATTAGATATTTCAATACCCATAAGCGTATAAGATTCCTCGTCCAGGCCTATCCGGTCATACTGTACTCCCTGACTCCAGTCTTCAAGCTCGACGATTATCTCCAGCCTTTTCTGGAAGCGGATGGATCTGATACCGAACATCTGCCGGACATCAATAATACCCAGCCCGCGTATTTCCATAAAGTGCTGTACAAGGCTGGTTCCGGTACCCATTAGTACGGCTTCTCTTTTTTTTGTGAGCATAACAACATCATCCGCTACAAGGCGGTGGCCGCGTTCAATGAGATCAAGCGCGATCTCGCTTTTGCCGATTCCGCTTCTGCCTATGAATAATATACCAACTCCGTACACATCCACAAATGAACCGTGTACTACCATTTGAGGCGCGAACTGGTCATCGAGAAATTCAGAGAGTATGCTGAATGCCTTAGTGGTATCATAAGGTGTTCTGAATATTGCAATATTCTGCTTTTGGGCTATTTCGAGAAGTTCATCATCGAGCTTGTGATTGTTTGTGAGCACGATACATGGAATAGGGAACTGCGCGAGCATTCTGAATGAACGCAGGCGATCTCTCATTGAGCAGCTTTTCAGGTAAAAGTTTTCAGTATTACCAAATACCTGCACCTGGTGGTAGTTAAAAAGCCCTACATAACCTGCAAGTGCAAGCTGCGGGCGATAAAGATTCTTATCGGTAATATAATTATTCATTCCAATATCTCCGGTGAGGCTTTCGAGGCGGGCCGGAGACTGTTTTAGCACATTTACGGCCACTTTTTCCTGCGATAGTATCTGCTGCTTGTCTAAGGTTTTCATAATATGGATTAATTAATATCAGCTAAATGAAAAACAAATTTTCTTAATTTAAAAAAATATTACTAAAAAAAGGGGTACTGCTAAGTACCCCTGCTAATTATTTAAAATATACCTGATTCTGTTATCTTGCTATACGTTTCGTTTTCCATTTTTTCAGCTGCCTTTTTACTTTTTCAGAAGCTTCATTAAGGCTTTTGTGAAAATCATCGGTGCTGTCCTTTCCCACAATTGTCGCTCCCTGAATATGCAGAGTAAACTGCACTGTTTTTATGGCCTCATTGATAAATTCCACATTGGTGCTTATAATGTCTTCATGAAATTTCCGGAAACTGTCTGCTGTTTCAACAGCCAGGTCATGTAATTCGGGATGATTTCCGTTCATATGCCTGAAAGTTACTTTGGTCTGCATAGTAGCACCTCTATAAATTGTGACATTAGATTCGCCGTTTATCGGCATTAGATATCTATGTTAATTAACGCAAACACTTATGAAAAAATTTTATGGTAAATTGGAATAACCTCCGAGGTTGAATGAAACTCCCGCTGTGAAGCTCAGGTAACCCGGAAATAGATTATACCTGTCTTCAAGTGAAGGCTGATCATCGAACTGCGGGCTGACATTTTTAAAAACATCAACTCCGGTGAATATTAGCCCGTAATTAACTTCAATGATAAGACTTCCGAGAAACAGGGCCCTGAAATTCTTATCGAACGCAAGTTCAAGGCCTGTAGTAAGCTTTGCAGCGGGCCTTATAAAAAAATCGTTGTACTGTTCGCCGCCCTGACGGTCGTCCCGTGGTATGGGGGAATTGATTATTTCGCTCCATTCAATGCTGCCGATTGAGATGCCTGCCCCTATACCGATATATGTTTTGTATTGGTAATCCCTGAATGGCATGTATAGAATATTAAGGATTACAGGGAACTCCTTAATAAATATATCTGAAGTTATGTATCTGTAAGTTATTTCGCCGTGGCTGTTATATATCTGGTCTGTATAAAAATCATTCAAATCGGCGAACATGTAAGATCCGCTGATATCTATTCTGTACTTATCATACAAATCGAAATACAGGCTGGCTCCAAGTGAAGGTCTGGCTTTCAGGGTGGTTTTATCACCCTCAAGAATATTATTATATGTATCAAAAAAAGCTGTTGGATTTTGAGGAACGGCCAGCCCTGTTTTGAAGACCAAAACTAAATTATAAGGAAGCTCTTCCTTATTGGAAGCCATCTGTGAATATGCCGGCATTGCCAAATTAGCTGCCGGTATAAAAATCAGTACAAATAATTTCAGCCTGTAAACCATTTAAGCATCTTCGAAATTGATTGTTTCAGTTCCTGTCTTGTAATGATTTTATCCAGGAATCCATGCTCGAGTAAAAATTCCGATCTCTGGAATCCAGCGGGAAGTTTTCTTTTTATTGTCTGTTCAATAACCCTCGGCCCGGCAAAGCCGATCAAGGCTCCGGGTTCGGCTATGTTTACATCTCCGAGCATGGCAAACGAAGCGCTAACTCCGCCGGTTGTCGGATCTGTCAATAATGAAATATAGGGGATACCGTTTTCATCCAGTTCCGCAAGGATGGCGCTTGTTTTGGCCATCTGCATGAGCGAATAAGCGGCTTCCTGCATCCTGGCTCCACCCGAAGCCGATATCATTACAAAGGGGATTTTTTTATCAAGGGCGTATCTGGCGGCACGGTAAAATTTTTCGCCGACAACAGCGCCCATACTACCTCCTATGAAGTTGAAATTCATGCAAGCGAATGAAACATCAATGCTTGAAATCTTTCCTTTACCTGTTGTTATGGCGTCATTAAGCGGTGATTTGGAATAAGCCTGCTCAAGCCTGTCCTTGTAATCTTTTGTGTCGGTAAAATCTAACGGGTCGGCTGAACGCAAGTTTGCATTGGTTTCTTCAAAAGTGCCTTCATCTACAATGAGGCTGATATATTCCGCACTTCCTATCCTGAAATGATAATTGCATTTCGTGCAGGTAAAAAGATTATCTTCGAGTTCTTTTTTATAAATAACGGTACTGCATGACGGGCATTTTGTCCAGAGGCCGTCAGGCATATCCCTGTGCTTTTTTTCTTCAATATTCTTTTTTGATCTGATAAACCAGGACATGTTAAGAACCTTAATTTTTATTTATTGATATTTATTCAATTATAATGAAAAAAACAAGAAAAATTTTTAGAATACCAGTAAATCTTTTCCGCTATCATCAAATAAATGTAAGATATTTGAATACGGAAGGGATTCTTCAGTATTGTAAAAAGGCCCGGGCATCAGGAAAAGCTGGTTTATGCCCATATTAATAAAGCGGCCTTTGGATATGCCTACACCATATTGTGAACGGTAGATCACTGTAAGTATTTGTTCGAGAAAAGGCTTTAATCTGGCAATTACTTCCTTATTGCCGGGATTTTTTTTTAGCTTATCCTTTAATGTGCGCGGTTCTTTGGCTTTTATCAGGTCTATGACGTATTCATTATATATGTAACACAGTTCATAATAATCATCTTCCAATAAGGGTAGTTTGAGCTTTTCCTTTGTGATTTCATCTTTTACGAATATATGATCGCCATTGAAATTTTTCAGCTTGCACTTTAACAGCCTTATCCCGGTATGTTCCCGGATAACTATATCCAAAAGTTCCCCGACGTGCTTTTCTATAAGTTTTATAAGATGTTGCGGTGCTGCCATGACCTTTTACTTATTGTGAATAAATCCAGCTATATATTTATGCAAAAAATCAATCAATTTTAAAGCCAAAGTACCAAATAATATTGTAAAAATTATAAATAATATTAAAGAAATTGTTTCTGACAAATCTGAAGTAAGTTTCCAAAATTCAATATTTAATCCGGTATAAAGTAATATCAGGAATATGATAAAACATATCCAGGATAATAAATATTGATTTCGTGATCCTTCAGCAGTTTCATTCATTTTTAATCTAAATATTGAAAACGGGTATATCTTGTTTATTTTGTGAAATAAATATGAAAAATAAATCCATCCCGCCAGGAATATAAGACTAATTGCTATAAGTATTGAACCTGTCATTATTTTCCTCTTTGTTTATGGCAGCTTTTTTTCTGCCTGTATATTCAGCAAAAAGGCTGCTCAGCTCTTCCATCATTTCGAAGGCGTCTTCTTTTTTAATATCAATAACCGAGGCATCCCCTGTGTATGAGGTTGCCGCAGTATCTATATGCAGAGTTGCAAGGCCAAGCCTTCTCTGGAAAAATGACTCACGAACGTTAAGCGTCTGGATTTTTTTTATGGGGATAATGGAGGTCCTCTGTATGATAAATCCCTGTTTGATGAATACTGTATCACCCGAAATGGCATAGCCCCGATACTGATACCTCAGATAAGCGCCGACATAAACCAGCGGCAGTAAAATAAGCGCCCAAAGCAGTGGGGAGAAGATGAAATAAAGAGCAATGAAAACGGGCAGTATAGTCATAAGGTAGCGTATAAGCGCGCGGCGGATTGTTTTTTTAGATACGGGCCTGTATCTTTCGGGATAGATGAAATCCCTTATCCGTCCTGCTATATCTAATATGACATTCTCACGGGCAAAGGGAACGGCTGTTTCTGACCTTCTGCCGCCGGTGCCAATACCCGCTGTCTGTATTTCGAGTGAATAAAATCCGAATTTTTTCTTTATGGGATTGGTTTTTATCACAAGCGACTGTAATTTTTTCAGAGGAATCGTACCCTTTCTTTTAGTCAATAAACCCTGTGAGGAAAACAACTTCCCGGCTTCCTTCTTTAAGCTGAAACCGTAATAAGTGTTAATGGTAAGCAGTATATCGGCCAACCATGATGCAAACAGTATGAATATGATCCCGCCGATTATATAAAGTATAAGGTTTGTAAGGTCGAATTTAATCATCTGATCTAAGTTGCCGGGAGTAATCAGCTCCTGAATGCTGAATTCATCAAAGAATGGATCGAACTGCTGCGTAATTCCGAATGCCCATGCAATGAAAATCAAAATAACAGGCCTAAGGCGCATCATTCCGAATAATACATTATCTTTAAATGATAATTTGTAAATGGCATCGGCTTTATTTTTTTCTTCAGAATCTTTATCAATTATTTCGGTTTCTTCATTTTCTTCGGCCTTTTCCTTCTGATAGGTTTTTATAACCTTTTCAATTTCTTCCGCGTCTTTTAGCGAAACAAATTCCAGGTTGCCTTCCGTTTCTACTCCGCCGGCTGTTTCAATCTGAACTTTAACCAACCCCAGTATTCGTGACAGGAAATTCTGCTCGCTTCCGATATTCTGTATCCTGGCAATTGGTATATTTCTCTGCTTTTTGGATAATACACCGGATTTGATGACAAGCTCATCCGGGGTAATGTAGTAAGAAAAGTAAATATAATTCAGAACGATTGCCGGCATAGTGATCATCAGCGATAGTATGAGGATAAGTACATACACCCATTCTTCGCTGTCTCCTCCTGAAAGCACCAGATAAAGCGGTATTAGCATAGCGGGCGCGTTGGATATCCCGCGGTAAAGCAGCGACATGGGATGAAGTCTTTTTTCGTGATGATATTCTTGAAGAAGTTCGCTCATACTTCGTCTTCTGCCGTATTATTTTTAAGGCGGTCTCTCAGGGCTTCTGCATAACCAATCGGCAGCCCGGGTAAAAGTAGGTCGGCTCCGCGGGTTCCAGCGGTATAAATGACAAGTTTGCCCAGGTCGAGCATTCTTTCAATCACGCCCTGTTCAACATCTATATGCTGTATGCGGTTGAACGGAGCGGTAGTAGTTATCCTGGTGATAACACCTCTATGGAGGAACAGCTCGTCCTCGCGTACATCGAAATACCAGTATTTGTATTTGATGGCCGGGAAGATGAAAGTAAGGAGCAGGCCCAGAGCAAATACTCCGATACTTATCCATGGCGCGGGTACCGGCCAGCCTTCAATATTATTTTTAATAATAAAAAATTCAAAAATGAAAATAATAATAGAGTAAACAATTGTACGCGTAATAATGGATAAAGCCCATACCGTTTTAACCGATGGATCCAGCTTGTGCATATTTTTTATCCCTGTTTGAAATATTATTTATCTAACGATAATGAGTACTTCAAATTATGAAATAATATCAAATCCGCGCTTATTCAGTTTCCGTTGCGGGTTCCCATTCGCTTTTTGCAGTGCCTTCAAAGGGAGTATAAAGGTCCGTATGCGATGAAATATTGAGCAGAATGCCAATTGCCGCCGCGTAAATGAATACGGCAGTACCTCCGTAACTGATAAATGGCATTGGAACTCCTGTCGTTGGCAAAAGGCCTGTATTTACTCCCGCGTTTACAAATACATAGACGGCGAATGTGATTATAATCCCCGCCGCCAGGAAATAACCGAAGTCATCGGGAGCGCGCTTAGCTATGAGTAGGCCTCTCCAAAGAATGAAAACGAACACCGCCAGAATAAAGAAAACGCCGATAAAGCCGTATTCCTCGCCAATAATTGCAAAGATAAAATCGCCATATGATTCAGGCAGAAACAGGTGGCTCTGTCTGTTTTGGCCTGGCCCGACTCCCAGTAGCCCGCCATTGCCCAAAGCAATAAGTGACTGATTGAGCTGATAACTGACGTTCTCTATATCCACTGCGCCGTTATCGCTTCCGAAAAAGGCAAGAAAGCGGTTCATCCTGTAGGGCGCCGATACGGCGTAAATGCCTGCAGCGGTAAGTCCTGCGAGTGATGCGGCCCCCAGGTGAATCAGGTTTGTGTTGCCTATGAACATCATCAGCAGGGAGATAATAAATATCACCATCATATTTGAAAAATTGGGCTGCAATGCTATAAGACCGCAAATGAGAATGGTCCACAAGATCAGAGGCAGGAAGCCTTTCTCTAGGTCTTTGATCACATCGCGCTTGATAGCAAACAGAGCCGCAAAATGTATTACAAGCGCGAATTTGGCCAGCTCCGACGGCTGAAAACTAATCGGGCCGAGATTTATCCACCTCGACGCGCCTTTGATAGTGCTGCCTCCGGCCAGTACGAATACCAGCAGCAAAATCGAGAATATAATCAAAGGCTTGGATATTTTCTGCCAAAAATGATAATCAATTTTCGCGAAACCAATCATTATAAGCAGGCCGATAAAAACTCTTAAGGCATGGTTCCAGAATAGCTTTTCAGCCATACCAAAACGCATTTCAGCGATTGTCGCGCTCGCGCTGTAAACAAAAGCGAGGCTGAAAAACATTAGCCCTGCTACGGGTAAAAGGATGAACCAGTCAATGTGTCCGTTTCTTTTTGAGATAATACTCATAATTTATAATTAATTAACCATATCTTCTTAAAAAGAATTTTAATGAGTTCCTTTGTAAAGAATTTACTGTTTTCTTTTTACAAGGAATTTACTATTTCTTTAAAATATTCGCCTCTCTGCTCAAAGTTCATAAACATATCAAATGATTTACATGCCGGTGTAAACAGAACAATATCGCCCAAATCAGCGAGTTCGTAAGCGGCTTTGACTGCGCTTTCGAGTGTCTGCTCCTGTACGCATCTTTTTTTAGTGCAGAAGTAGTTGAAAATGTTTTCTGATTCTTCGCCGATAGAGACTATAGCCTTTACATTTTCGCCGACGACCTTATCGAGCTGTGAATAGTCGTTGTTATCACCGCGTCCTCCGGCAAGCCAGATAACCGGCCTGTCATAGCTTGATAGCGCGAACCAGGTCGCGTTGATATTAGTTGCTTTTGAATCATTGATAAAATCTATACCGCTGATGGAACGCACGAATTCCAGCCTGTGTTCGACCCCCTTGAAAGTCCTGAGGCTGTCGCGAATGTTTTCGTTTCGTACTTCTAGTGCTCGGGCTGCCAGGGCAGCCGCCATGGAATTATAGGCGTTATGCACGCCCGGAAGCGCTAATTCATTGAATAGCATTATTTCCTCCGCTACTTTATGCTGTCTGAAATTAATCATCATTCTGCCCCGGTCGTTATAAATCCCCCTAACGGCCGATGACATTGAAAAATAAGCAAGCTCCACATTTGATTTGATTTCCCCCCGGGAGCTTATCTCATCATCATGATTCAAAATTAACAAATTTTTTTCATTCTGGTTAGCGGAAATTTTAAATTTTGCATTTATGTAGCTTTCCATGCTGCCATGATATGAGAGATGATCAGGCGTAATGTTGAGTATAACAGCCACATCCGGCCTGAAATCTATTATCCGGTCAAGCTGGTAACTGCTTAATTCAGCAACGACTATCTCATCCTTTTTAAGCCCTTTGACAACCGAAGACATCGGCAGCCCGATATTACCTGTGGCAACAGCCTTTCTGCCTGAATTATTAATGATATAGGCTGTGAGAGCTGTAGTAGTGGTCTTTCCGTTAGTTCCGGTAATTGCTATAATCGGATTATTGCAGTGCATCCAGGCAAATTCAATTTCGCTAATGATCTTAATTTTTTGATTTTCAGCTTCTTTTATTATTTCGGCTGTGGGAGGGATGCCTGGAGAAACCACAAGATAATCAGCTCCGGATAATTTCGAATAGCTATGCCCGCCGAATTCATGAGGAATATCATGTTCGATAAGTGTTTTCTTTACTTCAGAGGATTTATCTTCATTTTTTAGTTCTGTCAGAAATACATCATAAGATTCCGATTTTGCGAGCTTTGCAGCCGCCAAGCCGCTTCTGGCGGCTCCCGCTATTACTACTTTCATTTTTTTCTCTCTTATTCCAGAATATTTTATAAAATTGTTTTTAATTGCCGGATAACAAAATTATAATTATAGCAGAGAATTATCTAATAATATTAGAAATGCCTTTGCGTTTTTAGTTCGAGTAATTTATAAACAAAAAAAATCAACAAGAAAAAATGGCAGTAGTTCCCATATATAACAGCTTTCACCCTGTTTTAAAGAACAAAACAAAGGATATAGAGGATATCAGTGACGAAATAGTGCAGCTTGTGAATAACCTTTACGATACAATGTATAATATTTCTAACGGGGTAGGCCTCGCGGCTAATCAGATAGGCGACCTTAATTCTGCCCTGGTTATAGATACATCAGTGGGTACCAGGAACACTCCCCGGCCGGTCACCATGATTAACCCTGAAATACTGGAAACATCCGAGGAAATCGAATCCATAGACGAAGGATGCCTCAGCGTTCCGGAATTTTTCGAAAGAGTAGAGAGGCCCGAATCCATTAAGGTCAGATATTACGACCTGGATATGCACGAATACGTGCGCGAAATTGGCGGATTTCTGGCAAGAGTAATGCAGCATGAGATCGATCACTTAAGGGGTGTGCTATTCTACGAAAGAATCTCTCCGCTAAAAAGAGCGTTAGCCAAAAGCAAGCTCAAGAGGATTCAAAGGGGGGAGGTTGTGCCCGATTATCCCATGATCCAGGCTGACGGTACTCAAACAGGTGAAATAATCGAAGCCGGATAATTCTTCGTTATGATGAGATTTTTTTAATATATTTGCCTGTCAGAATTGTTCGAAGTAAGGAAATTAAATGGCTGCGAAAAAAAGTTCCGGTAAAAAATCAGGCAATCAAAATTCAGCAATAGTTGAAAACTCTCCTGCTTTTCATAAAAACATCCTTAATATCGACGATAAGTATTATCCCTATATAATAATTGGCGGAGTGCTTGTTTTAGCATTTGTAATTTACTTCAGTTTCTTCTTTGGCGATAAGCTTTACGCTTATACCGATATCGGCAAGGATAACGTTGATACCTACTGGCCAAACTACTACCTTGTGGCTGATATGGTTGAATCCGGGGATATATATGGCTGGTCGGACCGGATTGGCGCCGGCACAAATATCTATTCCATATCTCCCATGCTTACGGATCCCATTACTATATTTAATCTTATTGCCGGTAAGGAGAATATAATTTATATATTTATATGGGTAGCGCTTGTAAAATTCCTGCTAAGCGGATTTTTGACCTATAAATATCTAAGTTATCTAAGATTAAACAAAAACGCCGTGCTCACCGGAGCTCTGCTTTACACTTTCAGCGGATTCGCGGTTATATGGGGCCAGCATTACCAGTTTCATTCATTTGTGGCGCTGCTGCCTCTGGCGCTATTAGGCGCTGAAAAATGGATCCGGGAAAACAAATTCATCATTATGGTGATATCCCTGGCATTGCTGCTGATGATATCGATATACTTTGTTTTCCAGTTCGCCTTTTTCTACGCTTTATATCTGGTCTACCGCTACCTTATTTATGAAAAAAGAACGTCAGGGGATGTAATCAGATTCCTGCTGATGACTGGGCTTGTTGTAGGGCTGGCATTTGGAATAGCGGCGGTTTTTTACCTGCCGAGGGTTTATACTATAGCAACCAGTCCGCGTGTGGGTGAAGATATGGCAGTGATGCCTGCCATACTCGATACGGTGAATTACTATTTTCAGTTGATATTCCGTATCTTTTCGGCCAATCTGACCGGAGTGGGAAGTGAGTTCTATAAGGCATTTATGGAAGACTATTTAGTCACAAGGCGTTACACCAACTACTATGAATTTCCAATGATTTATGCCGGCTTGTTAAATCTTTTGTTAATTCCGCAGCTCTTTCTTCTTACAAATGGAAGGGAAAGAACAATTCATCTAATATTCGGCTTGCTGATGCTAATGTTTCTGGTATTTCCCGTATTTTCCTATATTTTCAATGCCTTAAGCACAATACAATACCGCTGGACACTTTTTGCTACCATGCTTATGGTGCTTTATGGCGCAATCGCGTTTCATAAGATAATCGAAGCAGGGAAATTATCCATTAAAGGATTGTATATTACCCTGACGGCTTTATCAGTTTTACTTATCTCAAGTGTGTTTGCTTCAGATGCCATATTAGGCCTTACAGGAGAGCAGGTCAATGAGATGCTTTTAAAATCAAGCGTGGCGATAATGATTCTAGGAATTTACACATTAGCACTGAGAGGCCTGACAAAATCTTCTATGGCGAAAGGTTCACTGGCTGTCCTGATATTCATGATATTTGTAGAGATACTTTATTCATCTTACCCGGCCGTGAATGAAAGATATACAATGAAAAAGGACTTCAGGGAAGATAATGTCCTTTATTACGATGACAGTATGGATGCAATAAATTATATAAAAGAAAACGATCCGGATAATATTTACAGGATTGATAAAACATATAGCTCGGCATTATTCAATGATGCGCTAATCCAGGAATATAAGGGATTAAAGTCATATCTGCCACTCAATACCCCGGCTTACATAGATTTCATCAGATATACAGAAAGAAGCCTCAAATTCGGGCCCAGTTATATACAGCTGAGTTCCAGAAAATCTGAGTATATGCCGTTCGTAACCAATTATCTTGGCTGCAAATACATTGTTACTAATAATCCGAACTTTCTCATAACAGGTTATGAGCCTTATCACCAAACAGGTGAAAGCATTATTCATAAGAACAATTATCCGCTTGAACTGATTTTCGCTTATGACAGCCTTGTTACGCTAACTGATACCCGCGAGCTGCCCTTTATTGAAAAAGAAAAACTGCTGCTGTACTATGCCGCTGTCGATGAAGAATTCCCGAAAGATCTGCTGCCGATCAAAGATTTCGGCAAAGATGATTACCTTACTGTGCAGAATGATTTTGACTTAAGGAATATTATCATTTCAGAGAACGCTTTCCCAAAGAGCATTAAGTTCAGGTCAAGAGAAGGCAATGGTGGGCTGGAATTTACAATTAGTAATATTAATGAGGAAATAACAAAGATACTGATGAACTTGGGCGTTGACGCCCCTAAAGGCGCGAAAATGAAGATACATTTCCGAACGGAAGAGCAAAACTACTCTGAGCTTAACACAAATGTGCCCTGGTTCAATCTTTACACTGGCGATAAAAAATATAATATGAGATTTAACCTGCCCGCGGGGACAAACAAGATGATGTTTGAATTCACCCATGGGAATTTTAATCTGTATGACTTCTTTGTTTCATACAATGATACTTTGGAAGTACAAAAAAAATACGAAGCAAGGGCAAAGAATAAATTCGAATATACCCTGTATGAACCCGACAATATTAAAGGGAAGATCACAGTTGATAAAAACTCTATGCTGAATTTTTCCATACCATACGAGAAAGGGTGGGAGCTGAAAATTAACGGGCAGCAAGCAAATATCCACAGGATAAATTCCGGAATGATGGGCGCAGTAATAGAGCCCGGTGAAAATGAGATTCACCTCAGATACATGGTTCCCATGTACAGGACGGGGCTTATGGTATCATCAATATCCACAATTGCTTTTGCGCTGGTTATCGGATTGGCTTTTATGAGAAATCGAAAAAAATGATTTTTAACATCTGGCATCGAAAACAATAATGGTCAAAAAAATAAAAAAAAGAAATAAAAAGCAAACCGGAGGCTCAAAATTCCCGGTTAAATACATGATCCCGCTATATGCTCTGCTTTGCGGGTTATTTGCTTTTTTGCTTTACGCAAAGTCAATCGATTATGAATTTACATATCTTGATGATAATAAGTTCGCGAGTGAATACCTGCAATATGTGGACAGGCCTGATTACCTGGCCGTTCCGTTTCAGACCACTTTCGGGGCGAGCTATTACAGGCCGATGCTTGGTATGACCTTTCTGCTGGATGCCAAAAGGGGAGAGCTCGATCCGGTTTCTTATAATCTTACCAATATATTTTTGCATGTTTTTTCAAGCATTTTTATTTATCTCCTGCTCATTAAGCTGAAATTCACTAAGAATTTAAGCCTGATACTGACACTATTTTTCGCTGCAGCTCCGGTATTGACTCCGGCGGTATCATGGGTTGCCGGCAGGAACGATTCCCTGGCGGCATTTTTCCTTGTGCCTTCATTTATCTTTTTGGTAATGTATTATGATATGAAAGGAGCCAGAAGCTATCTGAGCCTTGCTGCTCACGGCACTCTTTTCCTGGCTGGGCTTTTCACAAAAGAAATAGCCGTAATGCTTCCATTGATTGCCGTGATGTACGTTTTAGCAGTAAGAAAGGAAAAATTTTCGGATAGAAGGAATTTCATTCTTGGGGCGGTATGGATAATTGCAGCGCTTATATTCCTGACAGCGCGTATGAGCGTTTCACACCTGCTAGCCGGCGAAGATGAAGTGAGCCTTAGCTCATTCATTTACAGCCTGCCGACTATACCGTCGCTGGCTGGTAAAATATTCTTTCCTGTCAATATGGTGGGATTCGCTGGCTTTGACTCCATTACCATAATCTTCGGCCTGGCCGTGCTTGCGGGCCTGGTAGTTCTATATTTTTTTTCGGGAGAAAATAAGAATTTATATTTGACCGGTTTGCTTTGGTTTGTGTTATTTATACTGCCGTCGCTTTTCGTAAGGATCAAATATGTCGAGGATTTCTTCGACTACGCCGAGCACAGGGCTTATATGCCTATTATCGGAATCCTGATTCTTTTGGGCGCGTTTCTTAAATCAAAGGATATTAATTTTAATTCAAAAAAAATTCTGGCAGCCGGGCTTATCATAGTAGGATTATACACAGCTAAGGCATACATGTACCAGGATGTTTTTGAGAACAGGTTCAGCTATTGGAATCATGCCATAGAAACGCACCCTGATAAGGCAAGAGGATACATCAATCTGGCCAAAGGCTATATCTCGGAAGGCCGGTTTGATAAGGCAATAGAAATTCAGAAAAAAGCAATCGAACTAAGCCCTGGTAATATATTCCTAAATTCCGACCTCTCCTACATATATCTTCAAAAAGAAGAATGGGAAAAAGCAGCGGAATACGCTAAGAAAACTCTTGCAAAGGAGCCTGAAGACCCGATAGCCAATTACAACCTTGCAAAATCATACGCGCGCAGAAATTTATGGGATAAAGCGATCGAACACTACCGGATAGCGCTTGAAAATGATAACAGGCCCGAGTGGTTGGTGGATATCGGCAGAGCCTACTTCGAGCTAAAAGAATATGACAAAGCAGTCCGGTATACGGAATCTGCTCTGGCGCATAATCCATCGAATGCTACAGCATTGCAGAACCTGGGTTCGGTTTACGCTGTACAGGGACATCTCGAAAAAGCCAAAGAAATATGGGAAAGAACAGTTATGATCGACCCAAATAACTTCACGGCTCTGAATAATATAATTAAATATCACATAAAAAATAATGATATCGAAAAAGCCCGAGAACTGGCACAAAAAGTAGTAAACAAAGGAGGCAAACTGGACCGCCAGGTTGTGGCTTTCTTTAATAATAATACTAAATAGTATAAATTAAATAAAGCATAAAGTATTTCAATGCTTTAAGCTGTTTTAGTTAATAATTATCAATTGAGCAGTTATAAATGATTAATAACAAGAAAGTTATAGTTGTATTACCGGCCTATAATGCCGAGAAAACGCTTGAGATCACATTAAACGAGATTCCCCGAGATATAGTAGATGATATTGTATTGGTTGATGACGCAAGCCAGGATAACACAGCGGAACTCGGGAAAAAACTGGGCATCAATCATGTAATAGTCCATGAACAAAACAAAGGCTACGGCGGCAACCAGAAGTCATGCTATAACAAAGCCTTAGAGCTGGGTGGAGATATAGTTATCATGCTGCATCCTGATTATCAGTATACCCCTTTGCTCATACCATCAATGACATACCTGATCGCTAATGAGGTTTATCCAGTAGTTATGGGTTCGCGTATACTCGGCAAAGGAGCCTTAAAAGGGGGGATGCCATACTACAAATACGTGGCAAACCGTTTCCTGACTTTGTTCCAAAATTTAATGATAGACCAGAAATTATCCGAATACCATACAGGATACAGGGCGTTTAACGCGGAAGTGCTCAGAAATATAAATTATAAGGCGAATTCAGATGACTTCGTATTCGACAATCAAATGCTGTCACAAATCTTTTACGCGGGATATGAAATTGCCGAAATCACCTGTCCGACAAAATATTTTAAAGAAGCATCATCAATCAATTTCAGGCGTTCAGTCAAATACGGCCTCGGAGTGCTATCTGTATCTTTAAAACACAGGCTTCACATGATGGGCCTGATGAAATCCAAAATTTACGAGAAACCTTAATTTAGCCTGAAATTTTTAAGGATATTTCGTAGATTTGCAAAGATATGCTGAAAATTAGTTTTGCAAAGATATACTGAAAAAAATAACACAAATTTAACCTAAACGGCTAAAACAGCTTGGAGGAGCATTGAACGTTTATTTCAAAAACATACGAGTAATAAGTCCCGTTCAGGATCTTGACAAAGAGCTCAATCTCTGGCTCAGGGATGGAAAAATCATACATTGCGATGAGGGCAAAGCAGCCATTGATAACGAAACCGAAGAAATAGAAGCCCGCGGATGGGTTTGCTCACCTGGAATGTTCGATATGCAGGTGCATTTCCGCGAACCTGGCTTTGAGTACAAAGAAGAAACAGCTACAGGCGCAGCTGCAGCCGCTAACGGAGGAATCACGGGAGTTGTCTGTATGCCGAATACGGATCCTGTAATTGATAACGCAACTGTAATTGAATATATTCTGGGAAAGGCTAAAGGCCTGCTGACAGATGTTCACCTGTCTGGTTGTATTACCCGGAAGCGAGAAGGTAAATTAATTAGCTCTATGCTTGAAATGCGCGAGGCCGGCGCTCTCTTTTTTACTGATGACGGTGATCCCGTAATGGATAGCGAAACTATGCGCAGGGCGTTTGACTACGCCTCTACTGCAGACCTCATGCTTAGCCAGCATTGCGAGGAAAAATCACTAACGGCAGGTTTTGCCATGAATGAAAGTGCACTTTCATATAAACTTGGCCTTAAAGGTTATCCCACGGTCGCTGAAGACATTATCGTGGCACGCGATATAATGCTTGCCGAGCATTGCGGAAACAGACGCTACCATGTGCAGCATATCAGTTCTGCCGGCGCTGTAAGGCTTGTGCGCGACGCTAAAAAGCGGGGATTGAGAATAAGCTGTGAAGCCGCTCCTCATCATTTCAGCCTCTCTGACGGGCTTTTGGAGTCATACGATACAAACCTTAAGATGAATCCGCCGCTAAGGTCAAAGGATGATATAGAAGCAATTATTGAAGGCCTTGCAGACGGGACTATTGATGCAATTGCAACAGACCATGCCCCTCACGCCCTGCATGAAAAAGACGTCGAATATGAACTGGCACCTTATGGTATTATCGGCCTTGAAACTTCGCTGGCTGTATCGCTGACTTATCTCGTTCACAAAGACAGGCTAAGCATAAATGAACTTATTAATAAAATGTCTGTTAATCCGAGAAGAATATTAGGATTAGCTGAAATAAAAATTGAAAAAAACGCAGATGCAAACCTGACAATATTTGATCCTGACGAAGAATGGATCGTAAACAAAAGTAACTTTAAATCAAAATCGGGAAATTCACCATATATAGGAATGAAACTTAAAGGAAAACCAAAATTTGCCGTAAACAATAATATGATTCATCAGTCTACTTTATAATTAGAATTGTTTGCAGAAATGCGGGAGAAAAAAATGGCTTCAAACCCGTTTGAAAAATTACAGAAAGCGGTTAAGGGTAAAAACGAAAATACGATGATGAAAGAAATGATGGCTAAGGAAATAATCCGAAAGATCGAAAGCCGTGTAGATTCAAATGACCCTGATGTGCTTAACACTCTTAAAATGATGATTGAGGAAGACGATAAACCAAAACCGCCGGTACCAAAAAAGAAGCCGGCAAAGAAATGAGTTATATAATCAACATTATGTAAACTAATCTGAGGGTACTTATCCCCTTTGATTTAGTACAATGTTTGTTATTTAGTTCAATGTGAAAAATAATAGTTCAATGTGTAAAAAAAGTATAATGTGTAAAAAAGAAAAATTTGTTGAACAAAATACATTTGGCAGGATTTAGATTATGAAGGAATTCAGGTCTACGAAGTTTCTGTTTGTGCTGGCAGTTATCTTACTGGCTGCGTCAACCAGGTTTATTTCAGATATACCCAATTTTAATCCCTTTTGGGCTGTAGCTTTTTTCGCAGGCGCGATGATACCGGGACGGTTTAAAGCAATTGCAATACCCCTTGGGGCATTATTTATCAGCGATATATTTCTTGGCTTCCACGCGGATATGCTCGCCGTTTACCTCGGATTTGCACTGATGATATTCATCGGCAGAGTTTTAATGAATAAACCCGATATTTATAATATAGGCGGAGGCGCTGTTTTAGGTGCTGTTTTATTCTATTTAATCACGAATTTCTCATCTTGGATTACCATGGGAACATATCCCATGACCTGGGACGGCCTCATAAGCTGCTACGCGGCTGCTATACCCTTCTTCAGGAATGCCATACTCTCAACGGTTCTATTTACTTACGCGTTCTTCGGCGTGAATTTACTCTTCGAAAAATTTGTTATCGGAAGGAATTTACTGCCGGCAAAGATCGGCTCATAAAAATTATCCGAAAAAAATCAAGCAGCCCGGGTGGTAAAACCGCACGGGCTATTTTTTTACTAAGGCCGCGGATAGATTTTATTACTAAGGCCGCGG
>CAZJAH010000024.1:22038-23095 GCA_964544155.1 uncultured Hyphomicrobiales bacterium | reverse complement strand
TTACTAAGGCCGCGGATAGATTTTATTACTAAGGCCGCGGTATGTTTATTCATCAGAAAAAGCCTGTCCTGCTCAAAAACATTTGAAATTTCACTCAATTTTAATTATATTGCATTTCTTAATTGCTCGGGGCGTAGCGCAGCCCGGTAGCGCGCTTCGTTCGGGACGAAGAGGTCGGAGGTTCAAATCCTCTCGCCCCGACAGACCAGGCTTATGCCTGGTTTTTTATTATTAATAGCTATGCGGATATAATGGATCTGACCGAATTTTGGACTTTGTGTTCTTCTAACGAAATTATTCTCGAGTATGAACAGCTCGTTCAGATCGAGCGTTTCCACGATGAAGTAATTTACTGGAACTCTAAGGTCAACCTCATTTCCCGGCAGGACGAAGAGCGCCTTCTGGAAAATCACATCCTTCATTGCCTGGCTATACTTAAGCACGTAAACATACCGCAAAAATCCTGGTGCGCAGATATTGGAACGGGCGGCGGATTCCCGGGTATTCCTCTTACTATCGCAAGGCCAGACCTCAGGATGTTCCTGATAGATTCAATTGCCAAAAAAGTAAAGATCACTGCCCTGCTCGCCAAACACACGGGTATCAGGAATATCAGTGCAGTCAGGGCCCGAGCAGAAGAATACATGCGGGAAAAAGAGAACCTCAAGAAATTTGACTTCATCTTCGCGAGAGCTGTAGCGAGGACAGAAAAGCTGGTAGGCTGGATAAGGCCAGGCATTAAAAAGGACGGCAAAATAGTTCTGCTCAAGGGAGGCGATCTCGATGAAGAGATCAAAGAAGCTTCGGAAAAGTATGATATGTTCAGTTTTACGCTAAAACCGCTCAATCTTTTCGGATATGATAATTTCGTTAAGGAGGATAAAAAGATCATCATAGCCGAATATAAGAATAATAAGTAACTAATCTCCCCCGTACTCCGTCTAATTAGTGAACTTTTATGGATAGTGAACTATAATACAGTGATTACAGCATGAATTTGTATTAAGTTTAAAAACTGAATTATCAAAACTGAATTATCAAAACTGAATTATCAAAA
>CAZJAH010000024.1:0-21938 GCA_964544155.1 uncultured Hyphomicrobiales bacterium | reverse complement strand
ATTATCAAAAATAAATCAAACACTTGCGATCAATGAAAAAGTTTGTTATAATAATATTAATTATACTGCCTGCGTTAGCTATAGTAGCTGAATCGCAGGAAAATTCCAGCGCGATCAAGCTTGCCCGTGTTAAATACTCAGGCGGCGGCGACTGGTATAATGACCCCTCGGCTGAAGTTAATTTACTGAATTTCCTGAGAGCAAATACCAATATCAATGTCGATCCGGTATATGAATTTGTGGATCTGTCGTCTGACAACCTCTTCCTCTACCCTCTCATATTTCTGACAGGTCACGGGAATTTGAATTTTTCAGAAAAAGAGGCTTCAAAATTAAGAGCATACCTCGAAAACGGGGGGTTCCTCTACATAGATGATGATTACGGCCTTGATGAATATATACGCAAGGAAATGAAAAAGGTATTCCCCGATCAGGAGTTCGCGGAGATACCCTTCAGCCACAAAATATATAATTCGCATTTCGATTTTTCAGAAGGCTTGCCCAAGATACATGAGCACGATAACAAGCCTCCACGGGCTTACGGGCTTTTTCATAATGGAAGGCTGTCAGTATTCTTTACCGTGGAAAGCAATCCGAGCGATGGCTGGGCCGATCCGGAGGTGCATGATAATCCTCCCGAAAAAAGAGAACAAGCTTTGAAATTCGGAACAAACATCATCGTTTATGCTTTAACTAATTGATTTTAAGTGATTGAATATTCTGAAATTAAACTAAAACAAATAAACTATGGCCGATTACAGGACATCATACACGGAAATAATTGGAAAACTAAACTCGGCGAGACGCACGGAAACAGTGGTCATGCTGAGCGAGGGATTATTTAAAACTCTCACGGTAATTTCATTAGCCATACTGGGGGTTTCATTAATTGAATTGGCAGCCAACGGCGATGAATCATTCAGAACGGTACTGGCAGGTATAGTCTTTGCTTCCGGCCTGGTATCATTCGGGCTCTTCATGTTCAAACCGCTCATGAGGGCTTTCGGAATAAAAGGCCTGCCCGGAATATACGAAATTGCCTTGCGAGTAGGTAATATTTATCCTGAAATAAAGGACAGGCTCTGCAATGCCATACAGCTGATATCCGAAATGGAAGCAAAGGAAATATATTCAAAAGATCTTATCCTTGCTTCTTTTCATAAAATTTCAATTAACGCTGAAAATAAGGATTTTTCCAGGATAGTTGATAAAAGCGGTATGAGGAGGTCATTTCTTTTATTCTTCATAGCCGCTTTTCTTAGCGGCGGGCTGATAAGCGGATTTACCGGCTTGGGCGAAGCTGCCGGCAGGGTGGCTAATTTCAATAGATCATTCGTCCCCCCCGCTCCATTTACATTATCTATTGAACCTAAAGTGGATAATATGCTGCGAGGCGATAATGCCTTTATTAAAGTGAAAGCTTCAGGCCAGCCGCCGGAATCCGTAGATCTTTACATCAAGGAAAGCGGCCAGGAAAACTATGATGTACTTACACTCAAGGCCGACACAAGCAATTATTATATTTATAAGATAAAATCACTGAAACAATCCCTGGTATTCTATGCCGAAGCAGAATGGATGGGTTCTAAAGTAATCACTCAAACTGGCAGGATAAATGTATCCGAAAGGCCCATGGTCAGAACCATCGAGGGTGTTTTGAATTATCCCCCCTATACAGGAATGTCGCAGGTTAGATTCACTGAACAGAATGCCGATATTTCAGCTCTCCGTGGGTCATCGGTAAATCTGAATATCCTTACCAATAAAAATGTCGAAAGTGCTAAAATCATCATTGAAAATTTTTTTGCGAATGATACAACCGAAACCAGGGATACAAGCTTTATCGACCTCAATGTAGACGGCAAAAAGATTAGCGGCGGTTTCAGGGTGTCTTATCCGGGTTCATATTACATTGAATTGACAGACGCTGACGGGCTTAAAAACGCCGATCCTATCAAGTACACGATTTCGGCACTCAGCGATGATCATCCCCGGATAACCATGCTGCAGCCGCTGACAAACGTAACAGTCAATGAGGACGCCATATTGCCCATGAGAGTATCCATACAGGATGATTTCGGATTTTCCGGTCTTAAACTTCATTACAGACTTCTCGAATCTAAGTTTGCAATGCCGGAAGATGAGTTTACATCTGTTGAAATTTCATTTATAAAGGATGAGCTTTCTATCGATATTTCCTATGTTTGGGATTTGAATGAAATTGGCATAGCCCCGGAAGACAAGTATGAATTTTATTTAGAGGTTGCTGATAATGATATTGTAAGCGGCCCCAAAAAAGCCAAAACCGCCACTCTGATAGTCAGGCTTCCCTCACTCGAAGAAGTCATGAAGGAATCAGAAATCGCTCAGGATAATATTCAGGAAGAACTGCGTAAAACATTAAAAGAATCTCAGGAAGTCCGCAAGGATATGGAAGAACTTAACAGGGAACTGCTTAAGAAAAAACCCGGCGAAAAATTAGACTGGAAGGAAAAAAAGCAGGCCGAGGACATCATGAAAAAGCAGTCCGCCCTGAATGAAAAAATGGAAAACCTAAGTGAGCAGGTAGAGCAAACTACGCAAAAGCTCCAGGAAAATAACATGCTTTCGCAGGAAACGCTCGAAAAATATATGGAACTGCAGGATATGATGCGTAAGGTCGATTCAAAAGAGCTTCGCGAAATGCAGCGCAGGATGCAGCAAGCCATGGAGCAAATGGATCCGGAGCAGCTCAGAAAAGCCATGGAAAACGTCAAATTCGACGAAGATCAGTTCAGACAGAACATAGAACGCACCATGAACATACTTAAACGATTGCAGGCAGAGCAAAAGACCGATGCCCTGCAAAAGCGTGCCGAAGAGCTTCTCCGGCATCAGGAAGAACTACAGAAACAAATGGAAAATACTAACCCGGAAAATGAATCTACAAGAGATGAACTAGCCAAAAAGCAGGATCAGCTTTCCGAAGAGGTAAATAAAATTAATAATGAGTTAAAAGAGCTTGAAAATACACTTGAACAGCTCGGTGATGACACCCTGCCAATGGAAGATGTTCAAAAAGCCATGGAAGCGCTGAATAATGAGCAGACCAGCTCTGAAATGCAGCAGGCATCTCAAAAAATGAAAAGCGGGAACTTTAGCAGCGCTAAGAAGAATCAGCAGAACGCGAAAAAAAACCTGCAACAATTCACACAGCAGATGCAGAAGCTAAAACAAAATATGCAGCAGAATAATTCCAAAATGGCAATGCAGAAAATGCAGAAAGCCATAGCCGATATGCTCGAATTATCCACAGAACAGGAAAACCTGAAAGATAAGACACAGTCATCAAATCAGAATTCAAACACATTGCCAGATTTAGCTAAGGAACAGGCAAGGCTATCCGAATCTCTGGTTAAAGTTGCCAATTCTATGGCAGAACTGGCACAAAAATCATTTTCCTTTACGCCTGAGATGGGCTACGATATGGGCATGGCCATGAAAAGGATGCGTGAATCCACAAGCGAGCTTGGCGAAAGGCGAACACCTAATGCCTCCAGGCATCAGCAGGAAGCAATGGCATTGCTTAATGACGCAATAAACAAAATGCGCCAAAGAATGCAAGAGATGCAGCAGAACCAGAACTCCTGCCCCAACCCGGGCGGCATGGGCGGCGAAGGACAGGGACAGCAGCAGATGGGTCAGAACGGCATGGGATTCCAGCAGAGGCTTCAGCAGATGGCAGCCGAACAACAGGCTCTTAACCAGTCTATGATGAAAATGTCTCAGGGCAGGAATAACCGGGGACAGCTTAGCCAGGAGCAGCAGGCAAAAATGGCCAGGCTTGCCAATAAGCAGGGCCGGACCGGCAAATCCATGGAGGAACTTGTTGAAGAACAGAAACAGGCCGCTCGAAGAGGCGAACGCAAAGATTTAGGAGACTTAGAGAAATTGGCCGACGAAATGAAAGAAGTCGTTAAAGACATGCAGTCAGGAGGCGTTTCGGAACAAACCATCAAAAGGCAGGAAAGAATACTTTCGCGCCTGCTGGATGCCTCACGTTCAATACATGAGAGAGATTTCGAGAAGAAAAGAGAAGCCAAAACTGCAGAAGACTTCCTTCTGGAAAGCCCGGATGAACTCGACTTATCTAAGATTCAGGGCAGAAAGCAGGCTCTCGAAGCCCTGCTTCGTTCTATCAGGCAGGATTACAGCAAAGATTATGAAAACCTGATCAGGCGTTACTTCGAAGCCCTTCAGAATGGAGACAATAGCACTAATCAATAAGTAAGCAATAGTTTAACACTAATCAAGCTCTGCCAGAGCTTCTTTCAGTTTATTGTGGAATTCGTCAATGTCTTCATTTGTTATTATAAGCGGTGGCACTAACCTGAGTACGTTTCCTGAAGCGGCATTGCTGATAACGCCTTTATCGAGCAGCTTCCGGACGAGTGGCGCGGCTTCGCCGTTTAGGAGCAGCCCCGCCATAAGGCCCTTTCCTCTTACTTCCGCCACTTTACCTGGAAATTTTTTCTTAATATCCAGCAGCCTGTCCATCAGGTAAGCGCCTCTCTCTCTTACTTTGTCGAGCAGCCCGTCTTTAAGCTCATTAATTACAGCCAGGCCGGTAGCGCATGCTACCGCGTTGCCTCCGTAAGTTGTGCCGTGCATACCCGGCTGCCAGACATCGGCCAGTTTTTCATTGGCCAATAATGCTCCTAGTGGCATTCCGCCACCCATACCTTTGGCCAGTGTGACAATATCAGGCTTAATGCCGTAATGCTCATATCCGAAGAATGTGCCTGTCCTTCCAACACCGCATTGTATTTCATCAGCTACCAACATAAAATTATAACCTTCGCGAAGTCGGACAATCATATCCACAAAATCGGGTGCAGCCGCTACAATACCTCCTTCACCCTGCAAAAATTCAAGAACTACTGCGGAGGTCTTATCATTCACAGTTGCCCTGAGGGCTTCCCGGTCATTATAGGGTATAACCCGGGTATCTTCAAGGAAAGGCCCCATTCCTTCTTTGTATTGAGGTTTATCCATCATGGATAGTGCCGCGTAACTTCTTCCGTGGAATCCTCCTGTGAATGCCACAATCTCACGCTTGCCCCGGCCGTTGCCCCAGCGCCTGATAAGCTTTACTGCGCCTTCGGTGGATTCCGTGCCTGAATTAGTGAAGAATACCCTATCCATGCCGCTGACTTCGCATAGCGCTTCTGCGAGCTTTATTTGAGGTTCCTGATAAAAATAGTTGGAAACATGCATGTATTTCCCGGCCTGGGTGGCGAGAGCTTCCAGTATCAGCGGATGCCCGTGCCCGAGAGCGTTTACCGCTATTCCGCTTAAAAAATCAAGATATTCCCTGCCATCAGTATCCCAAATCCTGCAGCCTTCTGCCTTATCGATAACTATTGGCAGCCTTTTGTAGGTCTGGAGGATGTACTTCCTTTCCTGATCGATCAATCCCTTGCTCATTCTTTCCCTAAATTGATGTAATCTGATTAAATTTATATTACTGAATGAATTACCGTGCGGACTACTCCCCAAACTTCAAAATTCATCTCCGAGGTTATCTCAATCGGTCGGTATTCTCTGTTTTCAGGCAGTAAAAAGAGCTTGTTTTTAAGTCTGCTGAGCCTTTTAACTGTCAACTCCCCATTGATGACCGCGATAACAATATTGCCGTCTTTCGGATCGAGCGCCCTGTCAACAACCAGTATATCCCCCGAATGGATACCGGCATTAATCATCGAATCCCCCGTTACCCTAACAAAGAATGTAGCGGCGGGGTTTTTCACCAGGAAGTCGTTCAGGTCGAGCCGGCCTTCCATATAATCGTCCGCGGGAGAAGGAAATCCCGCGGATACTGATTCAAGAAATAAGGGCAGCTCCACCCTGCCTGACCTGCCGGGTGAGAAAATATCTATTACTTTAACATCTGCCATGTTTGATTTACTGTTTATCTTCTTGATTATTTCGCGTTAAAAAATAGAGGATTATTTTTTCCCTCTCCCATTATAATAATCTTCGCGTTTTCAGACTGCGAAAGTTCTTTCTGCATTTTTATCCTTTCAAATTCAAGTAACTGAGAAGTCAGAGTTTCATCTACGATTTTTTGTGCGTCGGAGACGCCCCGTGCTTCGACCCTTCTTCTTTCGGCTTCTTTTGATTCTCTTTGCAATACATATTCCATTCTCTGAGCTTCCTGCACAGCGGTTATCTTTCTTTCAATACTTTGCTTGACTGATTGCGGCAGGTCAATATTTCTGACCAGGATCTGATCAAGAATAAATCCTCTGCTTTTCAGAGTATCTTCAATTGCCGCTTTTATTGAATTCTCAAATTCGGCGCGTTTATTTGCAAAAAGGTCCACAGCGTCGTACATCGAACCGCTGTTCCTGATACCGGTACGAGTAACCGGCCTGACAATAACAGCTTCGTAATTCGGGCCTATGGTTTGATAAATCTGTGGTGCTTTTGATGGATTAATCCTGTAAAGTATGGTTAAGTCGATACTTACGTTAAGGCCGTCATTACTCAGTATTTTAATGGCATCGCCGCTTACCTGTGCGCCTTCTCCAATGGTTGACGACATTGTATAATTTTGTGTACGTGTTGAAAAATCAACAACTTCTGCGATTGGGTTAACAAAATTCACACCTTCATAAAGCACATCAGGCTTAGTACTGCCGAGTATAACTTTCACGCCGATGTGGCCTGGTTCAATTATCCTTACCGAAGCGGTTATAAGGCCTATGATTACAACCAGTATTCCGCCAAGCATAACCAAGCTGCGGTAGCGAGCTATCGCGCCGCCGGTACTTCTTGAAGCAAATCCGATCACAACAATAATCAATCCTATTACAATAAGAGCCATTTTTTTCTCTCAAATAATTCACAAATAATAATTACAATCTAAGTCTTATACACTTCAAATAAAAAAAAATTGTTAATGAAACGTTATCATTATTGGAAGTTTTCACGCTTTATGATAACTTTAATATTTTATTCTTATGATAAATGGAATAATTGATGATAAAATATATATTCGCGGCAGTTGTTTTTATGATGGGTACTATATCAGCAAAGGCAACTGATATCTATGTTTTGGATAAAAAGACGGGACAGCCTGTGGTTTCAGCCAATATCCATCTAACATCTCTGGAAGGCAGGCATAAGGATTCCGTTGTGGTTAAAAGAACTGACATAAACGGCTATGCTAAGAACACCTTCAAAGTCAGGACAGCTTTGCTGATCACCAATGTCGTTTACAATCCATATATTGATACGCTTGATGCCGACACAAAGGAGATTGAGTGCGGACTTGAGCCGAAAAATATTGTTACTGAAACCATAGTAACAACAGGGCAGTACATCCCCCAAAGCAGCCAGGAATCCGTTTATCCTGTCAGTGTTATAAGCCAGGCCAGGATAAAGGCCAAAGCAGCCCCCACTCTCCGCGATCTTATGTCCACTGAAGCTAATATCAGGTTAAGCCAGGATAATATATTAGGCAGCAGCATGAGCATAAACGGTATTTCCGGGCAGAATATAAAGATACTGATTGACGGTGTTCCTGTGATAGGCAGGTTAAACGGAAATGTAGATATCAGCCAGATCAGTATGAACAATGTTGAGAAAGTTGAGATCATAGAGGGCCCGATGTCCGCAATATACGGCACTGACGCCTTGGGAGGGGTTATAAACATTATAAGCGAAGACCCCGTATGTGACCGGATAGAAGGCACAGTTAACGGTTATTATGAATCAGTCGGACAATATAATTTTGACGGAACTTTAAGATATAATTTCGGAAAGAATAAGCTGCTTTTCAATGCCGGAAGGAATTTTTTCAGCGGTTATTCTCAAACAGATACCTCCCGGCATAAACAATGGAAACCGAAAGAGCAGTATTTCGCCGATCTTATATATTCCAGGAGGTTTGGCGGATTAAGGCTCAAATACAGCGGGAAATATTTCCATGAGTTCATACTGAATCGCGGTCTGCCCAGGCTGCCCTACAGGGAAACAGCATTTGATGATAACTACGTTACCGACAGGTTTAGCAACGCACTTTTCCTTGACGGCAAGGTCGAAGACGGCCGATTCATTAACCTTACTGCAGGATATTCATTATACCGCCGCAAAAAGAACACCTTTTTCAAAGACCTCGTCACGCTCGATGAAAGGCTTTCCTCAGAACCGGGGGCGCAGGATACAACAAATTTCACCAATTGGCTTTTACGAGGCACATATAGCAGCGATAATATTGCATCCAATTTAGGATATCAGCTTGGTTTTGATATCAATCTTGATAATGTTGCCGGTGCCAGAATTGAAAATGAAGGCCGGTCAATTGGCGATTACGCAGCATTCCTCAGCTTTAAATATGAACCGTGGAGCAGTTTTGTTGTGCAGCCTGCCGGCAGGTTCATTTATAATACCAAATACGAAGCGCCTGTTATTCCATCTCTAAACCTGAAATATGCTGTCACTGATATGCTTACACTAAGGGCCTCTTACGCCCGGGGTTTCAGGGCCCCGACGGTACGGGAACTGTACTTCCTTTTTGTAGATGTAAATCATAATATCCGCGGTAATGAAGACCTTGGAGCTGAAAGTTCACATAGTGTAAATGCGGCTCTGAACATACAGTTTGAATCAGACCGTAAAGTAATAAAATTAGAACCGGCAATTTTCTTTAATAATATTTCCGAACTCATAACTCTCGCGCTTGTAGAAGGAGATCTCTATTCCTATGTGAATATAGGAGATTATAAAACTTTAGGCGGAAAGCTCTCATTTTCTTATTTTCTAAGTAATATGAACTTTAGGCTAACCGGTTCTTATATTGGTCGAAGCAATAGACTTGAAGATCTTGAAGTTGATAATTACAGCTATTCACCGGAATTGCAGGCTAACATTAACTATTTGCTGCCATGGAATACTGAACTATCCCTATTCTACAAATACACCGGGGAACTGCCCGGTTTTACTGTTAGGGAGGTTGACGGAGTAGACACTCTGTTCGAATACGTGAAGGAAGACTACCACATGATGGATATTTCGCTTATCAAGAAGTTTTTTGATAATAAAATCGCGCTTACGGCAGGCGTTAAGAACTTATTCGATGTGAATAATATAGAACAGACTTCTACCGTTTCGGAAGGTGTACACAGTGGTGGGGAAAATGGCATGCCCATATCCTGGGGAAGAACGGTATTTACCAGATTGAGCATTAATTTATAAGGAAAAGATGAAAGCAGTTATACAGCGCGTTAAAAGCGCATCGGTAACTATAGACGGAAAAATTTACAGCAAAATTAGTCATGGATTACTGGTATTAATAGGGATAACAGATAGCGACAACAAAAAGAAAGCCGAATGGATGGCAAATAAGTTAGCCAACCTTAGAATATTCGAGGATGAAGAAGGCAGGATGAACCTTTCTGTTACTGATAAAAGCGGCAGCATACTTATAGTACCTAATTTCACACTTTACGGCGACGCAAAAAAAGGTTTCAGGCCCAGCTTTGGCCACGCCGCCCCGGCAAATATTTCAGAACCATTATATGATTATATGATTGATTATATGATGAATAATTTCAGCCTTAAAATAGCAGCCGGCCGGTTCGGAGCCATGATGGAAGTAGGATTAATTAATGACGGCCCTGTAACTATTATCCTAGAAAAGTAGTTTATAACACTTAAGAAGCAAATGAAATAACCATTAAAGTTAAAAAAAAGGAAAAAATTGAGATATTTTGTATTATTATTTGTTATAGCGGGGTTTACCCCATCTTACGCTCAATTTGATTATTATATTGATAAATTTCAATTTGGTGTCCTGACTGAGGTAAACTCATCATCGAGTTTTTATGACAGAGATGGAGAAACTCAGTCGGAAAATTATCGTGATGTATTGGGCAAACCCACAAAATACTTTTATGAATACCGTGAATTAGCTTTTGGAATATACGGGAAGTATAAACCAATTGAAAAGCTATTTATTTATGGTGAAATCCCGATCTCATACCACTCAATGTCAGAATCCCAGACAAGAAGGTATGAAAACACAGATCCAAATCTTCCGGCTGACAGCATTTCGGTTAAAATGCGTTTCGATTCGCTTTCGATGACGCGTATAGACCATTTTATCGCCGGAGCAAGATATTATTTGTTGAAAGATGAATTTTTTCTGGGATTGGCAGCCGAAGCGAGAATACCAAGCACATTCAATGACGGTGTGCGAGAAAATCCCGGCACTGATTTTTTAAGCGACGGGGCAATCGAACTGCTAACCGGAATAACAACAGGTTTTAACCTGGAAACGATTCTTCTGGAAGCAAGTTTAATGCACAATCAGAGAAGTGAGGACCTTGAGAATGAGATTCAATATCATTTTCTTTTGGGATTCACTAAAGTAAAAAATACGATGATAAAATTTGATGTCAATTATATACAAAGCCTTGCCGAATGGGATAATGTAGAGCCGTTTTCCCCTTTTAAAACACCCAGGCAATCCGATTATTTTAAAGCCGGCTTTGGGTTTCATGCATATTTTGAGCCTTATTACGGATTTTTTGAATATTACGTCGGCCTTGGTGGAAGAAACCAAATGAACATGGGAGAATTCCGAGCCGGTTTAGGAGTAAACCTTTAATTAGCCTAAAATGAAAAATCAAAGCCGGAGGTTTTAAACAAGGTAAAGCAATAAATATACCTCCCATCGTCTTATTTTGACGACAGCGCAATATTCCGGATTTAACCTGAATTATTTTGTAATGCTGTTATAATAATATAAAAAAAACGTTAAAGAATCAAGTATGATCGAAAAAAAATCTTGAATTTTTTTTGCCTCTTTAAAGAGGCTCTTTTTGTTATGTTTCAAAATAGAGGAGTTTTTCTCCTGATGACAAAACCCGTAATTAATGCAAAGAAAGCAGTCAGGTATTTTGCTTTTTTTTTAATACCCATACTAGTATTGCTTTCCATTCAGATTTTCGTCAGCGCGGGCGAAAGTGATGAAATACTCAAAAACATGAGTGAAAGCAGAAACTACATCACCCTCGACGAAGAGAAAATAAATCTTGATGATATCAACCTGGCAGGTGATATTATTCTCGATAAAACGGGCACGGCTTCTTATTACGCGCATAGATTTCACAATAGGCGCACTGCCAACGGTGAAAGATACAATATGCACGAACTTACGGCAGCACACAAAACTTTGCCGTTCGGAACTATACTCAGGATAACTAATCTCAAAAACGATAAGAAGGTTTTGGTAAGAATAAACGACAGAGGCCCTTATGTGGGTAAAAGAATTATTGACCTTTCGCTGGCTTCGGCTAAAGCAATAGAAGGCAAAGGCCTCCCCGCAGTAAGGATGGAAGGGTTTATTGCTGAAGAAAATTTTGCCGGAAGAATTATGAAAAGTGAAAAATTTGATTCTACGGAAACCTACTTCTTCGGATATTCTTATGACAAAGATTTAATTTGCGTCCCTTCATCCGCTCTGGTATTTGCGGATACCGATGATGAATTCGAGCAAATTGTTAATAAATACAACGATTTTCTTGCAGAAAATCCTGACAAACATGCTTTTATATCGGTAAGGACAGATATACCCAACAGAAGAGAAAGCAGTAAATCTGATTACCGCTATCATGTCGCTGTACTGACAGATAATATCAGCGTTCCGGACAGAGGTTTATTGGCATCCAAAAATGAAGACAACGACAACTGATCAAAAGATATAGCAATAAATTTCCTGAGAGATAGCAGCAGATTTATATTGATCTAATTATAGCCGCCTGAAAAGGCGGCTTTTAAAATAATTATGAGGTAAAGGTAACAAATTCTTTTGAAGATGTGTCTATAAACTGACATAGAAAACAAACTGACGGAAAATTTAATTCTTTGTAGGCAGGCGGGCTTTTTATATTTTAGTATTTTATGAAAATTGTGGTTATTTAGAAGGAGTTTAAAAGTGAACAGGTTTATTGTGTTACTGTTATTCCTTATCGTAGGAACGGTTGCTTTTCAGGGATTTCAATGTGAATCGGTACAAATGACATCCGGAAAATTAGCTTATCAAAAAAAGGAATACCAAAAAGCAGAAGATTATTTTGAGCAGGAAATAAAACAGAACCCCTCAAATGGCGAAGCACGTGTTTTACTAGTCGAAACACGCTATTCAATGGGTAAGATTGACGCCGCCATAGAAACAATCATTGAATCAAGGGATCAGATTGAACAGCCAATGATAAAAAGAAATTTGCAGATTATCAATAACAAGATATGGACGGAAGCATACAAAAGCGGGCTAAATAACCTTGATAAGTTTTATCAACTTAACAATGCCGGCGCCGGCGAAGCTGCCACCAAGTTCGCTGATTCGGCAGTTGTTCATTTTAAACGCGGCGCTAAACTTATGCCCGAATATATTGATTTTCACTTTTATCTGGGCGAAGCTTATTTGGGCATAAATGAGGAAAACAAAGCCATCGAGTCATTTAAAACTTACATTAAAAAGCTTGACGATGAAATTCAATACGCTGAAAATAACGGTTTTCATCTGAATATGAAACGTGAAGAAATACTTACAAAGCTTGGTAATCCTTCCAATACAGTGTCTGCCACAAGAGGTGAAGATTCGGTAATAACCGATTCTTATGTAGATGACGGCAAAGATGTATTCCTTCATTATGGCTATGAAGACACAGAATTTAAACTCAAAGGCTGGGTATATGACCCTCCCTCCTTTTGGATTGAGAACGTGAGGTCTGTTTGGAGATCTATTACAACCAGCCCCATCAGTCAGCTTGCAAGTTTATATGTGGATAAAGAGAATTATTCGGAAACCCTGGATATGATCGATTTCTGGCTTAAGCTCAATCCAAATGACCAGGAGGCAATACAGGCACAGGCACAAGTTCTTGATATTAGCGGACAATCAGATATGGCTAAAAAGAAACTTGAAGAAAAAATAGAAAAAAATCCAAATAATGAAAGACTGCTTCTCCTTTACGCTGATATGCTTCAAAAGGATGAAAATTATGATAAAGCAATTGATTATTATAAACAAGTGCTTAAAATAGATCCCCAGAACCCTTTTGCTTTAAATAATGCAGCTTCAGCGTATAAAAACCATGCCGGTAAAATTCAAAGTCAGGAGGCAGAAAAGCAGGAATCCGATAAAGCTTATGTGCAGGATACCAGCAGATATTTCCCGCTACTCAGAAAATCCGCCGAGCTTTTTGATAGAGCAAATAATACAAATGAATTTAAAAACAACTACAGTATTCTCGGAGAACTGGGTAATATCTGGTATGTTCTTGACAGCAAGGAAAAGTTGGAAGCAACAATCAGGGAATTGGAAGCTTTAGAATTTAAAGTTCCAAAAAATGAAAAAGAAAATTACTACTATATGATGCTTAAATTCTATAGTGACATGAAAAAATCTGACAAAGTACAAGAAATTAAAGAAAAAATTGATAAATTATAAGGGGCAATAACATGGATGACAAAAACAAAGAAGGACAGGGCCCGAAAAAGATCAATATCGAACTGGGCGAAAACGAAGCTCAGGGGATATATTCTAACCTTGCCATTATTTCACATTCGCAGGCAGAATTCGTTATTGATTTTACAAGGCTTCTGCCCGGTGTGCCGAAGGCAAAGGTCCATTCCAGAATAATTATGACCCCACAACATGCCAAAATGCTGCTCAGGGCTCTGAATGAGAATGTTCATCGCTATGAAACTCAAAATGGCGAGATTAAGACAGACAATAACAATCAGGGGCCGTTCGGCGGTTTTGTCGGCGGAGATCCTAAAATAAACTAATCTTTGCGGGCTGCTTTTTTAAGCAGCCCTTTTTTTATTTATGGATAAAAAGCTACTATCAGGATCACTGCTTTTTGTAATAATTTTAGCCGGAATTTTCTTCTTTTTATTATCCGAAATACAAAAAGAAGCCGGTGGCAGTTTCGTTTATGTTATTGATGATCCGTATATCCACCTTACCTTAGCAAAAAACATAGCTCAAAATCAATCTTTCGGAATGTATGGCGGCCAATTTGCATCTGCCAGTTCATCTCCCCTTTGGACTTTGTTTCTATCGGTTTGTTATAATTTTTTTCCCGAATTTGTTTTAGTGCCTGCTATACTGAACTTCACATTTTCATTATTATTAACATTGCTGGTTTATATTTTTTTGGCAAAGAAAGGTACCGGCCATATATTATCTCTTGCCTTTGCTTTATTGATTTATCTGGCAGCTCCCTGTCCGGCATTGATATATACGGGTATGGAGCATGTTCTGCATATTCTTTTGGTTGCTATGATCTTTCTTATGCTCACTGCAGAAAAATACAAATCCCGCGTTGATATTTTGTTTTTGTGCTTATTATCTTTGGCGGCTACCGGTATCCGTTATGAAACTGCTTTCCTTGTATTTTTTTTATCCATATTTCTTGCTTACAATAAAAATATCCTTGCGGGAGCGCTTGTGTTAATATCCGGCGCTGCCGTTCCGGTCATTTTCGGCCTTTATTCATTAAGTAAAGGTTGGTTCTTTTTTCCTTTATCCATATACCTAAAAGCTGATCTGCAGTCATTCTCAATCATATATTTTATTAAAAAATTCATACTACAATGGTATATCCAGCTTTCCGAGAATCCCTCATTACTAATTATCCTTTTAGTTATTTCAATAATTTTGTACGGCACATTCAAGAATGACTTAATTCCACGCCATCACAAAGGCATTTTGCTCATATATTTATTTTCATCCATATTGCACTTGCAGTTTGCATCGACAGGGTGGTTCTACAGATATGAAGCTTATCTTATAACTTCCGGTTTATTATTGATCTTTTTGAATTATAAACCGCTGTTGAATCTAAACTTCAATTTCCTGAAAAATCTTAAGAAAACCGGCGCACTATTATTGATCTTAGCCATCTTTCTGGCGCCATTTATTCACAGAGCGGGATCATCATTAATCCGGATACCTAAAGCAGCCAATAAAATTTTCGCTTTTGACTATAGCGCGGCCCGGTTCTTAAGCAAATATTTTCCCGGTAAAGTAGCAGCCATTAACGACATAGGCGCGATAAGCTATTACAATAGCGCTCAATATATTGATCTGGTTGGCCTTAGCAGCCTTGATGTTGCTGAATTAAAGCGAAACGGTAATTTTAATACAAAAAGTATTGGAGAACTTCTAAATAGAAAAGATTGCGAATTAGCAATAATATATCCTAATTGGTTTGTTGATTCGAATAGACTGCCCGGTAATTTCCGCAAAGTCGCTGAGTGGAATTACCTTGGGGATTACGCTGTGGCAGAAGGAACTCTGGCATTTTATACATCTGATGAAAAGCTGGCCGATTCATTGGTGTCAGCCATGATAGACTATGAAAGAAAAATCGCGGATATTATTAAATTAGATATCAAATAAATATCCGAAAATTATTTCCTGCTCATATAATTGAAATTGCTTAATTTGGCTGCCTGATATTCGAAAGGCAGCCGGGGTTTGTCTCATCTGATGCAGGCGAAGCTGATTCCCTTAGGTCAGCAATTCGATTATATAAAGAAAATCTACCGGAGACAGCTACAGTTAAAATATTAAATAAATAATTTTTTTTCTGGCTCAGCGCTTATTCAATCTGTTAATAAGATGATTATTGCTTATTTTTGCGGAATGTATTACCCGGAATTATTATGAGCAAAGCAAGGCGCGTACTCAAAAATCTTTTTTCACTTACACTGGCTGAAGTAGCCACTAAAGGCATTACGTTCTTTAGTACTGCTTACCTTGCCCGTATTGTTCTGACAGAAGGTTTCGGCCAGATTGGTTTTGTTAATGCTTATGTGACTTACTTTACCATGATAGTCAGCCTTGGGCTTCATACAGTAGGTACCAGAGAAATTGCCATTAAAGTATCCATGCTGCGTAAGTATGTGAATTCGATTTTAACCTTCAAGATAGTAGTGGCATCAGTTTTATTTTTTGTCGTTTTTGCATCTACATTCCTTCTCGACCGGGATATGGAAATAAAAGTCCTTATCTGGATAGCCAGCTTCAATCTTTTTTCGAATGCGATAATGCTCGATTGGGTTTACCGAGGCCTGGAAAAAATGGAAATTCTTGCTATCCGGCAGATTGCCACAAGTGCCTTAAATCTTGGCGGAGTCCTGATATTCGTCCATTCTCCTGATGATATAATGCTGGCTGTTATTGTACAATCATCAGCTTTAATGCTAAATGCCATATGGATGCTATTGCATTACATAAAAAACTTTGGCAAAATAAAATGGGATTTCGAGCTACCGTTCATTAAAAAACTTCTTGCATCTGCACTGCCTGTAGGATTCAGCGATTTTTTTATTCTAATACTCAGCAGCATAAATCTTGTTATGCTCGGCATTATGAGAACTGACCAGGAAACAGGAATATTTAATGCGGCTTTGAAGATCCTTATATTAAGCGTTGTTCCCTCAGCAATAATTCAGGGCGCTTTTTTTCCATTACTATCCCGGATGATAACAAAAGAAGAAAAAATCAGGATCTCCGAAAAATATATTTCACTGATTCAAATGACCGGAAGTATAGTCAGCGCTACAATTTTTGTATTTGCCGAGTTCATTATTGTATTTGTTTTCTCGGATACATATATTGAAGCAGTGCCTGTACTGAGGTTATTGATGATCAGCTCTTTTTTTGCATATATCAGTTCATCCTATAACCCGGCTCTAATCGCATGGAAAAAAGAAAAGAAAGCCATGTATGCAATTATAGCAGGCGGAATCACGAGTATTATTTCTAATTATCTGCTTATTCCTGAATTCGGCCCTACCGGCGCTGCTTATGCCTCAATTTTAAGTGAATTTACAATAGTAATAATACTACTCTTTTATTTTAAAAGAGAAACCGGCAAACTGTTTTTGACTAAAACCCTGCGAGCTTTAGTTTATGTTATACCATCGGTGGGAGTTGGTTATTTAGCTTCTCAAAACGGTTTACATACAATATTGGCAATGCTTTTAAGTTTATTGCTTTTTGTAGGATTTAATCTTATTTTTAAAACTTTCACAATCGCAGAGATTAAAACATATATCAAAAAATGAAATTTGACTACCTGATTGTAGGTTCCGGCTACACCGGATGCGTCCTGGCAGAAAGGATATCAAATCTGCTGGATAAAAAAGTCCTCTTAGTGGAAAAAAGAAACCACATAGGCGGCAATTCATACGATCATTATGATGAGCAAGGCATTCTGGTTCATAAGTACGGCCCGCATATATTCCATACTATGTCAAAAAAAGTTTGGGATTATCTTTCAGGATTTACGGCATGGAAACAATATTATCATCACGTCCTCGCTATGATCGAGGGCAAAAAAGTACCTGTACCGTTTAACCTTAATTCGATTTATAATCTCTTCCCCCCTAATTACGCGGGCAAACTTGAAGACCTTTTAACAGGCACATACGGATATGGAATCAAGATCCCCATTCTTAAATTAAAAGAAACCAAAAATCCTGAGCTTAAATTCCTTGCCGATTATATCTATAAAAATGTTTTTTACGGATACACACTTAAGCAATGGGGGCTTAAACCCGAAGAACTCGATTATACGGTAACCTCGCGTGTACCTGTTTATATCAGCAGGGATGACCGCTACTTCCAGGATCCTTACCAGGGGATACCGGCGAACGGTTATACGGCAATGTTCAAAAAAATGATCAGCCACAAGAACATTCATCTACTGCTCAATACCGATTATAAGGATATTATCGAGGATATAAAATTCGATAAAATGATTTATTCCGGGCATATAGATTATTTCTTTGATGAAATGTTTGGGAGACTGCCATACAGGAGCCTTGAGTTCGATTTTAAGACTTATAACACAGAGCAGTATCAGCAGGTAGCACAGGTAAATTATCCTAATGATCATAATTACACCCGGATAACTGAATTTAAACACTTTAGCGGACAGCAGCACCCACTGACAAGCGTGGCTTATGAGTATCCTGTGGAGTATGAAAAGGGGAAGAATGATCCTTACTATCCCGTACCTAATCAGGAAAACCATGATGCCTTTGCTAAATACCGTAAGGAAGCCGATAAGCTCGAGGGCTCGGTGTATTTCACTGGAAGGCTGGCAGATTATAAATATTATAATATGGATCAAACTGTAGCTGTGGCGTTAATGCTGTTTGAAAAAAAAATTGCTGAAAGCTGATGAATGAAGATAAGAACATCCCTTTATGCGTAGATTTGGATGACACTTTTATGGAAAGTGATTTCCTCTACGAGAATTTTATCCGTTTATTAAAAAAACATCCCCTGTATATATTAGCGCTGCCCTTCTGGCTATTGAAAGGCATCCCGCATTTTAAAATTAAATTATATAACAAAATCAAACCCGACCCTCAGTATCTTCCCTATAGAGAAGAAATTATTACTTTAATAAAAAAAGAAAGATTAGCCGGACGAAAAATAATTCTGGTAACAGCCACAAATATTGAAGCCGCTAAATCAATAGCTAATTATTGGGGCATATTCGATGATGTTTACGGAACAGAAAAAGTAAATCTTAAAGGTGAAAATAAAAAAGAGCGTCTGGTCAGTATTTTCGGTAATAAGGGATATGATTATGTAGGTGACTCAAAATCGGATGTCCCGGTTTTTAATCACGCAAGAAAAGTGTACCTGATAAATCCATCTTCAAAAATTATAAATGATATTAAAAATAATACTAATATCGTTGAAATATTTAGAAAAAAAAGCCCTTTATTAAGAACAATCATTAAAGAGATCAGAGTTTATCAATGGGTAAAAAACATACTGATATTCTTACCAGTAATAATGGCGCATAAATTTGATGCTTCAACTCCCTGGCTGTATGCTCTTATAGGATTTATTTCATTCAGCCTTACCGCATCATCCGTGTATGTGTTGAATGACCTTATGGATATCGAATCAGACCGTGCCCACCCCCGCAAAAAGAAAAGGCCTCTTGCTTCCGGTGAGCTTCCTATATCAATAGCTTTATTTCTAATTCCTATGTTGATTTTTGCCGGTATAGGGCTTTCTACGCTTTTACCCGGATTTGAATTTTTTGCAATATTAGCCGTTTACTTTTTTTTAACCTCTCTGTACAGCTTTGTACTGAAAAAATTATACATAGCCGATATTATCGTATTGGCAAGCCTTTATACAATCAGGCTTATTGCCGGCGCTGCCGCTGCGGATGTACCTCTCTCCCATTGGTTGATGGCATTCTCAATGTTTATTTTCCTCAGCCTGGCGCTGCTGAAAAGGTACACCGAACTTTTGACCATGCGAGAAGCCAAAAAAACAAATTCCAGGGGTCGGGGATACAATGTTGGCGATATTGATCTGATAAGGTCAATGGGTACATCGGCCGGCCTGCTTTCAGTACTGGTTTTCGCGCTATACGTTTACAGCTCTGATACAATGCCATTGTATAATAATCCCCAAATATTGTATGGCGTATCGCCTTTTTTATTATATTGGGTGCTTCGGATCTGGTTTCTTTCCCATCGGGGTAAAATGACTGACGATCCGATCGTCTTCACGGTAAAAGACCCCGTGAGTTATTTTATTGGTTTTATTGTTGCATTATTAGCTATTGTTTCGGCATTATGACGGAAAATTACGGTTCATGGGGAAGATACCCCAAATTACAGGCCGCGGAAGTGGTCAAATTATTCTGGAAAGAAGAAATTCCCGAATTAGATAAATTTGATAAGGACCTTCTACCCTACGGCATGGGTAAAAGCTACGGCGACAGCTGCCTTAATGAAGGCGGTATTCTGCTCGACGCAAGAGGATTGAACAAGCTAATGTCCTTCGATCCGCTCAAAGGCATAATTATGTGTGAATCCGGGGTCAGCCTGGCGGAAATATTGGATTTCGTTGTGCCAAGAGGATGGTTCCTGTCTTCCACTCCCGGCACAAAATACATCACAGTAGGCGGCGCAATAGCAAATGACGTACACGGCAAGAACCACCACAAGGGAGGAACTTTCGGCAATCATGTTATTAGCTTTGAACTGCTTAGATCAGACGGCACCAGGATGATATGCTCACGTGATGATAACCCGGAGATGTTTGCTGCAACTATTGGTGGACTTGGTCTTACAGGGCTGATAACCTGGGCGAAATTCAGCCTTAAGCCCTGCCCGGGGCCTTTCTTTGATATGGAGAGCATAAAGTTTTCTTCTCTTGAAGAATTTTTCGAGATAAATGACGAATCGAACAAGAACTTCGACTACACTGTAGCATGGGTGGATACAACGGCTTCCGGGGGCGATCTCGGCCGGGGAATATACAACAGGGGCAATCACGCTGATCCGGGTGACTCCGCTCCTCCGCTAAAGGAAGGCCGGCCTCTGCCCTTCCCTCTTGAAGCTGCTCTGATCAATCCCGCGAGCGTCAAGGCTTTCAACACCTTATATTATAATAAGCAGCCCGATAAATACCAGAGGAATATAGTCCATTATAATCCCTTTTTCTATCCGCTTGACGCGGTAAATGACTGGAACAGGGCTTACGGCAAAAGCGGCTTCCAGCAGTATCAGTTTGTTGTGCCTTTTAAGCACAGCATGTATACGGTCAAATCCATTTTAACAAAGACCGCCGAAACAGGTATGTCCTCATTCCTGACAGTACTCAAGTCATTTGGTGATGTGAAATCCCCGGGAATGCTCTCATTTCCTGAACCAGGTATAACCATGGCTATCGATTTTAAAATGGTAGGACAGAAAACGCTTGATCTGATAGATCAGCTGGATGATATCGTTCGAGACGCGGGTGGCAAACTTTACCCTGCTAAAGACGCGCACATGTCCGGTGAAGACTTCAGGCGCTTTTATCCAATATATGAAGAGTTTTTGAAATATAAAGACCCGAAATTCTCCTCCAGTTTTTGGAGAAGGGTAATGAAATAGAATTGAAAAAATCATAAAGATACGAGTATGAAAAAAGTTTTGATATTAGGAGGCGCTTCAGCTATAGCGCACCAGACAGCAAAAGGATTCGCCAACGAAGGTGTTAAGTTAATGCTTGCGGATTTAAATTTAGGCCGGCTGGAAGCTGTCCGTGACGATATTCTTTCATTCTATAAGTGCGATATTCAGCTAAAGGAATTTGACGCCGCTCAATTTGATACGCACAAAGCATTTATCGACGAGTGCATCCATGAACTCGGCGGCCTTGATATGGTACTTATTGCTTACGGCACTTTGCCGGACCAGGAATTAATGGAGAAAGATAACCTTGCTGCCGTCAGGGAGTTCAACCTGAATGCCACAAGTATCATCTCGCTCAGCACTATCATAGCGAATTATTTTGAGGAAAAATGTGATGGCACTCTGGCCGTGATCTCATCGGTAGCCGGCGATCGCGGCAGAAAGAGCAATTACCTTTACGGAGCGGCCAAAGGTGCGATAACACGCTTCTTGCAGGGCCTGCGTAACAGGCTTGACCGCAAGGGCGTGAAGATAGTAACCATTAAGCCGGGTATGGTTGATACACCAATGACCGCACACATGCCCAAAGGATTTCTTTTTTCGGATTCAAAAATTGTCGGAAAGCAGATATACAATGCCATGAATGAAGGCAAGGACATTGTGTTCGTTCCGGGGCACTGGCGCTTTATCATGTGGATCATTATCCACATACCGGAGTTTATATTCAAGAAACTTGATTTGTAGCCCCGGGTATAGAGCAGCTCAAGTATCCTGTTCCGCAATGTTTGAAAGACAACGATCTTTCGGCTGCACCACTACGTAATGCTTTCGCGAAAGTAACCGGAAATGGTGTAGAGAGCCGGTTCCGGACGATGGGGTGCGAACGAAAGATTACGACTTTTTTTACACACAGGCGGGGGCGCCTGTGC
>CAZJAH010000023.1:5665-43442 GCA_964544155.1 uncultured Hyphomicrobiales bacterium | reverse complement strand
CCGCCGGAAAATAATCCGGGCGGACAGCTTATTATTTAAGCAAATTTTCCTAACTATTGCATCTGCTTTATGAGCTTAGTAATTACATCATTGGCAAGTACTCTGCTTTCGCCGGTATCCAGATTATAAATATGAACTTTAGCGTCAGCTTCAGTGCTGCCCGTAAGTAAAAATATTTCATTCGAAGAATAAAAAGGATCCGAATTTATCCAGCAGTGCTCATAAGGAAAAGTCGTTTTTTTAACGCCGGAGCCGTCTGAATTCATTGTGATAAGTTTTTTGCTAACATAATTATACCAGAAAATCTTGCTCCCGTTATCATAATAAAAAGCATCGCCGGCCCATCCGTATTCTACTTCGTCTCCGGTAAATTCATAAATAATTTCATTGCTCCCGTCGGAAACATCGATTTTGATAAGTTTACCCGGTAAATCGGCATCATCTTCATCGATATAGTGGAAGATTATTGCTTCGCCGGATTCTGACCAGCAAGGCTTGTCACATTCAGTATTGGGCTCAAGTGTTAGCAATACCTTAGATGAATCTGAAGCAAGGTCATAAACTTTAAGTACGAAATTTTCTCCGTCAAATAAATCTATTGTGACAATTTTGTCTGAATTTTGTGAAAAACTGAAACCTCCTCCATCAAAATCAATTTGGTTTTCTAATCTGCTTTCGATATCCATGAGATAAGTAACTCCATCGATATTATAAACTAAGGTTTTACCATCCGGAGATAAAGCTATACCGTTAAAACGGCCTGCAATATCATTCATCAAGATCACTTCATTCCGGCCGGCGCGGTCTGAGTACGCGAAGTATTTATTCCCATCATCATTATCGTTAAGATAATACACTTTGTCGGAATGTACAGCAAAAACTCCGGTATTTTCCTTAAATAATTTCACATCGCCATTTTCATTGACCTTAAATGAAACGTACTTATCGAGAGATTCAATTTGCGCGAAGAAATAATACCAGTCAGTGTTATCAGAAGGCGACGGCCCTGAGGAATCCTCTCCACAGGATGTAATTAAAACAATCATTGCGAGGATTGAGAGTAATTTTTTCATGTTTGTCCTTTAAAAATCTTATAATAAAATCACTACCCGCCGCTATTTTTTGCGGCAGGATTAGATAATTACTTTTAGCTTACTTTACTATTCATATAAGGCGAGTACTTTTGGTAACAGGTTTGCTATCCTTACAGTTGATTCGCCCGTATCCAGGTTATAGGTGACCAGATCCGCGTTTTGGCCTTGTATAGAGAGCAGGTATATCTCATTTTTACTGTGGAAAAGATCACTTATGAACTCGTATTCGATATAGGGCAGATCCAAAACCTTCAGACCGGTACCGTCAGTATTAATGGTAGCCATTTTGTTTGTGTTATTGAAATAACAGAATATTTTTTGCTGATCATTGTAAAATTGAATGTTATTAAAAGACATTTCTCCTACTATTTGCGCATCAAATTCCGCGATTTCTGTAACTTCTTTGGTTCCGATATTAACTTTGCTCAATCCCCCCTTTGGGCCAGGATCAGAATGTATGAAGAAAATATCTTCTCCATTATCATCCCAAACGCATTCTCCCATAATCCCGTAACTGTACTCATCTGTGCTAATAAGGCCAGTTGTTTCGCCTTTAGCTATGTCATAAACGCTTAATGCCCAATGATGATCAGGATTTATAAAACTGATCAATATTTTTGAAGCGTCAGGTGAAAATTGATAAACCATTCCTTCCGGAACATCTATACTTTGCTTATTGGTGCCGTCAGCATTAAGGATATAACTCTGATCATCATAAGTGGTATAGAATATTTTTGTTTCATCAGGTGAAATTAGAATTTCATTAAAGCTGCTGCCTGATTGAATTGTGATAGTATCGTTCGACTCAGTTTTTGGATTATATTTCATGATGAAGTGGCTGTCTTCCTGATCATTACCCCTTCTATAGAAAAAACCGCCTTCAGAAGTCCTGCCAATATATCCTAAATAAGGAATATCCCTTTTATACATTTTAACTTTGGCCTTATCAATATTAAAGCCCAGAATGACATATTCATCGACCCCGAGATCATCAAATTCAAGTTCAGTATTCCAATATGCAATTTTATCCATACCGGTATCGGTATTAGAGGGACCGGAGGTATCTTCGCAGCAAGCCGTCATAAGCAACATAAGCGCGAGGAAAGATATAAGTGACCGCATGATAAATCTCCAAAAAATAACTTGACCTTAACGATAGTGTGCTTGCTATTAAAATAATAAAATTTATGATAAAAACTATAATATTATTGTAATTTTATTTTTAAATTCAAGTATCAAAAAGCTTCAGCCATAAGCTGAAAAATTCTTAAATTGCTCATTCTTTAACATGCTAATTCATTGGATTTAATAGGATTGATATGCGCTCAACAGGAATTTTTATAAATATATTTTTATTGCTTTTAATACCGTATTTTTCTTTCGCGGGTCTGCCCGTTGATACCGTTATCAGTTTTACCCCCGGCACCGGACAGTCAGCCGGGCAAGCGGATGAATACTTTCCTGAAAATATTTTTGGCTTACCCTCACGGTCATCAACAGAGAATACCCCGGAAACTTCTCCAGGCGAGATATGTTCAATCGGACTTGGCGGAGAAATAATTCTGAGCATTAGAGATAATATTATCATTGACGGCCCGGGGCCCGATTTTACCATATTCGAAAATTCTTTTAAAAATCCCATAAACGGCAAGATATACGCAGAGCCAGCCAAAATCGCGGTAAGCCCAGATGGTTCTGAATGGTACGAATTTCCTTTCGATTCGCTTACTCTCGAAGGTTGCGCCGGCACAAAGCCCACTTACGGAAGCGCCGATCCTTATGACCCACTTGTTTCAGGCGGCAACAGCTTCGATCTGGCGGATATTGGCGTCGGCGAAATCAAGTACATTAAGATTACGGATATTAGCTCCATGATTCTTGATAATCCGCAGCATCCATATTATGATTTCACCATCAGCGGATTCGACCTCGACGCGGTACTGGCAATTAATACACAGCAAGCCGTATCCGTTCGAGATCCCGGAGAAATTGCAACGATAAATACAAAATTAGATATATACAGCCTGGACGGCAGGGCAATAGCTAAAGCAGTGGATAAATCCGATTTATATAATAGCCTGGAAGCGCTCACAAAAGGCATATACATACTCGTTGATAAAAACGGCAGGGCTGAAAAATGGCTCGCCGAATAGTATTTGGACTATTGTTAATTGCAATCCTGCAATCGTGCGTGGATCCGCCTGTCGAAGCGCCGTCTTCAGATAAGAGCCCGGCCGGGCCGGGAGCGATTATTCTATGTGAAGGCATCTGGGGCCAGGAAAATGCCTCGATAACCAGGCTCGATTATGCTTCCGGCAGAACCATTAACAATTATTTCTATATTAATAATCAATCCCTGCTGGGTGATATAGCGCAGGACGCGCTGATAATCGGGGACACATGCTATGTCAGCCTGTTTTCCGCAGGAGTGATCAGGGCTTTCAGGCTGAGCACAGGCAAAGAATGCGGCCATATTCTTTTAGGCTCTGAATACGGCCCGCGTTATATGGCTTATGTTAATGATACCCTGGCATTTTTTTCCGACCAAAAGAAAAACGCTGTAATCGGATTCAATCCCCGTTCGCTGGAACTTAGCGGGATAGAAATTTACAGCGGGCCGCAGCCGGAAGAAATCGTTTATCATGAAGGGTTTTTATACACGGCTAATTCCGCTTTCGGCGATATAAATAAAAACCACCCCGAAGCGGAGACCATCGCCGTTATAGATATTGACCGGAAAGAAAGAATACGCCTTCTTGAGGCTGATAAAAATGTGAGCGAGCTTGAGATCAATCCATACACAAACAGGCTTTACGCGGCATGGTATAACCTGCCCTCGCTTGTTGAAATGGATTCATCCGGCGGGATAATCGAATACAGCCTTGATAATTACGAAATTATCAGGTCCTTACGCTGTTCACCGGCCTCTATGCAGATAGATCCCGAAGAAAACAGCCTAAGCTTTATTTCGGGCAGCTTCCGCGGTGTTGAAGGTGTCAGCAGGATTGACCTTAATGATGATGACTTATACCCCGGTTTGATCATTAAAAATCCCCATAAGCAGGAAATATGGAAATCACTTGCTATTAACTCCGCCGGTGATATATATATCGGAAATGCCATGGATTACATAGCCGACGGCGAAATTTTGCTTTACAGAAATAATAAATTTTCTCATTATTCAGATAAATTTGCGTCAGGGATAATTCCCAATAAAATATTATTTTTTAACATCGGAAACTGAAATGTCAGCAATAGCGGAAACAATTGTAAATAAACTTCTTAAAGAAGGCAGTGAACTTAAAGCAATGCATCTTTCTCGTTTCTTCAAAACCGGCAAAGCCCAATATGGCGAAGGCGATATTTTCATAGGAGTTACGGTACCCGTGCAAAGAAAGATAGCCCGCGAGCACTTTAGGGAAGCCGATTTCGAAGACTTGCGGCAGCTCATTACAGATCCGCGCCATGAATGCCGGCTCACAGGCCTGATCATGCTGACTTATAAATATGAAAAATCCAGAGATAAAGAGCAAAAAGAAATGATCAAAGATTTTTATCTTGATATGCTCGATCATGTGAATAACTGGGATCTGGTTGACCTTACAGCGTACAAGATACTTGGTGATTACCTTATGGATAAAGACAGGCGCATACTTTACGAACTGGCTGAAAGCGGCCATCTCTGGAGGCAGAGAGTATCCGTTATCTCAACAATGTACTTCATTAAAAAAGGCGATTTCGGCGACACATTCGCACTTGCCGAAATGATGATCGATCATAAGCATGACCTCATGCATAAGGCCATTGGGTGGATGTTAAGGGAAATCGGCAAGATTGACTTTGAAGCAGAAAACGCCTTCCTGCGCGAGCATTATCAGCAAATGCCGCGGACGATGCTCAGATACGCTATTGAAAAATTCAACCCTGAACTAAGAAAGCAGTTTTTGTCAGGAAAAATTTAGATATATAATCCGCCATAAAATGAAAAAATATTCATTTCGTTGCTTTTATAAATTTGATCTAGAAAATAGCAGGAGATAATCATGCCTGAGCTGCCAGATGTTGAAGTTTATAAAAAGCTCGCGGAAAACGCCATCAACCACAGGATTGAGAAGGTATCAACCAACTATGACCAGGTAAATGAAATAACCGAACAGACAATAAAAAAACATCTGCAGGGAAATAAATTTTCCGGTATCAAAAGGCACGGCAAACAGCTCTTTATTAGTATTAACGACGGTAATAATCTTGTTCTGCACTTTGGCATGACGGGACAAATCCTACAATATGACAGCGAAGCTCCGAAACATACTGCCCTGGATATTCGGCTTGCAAACGGGAATAACTTTGCCGTGACCTCAGTCAGAAAGCTCGGCAAGATAGATATTTGCAAAGATATAGACAAATACCTTGAGGATAATGAGATAGGCCCCGACGCGCTAGAATTAGTCAAAGAAGACTTCGCTGAACTCTTCAAAGGCAGGGGTTATGCCAAATCCACTCTTATGAATCAAAAAAAGATAAGCGGCATAGGCAATATTTATTCCGATGAGATACTCTATCATGCCGGAATTCATCCTAAAAAAGAGAACAGGGGTTTTTCCGAAAAGGATATTACAAAATTATATGAAACTATGAAAGATGTGCTAAAAACAGCCGCAGATAATGAAGCGGATGTTGATAAAATGCCGGATAGTTACCTTTTAGGCAGGCGCGTGGACAGCGCCGAATGCGGCATCTGCGGCGGCAAGATAGTTAAAGAAAAGATCAGCGGCAGAGGCTCATATCACTGTAATGAACATCAAAAGAAATAAGGAGTACAAATGAAGATAGGGTTTATAGGATTAGGAATAATGGGGAGCCGAATGGCAGGCAAGCTCCTGGAAGGGGGATATGATATAAGCGTTTGGAACCGGACAAAAAGCAAGGCTGATCCTTTAATAGCTAAAGGCGCTAAGTGGGCCGAATCGGCAACCGAACTATCCCTCAAAACTAACGTCATTTTTACTATGCTATCCACACCTGAGGCTGTTCGAGAAATCGCAACCGGAGAGCACGGCTTCCTGCCTTCATTTGGCGAAGGCAATCTATGGGCGGACAGCAGCACGGTAAATCCCTCATTCAGCCGGGAGATGGCGTGCCTTGCCAAAGAGCTCGGCGTGAGGTTTGTTGACGCGCCGGTAGCCGGGTCGCTCAAACCTGCCGCTGAGGGCAAACTGCTGTTTCTTTGCGGCGGCGATAAAGATGATATTGCCTATATTAAACCGCTGCTCGAACTTATGGGCAGGGATTACATTCACGCCGGAGATACTGGCATGGGCGCTTCGCTCAAAATGCTGATAAATATGCTTATGGGTCAGGCTGTGGCGGCATTCTCGGAAGCCGTGAATCTCGGTACCGCTCTGGGCTTTGACGAAAATGAGCTGCTCGACATACTGCTCGGCCTGCCTGTCGTGGCAGATATAGTAAGCCTAAAAAAAGAAAATTTCATCAATAAAAATTTCGACCCGGAATTTCCTCTGAAATGGATGCAGAAAGATTTGCACCTGGCATCTGTCAGCGCCTGGGAAAAAGATATTTCCATGCCGACAGCCAACGCGGCCAAAGAATTATTCGCTCTGGCTAAGCAAAAAGGCCTCGGTGAGAGCGATTTCTCCGCTGTTTACGATTTTATTCAAAATAAAAAATTATAATTATGCAATTAAAAATAAGAAAAGCAGAATTAGATGATATTGACATTATCACAGACTGTAACATAGCTTTAGCCCTTGAGACCGAGGGCCTGAATCTTGACAGGCGAACAGTCCGTCATGGTGTAAAGCGGCTTTTGGAAAACGGCCTGATGGGTTTCTACCTTATAGCCGAAGTTGAAGGCAATCCCGCGGGCCAGCTTTTGATAACAACAGAATGGAGCGACTGGCGCGACGGAATCTTATGGTGGATACAAAGCGTTTATGTGCAGCCTTCATTCCGCGAAAAAGGCATATACGGAAATATGTACAAAACAGTAAAAGAAATGGCTTCCAACAATGCTGATATAAGAGGTTTCCGCCTGTATGTGGAAAAAGGCAACCGACCTGCCATTGCCGTTTATGAGGCGCTGGGAATGAAAGAAACGCATTACAAAATGTACGAAGAATTGTTCTGATGAGTTCTTTAATTTGTTTATTGATTTATTAATATTTAATTTTCCTTAGTATTAAATACCCGATTTACTAAGGATTAAAATGCTTAAAACCGAAATATTGGTTATCGGTACAGGACTTGCCGGATGTGTGGCAGCCATAGCAGCGGCCGATAGAGGCGCGGAAGTCATAATGATAACCAAAACAAAAGAGCTTATAGCGGGAAATACCCCCTACGCGCAGGGTGGTATAATATATAAAGGATTGAATGATTCACCGGATAAATTAAAAAGAGATATTCTAGCAGCCGGTGATGGCCTGTGCCGCGAAATTGCCGTTGACCAGCTGACAAGGCTGGGGCCTTCGCTTGTTGAAAAAGTGCTTATAGAACGCTGCGGTGTTGATTTCGATAAAACAGGAAGCGGAGCACTGGATCTTACAGCTGAAGGCGCTCATTCAGAACCGAGGATAATCCACTCGGCTGATAAAACAGGGCTCTCGATACACGAAAGAGTTATTGAAGCCGTAAAGAAGCACCCGAATATAGACATAAAAACCGACCATACCGCTGTCGACCTTTTAACGCTTTCGCACCATTCAAAAAATTTACTCGATATTTACGAAAAGCCCGCCTGCTTCGGTATATACGTGCTCAATAATGTAAGCGGCGAAATATTCCCTATATTCGCAAACGAAACCATTCTCGCTACCGGCGGCCTCGGGCAGATATATCTGCACACCACCAATCCGCCGGAATCCACAGGCGACGGCCTTTCGCTGGCATACAGGGCGGGATCAAGATGCTTTAATTTGCAGTATATTCAATTTCACCCTACTGCTTTCTATAATGAACGCGACCGCTTCCTGATATCTGAAGCCGTAAGAGGAGAAGGCGGAGTACTTATAGACAAAAACGGCAGGGAATTTATGAAGGAATATCACGAGCTGGGTTCACTCGCGCCGAGGGACATAGTAGCCCGAAGCATACACGATACTATGCTCAATACCGGCCATCCATGCGTTTACCTGGATATTTCCTTTAAAGATTCCGAATGGATAAAACACAGATTCCCGACTATTTTCCGGCATACCGGGAAAAACAGCGTGGATATGACCAGCGAGCCTATCCCCGTTGTGCCGGCGGCGCATTATTCCTGCGGAGGCGTGGGTGTAAGCCTGATGGGAAGAACTTCCCTGCAAAGGCTCTATGCCGTAGGCGAAGTCGCATGTTCAGGGGTTCACGGGGCTAACAGGCTGGCGTCAACATCTCTGCTCGAAAGCCTTGTATGGGGCCATATTGCAGGTACAGACGCCGCTGAAAAAACCAAACGGGATAATTACTTCCCGGATATATACTCCTGGAAAGAATCGAAAGAAATCATCGATCCGGCATTAATAGCTCAGGACTGGCAGCAGATCAGGAATACAATGTGGAACTATGTCGGCCTTATCAGGACAAGGCAACGGCTCAGAAGAGCGCAGACCATACTTAGGCATTTGCAGACTGAGATTGAGCAGTTTTATCAGCGCGCTCAGATGAACAAGATCACTATTCAGCTCCGTAACGGAATACAGACTGCCATAGCGGTAACCAATGCCACAGTGGAAGCTCGGGAAAGTAAAGGCGCGCACTTCCTGCAGGAGGATTCGCAATAATGATCTTTACGGATGACATCCTCTATATAGGCGAAGTGCTGCTCTATTTAATAACAATAGGCCTCGGAATGGATGTTATCTCCAAATTCATATTCCTGAGTGATATAAAACTCGATCTCGGCAGGGAATACAATGTTTATCCCTGTAGAAAGATATCAATAGGCCGCTGGATTCTGGCGGCCTTAGTTATGGCGCTATCCTTGACAGGGCTTTATTACGCTTATTATTTTGATGAATTCAAAGTCTATTTGATAGTTATGGCTTTATTTGCGGTTGATTTGCCGCTATCGGCGAAAATTCCGGCATCTAAACTAAGCTTTTTTTACAGCGATACCGGAATATATATTTACAGGATGAATTTTAATCCCTTCAGAAAAAATTACGTTGGATACCTCTGGGATGATCTCGAAGAGCTAAGAATAGAAAAGCTATCCGAGGAGCTATTTTCATTAAAACTAATAAATAAAAATATGCGCGAATCCCCGTCACACATAGTCGAAGGCAAAGCACTTAATGATTACGTCAGAATAGCGCACGAGCATAATCTAAAAATCAGCGGGCCTGCCTCTACCAATGCCGGGCCTTCAATTGTATGATCATTCCTTTTTCCGGCTGAAGATCATATTCACGGTAAACTTGCTCTTTTCATTTCTATAATAGTTATCTGATAATTTGAAAATTATAAAGTTTTATTTATCAAAATTATAAAGTTTTATTTATTAAAATTATAAAGTTTTATTTATTAAAATTAAAAAGCTAACATATAAATATTTAACCCGTCATATAATTAATTAGTTATGAGAGATATTATTGAAATAATGTGTGAGGAATTTATACACGAGCGGTATTTAAGGAGTTTTTTCTTACAGCAGTTTGAAAAGGAATTTTTATCTATGCAAAATATATTCAAGCTTTCGTCCTTTATACTAATGTTTGTGCTGCTATCATGCGGCGCTAATTCGGATGTTGAATCAGATAATTACAAAGATATGGCAAATACAGAAAACTATAAAACCGCCACAATAGGCGGAGGCTGTTTCTGGTGTGTGGAAGCAGTGTTCCAAAAACTGAAAGGCGTGAAGTCTGTGGTATCAGGCTATTCCGGAGGTAAACGCGAGAACCCGAGCTATGAGCAGGTCTGCTCCGGGGCTACAGGACACGCGGAAGTAGTACAGATCGAATATGACGAGAGCGAGATCAGTTTTAAGGAACTGCTCAGGGTTTTTTTCTCCACTCACGACCCGACAACGCTCAACAGGCAGGGAGCCGATGCCGGCACTCAGTACAGGAGCGTGATTTTCTTTCATGATGAGCAGCAAAGGCAGGATGCCAGTGAAGTCATAGAATTTCTTGAGCAGGAGAATATCTATGATGACCCCATTGTGACTGAGGTTTCGGCCTTCGATAAATTCTATGAAGCTGAGGAAAGCCATCAAAATTATTATGCCCGAAACTCGAATCAGCCTTATTGCTCATTTGTGATTAACCCTAAACTGAGAAAGCTCGAAAAGCTATTCAAAGATAAGCTGAAATAAATATAACAGGCTGCTATATCCGGGAGCCTTTTTTAACCGTAAAATATTTTTTTAGTGGATAAAGAATATTGAGGGATAGGCATGACACAAGTCATAGTTACAAGAGTTAAGACATCGCCTCGCGGTAAATGCAAGATATTTATCGGCTGCGGCGGTGAATTCTTAGTATCTATGGATCTTGTAATGAAATTCGGCATAAAGTCCGGCTCTGTGATCGATGAAGAAAAATTCTACCGGATGCTCAGTGAGCAGGAATTTATCAATGTAAAGCAGATCGCCTATAACTACGCTTCATACAGGCCCAGGACTGAGCGCGAAGTAAGAGATAAATTATCAGAGAAAGGCTTTAGCCCGGACGCACAGGAAATGGCAATAGAATTTCTTTATGAATTTAAGTTATTGGATGATAAAAAGTTCGCGGCTAATTTTATTCGTAGTTATCTGGAAAGAAAACCTTCCGGGAAAAAGCGTGTATATGTAGAACTTTTAACAAAAGGCGTAGATAAATACCTTGCTAAATCCGCAATTGAAGAATGTTATCCCGAAGATAATACCTATACTATGTGCCTTGCCGCCGCGGAAAAAAAGTACAGATCCATCAGCCATAAGCAACCCGATAAGCTGAAGGAAGCTATGATCAGGTATCTCATGATGCGTGGCTTCGCCTGGGATGATATCAGGATGGCTATAAATGAAGTTATCCCCGGACAGAAAACCGGTTAAACATAGCTCAGGACGTTTCCTTTCTGACCTTCCAGACAGAATCCACAAAATCTTGCCCGGAATCGAACAGATGCCTGACTATCTCAAAGCCTGTTAATTCGGCAAGTCTTTCTATATCGCTTATAAGATATTTGTAAGAATACTCCATGTGTATAGGTTCCCATGCCCTGAATTGGAACCTTTGCCCAATTTCCGAGATAAAAACTTCCTGCTCTTGCTGGCTTACAAGATAGCTTTCCATAGCGCCTGAAAAAACATCATAACTCGAGTAAAATCGGTATTTATCCAGATCGAAATCACCCCCCAGTTCGCGGTTTATGCGCCTGAGCAGGTTGAGGTTAAACCGTGCTGTCACACCACTGGAATCATTATAGGCTGCCAGCATTTTATTGAGGTCTTTCTTAAGATCAAAACCGATCATCAGCATATCGCCGTCATTGAGCGCGTTCCATAGGTTTCTGAGGAATACCCTTGATTGTGCTTTATTGAAGTTACCCAGGTTCGATCCCAGAAACAGCACGAAATTCCTTTTATTTGTAAGGCTGCTAAGCCAGTCGAGCCCCAGGAAGTAATCAGTAACAAGTCCGTTGGCTTCGAGGCGCGGGAATTTTTTATCGAATGAATTAATGAGGTATTTCATAGCGCCTTCGGATATATCAATAGGCACATACTTGAAATCAAGGCCGCTATCGAGGAAATGCTCGATGATGATAGATGTTTTTCTGCCGTCACCGGCCCCTAACTCCACAAAATTGAAGGGGCCGTTATCGACGATCTGCCTGACGGCATCCTTGCGGGTTCTGAGAATTTCAAATTCACATTTTGTAAGGTAGTATTCAGGCAGTTCCATGATTTTCTGGAATATTTCGCTGCCGCGGTCATCATAAAAATACTTTGATGACAGCTTTTTGTTATGCTCGGAAAGGCCGAGCAGTACATCAAGAGCGAATTGTCTTTTATCATTATCAACATGCTTAAGGTCATCATTTGTCAGAATTTTATAAGTGCAGGGCATTAAATCATCCTCCTGGTAAATGAGTTTTTATCATTCATTGAAATGCCGGCCAAAAGCAGTTTTTTTTCATTTAATAAGGTAAAGGGCATATAATAATTAAATTATTTATATGAACATAAATTAATTAATTATAACACCTGATTATTGATTTTATTGCAATGCTCCAAGCGGTTAAAGCTTTTTACTGATCATTAAAATTTGTTCTTTAATCAAAGCGCGCAGTATGTTTATGTCATAGGGCTTAAAGATAACTTCATCCATACCCGCTTCAATAAGTGTTTCTTTCATACCCTGAATGGCCTGGGCTGTTATGCCAATAATCTTTACCCTTTGCATATTGTGGGTATTTTCAAAATTCCTTATAATTCCGGTTGCCTTAATGCCGTCGAGAACAGGCATTTTAACATCCATTAATATCAGCTTAATATTTCTTTCTTTATAAAGTTCAACAGCTTTAAGGCCGTTATCTGCATAGTGAATATGGAGATTGTTAAATTCTCCCAGTACATTGCTGATCAGCATTCTGTTAGAATCTTCATCCTCGGCAACCAGTAATTCGATAACTCCGGCAGAAATGATGTTTTTTTCATTGCGGATAATTTCATGGCTATTAGGCGGAGCTGCGGGGGCGGATGTTTTTAACGGCAGATAAATAATGAATTCAGAGCCGCTGCCTGGCATAGTGTATAGCATTATACGTCCATGCATAAGATCAACGATTTTTTTAACTATCGCAAGGCCAATACCTGTTCCGCCGTATTTTCGTGTAGATGATGAATCAACCTGTGAAAATATTTCGAAAATTAATTCCTTTTTATCAGCAGGAATGCCAATCCCCCTGTCAATAACTTTGATGACAAGCATGTCGTTACCGTCATGCATTCCACGTTCAACAATTACTTTGACTTTCTCTCCGGGTTTATTGCTGAATTTAATGGCGTTCCCTGCTAAATTCGACACAATTTGCCATAATCTCATGGGATCTGTTATTATTAAATCCGGAACTTTATCATCCACTGTGTAGATAAGTTCAATATCAGATTTTTTCGCGCTATCAATGAGAGGCCCCAATAGATCCTGCAAGAAACTTCTTATAGATATTGTCTCTTCATTAATGGACATTTTACCCGATTCGATCTTAGATAGGTCTAATAATTCATTTATAATGTTCAATAATGATTTACCCGAACTCAATATCATCGATAGCAGATTATTTACCCTTTCAGGAAGTTTATATTCATTGAGCATCAATTCGGAAAAACCAATAATGGGATTTAACGGCGATCTTATTTCATGGCCGATATTTGCGAGAAACTCATTTTTGGCAATGGCTGATTCTTCGGCTTTTTCCTTAGCACTTATCAAAGCATGTTCAAATTCCTTCTGCTTGGTAATATCTTTGGCAATACCGGCTACCATTTTCAGTTTGCCTTTAGAATCATGTACCGGAAAGTATCTGGCCTGAATCCATTTAAGTTCGCCTAAATGCGTTATGATCCTGTATTCTTCATCAATATTCCAATCTCCAGGATCATCATATTTTTCTTTTATCCGATCCAGGTCATCCGGATGTATTAAATCAAGGAACGAAGAGGGGTTGTTATAAACAAAATCAGTGCTTCTGCCGAATATTTTTTCATAAGCAGGGCTAATATAAAGAAGTTCTTTATCAGGAGTAACAAGAATGAATACGTCTTCGATACTCTCATTTAACATTCTGAATTTTTCTTCGCTTTCGGCAAGTGCAAGTTCCGCTATCTTAGCGTCATTAATATCTATCCATGCGCCTACCAGTTCAATTGGATTTCCTGCCGGGTCTTTAACAAACCGCATCTCATCTTTTACCCATCTGTAAGAGCCGTCTTGTCTTTTTAGCCGGTATTCGATTTTCAGATATTTCAGGAGTTTGAGTTTTTTTACTTCCTTATAAATATAATCCTTGTCATCGGGATGGATAAGATTCTCGTCAAAATGTTCTTTTCCGGTTAATTCATCAGTTTGGTATCCCAGTAATAATTCACAGTTTGCACTGATAAATGTGTTTTCGAAACTGCCTGAGGGCTTGCAGGAATAAATGATTGAAGGGCTGGATTTAATAAGGTGTTCGAGCCTGGATTTAGCGCTTTGAATTGCTATTTCAGAGATTTTCTTGTCTGTTATATCTTCAACAATACCAAGTATATATTCACATTTGCCGGACTTGTTGAATACTGGTATCTTTATTTTTCTGTAAACAAAATGATTGTTATTTATAAAAGTATTTTCTTCAATATCAATAGGTTTTAAACCGGAAAGCAATTTTTTATCCTGAAGGTTGAACCTGTCGCGCATTTCATCCCGGAAGAGATCATCATTCCTTTTGCCGATAACCTCAGCGGGGCTTAATCCGTAAAGTTTTTCCATTTTTTTGTTCCAAAGAACAAATGCACATTCTTCGGAGACTTCCTTTGTAAAAACTCCCACCGGCAGATTATCTAATATTGAAGAAAGAAAAAGATTCTGCCTGTTAATGATCTCTTCCTGCTTTTTCCTCTCTCTTATATCCCTACCCATTCCTATTCTGCCTATAGGTTTGCCATCCTGCCCCAAGAGGTTTGTTACCTTAAGTTCAATGGGTGTAGTGCCTCCGGCTTTTGTTATAATGTTTATTTCATAGGTCGGTGTTTCATTGCCGTTCAATCCCCGGGTAAAATTGGCTTTAGTCTCCTCGTGATAATCCGGATGAACCAATAAGCTGAAATGACTGCCTATGAGTTCTTCGGGTTTATACTCAGTTAATGGATAAAATGCTGAATTGGCATAAATAAAACTGCCTTTAATATCGAGGATAAAAACTAAATCTTTGATAGTTTCCAGCAGTGTGTTAAACCTGCTTTCCGATTCAAAAGATTTTCGTTCGGCTTCAACCTGGCTGCTGATAGGTCGTGAAGATAATATTATGCTCTTAGCTTCACCGCCAACTCTGATTATTTTACCAACTGTTTCAAAAAGCTCTACTTCTCCGGCAATATTTATAAATTTATGCCTGACGTTAAGCCTGTCCTTTTCCTGAATCGCGTTTACAAATACAGCCTTAATGAATTTCCTTTCATCGGGAGCCAGATATTTAAACATAGATGTACCGATAATATCTGCGGGCCGGATACCAAGAGTGTTAGTAATAGAAGGGCTGACATACCTGACAGTACCATCAGCATCCACCTGTGCAATTATATCCGTCATATTCGAAGTAATGATATCGTAAATCTTTCTGCTTTCTTCAAGCTTCGCTTCTTTAGCTTTGACATCGCTTATATCTCTTACAATACCTATGCTGTAAGTTTCTCCGCTATAATTAATCAGCCTGCTGTTTACCATAATATTAATAATGGTTCCATCCGGCTTTGTGAAGTCCATTTCACGGTTAGTAGTTTTTTCACCGTCTGATTTTTTGGTGTAGTTGACTATTGCCAGTTCTCTCAATTCATCATTAAGGATGCTGAAAATATTGAATCCGATCAGCGATTCCGGATCAACACCCAAGACTTGCTTAACAGCCTGATTCACATAGACTACCTTTTCTTTGGCAAAAACAAAAACAGGATCCGGAAGGTTTTCGAGTATGCCGAATTTCTCTTTGGCAATGTCGAGCTCATCTTTAATTTTTCTGATCTCTGTTTCATCGGTGATCGCGATAGTCAAATACAGGTCAGGATTATTATGTTTGAAAGGTTCGATATAAAAGCGGCAGTATTTATCTGAGTGGGTATTTGATTTCACAAACAACTCAACTACCGCCCTATTTCCAGTTTTTATAGAATTATTTAGTGCCAGGGAAAATTGCTCTTTTGACTTTTGGGAAATGAATAACTGTATATGCCTTTCTATAATAAGCTGGCGGCTTTTTCCCAGAATCTTCATCGCGGAATTGTTTACTTCTCTGACCATAAGCTTATCATCGAGAATAAGCTTACCCACAGGGCCGGCGTCAAAAAGACCATAATAACGGTTATAAAGCTCTTCGAGCGCGTTTCGGGTTTCTTTTATTTCATTATTCTGAGCTTCAAGCTCGTACTGATAAACTTCAAGCTCATTTAAGAGCTTATTAAGGCCGGATACAACACTTTTTGCTTCAGGAATTTTCCCTGCTAGTTTTTCAGCCTCTTTTTTAAGTATATTGAACTTATGTTCATTCATATGAAGGCAGGGTAATATATTAATATAATCGGCTTAATTTACCATGCAATACTAATTGTTATCCGGCTAATAAAAAATTATTCTTTTCTTATGAGAAATTCATTTACGGTAAATAATCCAACCGGTACATTATGCTTACAACCATCTGTAAGAGAACCGGGCGAACACTCCTCTTTTTGTATGATAACCTAATCCAAGGGTTATCCATTCAGAAACGCCATAATCGCCGCCAAGGCCAAAGGCTATACCGGAAGTATTTTCCACAGCGTATCTGTAATAATCACCGGTAGAAGTTTCTCTGGCAAGAATAGAATCCTGCTGTGAATAATAGCCGATCATTCCAAAAGCTGAAATTTCCTGATTAAGCTGATAATGATACGCGAGATCAGCAGTCACCAGAAGCCCGGTAAACGATTCCCTTTCATATCCGCCGGGCAGAGGCTGGTTGGGGCTGATAATGATCCCCTGAGGGGGCCTGACAGCATAATTTGGCATATCATTAGCGAATCCCGCGAACCCTATCATAAGGCTTGCATAAGAATAGCGGAACCCAAGGCCTAAGCTCATACCGCCGGCGCCGCCGAATCCGGCATCAAAGATAAGGGCTTTTTCGGTGCCTTCTTCATAGTATTCATCTTCATAATAATATTCATCGTCATCATAATAATCATCTTCCTGTGCGCTTAGATTTACCGCAAACAGGAATGAAAATGCCGTGATCAATAGTAATATCTTCATCATCAGAATACCTGCTGTTTTCATGAATAATTGCTTATTAACAAATCTAAGAATATTTGTTCAAATTTAGAACTTTAGTGAAATATTTTATTTTCTGAATTAATCATATTATATACTTTGCTGCCTGCATTCCAAGCCATACCGCTATAAGGCCTGTTATTACATGCAGAAGTATATTCAATAAGGCCAGTATCATTTGTCCGTCCTTAAGCAGTATCAGGGTCTCGTAACTGAAAGTGGAATATGTTGTAAATCCGCCGAGCATGCCTGCGAAAAGCAGATTACGCATCCTTTCGGAAAAAATATCCGCGCCCTCCGATACGCCTCCAAGCAGGCCAATCAGAAAGCAGCCGAGTATATTTATCCCAAACGTAGCAAGCGGAAACGACACCGCCGGAAAAAGCAGATTAATGTATTTCCCGAAAAGGTATCTCGTTGAGGCGCCTACAAATCCGCCAATCCCGACAAACAATATATTTATCATTGATGTAACTTTTTTTGTTAAATTTCGAATTAAATAAATACCTTAAAAGCATTAACACAAATTTATAGGTTTATTTCCATATAGGAGTAATTATGAAGCAACTTTTTTTTCTTATTATGATCTTTACTACCATCAATTTGGCCGCTAAGGATTTCAATCCGCCGGCTACCCCTCAGAAAGCGATAACAGATAACGTTCATGGATTTATGATCACCGATCCTTACCGTTGGCTGGAAGACAAAGACAACCCCGAAACACGGAAATGGTCGGAAGATCAGCACAATTACACATTAAATTATATTGAGACAAATACTTCTGAAATAAGCGGCCTGCGAGATGAAATAAGAAACTACATCGACAGAGATTACCGCAGCAGCCCTAAGCTCGTTGCCGACAGGGAATTTTTCTACGCCAGGAAAAAAGGCGAACAGCAGAATAAATTCTATACCGTAATCGACGGCAAAGAGAAGCTGCTCTTCGATCCCATTGAATATGACCCGACCGGCAAATCGGCAATCAAAGATGTTTCCTATACAAAAAAAGCAGAAAAAGCAGCCGTAGGCCTTGAATTTCAGGGTAATGAAATTATTACATACAGGATAATCGACACTAAAACCGGCAAAGTACTAGGCAAACCTATAGAAGGCTTAAGAGGCTTTTCATGGACAAAGGATGAAAAGCACGCGTATATAACTGTACGCACCAAAGAAATGATTGATAATCAGGAACCGCTTAGAACATATCTTCATAAAATTGGCGACGACAGAAAGAACGACAAATTCATCATAGCTCCTGAAGACGCAAAGGATATGGCATATATATGGGACGATAAATATGAAAATTACACATTCACGCACGAGGGCGATTTTTACTCAAATACTCTTAAAATGAAAGAAACCGGCAGCGATGACGATTTCATTCTGCTTTATTCAAGCAAGAAAAACAGGGTATCGCCAAAAATAGATAATGGAAAAATATATTATTTTTCGAATGATAACGCGCCCAATTTCAAAATTATGGCAGCGGATCTGGATAATCCCGCTTATGAGAACGCCGTGGAATTTTACCCCGAAAAAGAAACCGTACTGGAGGATTATGTTATAACTTCAGATTACTTTATCGTCCAGGACAAAAAAGACGTTATGAGCAGATTATTCGCGTATGACAAAGAAGGCAATATCGTCAGGCAGCTCGAGCTTCCGGTGCTCGGTAAGGTTATGGGCCTTAGCTATCATAAGGAATCGAATCAGGTACTTGTTGCTTTCTCAACCTTTACTGCTCCGACAACAATCTATAAGCTCGACGGTAAATCACTGGAATGGGAATTCTTCTATCAGGATGATCCGCCTATCAAAATGGATAATATCGAGTCAAAACTCGTATTCTATAAATCAAAAGACGGCACCAAAGTACCAATGTTCCTTGTTTACAAAAAAGGCACAACACTTGACGGTAATAATCCTGCAATGCTTTACGGATACGGCGGATTTAACATAAGCATGTATCCGCATTATCTGGGAACGACTTCATCATTCGTCAAGCGGGGAGGCGTTTATGCTATCGCGGCTATCCGGGGCGGCGCTGAATACGGCGAAGCCTGGCACGAAGCAGGCATGCTAGGCAGCAAGCAAAATGTGTTCGATGACTTCATTGCGGCAGGAGAATATCTTATTGATGAAGGCTATACCAATCCCGACAAACTGGCCATTAAAGGCGGCAGTAACGGAGGCCTGCTGGTCGGCGCTGTAATGGTGCAAAGGCCTGACCTCTTCAAAACAGTTGTATGCGCCGTACCTTTGCTTGATATGGTACGTTACCATAAATTCCTGATCGCGCGCTATTGGATTCCTGAATATGGCGACCCGGATATAAAGGAAGACTTCATGTTCATCAAGGAGTATTCGCCTTATCATAATATTAACACAGTTTATAATTATCCTTCTGTACTCGTAAAAGCCGGCGAGAACGATACGCGAGTCGACCCACTCCACGCAAAGAAGTTCGCTGCGATGCTTCAGAACAGCCCCGGCATGAAGAACGAAGCCCTGCTTTTCATTGATTTTGAAAGCGGGCACGGATCCGGCAAATCCACTGAACAGAAAATCAGTGATATCGAATACGAATGGCGCTTTGTAATGGATAAACTCGGCATGAAGTAATTAACAATGTTGATAAATCGGGCAGGCGGTTAGGGAATAAAACCCTAAACGGCTTCTACAACGCCCTAAGTAACGTTAGGCAAATATCAGGGCTGCGATGTTTCGATTATTCAAAGAAGAAGACAATTACTTAAAATGACAATAAAACAGCCCGAGGCAATAACCCCGGGCTGTATTTTATTAAAAAACTTAGGCTTACCTTCTATTCTGGTCACATGTTTTAGTGACTTCTATCGTGATCCTTCTATTCTCCTTGCGGATGTTTTCCAATTCTTCCTTCGAAATATCATTTAATTCTTTACCTTCAGGTTCCGGAACCTTTGGACGGGATTCACCATAGCCAATAAATCCGGCAATTTTATCAGATGAAACACCCTGCTCGATCAGCCATTCCCTTACCTTTTTGGCTCTGCGTTCGGAAAGCTTCTGATTATATTCATCACTGCCTTCGGCGGAAGCATGTCCTTCGATCATTACCTGAAGGCCCTCGCATTGATTGATATATTCCAACAGTTTCGCAAGATTCCTTGATGTTTGAGGCATATCGTAATTAAATTTATCAGAATCCACAATAAACAGAATATCAGGGAAGTCAACCTTTGTACCGATTTCCGGAGCTTTAGGGCATCCGTTTTCGCCTTGTTCTTCGCTCGGTTCGCCGGCTACGTGCGGACAGTCGTCCTCACCGTCTAAAATTGTATCACCGTCTGTATCAGGATTATTCGGATCCGTTTTTGTATCGAATACTTCCGCTCCGTCGCTCAGTTGGTCATTATCAGTATCGGCCACAAGGGGATCTGTTTTGTATTTATTAACCTCATCGCCGTCGGGAACCCGGTCATCATCAGTATCTGTGGCAAGTGGATCTGTTTTATGTTTGAGTACTTCGTCACCGTCTTTGAGTCCGTCGCCATCTGAATCCGGATTATTTGGATCGGTCTCATGTGATGTTACTTCCTCGGAGTCGTTAAGGCCGTCCCTGTCTGAATCCTCATTCAGCGGATTAGTCTTATGTTTTCTTATTTCATCTCCGTCAGCCAGCTGGTCACCGTCTGTATCAGTATTTTTCGGATCTGTGCCGTGCTCGTTTATTTCCGCGCCGTCATTAAGACCGTCACCATCGGTATCCGGGTTGTTGGGGTCAGTTTTATGCGTCTTGATTTCAGCGCCGTCCTTCAGGCTGTCATCATCCGAATCCGCTGAGGCCGGATTGGTTTTATGAATATTAACTTCATCGCCGTCATTTAGGCCGTCATTATCAGAATCCATGGCTTTTGGGTTAGTAGAGTATTTTAGAACTTCATCTCCGTCAATAAGAGTATCGCCGTCCGTATCGTCATCCAGGGGATCAGTTTCGTGTTTCTTTACCTCATCGCCGTCAAGCAGGCGGTCATTATCAGTATCTGCGTTTAAAGGATCAGTTTTCCTTGCGATTTCTTCGCCATCGTTAAGGCCGTCGGAATCGGTATCGGCTTTTACAGGTGAAGTATTATACTGCATAACTTCATCGTAATCATTTAGGTTATCGCCGTCTGTATCCTGCTTGAGTGGATCGGAGTGGTGCACATTAACTTCAGCGCCGTCTTCAAGGCCGTCACCGTCAGTATCAGGATCACGCGGGTCTGTGCCGAGTTTCTTTTCTTCACCGTTAGTCAGGCCGTCATTATCATAATCGGCATCGCCTAAGATGTAATAGGAAAGCCCCAGGCCAAATGTCACGAATACATCATCATCACTGTCGGGTGAAGCGTAATCATCCAGATAATCCGTACCGGTCAATCTGAATGTCCCCCTGCCATTGAGAACCAGGTTATCAGTCAGGTATGATTCAAAACCAATTCCCACGGGAATAACGAGCTGGGTTTTCTCGTAAGCGCCGTCTATATTATTAGGCAGCGCTCCGTCATAGCCTGTATCGCCGGATTTTGGTTCATAATTCATCAGGCCCGCGCCAGCAAATATGTATGGCACGAATGGTTCATGCGAAAATAAATTATATGAAATATACATTTCATAAGTATTTATCCTGACTGAATTCTTGTCATTAATATCAACTCCGAAATCATCATAAAGTTCGAAATATTCCGGGTATTTACTTTGGGCTTCTTCTCCGGTTTTATATCTCATGTTTGCCAGTCCGAAGGTAGCCTGCAAGGATAGTTGGGAAAAGATATTATACCTGAGGAACAGGTCTCCTCCAAACCAGAACTGATTATCGGTAAATTCGCCCCAGTATTTGATCAGGCCGTAATTAACTCCGAATGCCAGCCTGTTAGGCTCGCTTTGTGCTTTCGCTTCATTGGGAATAAACGACAATGATACAACGAAAAATAATAAAAGTAGTAGTAATTTCCTCATGCCTAAAGCCTTTCTATGTGTATATAATTATTAATTATTACATATTCTTATCTTATACACGCAAATTTAATTGATTAATTTTAATATGTAGAATATATTTAGTTCAGATCTAATTAATTATGGGGGTATACTTAGAGGGATAAAGTTAAAAATTGAGAGATTTGAAACAAATAAGTATTCAATAAACCGGCAAACGAATAAGGGGCCTAAAAGCCCCTTGTTCTGATATTATTTTATTGGTTAATTGCGAATTTCTTCTTTAGGTCATCCACAGAAAAGTCCTTGCTTTTCTGCTTTTTGTCTTTGGGCTTGCCGTCGGAAGCCTGCTTCATGGATAGGTTTATCCTCTTAAGCTTTTCATTAACATCAAGGACTTTGACCTGAACTATCTGGCCGACTTTTACTACCTTAGTCGTATCTTTAATGAACCTGTCGGCCATTTCGGAAATGTGTACCAGGCCGTCCTGGTGCACTCCGATATCCACAAAAGCGCCGAAATTGGTGATATTGGTCACAACGCCTTCCAGGATCATTCCTTCGCGGAGGTCTTTTATTTCATTTATACCTTCTTTGAACCTGGCGTATTCGAATTCATCCCTTGGATCCCTGCCGGGCTTTTTCAGCTCTTCAATTATATCGATAAGAGTGTGCTCGCCGGCTTCTTCAGTAAAATATTTTTTAATATCGATAGAACTAAGCTTTTCCGCGCCGGAAGGGATATCTGCAGGCTTCAATCCGAGGTCTTTTGCAATGCTTTCCACTATCTTATAGCTTTCCGGGTGAACAGCGGTATTATCGAGAATATTTATGCCGTCCCTAATCCTGAGAAATCCGGCAGCCTGTTCAAAAGTTTTGTTCCCAAACTTGGGTACTTCCAGCAGTTGTTTTCTTTCCTTAAATGCGCCGTTCTTATTTCGGAACTGAACGATTTCATTAGCGACAGATTTAGTGATACCCGAAACATAAGTAAGTAATTCTCCTGAAGCAGTGTTCAAATCTACACCCACATAATTAACGCAGCTTTCAACAGTCTCTTCGAGATTTTTCTTGAGAAGTTTTTGGTCGACGTCGTGCTGATACTGCCCTACTCCGATTGATTTAGGATCGATCTTAACAAGTTCAGCCAGAGGATCCTGCAGGCGCCTGCCGATGCTAATCGCGCCCCTTACAGTCAGGTCGAGTTCGGGGAATTCTTCATTAGCGGTTTTGCTCGCTGAATATACCGACGCGCCCGACTCATTTACCATAACTTTGACGGGCTTTTTATCGAGTTCATCAAGCAGCGCTGATACGAAAGCATCCGTTTCCCTGCCTGCCGTGCCGTTGCCGATGGCAATGAGCTCAATGCCGTGCTTTTCGATCATATCCTTCAGGTATGATGCAGCTTTCTTTTTTTCATTTTCGGAATTGAAGGGATAGATCGCATTATATTCAATATACTTTCCCGTACCGTCGAGAACGGCTACCTTGCAGCCCGTGCGGAATCCCGGATCGATGCCGATGGCAGGCTTCATTCCGGCCGGTGCCGACAGCAATATCTGTCTCAGATTCGATTCAAATACTTTTATTGAAGCTTCATCGGCTTCATTCTTCTTTAAAAGCCTAATCTCTCCAATGATAGAATGCTTCATCAGGCGCGTGTAAGCTTCTTTTACAGCTTTTTGGTAAAATTCCCTTAACTCCGAGTTATCCGAGAGTATCTGCTTAAATTCAAAATAACCGAGTATTTCCTCTTCATCTATTGAAAGGTCTAGGTTAATTACGCCTTCGCTTTCTCCGCGGCGCAGTGCCAGCATAACATGCGGAGTTATTTTCTGTACCGGCACTTCAAATTCGCGGTAAGCCTCGTACTTGGTTGTGCCTTCTTCGTGCTCGCTTTTTATTTTTGATTTAAATATCCCTTTTGTCAATAGCTGCTCTCTGAGCCATGACCTGTACTGCGCATTTTCGCCTATCGCTTCCGCGATTATATCATTAGCACCGCTCAGTGCCTCGGCAATTGTGTTGACTTCCTTTTCGGGATCAATATATTTTTCAGCAAGCTTTGACAGCTCTACGGCGGGGCTTTCTTTTGTGTTGTATCCTGCTATCTCTTCCGCGAGCGGCTCCAGGCCTTTTTCTCTGGCGATAACTGCCCTGGTGCGTTTTTTGGGTTTATATGGCAGATAAAGATCTTCCAGCTCTGTTTTCTTTAAGCAGGCATTTATCTTATTCTTAAGCTCGTCAGTTAATTTGCCCTGGGAATTAATCGAATCGAGGATTGTTTTCTTTCTGTCCTCAAGTTCGCTCAGATAATCAAACCTGTCAAACAGCTCTCTGATCTGGTTTTCGTCGAGATTTCCGGTTTTTTCCTTTCGGTACCTTGCGATAAAAGGGATTGTGGCTTTATCATCCCTGAGTTTTAAGGCATTATCCGCCTGCCATTCTTTTATATTCAGTTCGGATATGACTATCCTGATAAGGTCGTGCCTTTCCATTATTCTCCGTAATTAAGAACTGTTTTAATGATTTCAGGTATCCTGAGATTGATTCTCACGTACCTTTTCGATCTTTTTCCAAATTTCAAACTTCAGTTTATCCATATTCTGCATTGTAGCTGATGAAATGATCATCGGCTTGGGCCTGTATCCTGGGAATTTAAGGCTTTGCAGTTCGTCCAGTTTATCGGGGTGGATAATATCGCTCTTACTAATGCAGATTATTCTGCTTTTGTAAGCCATCTCAGGATTATAAGTTTCCAGCTCATTTTTTAGTATGGCGTAATCATTCACAGGGTCTTTTGATATGGATTCGATCAGGAAAACCAGCACAGCGGTCCTTTCCACATGCCTGAGAAATTGTATGCCAAGGCCTTTTCCTTCGGAGGCACCCTGTATAAGTCCGGGTATATCCGCAACAACAAAGCTCTTGGATTCATCAATTCTAACTACCCCAAGGTTTGGGATAAGTGTGGTAAAGGGATATTCCGCAATTTTCGGCTTCGCGGCGGAAATTGTAGAGATAAGAGTTGATTTACCGGCATTAGGAAATCCAACCAGGCCAACATCTGCCAGAAGCTTTAGCTCCAGCCTTAACTCCAGTTCCGTTCCGGGCTGGCCGGGATTGGCATGGCGTGGGGCACGGTTTGTAGGGGTTGCGAATTCCGCGTTGCCGAATCCGCCATTACCGCCTTTGGCCAGGATTTCTTTCTGTCCATCGCTGCTGAGGTCGGCTAATGCTTCGCCTGTATTATCATCATAAACAACCGTCCCCACAGGCACTTTGATAACGGCGTCCTTGCCGCTCTTGCCTGTTTTACGTGCTTTACCGCCGGGTAATCCGTCTTCTGCCGGGTAATGCCTTTTATAATAAAAATCTATCAGGGTATTGATATGGCGGCTTGCTTTGAAGATGACATCTCCGCCCTTTCCGCCATTACCGCCGTCAGGGCCTCCCTTGGGAACATATTTTTCCTTCCTGAAGCTTACATGCCCGTCGCCGCCGTCACCTGATTTTACGTAAATCTTTGCTGTATCAATAAATTTCATTTATCCTGCCTTTCCTGTTCCTCGCTGCTATTGAGGTTTTCTTCATCAAATTCTTCTTCGCCTATAAATTTTTCCCTGTCGTCCGGGCTGTCTCCTCTACCCTGTGCTATTTCGTGCATTTCCTGCAGTGATTCAAAAGTATCTATATCCATCTCATCTTCAGGCTCAGAGCCGCTTTCAGCAGATGCCTTATCCGGATTTACTATTAAATCGATATTTTCGGGAATAATCCCCCGGGCATTTTCTTTTGCGGCTTCTTCCCGGCCTTCGATGATCTCTTCACCGATTGTTTTTTGCTTCTCCTGCTCTTCTTCGGGTTCCGGCACTTTTTTTGATTCTATCATTCCGCTGACTATCTGAATAAGCTCATCTTTGAGCGGATCGCCTGTTTGAGCCATCGGTATGTCAAAGTAATCCTCCTCTTCATCATCTTCCTCTTCTGATGAAGCGCCGGTAACAAGCCGGCTTAATTTTTCAATGGCGTCATCAATTGTTTCCTGCATATCTTTCAGTTCTTCGTCTGATCCGCCCGTATGTTCTTTTTGAACGGGCTGGGCACTTTCAGATTTCTCGGGGATTTCAGAGGTTCTAATATCATCATTATTGATTTCCTGCTCTATACCATCAGGATTAATTAGTAAAGCAAGATCATCGATATCCAAGTATTTCTCACCGGCAGACATTTTCTTTTGGATAGCATCAGCGCTGTGTTTTTTCCTTAGGTCATCAGCGAGTATGAAAGCCGCCTCTATGGGAATGTTCGGGCTTCCGAAGAAGTAGCTGAGAGAATTAAACCCGCTGGCACTTATGGTAGAAAAAGCTTCTTCCAGCAGTGAGCTGAACGCAGACATCTTCATTGTCTGGCCTTCATAAGAGCTCAGTTCTTTTTTCAGATGTTTGATATTTTCATCATATCCTGCAAAAAACATAAGCTTTAAGCCTATAGCTCTGAGCTGCATTACCGGAGATTCCCTGAAGATAAATCTCTTTAGTGTAAATACCGGCCTGATGAGGTAATTGGCCTTCAGCCGGGCGTATTTCCCGGCGAGGTCTTTTAGTTCGCTTTCGGACACAGAAAGATTCCATGCTATCTTGTTTTCTATTTCAAGAATATCATCTTTTCTGCCTGACAAATTTAGCACGGCATTGCAAATATAATACGACGACCACTGGAAATGCCCCTGCAAAAATGCCAGGAAGCCTTTATCTATAGACGACCTGCTGAGATCGCCCGGATTATCGGGGTAGCCGCTTTCCGCGAGCCGGCTTATTAGTTCTTCGGTTTTCGCTTTGATGATATTCTCAAACATATTTGTTACCTATTATGGGTAAAGTAAACTGCAATTTAACAAAAATAAGGCTAACAGCCTTTCCGGGGAGTTAAGCCATAATATCCTGAAAAGCAAGGGAAAGGCGGTCTCTTTGGAGCAGCTCAATATCCCTTCCTTTCTTTATATCCCCGTCCTTTATTAATGGAAGAACGATTTTTTCGAAACCTAATTTTTCGGCTTCGCTTATTCTCTGGCCCATCGCAGTAACCGAGCGTATCTCACCGGTAAGGCCTATTTCCCCTATTATAGCTGTTTTCGGACTAATGGGCGAATCTCTTAATGAACTTACCAAAGCCGCTGCTATCCCTAGATCTACTGACGGGTCATTTATGTAAACACCGCCGGCAATATTAACGAATACATCATAACTTCGGAATTGCAATCCGAGCCTCTTTTCCAGAACAGCGAGTATCATTTGCAGCCGCCGCCCATCATAGCCGTTGGTTGTTCTCTGGGGCACACCGTAATTTGTTTGTGTAACAAGGGCCTGCACCTCAAGCATAAGCGGCCTTGTACCTTCCATTGCCGAAACTATTGAAATGCCCGATTCACCGGTTTTCGATCCTGCCAGAAAAATCTCGCTTGGATTCTTTACTTCCTGCAAACCTGATTCTTCCATACGGAATATACCTATCTCATTAGTTGAACCGAACCTGTTCTTCAGCGAACGCAGTATCCTGTAGGAATAAGTTTTTTCGCCCTCGAATTGAAGTACGGTATCAACCATGTGCTCAAGCAGTTTTGGCCCGGCGATAACGCCTTCCTTGGTTACATGTCCGATTATGAAAACGGCTTTGCCGGTCGTTTTAGCAGCCTGCATGAGCATGGCGGCACATTCCCTGAGCTGCGCTACACTTCCCGGTGTGGATTCCACATTATCCGAATAGATAGATTGAATCGAATCTACAACCACAACTTTGGCGTCTGTGCTTTTAATTGTTTGTAATATAGCTTCTGCATTTGTTTCGGCCATTACGCTGAGGCTGCCCTTTATATCAGGCAAACGCATGGATCTGTACCTGACTTGCGCGAGGGATTCCTCGCCGGTAACATAAAGACTGGAACCGTCCTCCATCTGGCCGCATAACTGCAGCATCAGTGTGGATTTGCCAATGCCGGGATCGCCTCCTACAATTATTATTGATCCCGGCATTATACCGCCTCCCAGCACTCGGTCGAGCTCGCGTATACCGGTTTCTATCCTTTCCTCGCCTCCCAGCTCTATCTCATCTAAGCGGAAAACTTTTCCGGCGCTGCTTTTTACTTTTTTTAATTTAAGCGATGCGGCGGAAGTCTTTTCTACAATGCTGTTCCAGGCGCCGCAATTGGTGCATCTGCCGGTCCAGGCGGCGTGCCGGGCTTCGCATTGGGTACATTCGTAATAAATTTTTTGTTTCATTTCCTGCAAACTGCAAAATTGTACTTGACTTTTAAACGAAAATAATTACTTTATACTTCGTCTCTTATAATTAATTAATTAATATTTATTAATAACAATCAGGTTTAGCAATGCTAAAAAAGATTTTGCCCTTATTTATTATCGTTTTATTAATTTCCTGCGGAGAAGAAGAAAAAAACGGAGATCCCGGTATGCAGGAAGCTCAGCAGGAGCGATACGATGAAACTGAGATTAGTCAGTACGATCCCGATCTTAATAAGTTATATTCTCAAGCTCTTCATGAATACAGGGAACTCGATAAAGAAATAAACACTTTCCCTGAAGATAAAAGAGTGCAATACACTACTGATATCAGTAAAATGATTATTAAACCGGATATACAAGATAAGATCGAACGAGGAGAAGCAACTCCTACAGATTATCTTGATGCCGCTCGCTCATTCAAAGAATTGGCCGATTATTTTAAAACCCAGGGTATGAATGCCAACGACCTGGAACAAGCGGCTCTGAGGCTTGAGGAAAGCGCTAAGGAACAGATCAATAAGGATAATTAAATAATTTTTTTAATATCAGAACCGTATTCATAGGGATAATTAACTTTATCCCTTTTTTTTGGAGAATAAATGTATACATCCGTAAGTGAATTTGTAAAAAAAAAGAGGCGGCCTTAATTAAGGCAGCCTCTTTTGGTATATTATTGGAAATGGACAATATCCCCGGGAATTATTACCTTATGGTAATATTAAAACAATTATTTGCCTCTATTAAAATACATGCCTTCATAGCGGCTGTTAATAAAATGGTTGATCTCCTGTATAAAGGAATCCTTGCTTATTAAAGTCTTTGAGACAATACTTTGTAAATTTTCGTCTATTTTTCTTTTGTTTGGAAACTCTTTTCCGGCTTTTTTGGCGCTGTCAAAAATATCATTAACCCTGTCAGGCATATCCGAAAAAGCGTTCACGGCTCCTGAATGAGGCCTGAGAAGCGCCCCGGCAAATTCACGGCTGAAGAGGCCGCTGATTGCCTTGATCTGATCTATCATTTGATCGAAATTATCCAACCCCCACAGGTCGCAGGTAGATACCAGTACTACCCTGCCGTCTTTTTTGGGTTCGAAATTATCTTTATCAATTCCATCTATCTCGATCCTGCTTGTAAACAAGGGCTCCAGCCTGTCGAGAACATTTTTCAGCGAACCTGTTATACCGTTAATATAGTTTGGAGAAGCAAACACCCATAAATCGGCATCCCTGAAATGAGGATAGAGCCGGTTCATATCGTCATTGCAGAGGCATATTCCTCCGGATTCAAAGGAAGTGTCTTCTGTACAGGCCCGGCATGGTTCTATAATCATATTACCGGTATAAAAAAGATTGACTTCGGCGCCTGCTTCCCTAAGGCCGTCCAGGAAAGGATTTAGTATCAGGGCTGTATTGCCTTTTTCCATATTCGGACTGCTGTTTATAGCAATTACTTTCATAATGTCATTATTTGTTATAAAACTAACCGTTTTACTTACTTTAACGTAGCAGAAAAAAATTAATTGGTATAGAAACGCCGCAAAATGAAGATTAGCCAAAGGATTAAGAATATTTAATAATAGAGCAATAAATGATATTAATTTTCATTCATTTCCACTTCGAAAACACTCTTATAAAGATATTTTTCATTAAATTAGGAAAATATTCGGGATACTTTGTTTAGATTTTTTCAAAATAAGTAAAGGATAATAATGACAGGCAAAAGCCGTTTATAATACGAAAATTATGCTTTACTAAACTATTAACGAATATTCATTATTTAAATAAATGCCGGACAGAAAAAAAGATCATATTGAATTGGCTTTCAGCTCGCAGACAGGTGTGAACGAGCTTGATGACAGGTTCTATTATGAACCTCTGACAAGTGCTCACCCCGGCCCCGAAGAAAGCATGAATACACGCTTCCTGGGTAAAGACCTCAAGGCCCCTATATGGGTATCATCAATGACGGGCGGAACAAAAGAGGCTTACCACATAAACCGCAACCTCGCCCGGGCTTGCGCCGAATTCGGTATGGGCATGGGCCTTGGTTCCTGCCGTATGCTGCTCGAAAATGACAAACATTTTGAAGATTTCAACGTAAGAGATATCATAGGCCCGGGACTGCCTTTGTATGCTAATTTAGGTATAAACCAGGTTGAGATATTATTAAAGAATAAAGAAACAGACAATATAAACGAGCTTGTCCACAAGCTCCGGGCAGACGGGCTGATCATACATGTAAACCCCATGCAGGAGGCATTTCAGCCCGAAGGCGAAAAGCTCGGGCAGCCCGCAATTGAGACAATCGCTAAACTTGTAGATATTGTGGATTATAACATTATAGTCAAGGAAGTCGGCCAGGGTATGGGGCCTGAAAGCCTTAAGCAACTGCTTAAACTGCCTCTGGCCGCCATTGAGTTCGCGGCATTCGGCGGCACAAATTTTGCTAAAGTCGAATTACAGAGAGCAAGCGAACTTGAACAAAAACTTTATAAACCATTTGCCAGAATAGGCCATGACGCGGCGCAGATGGTGAATTATATAAATGAGCAGATTGAAATAATTAATATAGTTAATTGCCGTTCTGTCATAATTTCAGGGGGAATACGTTCTTACTTAGATGGATATTATCTTATAAATAAGGTGAAACTACCCGCCATATACGGCCAGGCTTCGCCTTTTTTACAGTATGCCAGGGGCGATTACGAAACTCTGCGCGAATACGTCAAATATCAGATTAAAGGATTAAAACTTGCTGAAGCGTTTCTTAAAGTGCGTTAAACACGGGTAAGTAAAAATATGATGAAACCGAATGAAATATTTGAAGGATTCTCTAAGCTAAGCAAAGAAGAAAAGCTCGACTTTGTGGCTTCGGTTTTTTCCAATCCGAAGAAATTCATTGATGAGCTTAAATCTTATTGGCATGATGATACAGACATCCAGCAGCTGTTTGAAGAATTCAGCGAAAATACCATAACTAACTATTTTCTGCCCTACGGCATAGTGCCCAACTTAAGGATAGGCGAAAAGGTATATTCAGTGCCTATGGTAATTGAGGAAAGCTCAGTTGTGGCGGCGGCTTCAAAAGCTGCAAAGTTCTGGGCCAACAGGGGCGGATTCCACGCAGAAGTCAGCTCCATGCTCAAGGTCGGCCAGGTACACTTTATATGGCATGGCGATAAACGAAAAATCAAGGCCTCGGTACCGGAGATCAAGCAGCGCCTTCGCAAAAGCACAAGGGATATTACCTCGAATATGGAAAAGCGGGGCGGCGGTATTACAAGCATAGACCTTATGGATATGTCACAGGAAATAGAAGGTTATTACCAAATTCGAGCCAAATTCGATACCAGAGACGCAATGGGTGCGAATTTCATCAATTCATGCCTAGAAGAATTTGCTACTTCGCTGAAGAATTTCTTCGCTGAAAGCAGCCTCTTTACCGGAGAAGAAAAAGAATGCTCGATCATTATGGCCATACTATCTAACTATACGCCGGAATGCCTGGTTAAATGCCACGTTGAATGCGATATCGAAGATCTCGAAGGTGCCGACGATCAGCTTAGCGCGGAAGAATTCGCATGGAAATTTGAAAAGGCTGTACAGATAGCCCATATAGATGTGAACCGGGCCACAACACACAATAAGGGGATTTTTAACGGGATAGATTCTGTTGCCATTGCAACAGGTAATGACTTCAGGGCCATAGAGGCCTCAGGCCATACATACGCGGCCAGAAGCGGCAAATACCGCAGCCTGACCGAGGTTAGTTTAGAAAACGGCAGATTCAGGTATTCGCTTGAATTGCCTCTGGCGCTCGGTACTGTCGGCGGGCTTACTTCACTTCATCCGCTGGCTAAAAGATCGATGGAAATACTGGGCCGCCCCGACGCTGAAGAGCTGATGAAAATCGCAGCCGTTGTCGGGCTGGCAAATAATTTCGGAGCGATTAAATCGCTTATAACCAAGGGCATTCAGACCGGGCATATGAAAATGCACCTGATGAATATTCTTAATTACTTCGGCGCCACAATTGAAGAAAAGAAAAAAGCGTTCGAATACTTTAAAAATAACAAGGTTAGCTTTGCTAACGGCAGCAGCTTCATTGCTCAGTTAAGAAAAAACATGTAAGATAAATTTCAGTGTTAAAATTGGAACAAGGATTCTTTTATTCCAACGGAAAACTATTACTCAGCGGCGAATACTTAGTGCTGAAAGGCGCTTTGGCGCTGGCGGCTCCCCTTAAATTCGGCCAGTCCCTCAGATACAGGGAAAGGCGAGGGGATAAAGGCGCCGAGTGGAACTCCTATATATATGCCAATAAATGGCTCGGCGCTAAGTTTGATGATGAGCTCAATCCAATCGAATACAGTGATAAAGAGCTCGCGGAAAAGCTTTCGGAAATTCTTAAAGCCGCTGCTTCTCTCAATCCCGGATTTGCCGAAAGAATTGCTTATTACTCAATTGAAACGCAGCTAAATTTCGATAAAGGCTGGGGCCTGGGCAGCAGTTCCACACTGATATCGAACATATCTTATCTGGCGGGAATAAACCCATACCATTTGTTAAAACTGGTCAGCGGAGGTTCGGGGTTCGATATTGCCTGTGCCCGCTCGGATATGCCATTATTCTTCAAAAAAAATAACGGCATTCCCGAAATCAATGAAATTGAATTCAGGCCGCCATTCCTTGATAAGCTATACTTTATATATCTAGGAAATAAGCAGAGTTCCGAAGAAAGCATAAAGAATTTCAGCAGAATAAAAGAGCCCTTCACTTATGAGGTAAGTGAAATTTCAGAAATAACCAGACAGATGTCCCGGACAGACAGCTTCGAAGATTTCTCTATGCTCATGGATAAACATGAGGAGATAATTTCCTCAGTACTGAAAACGCCTTCACTCAGGCAGGAAAAATTCAGTGACTTCGACGGCAGCATTAAGTCGCTTGGAGCCTGGGGCGGTGATTTCGCCATGATAGCATGGGAGCACGATCTGGATGAGCTTATTCACTACCTGCACAGCAAAGGATTGGGCACTATATTCACCTTCAGGGATATAATCCTCTAAATGCCTGAGGGCGCAAATAATGGCCGTGCCGCCTGGCAATGCCCCTCGAATATTGCCTTAGTAAAGTACTGGGGTAAAAAGGGTATTCAGATACCAATTAACCCCTCAATAAGCATGACCCTGGATAGTTGCAGGACAATCACTGAGATAAACTACGAAATTCTTGATAAGCCCGGTATATCTTTTGAATTTTTGTTTGAAGGAAATAAAAGCACAGGGTTTGACGGAAAGATATCCACACTGCTCGCCCGCGCGGAAGATATTTTAAAACTGCCCGATGGCCTGCATATGAGTATCAGCAGCGGGAATACTTTCCCCCACTCTGCAGGAATAGCGTCATCGGCAAGTTCTATGGGAGCTTTGGCGCTCTGCCTGCTCGATATTAGCCGCAAATTTAATAAAACAGATAAAGAAATGTTCTTCCAAACCGCTTCTCATATTGCCCGGCTCGGCTCGGGCAGCGCTTCCAGGTCCTTATACGGAGCTTATAATCTTTGGGGAAGAATTTCAGGCATTGATAATTCAAGTGAGGAATATGCCGTCCGGCTAAGCAGCATAAATGATATATTCAGGGATATGAAAGATATGGTCATGCTTGTCGATTCAGCCCCGAAAAGCGTATCAAGCACCGCGGGGCACGCCATGATGAACGGACATCCTTTTACAGAATCCAGAATTGCTCAGGCCATGGAGAACAGCCTTGATCTGATAAAAGCATTATCATCCGGAGATTTGGATGAATTCATTAGGATCAGCGAACAGGAGGCATTATCACTGCACGCACTTATGATGTCTTCAAAAGAGAGTTTCATGCTGCTCAAACCTTCTACAATTAAAATATTGGAAATAATAAAACGCTATAGGTTAGAAACAAAATACCCGGTTTGTTTTACGCTCGACGCAGGGCCTAATGTACACCTGCTATATCCGGGAAGTATTGAACAGGCAGTTGAAACCGAACTGCTCCCTGAACTTATAGAGCACTGTGAAGAAGGAAGGATGATCAAAGATACCGTGGGCGACGGCCCTGAAAGATTATATGAAAACTGATTCTTTTTACGCGAAAATACTTTTATTCGGCGAATACAGCGTTATATTTGATTCAATGGCGCTTACTATTCCCTATACACATTTCGGCGGGGAGCTGAGCTTTCTGGATGAATACAAATACACAGATATTGATTTCGCGAGGGAATCAAACAGAAAACTTAATGAATTCCATTCATTTCTTATTGATAATAAGGAATTGATATCCTTATTCAGTGATCAGGGCCTTAATAGATTAAATAATGATATCAAAAAAGGCCTATACTTTGAATCAACCATTCCGCAGGGATTCGGTGTCGGCAGTTCGGGAGCCCTTTGCGCGGCAGTGTACAGCAAATACGCCAAAGATAAAATACGCCCCGGTAAAAAGATCAGCGCTGAAAGCATCCGTAAGCTGAAAAACATTTTTTCAAAAATGGAATCTTATTTCCACGGAAAAAGCTCAGGACTGGATCCTCTTAACTCCTATCTGCGCAATCCCCTGCTTATCAACGGCAAATCGGACATCAGCCAGGTGAAACTTTCAAAGTTCGAAAATTCCGAAGATCCGGCAATATTCCTGCTTAATACAAAAATGCCCAGGCATACGGGCGGATTAATGGAAAAATTCATGGCGAGGTGCTCCGACCCTGCTTATAACAATAAGATCCGGAATATTTACATACCGCTTAATAATAACTGCATACTGTCCATGATAAGAGGCGATCTGAAAACCATGGCTTACAATCTGGAAATGCTCTCTAAATTCCAGTTTGATAATTTCGAGCCAATGATACCCGAATCAATCAGGCCTATGTGGCAGAAAGGGCTACGGACCAAAGATTATTTCATTAAACTGTGCGGATCGGGAGGCGGCGGGTTTATGCTTGGCTTTACTCCCGATTTTGACAATACTTTTGGACGGCTCTCGGAAAGCGGCTTTGAACTTATTCCGGTTTATAAAAAACCAAGTCAATCGGATAAGGCGTAAATACCGTCAAGATTACGGCCGTAACCGGCATAATCCAATCCGTAACCGACTACAAAAGTATTTGGTACTTCTATTCCGATATATTTAATTTCAACTTCCATTTTTCTCATGCCCGGCTTTGATAGAAGAGTAGCAACTTCTACAGTCGCAGGATGGAACTTGTGCAGCTCTTGAATCAGAGTGTGAATTGTCAGTCCGGTATCTACAATATCCTCGATGATTATAATATCTTTACCTTTGATTTCCTCGCTCATGTCGCTAATCTGAACCTCTCCTGTTGAATCCATGCTGTCGCCGTAGCTTCGTGCTTTTATAGTATCGATTTTACAATCTACATTTAGTTCCCTCATCAGATCGGCAGCAAATATGATCGATCCTTTAAGTATGACCAGTAATACAGGGGTTCTTTCTTCGTAATCCAGGTTGATCCTGGCGGCGATTTCTTTTACTTTGGCGCTAATTCTTTCTCTGTCTAAATACTTCGTGAATTTAAGGCCCTTAATGGAATAATACTTTTTCCCGTCTTTTTCAAAAAAAGGCATTGCCGGTTTCCCCTCTTATTATTTATTTAATATACAGCTTATGTTTATAGATTATTTATCAGCATATTTTTACCTGGATTTATACTCAGCCTTCAGGTATCGCTTAGTTGAATCATTAACTTTGAATTTATCAGAAATTCTCATACCACATATCCAGAGTATTTCCCGACCCGCTGAAAGCAGCATTACATTAGGCTTTTCAATAAGCGGTACTTTCTGATTAGTGAGGAAATCACTTACCTTCATTGTACCTGTCATCCCCAACGGATTAAAGGTATCGCCCTCCTCCCAGGAACGGAAATGAAGAACTGCCGGCACCAGGTCAAAATCGAAATACTCGATATTGGGATTATTATTGAAGTCGATGTCTTTATACTTTACCTCTATCAGTTTAAGCACATTATTACCTGCTTCGTAAACGCCTGTCCGCCGTATGATCTCATCATAAAAGTACTCAGGCTGAGTCCTGGTAAATATTAGCGACTGCCTGTCCCTTAGTACAATGAAATTCTTGTTAATTTCACAAATGGCGCCGACCTTGGATTCCTCCAGCTTCATTATCCTCTCGATAGTCGCCAGCGACTGCGGCTGCATATTAAAGTATCTCTGCAAGGCTTCCTGTATCATTTCCGACTGGAAAAATTCATCAAAAGTCCTTAGTAAGGGAAGATTGACCGCGAATTTATCAGAGCCTTTTTCAAGCATAATTGTATCCAGGTTATTTTTGACCTGTACGGATAGTATACCGTCCGCCCCGTGTATAAGGCCGGCAGTACGATTGATTATATCGCTGATGGAAGGATTGTAGTTTTCTCTTAAGTAAGGCAGCAGCTCATTGCGGATCTTATTTCTTGTGTAATTAAGCAGCGCGTTGGATTTGTCTTCTCTCCATTTGAGCTTTCTTTTACGCGCGTATTGTATAAGGTCATCCTTGCTTAACTCTATCAATGGCCTGATAAGCTGAACATTTTTTACCAAAGTCCTTTTTGAAGGAATGCCGCTTAACCCAGTCAATCCGGAGCCGCGAATCATATTAAGCAGAAATGTTTCTACGGAATCATCGGAAGTATGAGCGGTTGCAAGAAAATCCGCGTTAACTGTGCGTGAGGTTCTTTCAAAGAATTTGTACCTTAAAACTCGTGCGGCATGCTCTATACTCAAAGAGTTTCTTTCGGCGAATTGCTTGATCTTTCCTGATCCTCCATAGAATTTGATGTTATAATCTTCCGCCATTTTTTTTACTAAAACTTCATCTTCATCGGATTCTTCGCCTCTGAGGTTATGGTTATAATGCGCGACAGCCAGTGAAAAATTATGCTTCTGTGCAAGCTGACTCATAACGTCGAGCAAAACTGTTGAATCTACTCCGCCGCTTACGGCACAAAGCATTTTAACAGTATCATCAATGTATATTTCGGTATTGATAAATTTTTCAATCGCCCTGAATACCTTTATGATAACCGGTGAAGTCTTCTCCTCATTAGAATAGCGCTTACTTTGGGGCAGATCTATATTTCTAATTTCTTTGAATTCCTTGAGTACAACAGGCTTTTTTACTATGGGCTTCTCAGGCGCTTTTTTTTCTTCCGGCTTTTGATGCGGCCTATGATCATGCGGTTTCTTTTTTGGGGGCCTGCCGGGCTTTTTACGGCCCTGTTTAGGGGCTGTTTCCTGCCTGGATTCTGCTTTTTGCGAAGTATCCTGTCCCCGCTTTTGGGCGGGCGCCGATTTCCCGGAAGGAGATTTTTTTTCCTGCGGCTGTTGTTGCGGCCTTTCCTGCGGTTTCTGCCTTTCCTGCGGCTG
>CAZJAH010000023.1:0-5565 GCA_964544155.1 uncultured Hyphomicrobiales bacterium | reverse complement strand
GGCTGTTGTTGCGGCCTTTCCTGCGGTTTCTGCCTTTCCTGAGGCTGTTGTTGCTTTTTTGTAACGCCGGGCTTAACGGGATCTTTTTGCCTGGTATCCAGAGGTTTTTTGCTTTTATCTTCAGCTTTTTTATCAGTCAGGCGCTTATCACCGGTATCTTTGTGCCTGTCTTTTGATTTATAGTCAGGCCTCCTGCCAGGTTTATACTCCGGCCTTTTTGGTTCACGGTAAGTTCCGGCCAGCTTCTGCATTTGTATATTTCGTTCTTCAGCTAATTCACGAATAGATTTTCCGCTTTTTTGATCTTTGCTTTGAGCTCCTCTATCCTGCTGCCGGCCTTTATCCTGCTGCCGGCCTTTGTCTTGCTGCCGGCCTTTGTCTTGCTGCCGGCCTTTTGGCCCTGTGGTTTTGCTTTTTCCTTGAGTGGAGCCGCCGGATGGGGTTTTCCTGCGGTTTACCGCACGGCTTGTTTTTTTATCTCCCTGTCCGGTATCAGAGGAAGAAGTTTTACGGCCCTTGTTTTGAGAGGCATCACGGCCTTTTTTATCAGTATTTTTATCTTTTTCTTTCATTCTTATAATTTATGTCAATAATTCATTTTGAACAAGCGATTAATATAATACAATAAGGTTTGATAATAAAATGAAAATATCACATGTCCGCATTGCATTTTTTACTATGAACAAAAGAGTTTTACAAATATTTCAAAAAATCAAAATGCTTCAGTACCTTAAGAGCCCGTAATGTGTTTATCCGGCTCTCCTTACCTGCTTTTTCAAATTCGATATGTACCTGCCCGGGATGTTTTGCGTTCAGTGGCCATTTGCCGTTTTTATTTCTCTTGCTTATCAATAGATTGATGGCCGGCTTCATCCTGTCATCATAATCATTACCTGCATCGGCAAAATATTCCAGAGCACGGAGAATATCATAGCGCCAGCGCGCGGGATATGGCAGCCTGGTGAATTTTTCATCGATTATATTGCCGGTCCTGTCAGAAAGATATAGCTTATGCGTCAGCAGGAATTCTTCCGAACCCCGGGCTGCCTTTTTCATTTCATCAGCTCTGTAAGTATAGCCGCGGCTGAAATATTCGAGTATTCCCTCAAGGACTGAAATTGTGGTATGCATGCTGCTGTGCATGGCCCCGCTTCTGTTCGATCGGCAGTTAAATCCGCCGTCGGACATTTGCTCTTCGAGCAGAAAATCGACAACTGTTTTTAAGTTATCTTCCTTTTCGCCAAAATAGCAGGCATAGCAAAGAAACATTCCGTTAATGCAAACATCACTATTATTCAATGAGCGGGCCGGATTAACGCCTCCATCCCGCCCTTTTTCCTCAATGAGAATTTTTTCAATGACTTTTTGTACGATAGGAATATCCGGTGATATTTCCATATTCCTCAAATCCAGCAAAGTGTAGTGGGTAGAAGTCCATTTCGGCTGATAAAAGCCCTCTCCCCAATGACCGTCCTGCCCCCGGAGAGAAAGGTAATGAGCTCCCCAGCCTTCGTCGGCGATCCTATCTCTTAATTCGGTACGGTCATCAGCAAGCAGATACTTATAAACCTGATACCTGATTGAGATATCCCCATCAAGCAGCCATTTAACTAACTTACCATCCAAGGTCACCTTTTAAGTATTTCAAGAACTTTTTCCTGGGCTTCATCCAGCGCTTCCTGTGCCGTTTTTCGTGCGTAAAGTGCCTCCGAAACCGCGTTTTCTATCTCTTTTTCGATTTCCAGCCAATCGGGATGTATGGGAGTCATTCTGGCATTTTCAAGCTGATCGGCGAATACTGCCCTTTTAGGCATAGTATTATAGTAAGGGTCGCGATAGTACTCTTTATCCGCCGGAAACCCGGCCTCGGTGATCCGCTTGCAAAATTCGATCGCGTTTACTCCATCTGTCATAAATTGAATAAACTTCAGGGCTAATTCCTCATTGCCGGTATTCCTGCTTATGGCCAGGTATTCACCGCCCGCGAATGACAATCCTGGAAATTCATCTTTGCCGGGCAGCATGCTCACTTCGTAATTCAGGCCCGGGTTTTCGTTCTCAATTTTATTGATTAGCCAGCCGCCTGATACCCAGAAACCTATATTTCCCCGGGCGAAAGCAGCGTCAAGCTGTCGCTGGGTTTCGATATATCCCGCGGAAGCCAGGTTCAAATACATATCGAGAGCTTTAACGTTTTCCGGGCTGTTGATTACCGGCTCCATTTTGGCATTGAATACCTTGCCTCCGTATTCCCAGAAAAGAGGCACAATTTTCTTATAAAGCCTGTGCTCATCATTACCGGTAGCGCCAAATCCGTTTACATCAGGCATATCGTTTATATTCTCCGCCATTTCAAGCATTTCTTCATAAGTCGCCGGGTGATTCTCATAGCCGGCTTTATCCAGCAGGGCGGTATTATAGAAGAGCACTCTCGTATCCACTACCCAGGGCAAAGCATATACCTTTTCTTGCCAGTAGCAGGGGGCAGTCGAAAAGTCGATGTATTTATTCATATCTACAGTTTTAATTTCGCTGAGCACGCCGCCGGCTGAAAACTGTGCTACCCAGTCAGAGCCAAGTTCAAGCACATCAGGCGCCGTTTTGGAGTTAAATGCAGCGAATAGCTTTGCCTTGCCGTCATTCCAGCTTAGTTCGGTCATTTCCACAGTGCAGTCATTCTCCTCTTCAAATTTTCTGACCAGGCTTTCTATGGCTTTTTTCTGGTTCGGTTCGCTCCAGAAATGCCAGAAGCTTATTTTATTATCTTCAGCGGGCTGTCCCTGCTTATCTGAGCAGCCATAAAACTTGAATATTGTCATGCTAAAAATCGCTGCTATAGCAATGATTGCAAACTGCATAAAGTGTTTTAATAATTTTTTGGGCATTTTAATTTTTTCCGTAATAAAATTGGAATAAATTTACAATTATTCAAAGTTAAAGATATTTTACTGACAACCTTGTGGAAAAAACTAATATTGCTGACTGTATCCGCCTTTTGGCGGATTTTGTTTTTCAGTTTCAGCTATTTTTCAGCTTATCTTTGATGTTTTCAGTATTTTGTTTTTTTGTGCTTTTTTGCTTGCCTTATACTCTGGAAGTTAATAAATTTCAGCGTTTATAACAATACTCAAAACCGTGTGCTTGACATACAAGAACTAAAAGAGAACGAAAAACAATTCGTCTTCGCCCTCCTTGATCCTTTTATTAAGCAAACAAAATTTCAAAGTATTATGTAATAAAAACGCCAAGCCGGAAGCCTGGCGCTTTCATTTAATGTAGTTCTTTTGAATTTTGGATTATAAATTATAATAATCCACCTCTAGCTCTTTTGGAGCCGCCTCCGGCGGCTGAGGATATTTGCTAAATATTAGAAATTGTAGAAGATTACCACAGTTTGTTTTCTTCCCCTCACCGAGGGGAAGTTGCCGGGAACGGGTCGTAGAGCTGAATGGTAAATGGCTCTGATGCGGTATATTTCAAAAGGGGCATCATACACCATTTGGTCAGAAAATTGAAAGTTAAAATGAAAAAAAGCTGAAATTAAAAAAAAATCCGCCAAAAGGCGGATTCAATCAGTATCTTTAGTTTTTTCGCAGAATTTACCGATAATATATCAAATACTTTTAATAAATAAGTATGCAGTATAATGCCTGCGGAACTACATTTTTATTTATTTACAATTATTCTTCAAATCAAGGATTTTTGCAATATCTTCCCATGATATTGCTGTCAGGCTGCCATCATCATGCACAGGGTAAAATGCTCCGTATTTAAAGCTGCCAAAAGCTTTTTGGGTGATGGCAATGCCGTCGGTGTTTCGGGTAATTTCGCCACCAAAGCCCCCAATGTATTCCAGTGTTTTACGGTCGAAAACCTGAAAGGTATTGTTAATCTTACCCTGATCAACAATAATGTAGTATCCGGAGCTATCGGTTTCACAGTCCCATACCACAATGCCTTCGGGTTCGTAGAAAAAATATTTATATGGAATAATCTGCCCGGTAAAACTACCATCCGGGGCATAAACTTTTACATTCCGGTGTTCTTCGTGTTCATCCGCTATTAATAAACGGTTGTATACACGGTCTATAAGCAGTGATTCTACTTTGTGAAGAATTCCTTTACCTGAAGTTTCACCAAATGCTTTAATGTGGCTTGAATTAAGCTGCTCGTTTTCTACTGTAAATGTGAACATATGTACTCTTTGTCCCAGACTATCGGCCGGCGGCGTTTCTTCATCAGGTGTTTCATAATTATCTGTAACGTAAAGGTTGTATTTGCCATCGAATTCATCAATAGTTATTCCGTAAGGTTTTCGTAAAACAGCCTGGCCAAAATAACCTAATGGTTTAAAGTCAGGCAAAGAAAAAACCTGTATACGGCGGTTGTCCCTTTCTACGATGACAGCATAATTGTCAATAACCGCAATTCCGTTTGGCCGGCTGAGATCACCCTGTTTATGACCTGATTGGCCAAATTGTGTGATTTTTTCACCTGTTGCAGCATCGTAAACAATAATTGTGTTGCCCTCTTTAGCTGTCGCCAATAACCAGTTTTGTCCGTTGGGGCCATGCCATAACGCAGGGCTGTCAACATTATCGTTTTCATCGCGCTTAGTTGTAAAAGCTTCTTCAATCACCTCAACATCAGGTAGTATTGATTTTGACTTCTTAATTGGCCCCTGATTGTCTTTCGTTTGTTCATCCTGACAAGCTGTAAACAGTAAGAATGAAATAGCAATTAAAAATCCAAATTGGTACATAGTAACTTTTTGCAAATTTTTCATAAAAATAGATCCTCTCAAATTCTTTTTTATGCCATTATTTTCTAATTTTTTGTTAACGACCGGCTATTTCCGGCCCGGCAATCCTCTCTGTTCCGATCATAAGAAAAATGATCCTTTTTTTGCCCGTTTTACAGATCAAATTTTAAACCAAACTGGAAGCGCAAATTATAGTACTCTCCCTGCATATGCCTTGAGGAAATTCCCTGATAGTAATACAAGGGTTGGTTTAACAGGTTAATTGCTTCAGCATAGACCCTTATTTTGGGTGTGATCGCATAGTTTGTGTTCACATCCAGATGTATTGCTTGATCCTGGTATCTGTCATAAAATGCTTCTTCGCCATATTCATCAACAAAATCACTTGCATAGTTTAACGAAGCCCTGAAAGTGAATCGTCTGCTGTCATATGACAGGGATGCATTGATTGTATGTTCAGCTGAACCGGGAAGCGAGATATCCTCATCCTTACGGCCTTCTATACGGAAATCGCTTACACTATTGGTAGTGTAGGTATAATTGGCATACAGGCCGATATTTTTCCAGAAACCGGGCAGGAAGTCAAGCTGACGATGTGCCGCAATCTCAAATCCGAGTATTTCGGCATTACCGGCATTAAGCGGCTTTTCGTATGTGTCCCAAGTTTGGCCTTCGAAAAGATAATCTTCTCGGGTTTCAAACGCGATAAAATCATTTATGTCTTTAAAGAAAACACCGACAGAAACAATACCAATCGTTCTGAAATATTTTTCAAACATGAGGTCAAAATTCATTGAAGTTGT
>CAZJAH010000022.1:0-46181 GCA_964544155.1 uncultured Hyphomicrobiales bacterium | reverse complement strand
GATCATTTATAAATTCTTTTCCTGAAATCAGATATAGTATTTGCAAGGCCTTCCGAACGTGCTACATTGGGCTGCCAGTTTAAAATCGAAGCAGCTTTGCTAATATCCGGCTGGCGGACTTTGGGGTCATCTTCAGGAAGCGGTTTATAAGTGATCTCACTTTTTGAACCGATGATTTTTACTATTTCCTCAGCCAGATCCTTCATAGGAAGTTCATCAGGATTGCCAAGATTAACGGGTTCATTTTCATTTGAATGCAGCAGCCTGTAAATCCCTTCGATAAGATCATCCACATAGCACACTGACCGGGTCTGTGTGCCATCGCCGTAAACGGTGACAGGCTCATCTGCCAATGCCTGCCTGATGAAATTCGGTATGGCTCTGCCGTCATAAAGCCTCATTCGCGGGCCATAAGTATTAAAAATTCTTACAATTCTGGTGTCAATTCCGTGGTAACGGTGGTATGCCATTGTCATAGCTTCGGCAAAACGTTTGGCTTCATCATATACGCCCCTGGAACCAACGGGGTTTACATTGCCCCAGTAGGTTTCCGACTGCGGGTGAACAAGCGGATCCCCATAGGTTTCGCTTGTTGATGCCAGTAGATATCGGGCTTTTTTTGCTTTAGCCAATCCGAGGGTTTTGTGGGTTCCTAATGATCCCACCTTTAAAGTCTGGATTGGAAGCTTTAAGTAATCAATAGGTGATGCCGGTGATGCAAAATGAAGAATATAATCAAGTTTGCCTTCAACATAAACGTAATTTGTGACATCATGCTGAATGAAGGTGAACCTATTGTTACCCATCAGATGTGCAATATTATCAGGAGAGCCTGTAACGAAATTATCAATACAAATCACTTCATCGCCTTCATTGATAAACCTGTCACATAGATGTGAACCGAGGAATCCGGCTCCGCCTGTTATAAGTATCCTGGCCATTAGTTTTACCGAATAGTGTTAAAAATCCGGACAAAGTTAAGAAAAAAATGGGAAAGCCTGAGTTTTATTCAAATATTTAAAGACTCTTATCGATTAGTAATATGCTTAAAAATTATTAATCCATGCGGGATTTGGGATGTTTTAATGTTTAAAAATTAATTGCAATAAAAATAACAATGTAGTACTGCAAAATAATTATTAAATTTCCAAAAAAAACCATTAAAAATGTTGCTAATTGAGACTTTTTTTTATATTTTCACTTATAGCTCATTACTGACAGGATGATGAAAAAAAATGTAATCGGCTGACTTTATTAGCCGGATCAAATCAGCGCGCGGGATTCCGAGAAATATGTTTTAGTCTGATTTATAAATTGTGTTTGGTTTTTAACAAACGGAGGAACAACTGCTCATGTCAATGCTAAAAGAAAAACTCGAACAAAAATTCCCTCCATTAGTGGAAGAGATTCGTGAATTTATTAAGGCAAATGGTGAAAAGGTAGTATCTGATGTCAAACTGGCGCAGGTATATGGCGGTCTTAGGGGCGTTAAAGGCCTTGTCTGCGATACTTCTGAAGTACCGCCTGATAAAGGCCTGATCATTAGGGGTATCGAACTGGGCAAACTTGAAGATAAGCTGCCCGAAGAGATATTATGGCTGCTTCTTACAGGAGACCTGCCCAACGATGAAGAGCTGCAGGATTTACAAAAAGAATTACGCTCCCGTCAGAATGTGCCGCAGTATGTTTGGGATGTAATTGATAATATGGATCCCGAATCACATCCGATGGTAATGTTCAATACCGCGATCCTTGTAATGGAGCGCGAATCGAAATTCGCTAAAGCTTACGCCGAAGGGATTAAAAAAGCAGATTATTGGAAGCCTACACTCGAGGACACTCTCGATATAGTCGCCAAACTTCCGGCTATAGGTGCTTATGTTTACAGAAAGCGATTTAATAAAGGCCCGAGGATAGAACCGGATCCAAACGCTCATTGGGCGGCTAATTACGTTAAAATGACCGGGCTCGATGATCCTAACGGCTCGTTGACCGAACTAATGAGACTGTACTTTACTTTGCATTGCGATCACGAAGGCGGCAACGTTAGCGCTTATACAGCTGCCACAATTAATTCCGCTTTATCCGATCTGTATTATTCACTGTCAGGAGGGCTCAATGGCCTGGCGGGCCCGCTTCACGGACTTGCCAATCAGGAATGCCTGAAATGGGTACTCGAAACAATGGATAAATTCAACGGTACGCCATCCGAAGAACAGCTCGAGCAGTTCACCTGGGATACACTCAATTCCGGTAAGGTAATTCCAGGATACGGCCACGCGGTACTCAGGGTGACTGATCCTAGATACAGCGCTTTTCTGGCCTTTGGTAAAAAACATCTCAATGATGATCCGGTATTCCAGACTGTTGCCAAACTTTATGACGTAGTTCCTAAAGTGCTCAAACAAATTGAAAAGATCAAAAATCCATGGCCTAATGTTGACGCCGGCTCTGGCGCCCTGCTGTACCACTACGGTATGAAAGAATTCAGCTACTACACCGTACTGTTCAGTATTTCAAGGTCCCTTGGTATTTGCTCGCAGGCTGTAGTATCAAGAGCTTACGGATTGCCGATCACCAGGCCTAAATCATTGCCTACACATAAATTCAAAGAGATGTTAGGTTAATTTGATTAAATAAACTGTTAAAGTTAATAAAAAGGAAATTTTTAATATGAAAATAACTGTTATTGGAGCAGGACATGTAGGCGCTACAACTGCCCAGTTGATCGCTAACCAGGAACTGGCAAATGAAGTGCAGCTGGTAGATATTCTTGAAGGAATACCCCAGGGTAAAGCTCTTGATATGTATGAATCAATGCCGGTGCTGGGGTCGGATACCAGAATATACGGCACAAATGATTATGAACCTACAAAAGGGTCGGATATTGTTGTCATTACGGCAGGTCTTGCCAGAAAACCCGGCATGACACGGGAAGACTTGCTCGTAAAGAATGCCTCCATAGTTAAATCATGCGCCGAACAGGCCTATAAGTATTCACCGGATGCTTATTTTATTATTGTTTCGAATCCGCTGGATGTTATGACCTACCTGGCTTATAAAACGATCAATATCGATAAAAGCAAGATCGTAGGCATGGCAGGCATTCTCGATACTGCCCGTTACAGGTCGTTTATTTCAATGGAGCTGAATGTTTCCATGCAGGATATACAGGCTTTGCTGTTGGGAGGCCATGGCGATACTATGGTGCCGCTTCCCAGGTTCACAACCGTATCGGGTATCCCCGTTCAGGACCTGATCCCCGGGGATAGGCTCGATGCCATTGTACAGAGGACTATCAAAGGAGGCGGAGAGATTGTTAAATATCTGAAAGAAGGAAGCGCTTATTACGCGCCCGCCTCGGCAGTAGTTCAGATGATCGAATCGATAGTCAAAGACCAAAAGCGCGTATTCCCCTGCTCGGTATATCTCGATGGCGAATACGGATACTACGACACTGTACTCGGCGTACCCGTTAAACTGGGTAAAGGCTGCGTTGAAGAAGTACTACAGCTAAAGCTCAATGACGACGAAAAGAAGCTATTTGATGATTCATATGAATTTGTGAAGAAAAATATCAAAGAAGCTGTGGAGTTAGTCAAAGGCTGATATCTATAGCTTGGTTTCGATTAACATTTGAAGTTTGGCCCGTGTTTATTGACATGGGCCTTTTTATTACTTAAAAATTAAAGCCGGTTTATAATCTAAAGAAATTACAATAAAAGCCCGCTAAGGCTTTCTTTCCTTCATAATCGCTAATGTTTATGAAAGGGATATTCGATGGATAGAAGGTTTACATCACTGGGAAGGCCGATCGATCTTAACTTGAAAACAAACAGTATGATACTGTATCTAACCGCGGGAGCTTTTATCCTGGCTGCATTTTTTTATGTATTTGTTGAAAATGTAAACATACTAAAGGCTGTAAGTAATTCACTTACATTTGCTATTGGATTTTTCCTCAGCTGGGCTGTGGGCAGGGAAGTCGATCCGGATCATGATGCTTCAGCGTTTATAGCTCTGCCGGCTTATGCCGCTTACTGGTATTTCTCCGGAAAGGCGGACATTATCGAATTGTTTTTCATGCTTATGGTTATAAGAATGGTTAACCGTACAACCGGGTTAAAACCTACGGTTCTCGATTCTGTTTTGATTCTGGTACTTGGAATACTACTTAGCTATTTCAATAACTGGCTAATCAGTGTGATGCTCACGACTGCTTTTTTTATTGACGCCCGCCTGCATGACGGCAAGCCATCGCACAGATTCTATGGCGCTTTATTCTTGTTTTTTATTCTTTTCGCCTATCTTTTCAATAGCAGTGGATATGTCAAATTGCAGATACACGATACTTTGTTTATCACAACATTAATAATAACTCTTATGTACGCGTTAACGGTGCTGACAACTGTTAATCTGAAAAGTATGGCAGACAATTACAGCGGAAAGATTCTTAGCGCCAGGGTACGATCGGCGCAGATTATACTTGGTTTCTACGCTCTGGCTTCATTTATGTGGTATGGCGGAAGTTCTTTTGCCGATTTATCGGCAGTCTGGGCAGCGATGACGGGAGCTGGATTAAATACTCTTTGGAGATTGCTATCGCCGGGAAATAGATTAAAAGATTAGATGCTATTACAAAAAGAGGCCGCCAAATATTCACGGCCTCCTTTATGCTTTCCATAAAAATTAAACTTCTAACTTTTTATAAGATTTTAGGAAGGCTAGAAAATTCCCCAGCTGCTCTGAAACTACATCTTCAGGGCCGTTCATCTTGAAATAATAAGGCCCTTCATTCGACGGTACTATCGCGGCTATGGTCATGTATCCGGGTACTTCCTGGTATTCTTCTGCCATGGGAAACGGCTTTTTCTTAAAATCGCCTTTTATTGTCACATACTCAATACCATTTTCAATTGTTTCTCCGCCGGTTTCTTCAACTTCGGTAAATTCATTCTTCCACCTGTCTATATTCTGCACGGCCATCTCGGGCTGATCGCCAAAGTAAAATCCGAGCATTTTTACATCCATGTGGCCTTTAATGTGATATTGCACGTTCCTGAATTCATTATCCGGATTTTCTTTAATCCAATCGCCCGGTACAAGCATAACAAAATCAGCCATCATTAACTCTTGAGCTGTGGATTCATCCAACTTGGGAATTTTAACGTCTTTTTGACCGTTCCCGCAGGAAATAATGATCAGTGCTAAAAGTAAAGCGGATATCTTTAATTTCATGATATAATCCCAATAAGTTAAAAAATATATTGTTATAACGTGACTGTGTATTCCTTATTTATTATTTAATTAATAATACCGCAAATAATTATTCGTAGTTTTGTAAAAATTTAAGCTGAAAATTGAACACTAAATCGCCACAAATGTCATTTAATACATTAACAGCGGTAGATTTATTAGGGAGATAGTGAGTAAATGAAACTAAAATATTTGATAATTGCATTGGCTTTTATACCGTTTGGCCTGCAATCACAGACAGTTGAGGATACTTCCGCAGACGCTAAGCCCTGCGACGTTTTGCTTGCAAATGTAAACCTTGAAAGGGCTGAGAACGTATCCCGCAGTAAATTTGAAGCGGCTTTGAACATTGCACTGAATTTAACAAATAAATACAGGCTTGTGCCATCTTATTATGCCGATTCAGTCAGAAAGCAGCTTGAAAGATCAGAAATTGCGCCAACAGCCAAAAATTTAGCGGATGAGCTTCAGGCATGTGAGATCATGTTTGCCTCTGTAAAAACTTTTAAAAATATCCTCAGGGTTGATCTTACTGCCGCTTTAAATCAAAATCCTGACGAAGTAAATAAAGGGACAGGCTATGCCCTGATGCATTATTTTAACGAGGCTGACGATAAGCACATTGCCGATCCGAATTTGCTGGAAGCGTTGCAGCGCGCGTTTGCGGATTTAAAGAATGATTCACTTATGTATCATGATAAAGGCGGGCTGACTGTCTATCCGGCTAAAACCCTGGTCATCGGCGGGCTTGAATATAAGAATAATGAAAATCTGCCTTTATGGGAGATATTTGAGAAGAAAGTGATAACCTCTTACGATGCGGCCGAAAGCATATTCGTAGAAGCCAGGAAGCATAAGGGATATGTAGCATATGACCTCGAAACAAGGGATTCCCTTTATATTATGTTCAATCTCATCGGTATCGAAAACTACACCCAGCCTACAAGACAGGAAGTGCACGCGCTTAACAGTTTTGATGTTGAAAAATTCATTATAGGTACCATACAAAGAATTGAAGAAGGCGCGCGAATAACAATGCACCTTTGTAATACATCAAAAGGCGATCTTGAAGTCATCAAAACCGCGGAAGATGTTTTAAAAAAGGACGATATTGATCAATACAGAGAAATAGTTAAAAAACTGACAGCCGGGCTTTTAACCGAAAGCTGATCATTCCACTATTATCAGATTCTTTACATGATATGCTTTTTCAGTTTCCAGGATAATATAGTACGCTCCCTGAGTAAGCTTCAGTGCTCCGGTATTAAAGGAAATTGTTTTCCTGCCGGGGAGTTGGCTTCTGTTCAGAATTATATCGATTATTTTGCCTGACAAATCCGTGATCAACAGCTTAATGTTTTGCCTGTCATTAAGCTCATATTCGATCGAAACAATGCCGTAGCCGGGATTGGGATATATATTAGTTATCCTTGATAATTCCGGTATTCCGCCAAAGGGACTTTCATCAAGCTCAAACTGCGCTGCGGTTTCAGCTGCCTGCCTGCGGACCGCGTCGAGCTGCTGTTTGGTATCCGCCGCGAACAGCGCGAAAGCCAGCCTTATGGTATCACCGCCGTCAATCCTTATGGGGCCGCCGCCTATAACCATCGAGGCGTCAGTGATTGATGACTGCTTTCTGGCTATACCTGAAGTAAGTACCTGGTATTTTTCTTCATCTGTGAATTCATCATAAACGCCCGGATTATCCGGAGTCGAGCCGTTATTATCCATTGCAAAGAAGTTCAGCTTTTGATTTGTCAGCAGCGCGGCTGCTGTCAAAGGAAATTCATTAGAATTATACCGTTCGGTATAACCGTAATTATTGAGTTCATCATAGCGGATAAGATTATTCGCTCCTGCGGGGCCAATATCCCAGTCTAAATAAATTCCCGCGAAAAGTGAATCCACATAAACTCCTGTATTATTTATTAAATCATAGCTAATAAGGATAAAATCTTTCTTGTCTTCATCTTTGAACTGGAATGCTTCCTGCATTACCGCCACTCCGGCCTGGTTTTCATCGTTAGTATCTGAATATTCGGCCCTGCCTTCCATATCTGCAATATTACCCGGAGCCAGGAGTGTGAATACTCCATCCGAGAAAAAGTCATCATCCTGGGGAGAGCCTGAGCTGCCCCTTGCGGTATTTGATACCCGATTTCTACCTGTGGCGACCATCAAAGCACCTTCATACAGAAGATTGCTGCCGCCTTTATATTTGAATCCTTCCCCTTGCGCATTATCAGGGAAATCATTAAATGCTATATTCCCGCGATTGTTGAACGTTACACTTAAGTTGTTTTCGTCCATTGTCCTGTAAGAAGGATTTACGATAAAAGTAATAGCTTCTGTATGTTTATATCCTCCACGCGCGAAAAATTCAATGATGAATTCCATTTTGTAATTAACAGGTATTTTTTCAGGTAGAATGAAAGTGACAGGCTGCCCGCCTTCGATCGCTTCACCCGTATTCAGGTTGCCGAAATTGATTATATCTTCAATGAATTCAGGAGCATTAGGGGATGGGGATTCGGCCTGGAGGCCAACAAGTTCTAAAGGCCCCAGTACATTTTTAACTTTAATATAAAGATCGATTCTTTCACCAGGTTCGAATATACCGTTTGGTATTTCTTCCTCGAACCTGTAATTTTCCATGATAAGCGATCTGGGGTTTTCTGCGGTAACAGCGCTGAAAGCGTTCACTCTTCCTCTGCCGAGCAATCCGGTGTATTGCCGGTTACGGTCATATATATTATCGCTGGTAGCTTTGATATGTTCTATAACCTGTTCGGAATTGTAATCGCGGTGTTTAAGCTTTACAAGGCAGGCCACTCCTGCTGCTACAGGAGATGCCATTGAAGTGCCGTCGAGCGGAGTATAATCATTGCCCGGAATTGTGGATAAAATACCAATACCAGGAGCTGAAACATCTACAACAGGATGAAAATTCGAAAAATCTGCCTTAAAATCATTCCTGTTAACGGCCGCTACAGACATCACACCTTTATATCCTGCGGGATAAAATGCCTGATTGCTGTAATTATTTCCGGCTGCCCCCACAACAACGCATCCCGCGTCAAGGGCTGTATTTATTACTTCTTGCTCTGACTGTGAAAATGCCGAACCGCCCCAGGAGCAGTTTATCACATCCGCGCCTACGGCCGCGGCGTACAGTATGCCGTCATAAGCATTAACAACAGATTTACTGAAAGGATCATCTCTGCCGACCTTTACCGGGATAATCTTAGTGCGGATAGCTATACCTGTAATGCCCGTTGCATTATCAGAAATTGCAGCAGAAATTCCCGCGACATGAGTACCGTGCAAATGCCCCGGCATTGGATCATTGTCAAAGCCGTTTTCGCCGGCAAAGTCCCAGCCCCGCCAATCATCGATAAATCCGTTGCCGTCATCATCCACGCCATTTGTGCTTTTGTCGAATCCGAAACTATCAATTCCCGTTTCCCCGGGGTTAAACCAAATATTATCATCGAGGTCTTCGTGAAGATAATCCACTCCTGTATCGACAATTGCAAGGAGGACTTCATCGCTGCCTTTAGGGATGGAATCCCAGGCGCTGATGGTGTTAATCTTGCTGATGTAATATTGATCGTCAAATAGAGGGTCGTCGGGGATTTCAGAAAAATACCGTTTGGGAGCCGGCTCGGCGTATTCTATAAATTCATAAGCACTGAGTTTAGATGCCATAAGCGCGGAATTCAACGGCCTGTCGGGCCTTATAACACATATCCTGAGAAGATGGCTATATTTATTTGATGGTAATGGAGCAAGTGAATTATCAGCTTTTTTATTAAGAGTATTTATTATATCCGAATTAACGGCAGGCAGCGTTTGATGATTACCAATAATATCATCCAGAAATCCAATACTGCCCGACCTGCCTGACTGAAGCCATTCTGAGTATTCGTAACTGCCTCCGGTGAATTTAATGATAATATCATTATCCTGAAATGCCTCTAACGAGTATAAGTTGAAGCATAAAATCCCAAAAATCAATATATATCGCGGCATCCTGGTCCCGTATTATGTATGAATATAAACAGATAATGTGATAAAAGAGCATAAAGTTACACTAAAAAGTGTAACAATTTCCCGAAAAAATCAGTAATATAAAAGTTAGACTTATGAAAAATAAAATTCGTCTAATTTTCCGCCGGAAATATTAATTTGGGTAAAGCACAAAATGGAATTGATCAGATTTGCAAATATAGAATATTTATACGCCCTGCCCATAGTTTTAGTAATAATATTAATGTTCGTATTATCAAGGATATTAAATGCCAGGGCTTTAAAAAAATTCGGAGATACCCGCCTGGTTCAAAGGCTTATCCCCGATTCGTCCCGGTATAAGCCTTATGTAAAGGCCGCGTTTTATTCACTGGCCATGCTTTTGCTGATCTTTGCTGTTGCTAATCCGCAGGTAGGAACAAAAATGGAAGAAGTCAAACGCGAAGGCGTTGAAGTTGTTATTGCCTGTGACGTGTCAAATTCAATGCTCGCGGAAGATATCAAACCCAACAGGCTGGAACAGTCGAAGCAGGCTATTGCCCGACTGATCGAGAGGCTGAAGAACGACCGCATAGGCCTTATAGCCTTTGCCGGCGAAGCTTTTGTACAGCTGCCGCTAACTAGTGATTATTCCGCCGCCAAACTGATGACTTCAACCCTTAGCACGGATATTATCCCTACACAGGGTACAGCCATTGGCAGAGCGCTTGACCTGGCAAAAGAGTCATTTTCCGAAGAAAAAGAGAGGCAGAAAGTGATAATACTCATAACCGACGGTGAAAATCATGAAGATGACGCACTCGCATTAGCTAAAGAAGCTGATAAAAAGGGTATTATCATTCATACAATAGGAATGGGATCGGAAAAAGGCGCGCCCGTGCCCGAATATCGAGGCGATACCAGGGTAGGCTTTCAGAAGGATGAGCGGGGCGAAACCGTTGTTTCTAAATTAAATGCGGGGATGCTTCGGCAGATTACCAACGAAACCGGAGGCGAATTTCTGAGGGCTTCTTCTGTTGGGACTGATTTTACTCCTCTTATTGAAAATATACAGGCCCTTGAAAAAACAGAATTTGAAGCCAGGATGTTTACTGAATATGAAGACCGCTTCCAGTATTTGCTGGCGGCTGCCCTGTTGTTGCTCGTTTTAGAGATTTTCGTCACTGAAAGGAAGAACAGGTTCATTACATCTCTTAATTTATTTGGGAGCGAAAGATGAAACAGTTTTATTTCTTAATAATCATATTATTGCCGATAAGCCTGTTCGCGCAGGATACTAAGGAGGCAATTAATGAGGGAAACAAAAAATACAAAGAAGGCAATTATAAGGATGCTGAAATTCAGTACAGAAAATCCCTTGAAAATGAACGCCTGAAAGAGGGCGTTTATAATCTTGGAAATGCTCTTTACAAACAAGAGGATTTCGAAAAAGCGGCAGAGAATTATCTTGAACTGAACTCGAATGATCTTTCAAAAGAAGAAAAAGCCGACTTATTTCACAACTTGGGTAATGCTTACCTGAAAACAGATAAGCTGAAAGAAAGCATCGATGCTTATAAAAACGCTCTGCGAAATGATCCTAAAGACGAGGATACAAGATATAACCTTGAATATGCCAAAAAGTTACTTGCCAAGCAGCAGCAGCAGCAGAACAAAGATCAGCAGGATAAGCAGGATAAAGATCAGCAGGATAAGCAGGATAAAGATCAGCAAAATAAACAGGACAAGGATCAGCAGAATAAAAAACAACAGGATAAGCAAGAACAGAATATGGCTGACCAAAAGCAGCAACAAAAGGGAGAGCAGGATAAAAAGCAGGACCGACAGCAACAAGATCAGAATATGGCAGATCAGAAAAAAGAACTTGAAAAGCAGCAGGCCGGAAGGCAGGAAAAACAGCTGTCCAAAGATGACGCTGAAAGAATTCTGCAGGCACTGAGAAGGCAGGAAATGGAACTTCAAAAATCTATAAAGAAAAAACAAAAAGGCACACAAAGTTCGGGAAAGAAATGGTAGTTACTAAAATGAAATATTTTTGGATATTCTTGTTTGCGGCTGTATTTCTGTGCGGCGGCCTGCTGACCGCGCAGGATGTTCAGTTCACTGCTTCGGTTAATAAAAATCCGGTGGCTGTTGGCGAGACCTTTCAGGTTACATTCAGCCTGAACACTGACGGCAATAACTTCCGTCCGCCTGATTTCCGCGGGTTTAATGTAACGGGCGGCCCGTATCAAAGCCAGAGCACACAGATAATGAACGGGCAGATGTCCAAGAGCTTTTCATTTACTTATGCTTTAAAAGCTAAGTCAAAAGGAAAATACACTATCGGCCCGGCTTACATAAATGTTGACGGAGACAGGATAAAATCCTCTACGGTAGATTTGGAAGTAGTCGAAAAAGGCGCCACTGCCGAAAGCCGCCGGGCGCAGTCGATTGAAGAGAAGGCCGAAAAATTTATCAGCGAAAATGTTTTCATGCGTCTGATCGTTGACCGCACTAATGTCCGTGAAGGCGAACAAATCAGTGCGGCATATAAGCTATATGTTAATTCCCAACTCGAACTTCGGCAGTTCAATGTAAAAACAACTCCGGCTTTTAACGGATTCTGGGTTCAGGATATTGACATGGGAGAACAAAACTGGCAAACCGAAAAATATAAGGGAGTAATTTACCGAACACATATAATCCAGCAGAACATTCTTATACCGCAGATAAGCGGTGAGCTGGAAGTACCGCCCTTTGAAGCTGATTTAGTAGTACCTTTGAGAATTCAGGATGACCGGCGGCGGGGATTGTTCTTTGATAACTACAAGAATTTTGATTATACGGCTAAGTCGAATTCCGCGACAGTTAATGTTAAGCCTCTGCCCTCCGGATCGCCCGAATCATTTACAGGAGCTGTCGGGGATTTTCAAATAGAATCATGGTTTGATAAAACAGAAACTAAAACAGGCGATCCCATCACCCTGAAAATAAAAATTACAGGCAAGGGCAACCTGCCTCTTATAAATACTCCGGATATACAATTCCCTCCGGGTTGGGACAGCTACGACCCGAAAATTACCGACAGCTACAAATCGAGCGCCGGCGGTATCAGCGGAAGCAGGATATTCGAGTATCTGTCTATACCTGCTAACACCGGCAATTACAAAATCGGCCCTGTGAAATTCTCATGGTATGATACCGGTACAAGTGAATACAGGGAATACAGCTCCGAAGTATTCAATATACATGTCGAAAAAGGCGAAGGCGGCATAGCGCAAGACGGTGCATCAGGAGTAAGCAGGGAAGAATTGCAGTATCTGGGTAAGGATATTCGATACATCAAGAATGATATTGAGCTAAAAAGTAAGGCATCAGGGCCGCTTTTTGGTTCGGCAGCTTTTTATGTATTCAGCCTGCTGCCCTTATTTTTGTTTGTGGGACTGGTAATTTACAGGCGCAGGCGTTCTGAAATGATGCATGATACAGCTCTTCTGAAAAACCGCAAAGCATCATCCACGGCTAAAAAGAGGCTCGCTCAGGCAGGAAAGCATCTTTCTGCCGGAGAGGATGAGAAATTCTATGAAGAGGTATCCAAAGCAATATGGGGCTACCTGCATGACAAACTGAATATACCCTTTGCCGCGTTGAACAAAGATTCTGCAGGTGCGGCTTTAAAAATTAAAGATGTTTCCGAAGAAGAAATAAATGAACTTAAACGCATCCTTGATGAATGTGAATACGCCAGGTTTGCTCCCGATGAAGGCGAAAATAAAATGGCGGGTATATACGAATCGGCAGCAATTTTGATTACAAAGCTGGAGGGCAGGCTTAAATGAGAATAGCGGCGATTGCTTTTATGATTTTATTCTCACAGATACTTTTCGCTCAGGATAGAAGCCCTGAACAGATACTAAGTGAAGCAAACAAACTTTATACCGAGGGCTCATACGATGAGGCCATTATCCAATACCAAAAGGTGATCGGACAGGGATATGTATCATCCGGCCTTTATTATAATCTCGGTAATGCTTTTTACAAAATTAATAATATTCCCGCCGCGATTTTGCATTACGAAAAAGCGCATAAATTTAATCCCGGCGACGAAGATATAGAGTTTAACCTGAACATTGCCAGGCTTAAAACCGTGGATAAGATCGAGCCTTTGCCAAAGCCGTTTTTCGAGAAATGGTTCGATTCTATGAGTACTGTTTTTACTTCCACTGAATGGTCAGTTGCGGGTATAGCATTTACATGGCTTTTCTTTTTCGGCGGCTTTATATACCTTTTTGCTTTGAAGCCTGGCTTGAGAAAAATTGGTTTTACGGCTGCGGCAGGCTTTCTTGTGCTTTCGGTATTTTCATACTCTATGTCGTACCATGTTTATAATACTGAATACGGCACTCCCGAAGCTGTAATATTCAGCCCGAGTATTTATGTTAAAAGCTCCCCTGATGAAGAAAGCACTGACCTATTCATTTTGCATGAAGGAACTAAAGTAAAGATTACTGATCAGCTCGGCGAATGGCAGAAAATCCGCCTCGCCGACGGAAATGTAGGCTGGATACCCGAATCCTCCGTAAGGAGGATATAATAATAAGGCTATTTTACAATTCCTACGCTTTTGGATTTAGTCTCCCATGGTGATTGAACAATTAGCCGGTAAATGCCGGCGCTGATAGTTTTTGTATCAAGCGTTTTTTGATTTATGCCTGATGATAATATTTCTTCGGTTAAAATTAAGCTGCCCTGTGTATCATATAAAGATATCATCAGCCTGATGTCGGGTTCACTCTTTATTGTAAGTTCAAGGCCATCTCCCACCGGATTGGGGTTTACGCTGACTTCCAGAGGTGTAAATCTTCCTACCCTTCTTAGATCCGGAACGCACAGACTATCCAGATTTAAATGGAGTGTGCCGTTAGAAGTGGTTGTAGGTATATCATTATCCTTCCAATTATAGGATATTATTTTGATCGGATTGTTGTTTTCAGATCCGAAAAGGACTTTACCGGGTACTTCGGTTATTGCTTGTTTTTCTGAATTAAGAATAGCGGAACCGCTTAATGTAAGATACTGGAACCTATCATCATAACGGTCTATTGCCATATCCGGCAAAAATGCGTCAAAGGGTATAGCAGCCTGTACAACAAAGTCAACATGGATTTCTTTATCAAGGCTCAGTTTCGCGTATAAAGGTATATCCAGTTTTTCACCTATAATTCCATTTAGTTCGGGAAATTCTAGTTCCGCGCTGATAAATTCATCGCTTCCAATGCCTTCGAGGTAAATGACCGCCGGCTTATCCATGCAGTTGTAATATATAATTAAGCTGTCGTTGAAAGATCCCGCGCTAATAGGAGAAAATTCGATATCGAAGAAAAGGGTGTCGCCAGCTGCCAATGACCTGGGAATATTCGAATGATTAACAAATGGCTGACGGGGATTTACGAGATTGGAGAAATCAACTTGTAAGGAACCGTTGTTAATTATAATAGCGCTTCTGAATTTCACAGACTCTCCTATAAGAATTGAGCCGAAATCAACTGTTTGCGCTATCTCAATATCGTGCTTAATTCCGGTTCCGGATAGTGTTAGTATAATCGGCTCATCCATGCACTGATATTCTATCTCAAAATTAGATGAGAAAGTGCCCGGGCTTTCGGGGAAAAACCGTATTTTAAAGGATAATATCTCGCCCGGCAAAATTGAGTCCGGTACTTCTGTCAACAGTTCAAAACTGCCGTTGCCGGCAATGTTTATTTCTTGAATATCGATTGGAACGGTTCCGGAATTCTTAAGGAATTCAATATTCATTGTATCTGAAGAATTAACGCAAATACTTCCGAAATCATAATCAGCGGTTATAATTTCTGGATAAGGTTTAACCGCGCTTCCATTCAAGTGCACTACCTGAGGGCTATCCTTACCCTCATATTCGATAATTATGCTATCCCTAAATACTCCTTCCTCTCCGGGCATGAATCTTACGCTCACCATGTGCATGGCGCCGGGCTGGATGCTGCCGGGATCACTGCCTGATAGTATTTGAAAGCGCACTCCTTCCGCCAGGCTGATACCATAAACATCGACAGCTGAACTGCCGGTATTTTCCAGAATAAAAACCGAACTATCTTTTTGAGAGTTATGACAAATAGTTAAGAAATCGATTTCATTAGTTGCTAAATTCAGGCCTTGTTCTATAGTTGTACCCTCTAGATATAGAACAACCGGCTCATCCATGCAATCATATTCGATGATGATGCTGTCCCTGAAATCGCCACTCTTAACCGGAGCGAAGCTCAGTTTCATATTGTGGGAGTTTCCCTGGCCTATGATTATTGGAGCGCCGCCCTCAATAATTTCAAATGGAACATTGGGGCGGGATATACTTATTAAATTCAGTGGGTATTCACCGGTATTGATTATCATGTCAATCAGCAGGCTATCTTTAATTTCACCGGGCAATACGAAACCGAGATCAATTTTTTTCTCCGCGATTTCGAATTCGGGTTTCATAGCTTCTCCGGTTAATTCAATAACATAGGGTTCTTCCATACATTCGTATTCGATAAAAAGGCTGTCTCTAAATTCCCCGGGATCATTAGGTATAAAGGAAATATCCATTACTATAGTTGCTTTTGATTTTAATGTACCCTTTTCGCCCCCTGAATAAATATCAAATGAAGAGTTTTCACCTTTAGCTAAGTATATATCAGTAATTTCAAAATCATAGTACTCATTGTTTTTTAAAATTGATATATCCACACTGTCGATTTGCTCATTATAGCAAATCAAGCCGAAATCCATTTCATTAATAAAGAAATGTGGTTTGGGATTTATAGCATCGGCTCTTATTTCTTTTAATAAGGTATCCGATTGTGTATAGATAACTATTTTTGAGTTATAAGACCTTTCTATATCTGGTAAGAAAGTTAAATGTATGTCGCCGGTTTCACCCGGTTCAAGGTAGAATGGTAACTTTTTATTTATCTCAAAGTATTGTTTGTCCTTTCCATCGATAAAGATGGAATCAATTCGTATCCTGTAATCGCCGCTGTTGTTTATGTAAGCAGTTATTAGCGAATCAATAAAACCGCCCATGCAATGCGATCCCAAATCGAGATCAGCAGCCTCAATTTCCGGTTCAAGAATAGAAAATATACCGGATGTATCAGCTCCCTCTTTTTCAAAGCCAACTTTTACGATCCAGGTTTCATTCAAGCCAGGATTTTTGCAGTTACTAACATCACCATCATCAGAAACACTATTGCCGCAAACCAAATATTCATTTTTTCCTGAAGGTATTACAGCATTTGGGTAATCCCAATGGCTGCCTCCAAGGCTGATTTCCCATTCTAATATGCCTTCACGATCTAACTTAATAAGCCAATAATCTACACTGCGATGATTTTTTTTTCTGACGTCACCGTCATTTGAAGCTGAACTTCCAACAATTATAAGCCCTTCGTCAGAGGTTGAATGGATGCTTGCTGCTAACTCATTTGCTGATCCTCCAAATGTTTTCTCCCAAATAATATTACCTGCACTATTGATTTTAATAACCCAAAAATCATACATGCCTTTGTTATTGCTGACATCCCCATCGTTTGAACGTGTACTTGCCAATAAAACACAATTGCCATTATTAAGTGTAACTATGTCATTAATTACATCCATATCGTAACCGCCATAAGTTTTATTCCAGATTAAATTCCCATCTCTATCTATTTTTATTAACCACGCATCTTGCAATCCTTTATAGGAATCAACATCTCCATCATCACTCCATGTGTAGCCGCCGACCAGATAATTGCCATCAATTGTTTCATGAACTGTATAAGCTGCGTCATGCTGACTGCCGCCATAAGATTTCTCCCAAATTAATTGACCTTTATCATCTAATTTAAGTATCCAAAAGTCTTCAGCCCCATAATTAACACTAATATCACCATCTCTCGATCTAGTATAACCGGCGACAATATAATTGCCATCTGAGGTTTGAATGATTTTATTTGCATAATCACTACTAGAACCCCCATAAAATTTTTCCCACTCAACTGTTCCAATGCTATCGATTTTTACGACATAATAATTACTATGATATACTCCCGCAAAGATGGATCCTTTATATTGTGTTGAATAAATTGATTTTGCACCATAAGTACTAATTGATACGTCTCCATATGATTTGTTCCATTGCTTAACACCACAAGAATTTATTTTTAAAACAAAAGCTTTCCCCAAAGATGAGGTTTTTTCCAACACAGATCCTGCGATAATATAATTACTATCGGAGGTCATCTTCATTGATGAAGCATAATTACTCGTACTGTCGCCATAAGATTTTTCCCAAATGATGGTTGGCTCCAAAAATCTTTTTTTATAAGATATTTTTAGAAGGCAGTTTTGCGATTTTGACCAGGGTACTTTCCATATATAACTAAGGCCTGTGGCGGTATCTGTGATGTTAATCCAGTTTTTTCCTCCGTCTGTACTATAGTCGATGCTGACTGTATCCCCGGGTTGAATACCCTCCCAGCTAATAAGAGTATCCGAACCGATTACGAATTCCTCGCCGCCCGCGGGGTGAGTAAGCTTTACTTCGGCGTGTAAGCGAATAAATGGCAGCAGCATTATCGCGATAAAAAGTACTGATTTCATAACTATTTCCCCTATTGACCTATACATTGTATGGAAACAATATATGCAAAAAAGGGGAAATATTACAAAAAAATAAAAAAATATTAATGTTCACTAGAAAATAGCAGCGTAGGTCTATAGTTTGAAATAAAAAAAGGCGGCTGTGGAGCCGCCTTTTTACTAAGTCTTGAACTTTTTAATTTAACTTTTAATCTTCATCTTCTTCGACTTCCATGATAGGCTTTTTTGTGAAGAGGTAAGTTTTGAGTTCATCATTGAATTCATCATCATGCCTTCTTATCCATTCTAATACCATGGCGGCATGCTCTTTTTCTTCTTTGGCATTATGTAGTAGTATTTCTTTAAGCTCATCATTGCTGCAAGCGTCAGCTCTTTGCCTGTACCAGGCAACTGCTTCAAGCTCCTCTATGAGCGATGCCAGAGCGCGGTTCATGTTCAGTGTGTCACTGCTTAAGTTACCGGGTTGTTCGTGTAGCTGTTCTAAAGCCATTACCTTCTCCGTTATTACAAAATTAAACTACATATCTGTATCTTTATCCTCGTCAAAGGTCTGTTCTAGCATTTTATCAATTTCCTGGAATTCATTCTCGACATTATTTTTGAATTCATCCCAATTATCTTCAGCTTCTGTGTCAAGATTTTCAAGTTCTGTCTTGATTTGGCCTTTTTTCTCTTCAAGCTTGTCGCGCTGATCCTTCAGTTCAGCGTCAGCTTCATCGCCCTGCTGTTCGATTTTTTCGTTTAATTCTTCAATTTTGTTGTCGATTTTATCCATGTAATTGTTCAGGTCTTGGCGTACTTCCTGTTTTTCTTGCGCGGTCTTATCTTCAACTGGTTCCTTGTCTTTTTCGGTTTCACACGCATTTAAGAAAAGAAAAAGGCCTGCCATAAAAAGAATGCTAAATAAGATTTTCATTGAAAAACCCCTTAATTGATGAAGAAAAATTAATCATAAAAATCGTGACGAAAAATTAACCCATGTATTTTTAAAACATTGCTGTTTTTTTAAATTCTAAACTTTTTACTTATTAGTATTTATATTCTTATCTTTGAAGTTCTCTAATTTATTAATTAATCAAAAGAAAGATAGATAATGGCTGCTTATCCTTTCAGGGAAATTGAGAAAAAATGGCAGAAATATTGGGATGAAAATAACACATTTGCTGCCGCAGACAGCTTTGAAAAACCAAAGTATTACGTGCTGGATATGTTCCCCTATCCTAGCGGGGCCGGCCTTCATATTGGCCATCCCGAAGGCTATACTGCCACGGATATAGTGGCGCGCTATAAACGCGCAAAGGGATTTAATGTGCTGCATCCCATGGGCTTTGACGCTTTTGGCCTGCCTACTGAGCGCTACAGCATGAAAACAGGCATCCACCCCACGGAAGCCACAAAAGCCAATATAGAGAATTTTATCAGACAGCTCAAAATGCTCGGCCTGGCTTATGACTGGACAAAAATGATAAACACCACTGACCCTGCCTATTATAAATGGACCCAGTGGATGTTCCTGCTTATATATAATTCATGGTATGATCATGAGCAGCAAAAAGCCCGCCATATAGATGAATTGCCTGTTCCGGAAGGCCTCAGTGAAAAAGAAGCCGAAGGATACAAAGACAGCCGCCGCCTCGCCTATATAGCCATGATACCGGTTAATTGGTGCGAAGAACTGGGTACCGTACTGGCAAATGAGGAAGTAGAAGAATGGCGCGAAAAAGGATATACTGTTGAAAGAAAGCCCATGCGTCAGTGGATGCTTAAAATAACCGAATATGCCGACAGGCTGCTTGATGACCTCAAACTGGTTGATTGGCCGAATTCGACTATCGAAATGCAGAAAAACTGGATTGGCAAAAGCACGGGCGCTAACATAATTTTCAGGATAGAAGGTAGCAGTGAATCCATACCGGTTTTTACGACAAGGCCAGATACGCTTTTCGGAAGCAGCTATCTTGTGCTTGCGCCCGAGCATGAACTTACTGAAAGGATCACCACCTTTGACAAAAGAGAAGAAGTAAAAAAATACGTTCACGAAGCATCGCTCAAAACCGATCTTGAAAGGCAGGAACTAAGCAAAGAAAAAAGCGGTGTATTTACTGGCGCTTACGCTGTTAATCCCGCGACAGCAGAGAGCGTGCCTGTATGGATTGCGGATTATGTGCTCGCTCACTACGGTACCGGAGCTATTATGGCGGTGCCTGGGCATGACAGCCGCGACCATGAGTTTGCAACAGCTTTCGGACTGCCGGTAAAGCAGGTAGTAGCTCCTGAAACCGGGAAATGGGACATAAGCAAAGAGGCTTATACGGGAGAAGGTGTTTCAGTTAATTCCGCGAATGATGAGGTTAGCCTTAACGGCCTTAAAACTCCCGAAGCTAAAGAAAAAATTATTAATTGGCTGCGCGATAAAAATATTGGAAACGCGAAAATACAGTTCAAGCTGAGAGACTGGCTTTTCTCAAGGCAGAGATACTGGGGCGAGCCTATACCTGTAATGTTTTTCAAGGACGGCGGCAAGCGCGCCCTGGATCCTGAAGAACTACCGTTGACTCTGCCTGAAGTGGATAATTTCAAACCCGCGGGTACGGGTGAATCACCGCTGGCTACTGTTGATTCATGGGTGAATTTCACAGATGTAAAAACCGGTAAAAAAGCCGCGTTCGAAACAAATACTATGCCGCAGTGGGCCGGCTCATGCTGGTACTATCTGAGATATCCCGATCCGGAGAATGATGAAATTTTCTGCGATAAGCAAAAAGAAGAATACTGGATGAAGCCCGACGGCGTGGATCTTTATATTGGCGGCGCGGAACACGCCGTGCTTCATTTACTCTACGCGAGGTTCTGGCACAAAGTACTTTTTGACTACGGATATGTTTCCACAAAAGAGCCATTTAATAAGCTTTTCCATCAGGGGCTTATCCTTGGCGAAGATAAGAGAAAGATGTCGAAATCTCTTGGCAATGTTGTAAATCCTGATGAGATAGTTGGCGAGTATGGCGCGGACTCGCTTAGGCTGTACGAGATGTTCCTCGGGCCTCTTGAAGCAGCCAAACCATGGGTAACAGAAGGGATAAGCGGTGTGCATAACTTTCTTAACAGGGCCTGGAGGCTTATAGTTCAGGACGGCAGGCTTTCACCGGATGTACAGGAAGTCGGGCTTAGCCCGGATCAGGATTACGAACTTAATTTCATGATAAAAAAAGTTGCCGAAGATATCGAAGGACTTAGCTTTAATACAGCGATTTCGCAGATGATGATCTTTGTTAATGAATTTAACAAGGCAAAGGTCAAACCAAAGTCAGCGATGGAGAAATTCGTAATATGCCTTGCTCCTTTTGCACCGCATATAGCGGAAGAGCTCTGGAGAATTTTAGGCCATGACGGCTCTGTGGCTAAGGCGGAATATCCCGGATACGACGAATCGAAGATCAAAAAGCAGGAGATAGAATTTGTTGTACAGATACTTAGCAAAATCAGGGCAAGAATAGCAGTAGCACCCGATTTACCTCAGGAAGAAATCGAAAAGATCGCCAAAAGTGATGAAAGAGTTCAGAAGTATCTTGAAGGCAAAACTATTAGGAAAGTGATTTTTGTTCCGAATAAGCTTATCAACTTTATCGCAAACTAAATACAAAGCAGAATAAAAAAAGCCCCGCTAAGTAGCGGGGCTTATGAGTTTATTATAAATTCTTGTCGAGCAATTCGTACATGTTCTTTTTGAATCTTGGCAGATCATCGCCAAGTTTATTAAAGAAGCTGTCGTTGAATTTTTCAACAATATCTATTGCTTTTGGAAGGATGTCATATCCTTTGTCAGTAATACTGAGTAATAAAGCTCTAGAATCAGTAGGATGTTTTTTCCTTTTGACCAGGCCTTTTTTCTCTAAAGTACGGATAACGTTAGACGTCATCATTTTGTCGAGCTTGGTGCCTTTTGCAAGATTGATCTGAGTCGGTTCAACACCGTTTTCCAAGCCCCAGTCAAGAGCTGCTAACAGGACATACTGTACATATGTAAGGCCTACTTTTCCAACTTCCGAATTAATTTTTCTTTGCCATAGATGTGTTAATTGCCACATCATAAATCCTGAGAAATCCTGCAGGTCTTCATAAGTCAAAAATTCATCAAGATCTCTAATGTCCTGATCCGTCCTTCTTCTGTTAATTTTAATTGCCATATCCTCTTAATCCTATAGTCCCAAAAAAAAAATTACAGTAATTTATAGTTACAATAAAAAGTATTATTGTTAATGTTGAATATAATAAGAATTTTTCAATTTTGAAAACATTTATATATAAAAATAATATTTATTCGTTAATTTTCCTAAAAAATATTTTTATTTATTCTTTGTTTTAGTTTAAAGTTTATTATTTATTTTCGATATATGAACGAATACTATATAATTTATATTTTATAAAAAATTATTAAATTATCAAGTATTTATCGCGTTATTATAGGATTAACGCTTTGAATACCATAATTGTTACTAAAATAACATGATTTTTTAAAAAGATAAAATTATCTTGTTACAAATTTAAAAATAACAGTGGATATAAAAAAAAAGCTGCTTTTTTTAAAAAGCAGCTTATATAATATAAGATGTTGCTGTTTATCTGGTTATTATCAATTTATTTGTAAAGACAATTTCACCTGCATTAATCCTTACAGTATAGCAGCCTGAAGCTAAATCGGCCACATCCAGCGTAAAATATTTTCCGGTGAAGTTTTTTCTGACTAATACATTTCCGAGCCGGTCTATCAGTTCGAGGGCTGATTCAGCGGAATAATTCGATGATATTCTTCCTGATACATAATCTACAGCCGGATTGGGCATTAGTTTAAGGTTCATGATTTGTGTATTTTCCTCAATTCCTGTTAAGGTTTCGCTTCTTACGAGCACAACGTCATCTGCACGGTAGGAGAATTCCTTGAGGGATTCACCTGTAAGCAGATCTTTAACATTCATATCGGCAATTTCATATTCAGAATCATCCGAATAAGAATAGTACCTTATCATCATGTTTTCACCCGGAAAAAGGCCGTCTTTGGCAGATGTTAGTGGATCGTCTCCCCACACGGTAATAACCGCTCTTCCGTCAGAGTAGATTCCCGAACCTGCTGGCATGCCGTCGGATGTGAATATTCCCACTTCACCTGAAGAACTTATTTCCCTGCTCTCGAATACAACCGTACAGTTATTTCCGGTATTTGTGTATTCATCCGTAAAATGGTAGGGCCCCGTTACCGGTATCGTACTGGGAGCAGGTTCATGCTGCAGTATTGTTGATGGTGATGATTGAGGATATACCAGCGAAGTGGTTGAATTAACCGTTATCTTATATCCTTCGCCCGGATGTAGGGTTTGCAGCTGCCTTATGTTGTATGATGGGAAGAAAACCCTTCCTTCTGAATCCTTGATAAGTGTAAGCCTGGTACCAAGATTAGCAAGGGCTGTCTCGGCTGCCATGGAGTGCTGTGGCAGATAAGGGATAATATGCCATTTAAGCCTTTCCAGTGTGATTGCCGTTTGATGGGGTTTTACACTTACGCCTCTTAAGCTGAGCTCATCATCTTCTTTCATTATTATTTGATAGCCGTGCCTTTTATTCCAGTTGATTATTGAATTAACATTCTCGTAAGGAATATAAACCTCTCCTGCCTGGTTTTTCATCATGTCGAGATTATCTTCGACAGGTGCCATGATCTGAGCTATATCTGTTACAGATTGCTCAAGGTTTGACGATATCATTTGCCAGCGCTTTCCGCCTAGCTCGATAAGCAGCTCTTTGTAAGAGAGCAATTCCGAGACAATGCTTATTCCGTTATCGGTGAAATAATCGAATCCGGAAGAATATTTAGCGGTAGCGGATATCTCAACACCGGCAACAGCATCCCAGATGCGAAGAGAATATTTTTCATTTTCATCAAAGCCTTCTTTAACTTCATTTGTCCTGGCATTATCTCCCCATACAGTGACTGAAAGGTTGTCTGAGCCGTTCCATACAGCATAGCCGGCACATTCCATGCCGTGGCCGCTATTGTAGAAAATACCGACAGCGTCGCCGTTTTGGAAGTCCCTTGTTCCTATTTTTGGATTGATGGAAGCAGGAATAACTATAACTGAGCTGCTTCCCGTATGAGTAACGAAATTCCAGGATGAGGGCACCTGATATGCCGAACCGGAGATTTTGAATACTTCATTGCTTTGATCTGTAACCTCTTCATTTTCGGAATCGGTTATCCTGACTAAATACTCTGTGCCCGGTGAATCGGGAATAGTCCAGTTATAGCTTCCCGTGGAAGCATCAAGTGAGGATACTACCCTTACCCATGTAGAGCCCTTATCTGAAGAATAATCGATATTTACCTGTTTAATATTCACAGAAGTCCATTGAATAGCTTCCTGAGTACCTGTATCAAAGTCTTCGCCGCCATTGGGCGAAAGCAGCACAATACCTTTTCCGGCTATGCTGAAGCTTTTGTCATTCATGCTTTGCAAATTTGGATCGGACAGGTCCGTGAGCCTAATGAAGCATTCGTCCGATTCGTTCACGGGCACCAGCCAGCTGTATGAGCCATCTGAAGCCGGAACGCTGGAGATAACTGTTACCCAGCTTAATGCATCATCATCAGAAAATTCGATCTTGATGCTGCCGGTATTTACGGCTTTCCATTGAATTTCGGCCTGTGATCCTGCCAGAAGCGATTCCCCGCCCGAGGGATAATCCAGCTTAAGGCCGTTTATGCTGAAAGTCGAGCTGCTTATATCATATAATGATGATTTTTGTGTATCCGTGACTTTTACTAGTACTTCAGTCGATGGATCCGATGGCAGCTGCCAGCCGTAAAATCCGATATCCGCGGGGTGGCTGTCTTTGATCAGCTTCCATGAGTCGCCGTTATCATCGGAATATTGAACCCTGACGTCCTGTACCTCTTCGCTGAGCCATTCAATAGTAACATCTTCACCGGCCATATAGCTTTCACCGCCATCAGGTGAAGTGAGATCTATGCCGCCTAAAGTAAATTCGTCCGCCGACCGGTCGCTTATTGATGAATTAGCCGATGACCTTACCTGTATCAATGCTTCTGCTGAAGGATGATTGCCAACATTCCAGTTATATTCGCCGGTGAGAGCGTTAATACCGGTAATGATTTGCATCCAGCTTTGGCCGGCGTCTTTTGATAAAAGTATATCGACCTTACTGATATTTTGTGATGACCATTTGATCTGCCTGTCTTCTCCAGAATACCAAATCTCTCCGCCGTTAGGTGAGCTAAGAGTTATAACTTCATTGGTGATAGAAAACATATCGCTGATCTCTGTTATAAGGCTGTTGCTAATATCCCGCAGCCTCAATTGGACGGAATCACTTTTTATATCGGGAACAGTCCAGGAATATGTTTCTGCAGGTGCATGATACGATGAAGAGATGCTTATCCATGGGGAACTGTTATTTATCCTGTATTCAATCGAAAGAGAATCTACGCTTACGGCTTCCCAGATTATTTCGAATGTAGCACCGCTACGCAATATACCGCTGCTGTCCGGATCGATGATCGTTATCGACTGGGGATAGCTGAATTCCGTGCTGATAATATCATTAAAATCCTCGTTTTGGCTGTCACTAATCCTGAATGTGGCGGGCATGGGAGTAATTGCCGGTACCTGCCACAAATACTGTCCGGGGGAAGCGTTTACCCCGCTTGTGATATTAATCCAGTTTTGTCCTGCGTCAGTCGAATAATCGATATCAACGTTCTGTACCTGCGCGGCATTCCATTCAAAAAGAAAATTATCGCCAATGACCAGTTTTTCACCCGGCAGGGGAGAACTGAATTCCAGGCTCGCTATGGTGAATGTTATTTCAGACTGATCGTTAACCGATGGATCTGTAACATCCGAAATCCTGATCAGATAATTTGCGCCGGTATTTGCTGGTAAAGTCCACTCATATTGGCCTGTGGCCGCGGCAATCTGATTAATGACAGTATTCCAGCTTTGGCCGGCGTCACTCGAATATTCAATTTTAACATTATCAATAATATAACTCTGCCAGGTTATCATCTCTTGTGAAACAGCTTTATACTTAGCTCCGGAATTAAATGAAGTGAGTATAATCTCTGGAATAGTACCGGCCCCGGCGTCATCTGTTGTAAGCACTTTGCCGTTATCCGCTGATATAAAGCCTATATTCGCATCGGCAAAGGCCACCGCGTTCAGATTATCGCTAAGCTGCGGGTTCTGTATGATCCAGCTCTCGCCGGCATTAGTTGTAAAGAGTATAGTCCCGTCATTACCAACCGCGAATCCTTTTGATATATCCGTCGTAAAATGAATCGAACTTAAGTTTTGATTAAGCGGAGTTGCCATCTGAGACCATGAAGCGCCGGCGTCGGTACTTTTCAGGATGATGCCGTTATCTCCGGCTATGTAAGCCGTCTGGCCATCAACCATATAAACAGAATTGAGATTTGCCGTAACTGAAGAGATAACAGGGTCCCACATTGTGCCGCCGTTTGTTGTCCTCAATATCTTGCCGGAACGTCCCACTGCTATGCCGGCATTCTGGCTGCCGAAATGCACGGATACCAGTGTGATATTAGTCTGGGAACTGATTGAAGCCCAGTTCGCGCCGCCGTCATTTGTGCGGATGATCTTACCGCCCGTACCGACAATAACCCCCGTAAAGGAATTAACAAAATACCCCGACTGTAGGGTTTCTATCGTGCCGGATGTTTGCGCAGACCATGCAGCGCCTCCATTTGTTGTTTTGTAAAGTGCGCCGTTCGCACCAAAAGCATAGCCTGAATTTACATCCGGAAATGCCAGAGAATACAGGAATACATTCTGTGCTACCTGGTGGAAATTCCAGTTAGTGCCGTTGTTTGTACTTTTGTATATGCCAGTCTGCCCGCAAATAAAGGCGGTGTTAGTTCCGCTGACGTGATCGAGTCCCCGAAGGTTCTCGCCTGTTATAAGCGAAGCGTTCCATCCGGCCTGCAGGCTTACCGCGGTCAGAAGGAACAGCATTATTAAACTCAGGGAAATCTTCTTCATTATATTCTCCCAAAATTGAAAATTTATTTAGTAATCAATATTTTTTCTGTTTTAATAAAATTCCGGTTTTTTATTTTTAAGTAATAAATTCCGCCGGATAGTCTGCTTATATCTATTAAGTGCTGACTTTTTTCTTTAATAATTTCTTTAATAATTACCCTGCCGGTAATATCATGCAATTCCAAATTATTTGTTAAAGCGGTTGACAGCCCGCAAATTAAGGCATGATGGCAGTCTTTGATAACAACTGTCAGGAAATTTTTATCATGCTCAACCGATACCGGGCTTGCTGAAATGCCCAGTTCAAGTATGCTTTTCTCTTTGAATTGAAGTGAGGCGGCCTGGCCGTAATTTAAGGGATCGCTTATCGAACCGATAAAGAACTGCTTTTCCACGCCATAATTATCTGTTATGGATAAATTCAATAATTCGCCTTCTTTAAGGCCGTCAATTTCATTTGTATATGGATTATCCGCGAACAGGCTGAGAAGCATTTTTGAGTCATTAATTCGGGTGCTTAGAATTTCAGCTCCGGACTCGTCATTTACTGTAATTATGCCGCCGGTAAGCTCATCATCGATATTCAGCAGGAGTATTTGAGAAAATCCTGATCCTTCCGAAACGGCTCCTGATGTTTCCTCAATATCATCCGGATTTACCGGGTGCAGGGGCTTTAGGGTGTCCGCGTCTTTAAGGAACACAATATATGCCCGTCCCGGCTGTAACGCGCCTATGGTGTTAATCCGTTTTGACGGCATATAAAGGTTCCCCTCATTATCCGTTACAGCCACAAGATCATCGGATACCGACGCAAAATAACTTCCCGGAGAAGAGCTGTCAGTCCTTAAATAGGGCAGCATGACCCATTTTCCGCCTTCAATGGGAATTGAGTAATTATTATTCAGGGCATAGCCTTCAATGAATAGAGCGCCGCTATCCCGGCTGTATACTTCATAACCCTTTAGATGATCCCATACAGAGAAACCCGCTTCAATCGGCTGCTTCCCTATGATACTGTCCTTATAAGGATAAAAAGGCATTACCCGGGAGGAAACAAACTGTATCCTGCCGCCATGGAGTTCGATTTCATGCTTATCAAGGGAAGTGAAACCTTTAATGAAACTAATGGTATCAGGCTTAAAGCTGCTTCGGCCCTTTTCATAAACCGGCTTAACCGGTAACTGCTTTTCTTCGGAGGCATTCCATATCATAAAGCGGAAAATTTCATCATTGTAGAAACCGTCCTTGGCGTCCGGCGTTTGATTGTTATCGCCCCAGGCTGTAATTGCGCTGTTGCCGCTTTCAATAAAATTAAAACCGCCGCATTTGAGGCTGTTCTCAGCGGCATAAAATACACCCACGGCGTCCTCTTTTCCGGCCTCTTCAGCGGCGTCGTTCCTTAGAATGAGAATGGAGTTTGATCCTGTAAGGGATTCGTAGTTCCATTCATGAGGAGGCTCAGCGTAGAGGTCGGGAGTTATTATATTCCTTTGGATGCTGCCCTTGTAACGTCCTTTTCTGTCATAAATATCTGCTGCCAGAGTGTACCTGCCCGAAGGCAGTTCTTTTAATAATAAGCTGTTTCCGTTTTTTTGTTGAAATTCAACGGGATAGCAGGTGAAAATTTTATCTTTAGTCTGCTTATTTGTTAATGAATAAGCAGAGAAAACATCACCCGGATCGGTAAAAATTCTCAGGGATTTACCTTCGAAAGCATAGAAAATCCCTGGTAGTTTATACGAGTCGTCTTTTTTGCAGTCATTGATATTCATAGCGTAAAGCCTGCTTTGAGATTGCATAATTAATCCCGGTTTACTTCCGGGCCCGGCAGGGAGTATGTTCTCAATTGAATGGTAATTGCCTGCGGCAGAAATACTGTTAAACTCTCCGCCATTATTGGCCATAAATTCAATCTTACCGTTCGGATGCTGGACTATGATGTCGTCCGCGGAACCGGCTGCAAAATCCAACATGAAAAGCCTGCTGCCTTTCGGAAAATAGTAGCTTTGAGCTGATGGCAGGAAGTTCCCGCCTGAATTTATGAACACATGAGCTTTAAGCTGCGATTGCAATTCTTCTTCCGCCATGAAATCTAAAGCGCCGTCGCCGTTATAATCCGCGAAATGAACCTCAACCGGATCGATTATATTTGTCTGCAGTCCGTATAACCGGCTGTTATCTTCAAAAAGCCTAACTCTGTAGAGGAATAACATGCCTGACCTGTCCTTAAGTGCTGTCAGAAGCGCGCCTCGGGAGTATGTGTGGTCATAAACACATTCCAGAATCTCAAGATCTTTTTTGTAAGAGAAAGTATTTATATATCCGCTGTCATATTCATGAAGCTCAATCCTGCAGCCGTTTAGATCATGGCCGGTGATGACAACGTCCGGAAGCCCGTTAAGATTGCCCTGTTTTAGCATTATCTTCTTTGGGATGAAGTCCAGCGCGAGGCTGTCAGCCAATTCAAAATTTCCCTTTTTTTCTTTGAATGCCAGCATATAGCCGGTATCGCCATGTGCAAAAAGCAGATTCACGCAGGTTAAGCCTTGATTTTCAGAAATAGCGAAATCAATGGCTTTAACTTTGTCTGATAAATTTATCATTATTGAATTATTACTGACATCACGCAGGTATAAGCCGCCATTCTGCTCATTTAAGATAAAATTATGAATTTCATTATCATCAAGAATATAGCTTTTTGATTTAATTATACCCGGCAGTGCTGTTTCATTGCCCCTGCTGATTTTATCCGGTATAGTGATCATTATTTGCTCTGACCATGCAGATTTCCCGTATTGGTTTTCTGCTCTAACCCTTATGAAATAATGACCCTCAGCGAGCATCTCGGGTACCAGCCCGTATTCTTCAGTGGATTCTGCGTAGATGATTTTCCCGAAATCAACCTTATCTGATATCTGAATATCAAATGAAGTAGTATTTGCCTGATTATTCCATTCTATTTTACCGCCGCAAAAAATCGTATCACTGTTTAGTGTGATAAATTCCGGTTTTCCCGGAGCGGAAGTGTCGGCGGTTTCAAAGCTTACGGTTTCGCTCCAAGGACTTTCATAGTAGAAATTAACAGCTTTTACTCTGGCATATATCCTGCTCATCGCGGGAAGATCGATATTCACGGATGTGCTTTTTATATCATTGCTTTCAGTTAAAATATCATTAAAGCTGCTATCCGCGGCGGCCTGCAATGTGTACATTAACGCATACTCAGCTTCAGTCCATTCAATCCGCGCATCTATGGTAATATCTTTAGAGCCGTCCTCAGGTAAAGTGATTTCAGGCCTGCCCGGAACTATTGGGAGGCAGTTGGTTTTAAATGGGGTAATGCTGACCCTTCCTGTAGTAGATTTATCATCTTTATCGAAAATCACAGCTTTGTTCCCGGCAATATTATCCGCTCCCCAGCAGTTATTGGATGCTAAAATATCATTTGCCGAGTTATTTACAAGGGCGTGCTTTTTATTCGTAAAGCCGAAGAAGTAGTTGTTACCCTGTGTCCGGCTGCTTCCGCCTAGTTCCGCATAGGCATTTTCACTTATAAAAATGCCGTATTTAAACGCGCTGCTGAATGAACAGCCTTCAAAAGCGGCGCTGCCGTTTCTGATATTGACAATTGCTACGGATGTTTCAGGAGAATTACCGCCGCCTTTAAATTCCGTATTTCTGAAGATCACGTTTTTATCCGGAGCAATAATAATTATTCCTCCCCAATAGCCTGATTGGCTGCCGGGATTGAGAGCAAATCTCACAGGGTCATTATGTTTGCCGTCGATATCAAGATTTCCTTTAACTTCAAGTATAGAGCCTTGCGCCATATAGAATTCACAACCGGCGCCAATGCTTAAGTCAGAATAGCTGCCGGCGGTGATTTTCCCATCGATGAAATAGGGTAAGCCGTAATTCATGATGCTGATATTTCCCTCATATATTCCGGGGGCTAAAGCAACAGCGTTTAAATAGTTCTCCTTGAGTGATACATTCGACATCACCGGAATTGAACCCGGAGCCGCGCGCAGAGTTGGGAAGCCTCCGCTTCCGCCGCGTCTGATATTAACGTGTTTGAGGCTTCCGGAAGAACCCGATATAAACCTGATCTGCTTCCAGCCCTCATTTTTATTTGTGAATGAATCGAAAGATACCGGCTTTGAAGCAGTGCCCGAGGCATTGAGGCTGCCTTTTACTATTAGCTCAGCGCCGTCATTCATGAGCACACTGACGCCTTCATTAATCGTGAGAGATGCCGATTCGTTTATGGTGACAGTCCCGTTAATGATATAAGGCGAAGCAGAAACTCCCCAGGATACCTGGCCTGAAATAAGCCCGGAAACCTGAGTGCCTGCCGTGGCGCTAAGAGCCATGGCTGCCCAGAGCAGGGGCAGCAGTATTATGCCGCCGTATTTGGTTTTTTCTTTCAACAAATCTTAAAGCGCTTATATTTTAGAGAGTTATCGGTTCTAATAAGAAAAAATTAAGCCAAATATTATAATCCGGACTGTAGAGCTTGATTTTCAGTGGCCTTTTTCAATAAATGTTTAAAAATAAATGCTTTATGATTATAATCAGGAAAAATTTTGATTTTTAATAAAAAAGTTTATAGTTCAATATTCGCCAAAGGAAATAATTTTGTATTTTTTTAGCCCTTTATATGTATCATGTTGTAAAAAGCCAAATGAATGGTATGGATGTTGCTAAAATAATTGAACAATCGGCAAAGCTCTCGGCTCTGGAATTGTCCGGAAATGAAAGAAATCAGTTCCGGGAGGAATTCAAAACAATAATTAAGCTGATGGATGAAATCGAAAAAGCCGTTATACCCGAGATATTTCAAACCAGCAGCGACGAAAGGGCTACAACTCTCAGAGATGAAGACGCGGCCGGTATTGAATCAAAAAAATTACCACCCGAATACAAGTCACCAAAAGTGAAGGATATTAATGAATAAAAAAATAGCAATAGGCATAATACCGGCGCGATATGCTTCGAGCAGGCTGCCGGGTAAGCCCCTGGCCGATATTTGCGGGCTGCCGATGGTTATACATGTATGGAATGCCGTATCACGCTGCCAAAAGCTGGACGAGGTACTGATAGCAACCGATGACAGTAGAATTGAAATTGCCGCCAGGGAGCACGGCGCCCATGTTGTAATGACTCCTCCGGACCTGCCATCAGGTACTGACAGGATTGAAGCTGCCCTTATCATGTCAGGCAAAGAGGCTGATATTGTAGTAAATATACAGGGTGATGAACCTCTTATACATCCCGGCCTGGTGGACGGGTTAATTCTCGAGTTGGAAAATTCAGAAGCCGATGTGGCTACTGCCGTATCTGTAATCAGTGATTTTGAGGATTTGCACAATCCGGCAGTTGTAAAAGTAGTGATGGATAAAAACCACAGAGCATTATATTTCAGCCGCAGCCCTGTGCCCCATTACAGGGACCGGATGCATGACGCAGGCATTATCAGGGAGTTTGATTTTTACAGGCATATCGGCATTTACGCGTATGAATATCAGGCGCTGAAAAGATTCACAAAGCTTGAGCAGTCTCGGCTCGAAAAAGCAGAGAAGCTCGAACAGCTCAGGCTTCTTGAAGACGGAGCCGTATATCGCTGCTTAATTACCGAATATGAAAGTATCGGCATCGATACTGCCAAAGATCTGGAAAAGGTAAGAAGGATAATTGCAAATAAAAAATAATTGAGAGGGTTCAGGCCGCTGGAATGACATCATCACGGTTCTCTGATCTTTAGCCCTTCCGGTATGACATACCGCCCGGGTACGGGTTCTAAGTCACGCTCTTTTGATTCGCTTTTTTCCCCTGGCTTAGTTTCTTTATCTTTTGCCGTTTTTTTTGTTTCTGCCTTATCATTTACCGATTCATCATCATTACCGGATGATTTAGATGTATCGGAATCCCGAAATTTTTGACTTTCTTCAGGGGTCATTCTTTCTTTAATTTTAATCAGCCCCGAAGATTTTCTGTAAGCGCTGATATCGGGCAATCCGCTTGCTTTTTCTTTGTTTTCTTTAATTACTTCCCTTGGAGCTGCTTTTTTACTTATCTCCGTATTATTTTCTAAGAATTCAAAACGCAGGGAATTTCCCTTTAGTTCCGCTCTGAAAGGCAAAAACGCGTCAAAGGCGTGTACCACAGCCTTAAACGGTATGTAAATTGAGCCTTTGTACTCGATAGCCGGCCTTCTTAACTGGATAAGCTTCAATGAATCGTCAGTTCTCAACATTAAAAAAAATGACGAGGGGTAAGCTTCCGCTTTAATGCTTTCATTCAAAAAAACTTTCTTAAATTCCACGAATTTCAGATATTCGCTGCCGCCTATATTTGCTGTTTTGATATAGCGTTTTTGGCCGCCGGGGAAAATAACGCTGTAGCTGCCGGATAGCAATGTATCCGGCATCAGTATTATCACAATAAGAGTAAGTATGATTTTTTTCATATTCATAATAAATGTTTTTTCATTAATAATCGGTTATTTGCCGGAATTATTTAATCAAAAAGGTATTTGGGACAAATGATATATCTAATCCTGACCATAATCTGCTCTACATCTATAGCTTTGCTGCTAAAAAATAACGACGTAAAGAGGGGAAATGCCCTTTATCTTTTGTCCGGCAATTACTTTCTAGCGGGGCTCATCGGCCTTTACCTTTACCTTTCCGATCCGGAGGCTGAATTTTCTGTGTATTCAATGCTTTTTGGGGCCTTGCTGGGCATAACATTTTTGTATTCTTTTTTTGCTTTTGCCAGGTCAGTTAACGCGGCAGGCACCCCCCTATCTACCGTAAGCTCCCGGTTATCGGTGATAATTCCTATAGCACTTTCTATTTTAATTTACGATGAATACCCCGGCCTTTCCAAAGTGGGAGGCTTTGTTTTTGCGATTGTGACTATTATTCTTTTTTATTTTTCCCTGAGAGGCCATGAAGGCCGTAAGCTTGTACCCAAAGACCTGATGTACCTGCTTATTTTACTCGCGGGCATTGGCCTGAATGATTTCGCCATGAAAGTATTCAGCCACTGGCGGCCTGCCGCAGAGAAGCCACTTTTTGTGTTTATGATCTTTATTTCTGCCTTTGTTTATACCGCGATTGTTATAGTTTTAAAAAATATTCCAATTGAACGGAAAACTTTTACCAGAGGCATGATACTCGGCGTACCGAATGTATTCAGTACGGTATTTCTCTTAGGCGCCCTGGAAAGTATGCCGGGTATTGTCGTGTATCCTGTAACAAACATAGGAATAATACTGGCGGTCACCTTCGCGGCTCTGCTGATCTGGAGGGAAAGGCTTAACCGCCCCGGAAAACTGGCTCTAATCGCGGGCCTTTTTTCTATTCTGCTTTTAAGCCTGTAAAAAATATATTAGTTGTTTATTTTTAATAATAATTAATTATATTGCACAGAAAAATGAACAACCTCTAATATGACTTATGAAAACCACACCGGAAAAAAATAAAAAGGATGGTGCCGGGATTAATTATCATTTTTATGATAATTTTCCCGAAGGAATTTCAGTTTTATCTTCAAAAAAAGAGCTGCTGTACCGTAACAAAGCATCAGAGAAAATAATTGATGATAACGTTCTTAACGATTTCTTTTCATCTCAAAAAGATCTGCCGGTTAATTTTTCTTTAAACGGAATTGAGGGAACATGTTATCCATTTAAAGATGGCAGAAGTAAAAACTACATGATCATATTTAGGAAAAACATTACCCCAAAAAGTAAAACACAAAATGAACTTGAGGAAATTGAATACCGAAATTATTTAAAAGAACTGCTGGGTGACAACACGGTTAATTTATACAGGTACAATCATGTTTCCGGCAAATACGATTATATTGGAAAATTGATCGAAGATTTAACAGGCATACCTCCCGAAGAATTTAAAAAACATGGTTTAAATAAAACACTTTCTTATTTACATCCGGATGACAGAAATCACCTTATACAGAAGTATCAAAGTATAGCTAAAAAAAACGCCGGTAAAAAGGTAAGCCTGAAAGTTAAATACAGATGGAAGAATACTTATGGGCATTACCGAATTATTTTTGATCATATCACTATCTCCGTTAGCAATGAAGGTACGATAGAAACCATCACCGGTGCCGGCATCGATATGACTGATCAGGAAGAACAAAGTATCTATCGTAAGAAAGAAGAGATTACTATCAGAGAAGCTCTTGAAGCAACTGTTGACGGTATTTGGGAACGCCATCTGGATTCCGGTGATTCCTATTACAGCGAAAACTGGTACAAAATGCTTGGCTACAGGGCTTCAGATTTCGCAGATTCTAAAAGGATATTTTGGGAACTTTTACATCCGGAAGATTATGATACGGTAGTAAAATCACTTGATAAGCACATATACGGCAATTCGGAAATCTATAAAGCTGAATTCAGGTTAAAATGTAAAGACGGGAGCTGGAAATGGATACTTTCCAAAGGTAAGGTATTATCCAGAGACGACGCGGGAAAACCTATCAGACTTGTCGGAAGCCACATAGATATTGATGAAGCAAAAAACAAAGAACATGGTTTTTTGAAAGATATCGGTTTACTCCGAAATCTGATCTATCTGAATATAGACGGCTTCGCATTGATAAATGACAAAGGCCGGATATACGACTGGAATCCCGCACTCGAAAGAATTACCGGGCTTACCAGGAGTGAAGTTTTAAATAAGAATATCTGGAATGTACAAAGTGATCTCACTGACAGCAAAGATTTTAGCAGCAAACAGTATAAAGCGACCGTGCTCGAATGGTTTCGCAAAGCGGAAGTTGATCCTGAATTTATTAAGCAGGATTTGACTATTGTAAGAGCGGACGGAAGTATCAGGTTTATCAGAATATTTTTTATGATGCTCGATAACGGCCACGATAAATATTTGGCTGCACAGGTCAAAGATATAACAGGGGATAAATTACTTGACGACGAAATTGAGGATCAGTTGGTTCGAGGTAACAGCGATTCGGCAAATGCCGAAAACCTGGTTCTTTCACATAATATAAACGATGCAGATGATCTCAGGCAGGCTATACGGCAGCTAAAAAATTACGAGGAAGTGCTTAAACAAAGAAGCGGAGAAATTAATGAAATTAATAAAAAGCGCGAAGAATCGGAAAAAGAACTGAAGAAGCTGCTGGTTTCTAAAGACAAGATTTTCTCGATAATAGCTCACGATTTAAAAAGCCCTTTCCAGGGATTTCTCAGCCTTACAAAGTATTTGAACGAAAATCTTGAAACTCTGGATATGGATGAGGCCCGTTCTCTTACTTCACAGATGTATAATTCTTCGAAACACCTTTATGATATGATAGAAAACCTTCTCCAATGGTCGAGGATACAGAGAGGAACAATAGTATATAACCCGGAAGAATTTGCCATTTCATCAATGCTGGTGCTGAATATTGATATACTCCTTTCCCAGGCACTAAATAAAAAGATCACCATTAATAATAATTGCTCTGCCGGCACCTTAGTTTTCGCAGATGTTAATCTTCTGAATATAATAGTCAGAAATATTCTGACTAATGCTATCAAGTTCACGAATTATGGAGGGAAGATTGAACTCAGCTGCAAAAAATCCGCCAAAGGATTTGTCTGCCTGGAAATTGAAGATAACGGCATCGGCATAGACCCTGAAACCCTAAAGCATTTATTCGATGTAAAAACGCATACTTCTACTGCGGGAACCGCTAATGAAACAGGTACCGGCCTGGGGATGATCATATGCCGTGAGCTTGCAGAAAAGAACGGCGGCTCTATACAGGTTTCAAGCGTGCCGGGCAGGGGCACTAAGGTCGCGCTCATTATCCCGTGTAAAAATTAAACAGACTGCCACTTCTGACAGCCTGTTTGCGAATATTAACATTCAATTGTTATGATGCTATCACATAAGAATATTGTTTATCTTGTACTGTTGATGACTATTTTTTATCTTCGACAAGATATAGATCATACTGCGTTCCGCCTTCTCCGAATTTTTCACCCGCGAAAATAATTGTGTAGTAACGCCCGGTTTCTACGGAAGCATCGGTTTTAGCAAGGTCTTCAACACCCTGAGTCAAAGTAAATGTATAATCGTCAGGATCAATCTGTACATAAGATTCAAAATTCTCAAACCTGACATTTTCAAAAAGTGCTCCCGTATCATAAAAAAGATCAACACTTAAAGGCCCGGTTTCGGCGATATGTACTAACCTGACCATGGCTTTGCCGGGATCAATCGTAGGATAAATGTCCGGTACGGGGAGAATTTCTGTTTTGTTTCCGCCCTTATAAACAAAGGCCGAAAGTGATTGCCCTGCAGACAGGTTTAATGATAAGTCAGTAATAAGATTACTGCCGGCTGATTCTGTAACTGTGAACTTTGCCGACCCGGTTTGCTGGTGCAAATAAGGGGTAGTTTCACTGTAGCTCAATCCGGAATAAATAATGCCGTTATCCTTTTTAATATCTATCAGGCCATGATCGACATGACCGTTAAAAATCTTAATTCGTGCAGTTTCGCTTTCACTGTCCACTAGTTCGATAAACTGGCTGCCGCCTTCATTATCCTGCAAAAGCCTTACTCTGAGAGGGTAATTATCGCCATCATCCATTGTCCCCGAAATTATGATTGTATAAGCATTGCCGTCTATGAGATTGACAGGTATAAACGAAGTTAACTCTTCTCCTGAAATACTATTCGTGAAAACAAATTCAGTCAATCCGAAAGAGGTTTGCTGATAAGACCTCATATCGAAACTTTCGATATCGCTAAAAATAATATTACCCTGAGCGCCTTTTCTGACATCAAATGGCCCCAAATCCGGAGCCGCGTTGAAAACCCTGATCTTTACATTCCCCGGAACCGGGTCAGGAGTTTCATCGCTAATTTGGAAATTAGATGAGCCGTTTTGATTGTACATGAATACCGTATATTCAAGTCCGGTAATCAGGCTATGGTTAAAATCAATATATTTTTTGTTGGAGTTTCCTGCTTCAGTGGCGGTAATCGCTGCGTCAACTGCTTCTGCCTCAGTGTATCCGGAGCTGTTCATATAGCTGATGCTTTCAGCTTTTAGTTCATTGTTTACTCTAAAGTCAACCGGGCCTATCTCATAATCAAGGTGTACCAGCCTGAGGTCTGTCAGGCCGGGTGCGTCTGTAGTAAAATCAACATATTCGGTATCTTTGTTATCGATAAAGGCGCGCATGGAAACGCCGTAATCATCCGCAGTGTTAAGCGTGCCGGCTGCAGTTAATGTATAAGAATTTCCTGCCCTGAGCTTTGCGGCATTAAAACTGAGAATTTCTTCCCCGGTGTCCGTTCTTATAACCGTCAGCTCGAAATTCCCGGGATCTGCCTCTATATAATCGCTTATGTCAAGAAAATTTATATTATTAAATTCAATAGTCCTTTCGGGTGAACGAAGCTTAATATCAACGGGGTAGAACATATCGGGTACCCCCTGAACTACACGCAGGAGAATTTTCGACGCGGGTATGCTGACAGGGTCGTTAGTTATTTCCAGATTTACAAATTCTTTCTTATTTAGTAAAAACGCGGTATAGCTTTCGCCTTCATTTATATTGATATTCCTGAAGAAATGCTGGTTATTGGGTTTTCCGGTTTCATAAGATTCCAGCGCGAAGTTTCCCTCTTTTACGCTTATGTATCCGCTCGTATTCAAATAACTGAGTCCGGTATTTATAACTTCATCATCCCATTCAAGGTCGAGTGCGGGCGTATCGTAGGAAAGATGTATTAATCTAATCCTTGCTTCATCATCAACAGGGCTGGTGCCGTTATCATCATCACCGCATGATACTAATAAAAAGCTTATCAGTAAGCTAAAGATTATCAATCTGATCATACTGATTCCCATTGTTTCTCCATGATAAAATTACTGATTATTAATATAATTATATTATGTTAGCAAAGTTAATGCCATTTTAAGAGCCTGTAATATAAACTATTTATCCCACATTTTAATAAATATGGTATTTATTTCGCTAAAAAATTCAACAATTTGTTTTATTGTTATTATTTTAAGAAATTCATGATTAAATTAGTGAAATTTCTTTTTCTAATATCTTGCCGGGAGTGGAAAATGGTTGTTAAAGATTTAGACCGTAATATATTTCAACGGCTTTTCGGTATATCAAAGACCACGAAAGTCTCTGACATCGAAACCAGGAAAATCGACGACGGCATACTGACTGTTTATCTGAGCAGAATTAAAGAACTGGGTATGCCCGGTATGGCTGTCTGCCTTGAAGGAGAGGATATGCCGGACAGAATTTTAGTAATTCGCGACCGCGAAGACAATTACCACGCCCTGCTGAATAAATGCAGCCACGGCGGCAGAAAACTAGACCCCGTACCCGGTACGGATACTGTCCAGTGCTGCAGTATGGGGAAATCTACCTTTGATATTGGTGGAACCAGGTTAAGCGGAAGCGCTGAAGAAGACATAAAATCGTTTAAAACAGAATTGAAAGGAGACGAACTGAAAATTCATCTGAAATAAATTTATGGCTATTAATAAGATCATTGATAAGAAAAAGAAGAAAGCCCTGCAAAATCTGCCACCGGGTACCATTGTATATACCGGCGAGTATAAAGTCGATATCCCGACAATACATCTGATCAAATACGGGCGGGATGTTGTTGAAGAAAAGCAAATTACTAAGATAGAAGATATCAGTGATGAAATAGTTGAGGATAGGGTTAACTGGATCCGCATTACGGGGCTTCATGCCACGCCGTTGCTTGAAAAAGCAGGCGCTATTTTCGGACTTAGCAGCCTTGTCCTGGAAGATATAGCCGACGTGAGGCAGCCTCCAAAAGTTGAATTCTATGAGGATTATATTTTCGCAGTGCTGAAAATCCTCAAGTTCGATGAAGAAAGTAAAGAATTTAAAACTGAACACCTGGGCCTGGTACTCATAGGCAATATCATTATCACTTTTTCTGAAAACGAACATGATACTTTTGATTCCGTAAAATCTCGGATACGTTCTACCATAGGGAAGATCAGGCTCAGGAAATCCGATTACCTTTTTTACGCTTTGTTCGATGCCGTGGTGGACAGTTATTTTATCGACCTTGACCACATGACTGAAAAGCTTGATGAACTGGACACACTCGTCATAGAAAACCCTGATAAAAACCACCTGGATTCTATACTGCGCCTTAAAAAAGCACAGGTAACCATGATGAGGATCATTCGCCCGATAAGGGAAATGATTAATGAGCTGAATAAAATTGAATCAAGGCATATTTCCAAAGATGTTTCGCACTTCCTGCGCGACCTTCATGACCATATTATCCAGATCAACGGCGATCTTGATTCAATCAGAGAAATGACCTCTTCACTTATGGATATCTATATGTCCAACATTAGCAACCGCATGAATGAAGTTATGAAAGTACTTACCATTATGGCATCCATATTTATTCCATTGACCTTTATTGCCGGAGTTTACGGCATGAATTTCGAGCACATGCCCGAACTCGGCCTTGAATGGGCGTATCCGGTTCTCTTGGGAATTATGATAGGTATATCAGTGCTTCTGCTCATTTTTTTTAAAAAGAAAAAATGGATTTGATGCATTGTGATTTTTTTAACTAAGTAGTTCTACGTATTTGATCTTTTTTTTATATTTGTTAAACTTGTCACAGGTTGTTTAATACCAGGCGGATTTAGCAAATGATTACACAGGGCATTGAGATAAAAAACAGCTTCTATGAGCTGAACAACAGAGGCGAAGCCGAACTGAAAAGAAGGCTCGATATCGAAAAGCAGAAGGTCAATAAATTCAAAGTAGCCATGGCCGCTTTGGAGAAATCCATGCCTGAATTTTCTGCCACCCAGGTAAAGCTCGATAAAGCCCGCGAGGAATATTTCCGTCTGCTTTCAATCCTGAATAAAGTAAGAGGACGGATTAAAAAAGAAAAAGCCCGGGAAAGTATCGATGAACAAATAGAAGATGATTTGAGGCTAAAGCAAAGCCTTGAAGCCGAAATGAAAAGAGCCCGCAGAAAAGGCCTCGAAATCCGCCCATATAATTACAATGACCACATTAACGGAGCGTACCACACTTCGGCAATGTATGACCTCAAGGCCAGGATACTGGATGTTTCCGTATTTTAAGGTTTTTCCTTAAGATCATCATACAGGTCGATTATGGACTGAGCAAGGCCTTCCCACGACGCGAGGTTTTTATATTTGCCTATGTTCACTCTTAGCCTGTCTTCCAGCTTTTCATGGAAATATTTTTCTATCGCGGCTTTTATCAGCCCGGGATCAGGCTCTTCAACGAGAATGCCTGTTTCCATATCTTTAACGGTTTCTTTTAGCCCCCCTACATCTGTGGCTATCACCGGAAGGTCGAAGTGATATGCTATTCCCGTAATTCCGCTTTGTGTGGCAGATTTATAAGGCAGCAGGCATACATCAGCCGCGCCAAAGAAATACGGCACTTCATCATCGCTTATATAGCGGATTTCCTGCCGGACTTTATGGGTGATGCCATAAGAATCTGCCATTTGGCGGTATTTTTCATAATTACCATAGCTTTCACCTGCAATTACAAGCAGGTAATCATCAGGCAGATCTTTTATGGCTTCGATCGCTAAGTCCAGGCCTTTATAATTTCTAATAAATCCGAAAAATAGCAGTACCTTTTTATCGACGGGAATATTCAGCTTCTCACGGGCCGGGTATTTTTCCGGTTTCACTCCGAAATGAGTGTAAAGCGGATGTGGTACAAGCCTGAAATGTGCATCCGGTTTAAGGCTTAGCAGATCATCTCTGACGGATTCGCTCATGACAATAAAAGCATGATTATGCTTAAGAAAAAATTTTGTGAGCTGAATATCGCCAGGGCGCTTTTCGTGGGGTAAAACATTATCCAGAATGCTGATATTTATCGTGTTGTTTTTGGCGGCCTCTTTGGCTACCCATCCCAATGAAGGAGCGAAGTAAGGCATCCAGTATTTAGTTATAAGCATATTTGGATCGAACCTGTTAATTTTATTGGCTGCCCGCCGGTAGCCTATAGGGTTCATAGTGTCGAGTACTTTTACCGAAGGTACAGGATCGGCTGTATCGCCTTCCTGCACATACTGGCTTTTGCCGGGGAAGAGCATTGCAGGGTATTGCCTGAAAAATGTGAATGGAATAATTTCGTGCTTTTTCTCAAATTCACGGTATAAAGCGGCGTTAAACTGAGCTATACCGCCTCTGAATGGATAAAATGTCGATAAATACGCTATTTTCATTACAGCCTGTTAATTAATTGTATTTCCGCCAATACCAAATATAATAAATCGCGCTTAATTATTAAGAAGTAATTGCCTGATGTATTAAGAAGTAATTGCCTGATGATTCATTGCGGCAGATAGTATAAGGATGCCGGTTCAATTTCGAAAAGAATTTATATTAAAAAGCCGTGCCCTGAAGCACGGCTTAATATAGTTATCGCCTTTTTATTACCTGCTGACGGTAAAGCTGCCGCCGGAAATATCTACAGTTTCCTGGGTCAATATATTCTGGAATTCGCCGCTGAAGGTTCCGGATACTTCTTCGCCTTCATTGCCGAATTCTGTTATATTAACATCAACGCTTGTGCTCATGTACTGGTCTTCACCCAGATAGAAATAAAGCGTATAAATGTTATCAGGCGTGCCGGTCTCGTTTTCGTTAATTTCTAACAGGCTATAAAACATAAGATCCTGTGATTCACCGCTGATCATAGTGCTGCCTTCCACCTGCACCAGAAGGTGTCCTTCCTGGGCAATTCCGTATGTGGCATTTGTGTAATTAACATTTTCAGGCTTTACTTCCTGATTGCTATAGCCGTCACCGTCTATTGTGAATTCCAGGGATCCGTCGCCGTTATTGTTATTGTCATCATCCTGATCTTCAACAAAGCCGTCTTCAAAGCGGGGAACCGTGAATGTGCCGTTAGTTATTTCCATATCTTCATTTGTCATCGGATTGTTAAATGTTCCCGAAAAAGTACCACTTATTTCACCATTTACATCCTGGAATGAAGTTATTTCAATACTTCCCGATGAAGCCATAAAATAATTGCCGCTTTGCACAAAGATCATTTCATTATCATTATCTTCCGAAATTGAAAATGTTCCGGTACCATCACCGCTGAAACTTAGGAAAAAAGCTTCTCCGCTGAAAAGGTTAAAATCAGTCACGGCGCTGGTATCCTTTGCAGCAACTATTAAAGTCATTTCGCTATCATTGTCATAAGCGCCTGCCGAGAATTCATAATTATAATCATTGCCTCCTGCAGTGAAGCTGAATGTGGCGTCATAAGGGTTATCGCCGTTTGAAGGGCCTGTACCGTTATCATCATCGCTGCATGATACGGCTATGAATGATATTGCTATGAGCAATGCCAGTATTTTATTAAAGCTAAGCATAAAATCTCCTGATTGATTGTGAAATATTATTCATTTGTAATTGCTAACGAACCAGTAGACATTTATTATATAAAGTATATGCTTTGATAAAATTAATTCCCCGTCAAAACGTTAACTTACAATTATCAAAAAATGATTCGATATGGCAAAAGATCTTACAGAAATAATAAAAGAAACTGCAATTTCCGAAAATGACCAGTACTACTGGGGATACCAGTATCAATTGGGCAGGTCGTCAATAGCACCGTATTTAATAAATGAAGGCGCTTTCAAACCCGGATATGCCGTTTGCGAAATCGGTTCTGCTGAAGGAGGGGTGCTTCACGCTCTGCAGCAGGAAGGCGCGGTGAACGCCCTTGGAACAGATATTGCCGCTTTCAGGCTCGAAACAGGCAAAAAAATCGCCGGGCTCTGCGGACTGGATACAAAGTACGATGAGCACAACATAATCACTGAAGAACCAAAAGAAGAATGGTTAGAAGCATACAATCTCGTACTTTTGAGAGATGTCATAGAGCACCTCGATGATACTTATGCCGCATTGGATAATATTAAAAAAATAATCAGGCCGGGGGGGTATCTCTATGTGACTTTCCCGCCTTACTATTCGCCTTTCGGGGGGCATCAGCATACTGTGGCTAATACTTGGGGCAAAATTCCCTTTATACACATGCTACCCGATTCCATATTCCTTAAGCTTATCGAGAGCGGCAGGCCGCAGGATATTGGCGAGGTAAAAAGGCTGCAGCAGATAAGGCTTACACCAAAAAAATTTATTGAGGCAGCCAATAAAGCCGGATATGAAATTAAAAAAGCGGAGTACTACTTTCTCCGCCCTGTTTTTAAAATGAAATTTGGCCTGCCGACAGTCAAATCGACTCCCCTGTCCTTCATACCTCCTGTTAGGGATCTGCTCAGCCTGGAGGCGTCCTTTATTCTCCGGAAGCCGGATACTCCATGATCAGGAATGCCACTGCGTTGCCTGTAGTATGCGAGAGCGATACCTGTAAGGTATAATCCCCCCATATTTCCTTAAGTCCGCCCTCCAGCTCTACAAGAGGCTTGCCGTTAGGTTCATTTCGTATGCCTACTTCCCTGAATTTAAACCCGCGGGTTATACCTGTGCCAATAGCCTTGCTGAATGACTCTTTCGCGGCGAACCTGGCGGCGAAGTGCTCGAATTTGTTTTCATTGAATGAATTGCAGTATTCGATCTCACGCTCGGTAAATATTCTGTTTAAAAATCTGTCGCCGTATTTTTCTATAGCAGACTTTATCCTCTCTACTTCGACTATATCCGTACCCATTCCAAATATCATGATCTATCCTTATCGTTCATATATTTCTTAAATTCATTGAGCAGCTTTGGCAATGCCTCTCCCGAAGGCGCCGCCATTCTGTAATCGGCGTAATCGCTGAATGAAGTCCGCGTCGGGTTTACTTCTATCACAAAGGCACCGCTTTGCTTTGCCGTATAGGGAAGTGAGGCCGCCGGAAATACCTCAGCCGAAGTTCCAACGGTCAAGAACGCATCGCAATTGCGCGCGGCCAATTCAGCGCCGCTAATAGCCTCAGCGGGAAGCATTTCACCGAACCATACCACTGAAGGCCTAATATAACCGCCGCATTCCGGACAGCGCGGCAGCTGTTTATCAGGAAGTGTGGTTTCGCCTTCAAAGGGCTTATGGCAGTCCAGGCAGTGATTATCAATTATATTGCCGTGAAGCTCATATACTTTGCCGGAACCTGCTCTCTGGTGCAGCCTGTCCACATTTTGAGTTATAAGGCTGAAATTGGGAAAAATCGTTTCCATCTCGGCAATGGCGTAGTGCCCGGGATTCGGCGCTGATGAAAAAACGATATCCTTTCTGTGCTTATACCATGACCAGACAAGTTCGGGATTTGCCATAAAACCGTCAACACTTGCAAGCTCCGCGGGATTGAATTTAGCCCACAGCCCGTCGGGGTCGCGGAAAGTCTTTATACCGCTTTCTGCCGAAACGCCGGCCCCCGTCAGCACTGCCACATGCGAAGCTCCGGCCAGCACGCGTAATACTTCTTCTCTAATTTCCATGATTAATCCCAATCCTCTATATCCAAAAACACAAATTTAACGATATTTTGAATATATGAAATAATAGCACAAATGAGGAGGCAGGATAAGGAGATATTTCATTAACTATCATTTAAAACAATTCATTACCCTTAAGCAATATGATAGAGCAAGATATTTTTTTGCTTATAGTTGATTTTAATTTTATTATTACAATGTTATTAGTATATTGTAATGAATCAATACTGTAAGCAGGGATATACATAATATTACAGTGAGGCGGTTTATCGCTCTGCTGAAGCGCAGGGGGCAAAACTCTTTATAAGTTCCGGATTGCCGCCGGGATTTCATTCAAAGGCATACTAAGCAAGGAATATACACTGATTTGTGAGGTACCGGTCGAAAAAATATAATAATCAGTTTCATTTCTGAGACCTTTTCGGGTTTCCCGTGTCATTATAAACATAAGAAGTATGAGAATAAATTTATCGCATTGAGAAATAACCGGCGCTATTATAATTACAATTTAAGGGGAAATAGCATGAAAAAGTCGATGCTAATTTTCGTTTTGGCGGCGCTGCTGCTGCCGCTCGCGGCCTTCGGGCAGGATGGAGAATTCGAACTCACTTACGGGTGGAATATTTGGACTGAAACAGG
>CAZJAH010000021.1:0-50645 GCA_964544155.1 uncultured Hyphomicrobiales bacterium | reverse complement strand
CTCAATTACCGCCTCCAATCAGAAGCCGAGAAGAGGTAAGCCCTCTACGACATAATAAAAAGCCGCCCGGATTGAGCGGCTGTTTTTTTTATGAATATTTGAAAACGAGCTTATTAATATTTAACTGAGCAGCCGTAAGGTTTAGCTGTTTTTACGCTTACTGTCCGGCCGTTCATGGCATCCTGAAGCGCAGCGTCCACATAATTGGTCGCGCCTTTAACATCCGCATCATCCGTGCTTGCTTTATCGTCAATTCCGCCTGCATAGATGAGCTTACCGTCAGGATCGATTATGAACATGTGCGGAGTAGTTTTCGCGCCGTACAGCCTGCCGGTTTTGCCGCTTTCATCAATAAGATATGCCGTAGCTTTTACTTCGAGATCTTTCATTCTCTTATTGATTTCGTCAGGCGAAAAATTCCCCTGCTTGCCATTGGCGGAAGAATTGATCATCAGCCAGACAACGTCTTTGTAAGTATATTTATGCTGAAGATTTTGCATGTTATCTGTATCGTAGTGCTTTTTAACAAAAGGACAATCGAAATTCACCCATTCCAGCACAACGTATTTTCCTTTAAAATCCGATAGGCTGTGTGTATTCCCCTTGCTGTCCGTAAGTGTAAAACCAGGCGCTTCTTTGCCGATTTCGGCTTCCGCCGCTATCAGCTTTATACTGATAAAAGCTATCGCTGCGAGCGCTATCATTGCGAGTTTCTTCATCTCTGATGCTCCTTTTTAATAATTGGAAAATTAATATAATATGGAATATGTCTGTCATTTTCTTTAACAATTAGCAGGCCTTCGACTCTATCAGCGCGGGCAAGCGGATATTGCGGCCTTCCCATGGAGAATTCTATCCTGCCCGACCTTTCCTTAAATTCAGGCTTTTTGCTGATATCGAAAACACCCTCCTGAAGCGGGAAGAAGTCAAGCGGCTTTCCGGTTATTCCGTCAATCATAACACTTACATCTCCACCATACCTGCCTGCCGTTCCCGAAATGAAATCGCTTTTTTCGGGTAATTGGGAGTTAATTCTTTCCGGCAGGTAAGCGCCGTTGAAAATACCGTTTTTAAAAGGTATTTCAATCGCGACATCCTCGCTGCCCGGGAGGCATTTTTCTTTGCAGGCAAGCCATTTGGCTTTGCCTTTTATCTGAAAGCTGCCGCTTATATCCTGAGGGTATTCAATGTAATATATTACAAACGCGCTATCCTTATATCCGAAAGAAGTTATGCCTTCAGTGGCAAAGCGTATGGGATAGCCGTAGCGGGTATCCATTACACTAAAGCCTTCGGGAAGTGTCCAGTCTATAGTGGTTGGCATTCCTGCATCGCCGGGATTCTTCCAGTAAATGTGCCAGTCTTTCTTAATTTCGAATTTCGCCGCGAGTGCGATCTTGCCGTGAGAGGCATTATAAGCCTTAAGCTCTACGGAAGCCAGGCTGTCCGCCGCTTTTGATGGAATTAAAGCAATAAATAGTATTATCACCGCTAAGTATTTCATATTGGGGCCATTTAATTAGACTGACCTAAAACTGAACGGCGCTCAGGCCTGATTATTGTAATCTGATTTATCGTATTTTATCTTGTAGAAAATGACTAGTCCGGCAAGTAGGAGTGTCACAAGGTTCGCCATAATCACAGGCCATGATCCTATGATGATTCCGTAAGTCAGCCACAGTATGAGCCCGAGCGTGAATATAAGGTACATCACAAGGGAAATATCCCTGGCTTGTTTTGTTTGAATGATTTTAACAACCTGAGGCACAAACGCCGAGGTTGTGCAAAATGCCGCCGCAAAGCCTATTATATCGAAAACTTCCATATTATCCGGGGCAAGCCTCTACTTTACTGCCTTTCAACTCAGAGAATTTGATGGTAACTCTTTTCAGATGCGGCTCGAAGCTTCCCTCACGGATATCCGCTATTACAAGGGCAAATTCCTTACCGTTTACAGCTTTGTAATAAAATACATCTCCCGGCTCGACTATTATATCAACGGCTTCGGATGAGGCCTTGCTCTTAAGCTCATTTACCACTGCTCTGGGTATTGTACTGATATACTGATCCGTTACATCTTCATTATTCTGATTAACAATGATTATGTCATCATTGGTATATTGATAGGGCACGGCTGTGGGAAGGCCGCTTCCGAATTGACGGGCGTCATCCGCGATATCCGAAAAATCCTCGTCCTGCTGCCTGTATCCCTCAAGATATTCATTGCAGAATTTATAAGCGTCTTCAGAGAAGAACTTATCCGGAAACTCTGCCAGGCTGCCTTTGAACCTTAAATTAGCTCTAGGCGGTGTATTGAGTGCGTCAGTAGTGATCACCATAATGTCGCCTACCATGAGTGAATTAGGCGGATAAATATCAGCCAGCCTTGCCGTTAAAGCAACGCCGTTTTCTTCATAGCTTTCTTCAGCCAGAAAGATATACTGCCCGAATTTACTCTGATCAAAGCGTGTATCATTAGTTAATGTGCCGCTGGAAAAATTATCCGCCGGAAATGTGAAAGTATGTATGGAATAAGTCGGCACGGGCACTATAACAGAATCGGGCTGCAGAACCACTCTGGGATCGAATTTGGTAATGGTTGCTTCCCTCACGCGGCAGGGGTAATCCGCCGTAATAAGGTTACAGTCGTCACCGCATGACCATGTCATTAATACTATTAAAACTAATAAGCTTATTTTTTTCATAATTATTCTCCGGCTAAATTGTCAGCCCTAATCTGAATAAAAACATATAAATGCGCCTATTGGTCGGCACATTCGAAAATCCGGCAATGGGAGCCGCCTCACCAAAAGCGATAGAACGAAACCCCATGTCTATAGCAAGATCGGCATACTTATTCACGGGTATCTCCAGGCCTGCGCCCAGTCCGAATGATATCGGCAGGCTGAGGTCTATTTCGGGAACAACGCCGTCGGCGCCTAATTCTTTAATGTATTCCTTGCAATTTTCGCAGCCGGTGCTGTATTTAAATTCCATCAGGTCGATGGAAAGCTCGTCAATCGAAATACCGAACTGCCCATAATAATATGGCCTGGCGCAAAGGCCCAGAAATTTCTCTTCAGGGTGGCTATACCTGCCATGGAAGAGCGCCACCGGCCTGTTTACCAACTTTGATGTATAGGAATTATGCATAGGCACTCCGCTGAAGTATGCCAGCCCCAACCCCCATTGCCTTTTATCGCCAAATCGGAATCCCGTGGCTATTTCACCGAAGTAGCTGTCTATACCAGTTTCATCGTTAACGGTACGGAAATCAGAATATAGTGCATAGCCTCCCCTTAACTCAAGGAAGAACATACCGAATTCCCGTTCCGGGCACTTGATATTCAGCGCCAGGGAAAGGTCAAGGTCCATCCCGAATGACCAGGGAGTACAGTTACAGGGATTGCAGGTATCTATCATCAGGCTGTCAACAGATACGGCGCGGAGTCCGCGCATTTCCGTGGGGTCATTATAATTTTCAAAAAGGTTTATATTATTATATTGATTTTTTTCCTGGTCGAACATCTGCCCTACAAGCTCAATATCATCGATTTCAATTCTTTCGATATTCTTTTTCTCCGCTTCCGCTTTTTCATCGAGGAAAAGAATGTAGGTATCCCTTGAATATGGTGTAGTTTCAACCACAGGGCAGCTATCCGGCTTTGATACCACTTCCAGGCCGAGCACTGTGCCTTTAAGGGTAGTGCCGTCCCTCAGTTCACCCGTTTCGGGATGTACGAGATATTTCCCGAAGGAATCAGGTTTTATCCTGACGGCGTCGTCATGCCTCTTTATGCTTGTGCATGAGCCTAAGGCAATACCGGCTATTATCACTAATATTATGGCAATTCTTTTCATGTCACAGGCCCGCATTAATTGAAACAAAAATATTTGCCTGCTCTATGGTATGCCTGTCGCCGTCTTTCAGTATAAAATTTGGCGCCATATACTGCACACCGGCATCCACCGACCAGCACATATTAAACAAACTGAAGGGAATCGTAAATCCCAGGCCACCACCGGCCCCAATGCCACCAAGGGCGGTATCGTTATCCGCATCGATTGAGCTGAATATCATCATAAGCTGCACCCAGGGTGCTATCCTGTAATTATGGCAATCTGTCGGAATAAATATATACCTGAACTCCGGCTGCAGGAATATCCCGTCAGTATAGGTAGCAAGAGGATAATCTTCCTGCTTTTCGTATTCGAAATGATCTATCCGCAGGCCGTACCAGAGATTGCAGTATTTCCGGGATTCCAGCTGAATATTTATATTCCGGCCGGATTCCTTGAGCTGATATGAAGGTGTCATTACCAGGGGCGTGCCGGCGCCCGCGCCCATCCAAAGCTGAGCCACGGATTCCCGAGATACAGCAAATAAAAATATAAGAACGATGAGAGAAAAATTAATTCGCATTTACGCGATCCCGTCTTGATTTAACATTAACTGCAAATTAGAAAAACAAATTAAAATTACATAATTCTTAATTTAATTTAATAAATTGATTTATTTGTTGACTTTTAAAATAAAATGTTTAAGTTGGAAGTGTATTTAGCAATAGGGAGTAAAAAAAAAATGAGTATCGAACAGAAATTTTCCAACGAACTTAATAACCTTGCAAAAGAAGGAAATAACACGCAATACCTGAAAAAACTGCTGTCTGAATTTAACGCCATGCTAGAGCAGCTCAATCAAGAAGAAAGACGCGATCTTCTGAAAAGAATAAGCTCGAGCTTTAAGGAAATCAATTCGGAAAATCCGGAATTTGTCAATTTTGTTAATGATTTTACCAACTGGACTTATTCCTGGGTAAAGAAAAGCGCTGATAAGCCTCAGAACATCTGCTCAAAGTGCAGTCATTCTGATAGCGGCAATATTATTTCACTTTAATTCTAACTTTAACTTAAAACCTTATTTGCCGATAAAAAGCGGCGAATCAGGCCCGAGCGGTATTCCCATGCTGAACCAGATTATCAGCATTACCGCCCAAACTATAAGGAATACTATAGAATAAGGAAGCATAGTAGCTACAACGGTACCTATGCCGGCTTTTTTCTCATATTTCTCAATAAAGGCTACGATCAAAGCAAAATAAGACATCATCGGCGAGATGATGTTGGTAGCGCTGTCACCTACTCTATAAGCTCCCTGGATTAGTTCGGGTGAATAGCCCAGCAGCATGAACATGGGAATGAAAACAGGCGCCATAAGGGCCCATTTAGCCGAAGCACTGCCCATCACGAGATTGACCAGAGCCGCGACCAGTACGAATGATATCATTAGAGGTATCGGCCCTAGTCCGGACGCTTCCAGGACAAGAGCGCCTTCAATTGCGAATATTTTGCCGAGGTTTGTCCAGTTGAAATAAGCCACGAACTGCGCCGCGAAAAATGTAAGAACAATATAAATGCCCAGCGTTTCCATGGCTTTGCCCATACCTTTCATAACCTGGCTGTCATTACTGAATGTGCCTGCTCCAATTCCGTAGGCAATGCCTCCCACTGCTGAAGATATAAATATCAGCGCCACAATACCCGACATAAATGGTGAACGAAGAATATCCCCTGTTTCAGGATTTCTTAGAAAGCCTCCTTCCGGGATAATTCCGGCCATCAATATGACTGCCAATGCAAGTATGGCAATTAAAGCGTAGATAAGCCCCTTTTTTTCGTTTTTGTTCAGGCCGCGCATTTCCGCGCTGTCGGTTTCTGCTTCACCTTCGTATTTACCCAGCCTCGGTACAACTATTTTTTCTGTTACCCAGGTTCCGGCAAGAGCAATCAGCGGTACAGATGCCATCATGAAGTAATAATTTGCAGCAGGATTAACAGTGTAGCCCGGATCAATAATCCTGGCGGCTTCCTCAGATAGGCCTGCGAGCAAGGGATCTATGGTTCCCAAAAGCAGGTTCGCGCTGTATCCACCGGATACTCCTGCAAAAGCCGCAGCTATACCTGCGATCGGATGCCTGCCTACCGTCATGAAGATAATACCTCCCAGCGGCACAAGAAGCACGTACCCTACTTCACTGGCTGTATTTGAAAGAATGCCGGAAAATACAATTACGAAAGTCAAAAGCTTTTTTGGTGATGATATAACAAGCAGCCTGAGAGCAGTTCCTATAAGGCCGCTGCTTTCGGCTATGCCTATACCGAGCATCGCAACAAGAACAGTACCGAGAGGAGCGAAACTTGTGAAATTGACTACCATTTTTGTAAGTATCATGTGAAGGCCTTCTACAGAGAAAAGGTTGTATGGCTTTATAGTTTCCCCGGTAGTGGGATGCATAGCCTCCAAATCGAACATGGAGGCAATGCCCGAGGCTATTACCACCAAAAATGCCAGCAAGGCAAATATTGTTGCGGGATGAGGAAGAGCATTACCCGCTTTTTCAATTATATTAAGAAAGCTGTTTACAAAATTTCTTTTTTCTTTCTTCGGTTTTTTTACTGCCATTGGAGAATAATAATTATAATATTATATAAAGATAACAATATTTACCATGTTTTATAAACATCTTAAGACTAATGATTATTTAGTTTATTTTCAAATAGATGTAATTATTTCTTTACGATTGCCTGTTATCTCGACTGAGGCCGGATTTCCTTCTAGATTGAAAATCGTAATGGCATTAGATCTGTCAATAAATTCAGTTTTAATTATAGAATCCATGCTTTCATTTACCCTTGTGAGCATATCCGATTCATAAGGCGCGCCGAGGTCAGCGCCGCCGGATTTGATGATCTCTCCCCTGAATGTTCTTTTTTTATCGGATAATGAAAAGCGCGCTGTATTATCTTCTATTTCCAGATAATCCAACTTAGCTCCGGTATATGTAGCCATAACATATAACTCCCTGTCGATCATTATCCCGCAGATAAATCCTGTAAAGCTGCTGCCCAGCCAGGGAATCTTAGCGATAGAAATCATTACCGAAATCCCTGCGGCATCGAAATGGTTGCACTGCGCCCAGACGTAGGCTTCGGGGAACCGGCTTCCCCAGTCCTTTTCTATATATCCTTTCCCGCCGGTAAAAACTTTCTCTTCGCCGTTGATTCTCAGGCTGCCGGAAATATCATGCTTCATGCTGATAATGCCGTGATTACACTCCATGAAGGGTACATAGGAATACCAGCCCATGGCGCCCGGCGCTATAAAACTTTTGGGCCAGGGATGGATACCGGTAAATTCCAGAATGCCTTTTATCCCGCAGCTTTCGGATTCGATATTTAGTTCGATATTATTTAATGAAAAGAAAGATCCGGCTATTTCAATCTTGAAAAGATCGGGATGGGGTTTAAATTCATCAATCCCATATCGAAAATACCTGCTTTCAGCCCCGTCAAGATACTGAATAAATGAATGTGCTTTGCCGCTATCCCTGCTTATGAAAATTCCGGGTATAATGGCAATTTTGTCACTTGTTTCAGGGCCCACACATTTGAAATACCAGCCCTCGAAGTAATTATCCTTTCTTCCCGCGCCGAGGAATTTATCCCTGCTGTATATGTTTTTTAAATAGCTGAACATACTCGAAAATTACGCCGGGTAATCACAATTATTTTAATTTCGAAGAAATAAAGGATGGTAGCCTGTCTCAGCGACTATTTCCTGGCCTTCGGGGCTGAGTACCCAATCGATGAACTCTTTAACGCGGCCTTTTGGAATATTCAATGTGTAAAATTGCAGATAGCGTATTATGGGATATTTATTATTGATGATGTTCTCGCTGTTCGGGGCAAAACCGTTGATCTTCGCGTGATAAACAGAATCGCCATATGCAATGCCACCATAGCCCGCGGCATATTTATTCATGCTCACAAGCTCGATCACATTTTGAGTGGAGTATGCTATCGAGGCTTTTTCGCAATACTCTTCCCCTTCCAAAATATGCTGCTTAAAGTACAGGTGAGTGCCTGAATTTGGTGACCGGGTGATGACTTCGACCGGAGCTTTATCTCCGCCGGCCTCATTCCAGTTTGTTATGTCGCAGGTAAATATCCTCTTAAGCTCCTCCATACTGAGATCTTTAACGGGATTCTCCGGGTTAAGGTAAACGCTCAGAGCATCCTTGGCTATTAGAAAGGACATTCCAAGCAAGCCGAATTCATCGGCCATTTTTTTAGCTTCCCCCGGGCGTACAGAACGTGAAGCCATACATATATCAATTTTACCCTTACTTAGCTTTTCAAGGCCTTTGGCAGTGCCTCCGCCTTCAACGTATATAGCAACTCCGGGATGAGCCCTCATATACTCCGCCGACAGCTTTTTAACCAGCAGGAGCATAGTATCCGATCCTGCAATTCTAATCCTTGCAGGTGAAGGCTCAAAAAACGAGCACCCGCTCAAAAACAGAAAAAGAAGTATGATAGTTGTTTTGCAGAACATTATGATATAATCAAAAATCATATGCAGAGATTCACGTTAAAATAACGGTTATATTTCTTAAAGTAAAGATTATCAATAGATATGAACAATCTTATCGATGGATTCGGCAATTATTTCTTTAAGCTCATCGATGTGGCTTTTTTCTACAAGGCGGCTGCCGCATACCATTCTTATGGCATATCTGCCGTTTAATGATGTGTGCGTCAGAAATACCCGCCCTTTATTATTGATCGCGTTAAGCAGTTTTTTGTTAATTCGGTTCAGGGTTTCATCGTGCACTCCGCCCGGATTATATCTGAAACACACAAGGTTGAATTGCCTCGGCGCCAGAAGTTCCAGTCCGTTTGTGTTTTTTACGTATTCCTCAAAATATTTTCCCAGTTCGATGTGCTTGCGAAGCATATCCTGCAGTCCTTTTACTCCATAAGAGCGGATAACGAACCACAGCTTAAGCGCCCTGAAGCGCCTGCCGAGCTGTATGCCCCAGTCGCGGTAATTATTAACGTGATCATCTTCTTTTGTTTTAAGATATTCAGGCAATATCGAAAAGGTATTAATCAAGGCATATTTATCTTTTACAAAATACGCGGAACAGTCGAAATTAGTAAGCAGCCATTTATGCGGATTAAATACATAGCTGTCGGCCATTTCTATTCCTACGGCAAATTTTCTGAACTCAGGCAGGAGAAGCGCGGAACCGGCGTAAGCGGCATCCACATGATACCAGAGATTATTTTTTTTCGCTATTTTTCCGATTTTTTCTAAAGGATCAACGGCCGTGGAGCCTGTAGTACCCAGGCATCCTATAACTGCCAGGGGCTTGTATCCATTTTTTATATCATTTTCAATTTTTTCAATAAGCTTTTCCGGAATGAGGGCATAGTTATCATCTACTTCTATTTTCCTGAGCTGATGGGTACCAATGCCAATAATTCGCACGGCTTTATCTATGGATGAATGGGCTTCTTTGGAAGCATACACGGTGAATTTATCCATTTCCGGGGCGCCTTTACTTTTTGCTTCAAAATCGAGTGCTTTTTCTCTTGCTGTCAGCAATGAACAAAGCGTAGCCGTAGAAGCCGTATCCTGAATAACGCCGTGCCAGCTCTCAGGCAGGCCGCACATATCACGCAGCCAGATCATCATTTTTTCTTCCAGCTCGGTGGCGGCGGGTGAAGTTTCCCAGCTCATGCACTGCGCGCCGATACCGGATGTAAGCAATTCCGCGAGGATAGAAGGCAGGCTGTTATTAGCAGGAAAGTAAGCAAAGAATTTCGGGCTTTGCCAGTGAGTCATGCCGGGCATAATAATTTCTTCGAAATCAACCATTATGTCGGGGAAATCTTCAGGATCGTCGGGGGGGGCAGCTTCAATTCTGTTGAATATCTCTCCCGGATTCACACCGGGTTTAACAGGATAATACTCGATTTGTTCAAAATAATCAGCGATAAAGTTGATTAAGTCATGGCCATCTTTCCTAAATTGCCTGGTATCCATTGTGCCTCATAAACAAAAGAAGTAGAATTTCGTCACTAGTTTGGTTTTCATTAATATAATAAAAATTCCAATGAACCTTAAGTTAAAAAGAATATTATTTTTTTCAGGCATCATATTAATAATAATTATTCTTCTGGTGTTGCCAAAAACCGGATTTTTTAGTGAGGAAAAAAGCCCCGTTAACGGCGGCCGGAATAACGGCGGCCCTATTGAAGTGCAGGGGCTGATACTTAAAGGCGGCACTGTCTCCATCGATATACGCCTTAGCGGCAGCCTGCTCAGCAACGAAGAGACCATGCTCACTGCCGAAGCGCCCGGCAAGATCGCTCAAATATCATTCAGAGAAGGCGATTACGTGCGGGAGGGAACATTAATGGCAAAGATCAATGACAAAGAGCTTCAGGCACAGCTCAGGCAGAATAAATTAAGAATTAAACTTGCCGAAGACCGCGAATACCGAGCAAAAAAGCTGCTCGAAAAAGAAGGCATCAGCCGGGAAGAATATGACATCATTCTTAACGAGCTAAATGTACTTAAATCCGATACTGAATATATTCTGGCCCAGATCGAAAAGCGTGAGATACGCGCCCCCTTCAGCGGAATAGCGGGCCTCAGGCAAGTATCTGCCGGCGCCCATGTATCACCGGGTACTGTTATAGCTTCACTAAGGGATATTGATCCTCTTAAGCTTGAATTTTCCGTTCCGCAGAGATATTCCGCCAGGATAAAAAAAGGCCGCGAAATAGAATTTATCATACCGCCTTCTTCTGATAAATATTCAGCGGAAATTTACGCTATAGAACCCAGGCTGAACAGCGATACACGCTCGATGGATGTCCGGGCTTTGGTCAGGCAGCCCAAAGGCCTGTTGCCGGGTACATTTGCCGAAGTTATGCTCACTGTAAATACCGACTCAAACGCTCTAATGGTACCTTCCGAAGCCCTGGTACCCAGCCTTGAAGGAGAAAGCGTTTTTATTTACAGTGACGGTATTGCTGACGCCAGGCCGGTTAAAACCGGACTGCGGACAAGCGGCGAGGTGCAGATCAATTCAGGCGCAGCCGAAGGCGATACGGTAATTGTTTCAGGTATAGTAATGCTAAGGCCGGGGCTTCCGGTTAAGTTAAAGAATTTGTAAATAATAACTTATTTGAATAAATGTCATTATCATCATTAAGTATCCGCCGGCCGGTACTGGCAACAGTTATGTCGATAGTCATTGTGCTTTTTGGCATAATCGGCTATTCATATCTCGGGGTGAGGGAATACCCCAGCGTTGATCCGCCCATAATTACTGTTACGACAAATTACACCGGCGCCAATGCTGATGTTATCGAAACTCAGATAACAGAACCCCTGGAGGAATCAATAAACGGTATAGCGGGAATACGCACCTTAACTTCGGTCAGCCGCGACGGCAGAAGCACTATAAGAGTTGAATTCGGCATAGATACCGATTTGGAAGCGGCAGCCAACGATGTCCGCGACAGAGTATCACGCGCGCAATACCGCCTGCCGCCCGATACTGATCCGCCGATAATTTCGAAAGCCGACGCCGACGCCAGCCCTATTGTATTCCTTAATATCAAAAGCGACACCAGAAACCTGCTTGAACTGACTGAACTAGCGGAGAATGTATTTAAGGAAAGGCTGCAGACAATCCCGGGAGTCAGCGAGGTAAGAATTTGGGGCAGCAAACGTTATTCCATGCGCCTGTGGATTGATCCCATCAAGCTGGCTGCTTACGGGCTAACTCCGCTCGAAGTGAAAAACGCTGTTACAAGGCAGAACCTGGAACTTCCTTCCGGAAGGATAGAGGGAGAATCGATTGAGCTTACAGTAAGAACACTCGGACGCCTGACCACTGTTGAAGAATTCAATAACATGATAATCAATGAAAGCGGCGGTACTCTTGTTAAGTTCAGTGATATCGGAAGGGCCGAACTTTTCCCCGAAAATGAACGCACACTGCTAAAAAGAGACGGCATTCCAATGGTGGGAAATGTGCTTATTCCACAGCCCGGAGCCAACCATATAGATATAGTAGATGAATTCTACCGTAGAGTGGAAATAATCAAAAAGGATCTGCCATCTGATATTGAACTTGGTATTGGATTCGACGACACTAAATTCATACGTTCATCTATTGATGAAGTTCAGCAGACAATTTTTCTGGCATTTTTCCTGGTGATACTGGTAATTTTTCTCTTCCTGCGAGACTGGCGCACAACGATCATTCCGGTAATGGTTATACCCATATCGCTTATTGGTTCCTTCTTTGTGATGTTCCTCGCGGATTTCTCCATTAATGTGCTGACATTGCTGGGAATTGTGCTTGCCATCGGCCTGGTTGTGGATGACGCCATTGTTGTTCTGGAGAATATTTACAAAAAAATTGAATCGGGCATGGCACCCGTAGAAGCCTGCCAGAAAGGTGCTGCCGAGATATTCTTTGCAGTAATATCAACAACACTCGCACTTATTGCTGTATTCCTTCCGATAATGTTCCTGGAAGGTATTACCGGAAGGCTCTTCCGCGAATTCGGCATAGTAATAGCCGCCGCGGTGGGAATTTCTTCATTTGTGGCTTTGACTCTCACTCCCATGCTCAGCAGCAAAATACTCAAAAAACGTGAAAAACAAAGCAGATTCTACGAAGCAACCGAACCGTTTTTTAAGAAAATGGAAAAGGGCTATGCCGAATTGCTCAACGGTTTTCTTAACAAAAGATGGGCCGCGTTTATAATAATTCTGTTATCCGGCGGAATTATAGCATATTTCGGAACCACCCTGCAATCGGAGCTCGCTCCGCTTGAAGACCGTGGATCACTCTTCATACCATCTACAGGTCAGGAAGGAGCAACATTCGATTATATGGAAAAATACATGAATAAGCTTGTTGAGCTTATTTCAGATAATGTACCCGAAGCCGAAGCCATCATTTCGGTAACTTCGCCGGGATTTGGAGCTTCATCATCAGTGAACAGCGGTTTTGTCAGGCTTAAGCTTATTCCCGCGGAAGAAAGGGAGCGCTCTCAGTCAGAAATAGCAAACAAGATCAACTCCCTGGCTTCAAGGCTTAATAATGCGAGATCTTTCGTTATTCAGGAGCAGACTATTTCAACTCAAAGAGCAGGCCTGCCCGTACAGTACGTACTTCAGGCGCCTAATCTTGATAAACTGAAAGAATATCTGCCCGCATTTCTTGATTCCGCAAGGAATAACCCCACTTTCGACATGGTTGATGTAAACCTCAAGTTCAATAAACCGGAGGTAGCGGTTAATATAAACCGCGAGAAAGCCCGCGAGGCCGGAGTTTCTGTGCGTGACATTGCCGAAACGCTGCAGCTGGGCTTAAGCGAGCAGAGATTCGACTTTTTTATAATGAACGGCAAGCAATACCAGGTAATAGGGCAGGTAGGCCGTTCAGACAGGAACGAACCGCTCGACCTCAAGGCTTTGTATGTGAAAAATGACCGCGGTGCACTTGTACAGCTCGAAAATCTGGTTGAAATAGAAGAACAGAGTACGCCGCCGCAACTATACAGGTTCAACAGGTATGTATCAGCAACCGTATCGGCCAGCCTTGCCGACGGCAAAGCCATGGGCGACGGAATTGCCGCCATGGATGAAATTGCAAGGAATGTGCTGGATGAATCATTTTACACTTCGCTGGACGGCCCGGCAAAGGACTATAAAGAGAGTTCTTCCAGCCTTGTTTTTACATTTGCCCTAGCGCTTGTGCTGGTATTCCTGGTGCTTTCTGCACAGTTTGAAAGCTTCCGCGATCCGTTTATCATAATGTTCACCGTGCCGTTGGCAATTGCCGGCGCTCTTCTCAGCCTCTGGTATTTCGGCCAGACGATTAACATCTTCAGCCAGATCGGCCAGATAATGCTTATCGGCCTGGTTACTAAGAACGGTATTCTGATTGTCGAATTCGCGAATCAGCAGAAAGCTTTAGGTTATAGTGTCAGGGAGGCAGCTCATAAAGCGGCTTCTCTCAGGTTCAGGCCCATACTTATGACGAGCCTTTCCACAATTCTCGGAACTCTTCCCATAGCGCTGGCTCTGGGAGCAGGTTCAGGAAGCCGCATGTCGATGGGTATAGCAGTAATTGGCGGGCTGATATTTTCAACTATCCTTACTCTCTTCGTGATACCGGCAGTTTATACTTATTTTTCTGATAAAAAGAAAAAAGTCAGCAATGTGGATGTTGAAGAACCCACGGAGGAAACTCATGCTTAAATCAATTTATTTAATGATTGCAATAATTGTTATCAGCATGCCGGCGCATGGGCAGGATAACATACTCAGCCCTGAAGAAGCCGTCAGGATAGCACTTGAAAAGAATTATTCCGTGGAAATAAACCGAAGGCTTAAAGCCATCGCCGATAATAATACATCAATCGGCAACGCCGGATTCCTGCCGGAAATAAACTTAAGCGGCAATCAAAACTACCAGGCAATGAGTGTTGAGCAGGAATTCATTGACGGAAGGATAGTCGAAAGTGATGCAGCTAATTCTAATTCGCTTAATGCCGAGGCAGAAATCAACTGGGTAGTGTTCGACGGTATGGCAATGTTTAATTCATATGACCGGCTGAAAACAATATCCGAAATATATGGAGTAAACCTAAGAGCCGAGATGGAAAGCGCCGCTTCGCGAGTTCTCGATACCTACTACAGTATAGTCAGCGAAAACCGCCTGCTGGAGGCAGATATAGAAAGAACTGATATCTCCCGCCAGAGAGTGGATATTATTAATAGTAAATACGAGCTGGGCACCGCTTCTAAGCTTGAGCTTCTGCAATCCATGGTTGACCTCAATGCAGACAGCGCCGCGGTGATTGACAGAAGGGCCCGGATTGATAATCTAAAGGAATCCCTTGCCGAACTACTGGCTAGCCCGGTGAGCAATTTTAAGCTTATAGATACCATTTTGGTTAATTCTGAGCTGCGCCTCGATTCCCTCAGCTATTACGCTGAACGCGAAAACAGCGCTGTTCAAAGCGCCGGGCTGAGCATAACGGAATCCGAACAATACAAAAAGGTAGTTGAATCCGGATACTATCCTGAGCTGTCACTTTACGGCGGATATAGCTATTCAAAATCGGAATCCGAATCGGGTTTCCTGGTCGAAAACATGACCAACGGCTATAATTACGGCCTGAGCCTGAGATTTAATATCTTTAACGGATTTAACACACGCAGGCAGGTCGAAAATGCCGGCATAGAGCGGGATATAAGGCAGATCGCTCTTATCCGGGTAAAAGACAGCATAAATACCAGACTCAACAGGGAATATAATCTCTATAGTAAGAACCTTCGCCTATTGGAGCTTGAAAGCGCCAACCTGGAGGTAGCCCGCGAGAACATGGATATTGCTTTAGAGAGGCTGCGCCTGGGAACTTATTCAGCTATCGAATTCAGAGAAGCGCAGCTTGGTTATACCGGCGCACTAGCAAGGCTCATCAAAGCACGCTTCGAAGCCTTCGTAAGCCAGAAAAACCTGCTCCGACTCAGCGGCCTGCTGATGAGGTAATAAATAATACGGCCGGCGATGATGATTTTCCGGCAACGATCAATAGTCCGGGGCCACCGGCCGGATATAATAAATAATTCAAAAAGAATAATGCTTTATAATAGTTTTCCTTTTGCAGGCTATTATTTAAATCATTTAAATTGGTTAAACACAGTTCATACACCGGCGCGGACTCTTATGCCTGCTAATTTTAGTCAGTGACACTGAGAACAAGAGTTGCAGCACAGCTGTTAATTTAATCCTTACCCTTCATCTAAACCTTTGTTTTTACCTTGCGGTTATTCGGATCGAGCTCCATTTTGCGCAGCCTGATACTTTTGGGAGTAACCTCTACGACTTCGTCTTCAGCGATGAACTCAATGGCCTGATCAAGTGATAGTATCTTCGGAGGCCTAATGGTCACGGTCTGCTCCGATGTTGATGATCGCATGTTGGTAAGTTTCTTTTCTTTGGTAATGTTCACGTTCAGGTCGCCGGATTTATTCCTTTCGCCGACAATCATACCCATATAAACCTGAATCCCTGCTTCAATGAAGAGCTCTCCCCTGTCCTCCATTCCAAGGGCGGCATAGGCAGTAGCGCGGCCCGCCCTGTCGGCAACGAGTGCGCCTGTACTTCGCTGCGGAATGGCGCCAAACCATGGCAGGTAACCGTCAAATATTGTGTTCATAACTCCTGCGCCTTTAGTATCAGTCAGGAAGGCGCTTCTGAATCCAATCAGCCCGCGTGAGGGAATGACAAATTCCATGTTTACCCTGCCGCTTCCAGTATTGGTGAGGTTCACCATCTGTCCTTTGCGTGATGAGAGCTTTTCGGTAATGAGTCCTGTAAATTCCTCAGGTATATCGAGCAGTACCCTTTCAACAGGCTCGTTAGTAATCCCGTCAATTATTTTTGTAATTACCTGCGGTTTTGAGACCATGAACTCATATCCCTCCCGGCGCATTGTTTCGATCAGCACTGCCATCTGAAGCTCGCCGCGGCCTTTTACCTCGTACGCATCGGCTCGTTCTGTGGTGCTTATCTGCAAAGACACGTTACTAAGGGTTTCTTTATCTAAGCGTGCTTTAATATGCCTGGTTGTAAGATACTTGCCTTCCGTACCGGCAAAGGGGCCGTTATTGACATAGAATATCATTGATACCGTCGGCTCATCGACGGTTATTCTTGGCAGAGGTTTAGGATTATCATCATCTGAAATAGTATCGCCAATAGATACATTTGGCACTCCGGCTATCGCGATCACATCTCCGGCGTAGACTTCATCTGTCTGCACCCTGCTAAGGCCGGTAAATGTATAGAGCGCAGAAAATTTAATGCCATTCCTGATGCCTCCGGCCGTACACAGGCTGTAATTCCGGTTCATCTTCATTATGCCGTTATTGAGCCGACCTATGGCTATCTGGCCGACATATGGGTCATAACCGAGGCTCGTGATAAGAAACTGGGGAGTTTCGTTATCATCGGCTTCGGGGCCGGGTATTTCTGTGACTATAGTTTCAAAAAGCGGCATGAGGTCTTTCGAATCATCTCCTGGTTCGAGGTGCCCCACTCCCTCCTTGGCGTTTGTATATAATATTTTGAAATCAATCTGCTCATCACCCGCGTCTAAGTCGATAAAAAGGTCATATACCTCATTGATCACTTCCTGAATTCTAGCGTCGGCGCGGTCGATCTTATTTATCACCAGAATAATCGGCAGTTTTTTGGCGAGTGCTTTCTTTACCACAAACCTTGTTTGCGGCAGCGGGCCTTCACTGGCATCAACAAGCAGAAGGGCGCCGTCCACCAGGTTGAGGCTTCGCTCTACTTCGCCGCCAAAATCAGCATGCCCGGGAGTATCTATAATATTAATCTTAATATCCTTGTATTGAATGGCTGTATTCTTGGCCATGATAGTGATTCCGCGCTCTTTTTCGAGATCAAGCGAGTCCATTACCCTTTCTTCAACCTGCTGATTGGCATGAAATGTGCCGCTCTGCTGCAGGAGAGCGTCCACAAGTGTGGTTTTTCCGTGGTCAACATGCGCGATGATAGCGATATTTCTGATGCTGTTTTTTCTCATTTAAAATAATATATTATGTTTATTGATAATGACAAATAAAAGATTTACAATTTACGTAATTCCTTTTTTTAATTAGCATTAATAATTTTTATGTGAATTTTAATGAAATATTTTTTATTTTTGTCGTAATTATATTAAAGTTTTTTCAGAACCTTACGATATATAGGATAAAGGGCTTAGAGCAGGGGGATTTTATGAATATCGAAAATACGGCAGGAAACCAGGCGCAACAAAGGCAAAATCAGCCGGTTGAAAGCAAAGCGCCCGTATCGGTGCAGATGGAGATCCAAAAGGATATCCTAAAGCAGGCAACAACGCAAACAGGCTCTACAAACATTCAGAACCAGATGCTGCAGCTGCTGGCATCCGCTCAGCCTTTATTCCAGATACAGCAGACAGCCCAAAATCAAATATCAAAAGGCTACCTCGATATTAAAATCTAAAAATTAATAAATTGTATTTAAAAAGCCCCGGATTTTCCGGGGCTTTTTATTTTGGTTATTTTATTGCTTTAAGAGTGATAACGTAATCGTTATCAGGTGGCATAGGATCGTTGAACATTGCTGCCAATGAACTTCCGAAAAGTTGAGTAGTCGGATCGGTGCTTTGCATCATTTGCTCAACCATTGCCTGTGTCTGCTGGTCGGGATATCTTTCATCGCCCTGATAGTGAGCCATGAATGCTGCCAGCATAAGCGGAGCAAGCTGTTCGGCCTCCTCTTCAGACACCCCGAACTGATTCATCAGGGTATATTCGATAAGGCCTAACATACCGCTCTGGAGGTAGTTTTTGGCGTAATCAGGAAAAGACATGCCCTGGGTATCATAGTTTATGGACTCTATGTATTTGGTTGAGATATCGAACTTTGTTTCACCGTCATAGTCAATTACTCTGTAAGGGCAGGGAAAAGTAATGGTTGAGCCGGTTTCGATATCATAAAGAACATTTCCGCCGTAATCCTTCATAACTATATCATTCGAATGAAAATGCCCCGTGAAAACTATTTCCAGGCCGAGTGAGGCAAATTCTGATGCTGCATTATCCCAGTCGTCAATTACATATTCAGAAGATACTGGATTGCTTTTCTGTCCGGCAAAATGCTCCAGTATTCCGTGATGCAAAAACCCGAATACCCTGATTTTTGAATCTTTAGCTTCCTGCAGCTTATTTTTTATCCATGTAAAAGTTTCTTGTGAAAACCTTCCGCCTGTAACGGGATGCGTTTTACCGGGATTTTCCTTATAGCGGCAAGCATCCATACCCAGCAGCCAGATACCTTTTACGGGTTCCGCGACATAGCTCAGAGAGTTAGGATCTTTGTACTTAGCTTCATCATATCCGAAATCAGCGTATATCTGAGCAAATTCCTGAGCGCTTACAGTCGGAACAAGAGTCCTGTTATTACCGCTGTAAGAATATGAAGCCGGATTATCAACATCGTGGTTTCCGGGAATAACATAAACTTTAGCTCCGGCATCCTCTATTTGCCGCATGTATGCCGCAAATTCTTCGTGTGTGACTTTTTCACCGTCTTTCGTAAGGTCACCTGGTACAATAACCACATCCGGCTTATCAGCAATTATGGCTGCAACGGTAGCTTCAAGGATAGCCTGACTTTCGGCTATCAGTTTTCTGTCCATTGCCAGATATTGCTCGAAAGCGGCACCGGAGGTGCCAAGTGAAGGGGAAAAGTAATGCGGATCAGTAAAAACAGCAATCTTCATTTCTTTACTTGTGCTGGGTTTGGTGCCGCTGTCATCTTCACATGAAGTAAAGAATAATCCTGATACAGCTATGGCCGTTACTGCCAGTAAAATGCTTAGAAACCTGTTCATGGGTCTGCCTCCAAAACAAAAAATAGTTGCAAATAATTTTATAAATAAAAAATAGCATAATAATGTTAATACTAATTAAGGTTTTTATTGATATTCAGTTAAGCGGGAAAAAGTAAAGTGATGAAATTAATTATCTAAGGATTTTAAGAAGATCGGATTGGAATCGGTGAAATTCGAGGCTGCCACTGAGTTTACTCGCTGCTTCATAATATTTTTTAGCCTTTTCCGGGGATATTCTCGAAAGAGCGTCAGCTATGTTCGTTATTGTTAAAAGCCTCAATTCCGGAGGCAGGGCAACAGATTTTTTAGCTGCCATATTCAGATAGCGCATGGCCATGATTTCATTTTTTTTGTTCGCGTAAAGAAGTGCGTAAGAATTAAGCACAAGGCATTCAGTCTGCAATTCGCCAGTAAGTTCAGAAATATTTCTGGCAGCGGCAAGCCATTTTTCGGCCGATTCAAAGTCGCTGTTTTCTGTTAGAGAACGTGCGGCTATAGTTAAAAGCTGCACCTTTTCAGATGGTTTAAGCTCAGTATTATTATGCTCAAAGGCGGCAATAGCTATACGTGCCGATTCTTCAAATTTGCCTTGGTGGTAATAGCTGATCGATTTTGTTCTGGCGCCGGCGAAACCATTCAGGGGAATTTCACCCGGGGGCAACTTTCCACCCGGATGCAGGGGAAACTCCCCGGCTTCTCCTTCGGATAAATATTCTCCGGCACCAGTTTCCTTAGTTTCTTCGCCCCCTTCCGGTTCAACAAGCCTGTATCCTTTACTAAGCGCAGTTGAAAGATGATTAATCATATAAAGAAATTCTTCATCAGCCGGCATATGCGCTTTTTCCTGGCCTTCGTCCAGTTTTGTCATTTTACGGTAATCTTCGTAAGTATTTTTAATAACCTCCGGATTACCGTATTTGACCGAGTTTCTGGCGGAAAACAGGAGCATGGACTGCGCGGTATCATCATCGCCTGCTTCGGCGCTGTGTGCTGCCAGGAATGGAGCTATTTGTTCTTTCAGCGCTTCTGAATCCGCTTCATCATATCTTTCCTTAAGGTGATTCGCTATCTGGCTGTGTAGCGCGACATATTCCTCATATTCCAGTGAATTTTCGAAATATGAATGATAAAATGCCTGAGTAAACTGATACATAGTAGTTTTTACGCCATAGCGCATCTGCGCGCCGATACTTTTAATAATGCCGGTTTTGTTCTGCAGATTACGCAGCTTTTTTATAGTCGTAAGTACATCAGTGTTTAAAAGCTGTGATACAATAGTTGCGGTAAATTCCCTGCCTTCTGAGCTGCAAATGGCGAGTATGTTTTTTTCTTCCTCATTGAGTTCCTGAATAGCCTGCGAAAATACAGCCTGCATTGATGCCGGCAGGAACTGGTTGTCATAGAAATTGGTCAGGAGTTTGCCCTCAGAATCAAATGGGGAATTTTTCTGGAAATACCTCATAAATTCTGCTACAACGCCCGGAACACCATAGCTGTGGTCGAATATCCAGTTCTCAAATTCATTATTATAAGTGTAATGAGGAAGCATTTTCTTGGCAAACACATTAAGGTCGTGCTTGGATAGAGCGTCCAGCTCCATAAGTGTTACCTGATCTTTATCTTTAAAATGATGAAGGAAGCTGGAAAAAGGCAGGGGCTGGTTATCCAAAACGCTCTTCCTGTATGTGATTACGATCATCAGGGGAATATCGCTAATATTATCTGCTAAAAGGTTGAGAAGCTCGGAAGACTGAGCGTCAGACCAGTGCATATCATCAAATAATAGCACTATCGGGTAATTATCGGCAAGCTTATTTATTGAATCGTAATAATCAGCTGTGGCTCTGGAAACTCTCGTGAATTTATCAGATGATTTTTCTTTTTTGAACTGCCTCCAGTCTTTTCCCATTTCCTTAACGGCGTAGAAAACATCTCCGGCAAGTGGAATTGATGCAAGAAATGTCATACCCAGGTTCATCATAAATCTTTTTTCAGGGGTAGTTGTTTTATTATCTATGATCTTTTGTACAGCAGCTGCGAATGGCTGTAACGGCTGTATATTTGCCACATTGAATTTTCCGATAGGGGTCTGGCACTCTATATATACCCCGATTACTCCTGAATTTTTCTGGTCGCATTCGTAGTTAAGAGCCTGCAGTATATTGGTTTTGCCAAAACCTGGCTCTCCGGCAATCGCGAAAACGGATCCCTTTCCTCTACGAGTAGCGGCCAAGCCCTCCATAAGAGCCTCGAAATTCTTTTCCTGGCCGAATATATCTGGTCTTTCTTCCACTTATATAATTTTCTCTTAATATTAACTAAATTAGTTAAATTCAATGAAATTTCAAACTGTTATACGCCGCGGGTCTCAGGTTCCCAAATAAATTTATGCATCTGAAGCTGAAGCCTCACCGGCAGCGAATCTCTCAAAATGAGTTTCGCCAGGCGCACGGGTTCCATTATGCCGAATACGGGTGACATCAATATGGTATCCACTTTATCATAAAGCGAATATTCGATGATTTTTTCTTTTGCCCATTCATAATCATTATCATCTTTAATAACGAATTTAATCTCATCGTGCCGGTTCAGTATATTAAGATTATCATAATTATTGAATTTATTCATTCCCGAGCCGGGGCATTTTAGGTCTAAAATCTTAATGGCGCGGCTGTCAATATCTCCCGTGTGGACGTGCCCGTTTGTTTCAATTGCTACTGTATAATCTTGCTCACACAGGTATTTGATCAAGTGGATAACATCCTTCTGTTGCAGGGGCTCGCCTCCGGTGAACATTATGAACCTGCATTTGTATTCCATTATCTCATCTATTATGCAGCTGCCGGTCATTTCATGCTCTTTTTGCCGTATATCCAGGGCGTAGGGGGTATCGCACCATGAACAGCGGAGCATACAGCCCTGCAAACGCACAAAAAGGCATGGCAGGCCCGCGCGGCTGCCTTCACCCTGTATTGAGTAAAATATCTCTGAGACGTTAAATTTAAGAGTTTCCAAATTCATTTATTTATCCAATTATTTTCTTTTCAATTTCGCTACTGATTCCACATGAAATGTATGGGGAAACATATCAACAGGACGTATCTTTATAACTTCATATTTTTCAGACAGTAAGGCGCAATCCCTTGCCTGCGTGGCCGGGTTGCAGCTTACATATGTTATCCTTTCAGGATTTGCTTCCAAAACGTGGTTCACTAAGTTCTTATGCATACCCGCCCTTGGAGGATCAATGATAATTAGATCCGGATCCGGCAGAGAACCAAGAAGGCCGGGGATTTCCCTGTCGTGAAGGTCTGCCCGGCAGAATGTAGCATTTTTTATACCGTTTATTTCGGCATTTAGTTTTGCGTCATCTATTGAACTTTGTACAAGCTCCAGCCCGTATATTTCTTTGCATCTTTGCGCTGCCGGCAAAGTAATTGAACCTGTACCACAGTAAAGATCCCATACGGTATCATTTTGCTTTATTTCGGCGTAATCGAGTATGAGCCCGATAAAACTATTCAGCTGAAATGTGTTTGTCTGAAAAAAGGAGTAGGGCGATATCCTGAAATCAATATTGAATATTTTTTCGGTTAAATATCCCGGGCCAAATAATATATCTAACCTATCGACAGCGACAGGATTTTTGCCATTGTTCACTGAATGGATTGTATTGCTTATTTCGCTGAATCTCAATGGCAACTCCCTGCCAAACCAATCAACGAAGTTTTGTTCATCGTCATTGCTAATATCTGTTGTAACGAGTATAAGCATGAACGAGTTTTCAGCAGCGGAATGGCGGATAATCAGATTGCGCAGAAATCCTTCGTGATTATGCAGATTATAAGGTTTGATGTTTTTTTCAAAAGATTTTTCACGAATAAGGTTAAGCATTTCGTTAGCTTTATCCTTCTGGATATGGCATCTTTCAATATCGATTACCTTGTCATATCTGCCGGGTACATGCAGGCCAAGCGCGAAGCTCTTTTGCTCTATTTCGTCCTTTTTTTCAATCTCTTCCTGCAGAAGCCACCTGGATGCTCCAAATGAAAATTCCATCTTATTTCTGTAATAGTACACTTCCGGAGCAGGCATGGTGTCTATCACATCGCTTTTGATTCCTCCAATGCGCTCAAAGCAGTCTATCAGGTTCTGCTTTTTCCAGTAAATCTGCTGCCCGTATTCTAAGTGCTGCCATGAGCATCCGCCGCAGCTTCCGAAGTACTCGCATTTAGGGCTTATCCTGTGCTCTGACGGCTCTAAGACTTCCTCACATTGCGCCTGAGAGTAACTTTTTCTTTTTTTTCTAACTGATGCAAGTACTTTATCTCCCGGAACGGCACCTTTTACAAAATAGACTCTGCCTTCATTGCGGGCAACAGCTACACCTTCCATCCCGATTGATTCAGGTGATAATTCTATTATTTCTTTCTTCTTCTTTGACATTTTTTTTTTTTCTAAGTCAGTGATGCACTTTATTTTAAGTCAGTGATGCACTTTGTTTTAAATCAGTGTCGTACTTTGTTTAATGAAAAAGGAACGCCACCTAATAAGCGCTCCCTTATATATGTAAATATCATACTTTTCTATTTATCTTTCAATTCAATTCTTGCTTTTACGGCATCGAATATCTTTTCAACCGGCAGATGGTCCATGCAGAAATAACTTTCATTAACGCATTTGGGCCTGAAAAAGCATTTACATTCTTTATCAGGCTGAACAATGACACCCCTGCCATAGAGTTCGAATTCATTAGGATTGAATATATTGTTCATAAGGATAAGTTCTTTTTTCAGGGCAATAGCAATATGCATGGCCATGGTTACAGCCGTTACGACCACGTCGCATTCATTTACGAGCGAAATAAATTCTTTTATAGAGAAGTACCCTTTATAATCCGCGCCGGTTTTTTCTTCAAGGTGAAGGTTTTTGTCATGCTCCTGCCTGCCACCCAACAGCAATGGATAATAGCCCTCATCCTGAAATTTCTTTATGAGCGCTTCCCAGTTTTTTTCATCCCACATCCTAGATACCCATCTGGCACCGCATCCGGTATTAAGGCCTATTACGGGCCTGCCGTCGTTCTTGTTGCGCCAGTCTTTTTTCAGAGGAGTATCTATGATATATTCTTCACCTTCAAACTCAAAACCGCAGATCTCAAATATTTCCTGCAGATATGATTTTGAATTCTCCTTATTGACATCATCAAAAAGACCCGTTAGAAACTTTGGTTTAGCAAGGTCGTTAACCGGAGCAGGTTTGCCGTTATCAAGCATAAAGCCATATTTTTCTCCTGCGTTAATTCTATTTAGCAGGGCGCAGGCATGATGATCTTTATCGAGGTTGTAAGCTCTTGTAAATTCTGTTTCTTCGACGGTAAGTAATCCTTCTGTAGTAAATTCAAGTAATTTATCGACTGATGAAGGCACAACTTCCGGATAATAAGTAAGCCACCAAATTTCAGCATCGGGATATGCTCTTCTCATCCTTGTTAATAAAGGTGTAGTTCTGATAACATCACCGATAGCACCCAATTTTATTATCAGTATTTTTTCAGGTTTCGATTCGTAGTATTCACAATTGCTGCAATGCACGCCGTGTTCCTTGTGGGGACGGCAGGGCAGGTCGCCGCGAAAATGCCGGCAATCACTATTAAAGATAGAATATTCTGTTTTCATAAATTATTAAAGATCTTTTTGTATAAGCAACGAATAATGGAATTTATAGACAGCTGATTCCTGTACTTCGAAATAATCGAAAGGTGTTAAGAGTTCTCCCCGCTGGTTATCCCGGCCAAATAAGTTCATATATGATATACCGAAACCGGTATTTATGGTCCACCCATTGGCGAGCCTTCCCTGAACCCCTAAGCGTATCAGGCCGCCAAGCCTCCAGCTTTCATCTTTTGTATCGAAATGTTCTATCTCATCGCGGAACTCGGGATCTAAGTAATTTGTGGCAATAGAATATCCAATATTATGAACATAAGTATTCCAAACCTCCATTCCCGCGTAGATTTTGGATTCCGCAAGCGGCAGCCTTAAAATAACATAATGAAGCCCTGTGTATAAATTTAATGTATTAAGCTCATGGTGAATTTTCTGCGAAGCATTTCTGCCCTGTGGATAAGTTCTGTTAGCTGCATAGAACTGGTAAGTTAGGCCTATGGGCAGCATTATATCGCCTTTTTTATCTAAATTGATAGAAAGCCTGGCTTCTATTCCGGGTTTTGGTCCTGAAAAAGCGCCTCCGTATCTTGTGGTATCGCTTTCATCAATCAAGAAAGAATCGCTTCCGGGGTTATTACCAATAATGGCAACCGTGGATAATCCAAGCCCCAGGCGATATGTTGTGCTGTCAATTCTGGCCTCGGCCTTTTCAGGAATTGCAGCCAGAGTCAGCAATAGAAGATTTATGATAATTATATAATATTTGGTCATAATTTATCCTTGATACTGTAGTTTATATTCTTTCCTGCATGTTTAATTATCAGTTCTCCTAATAATCCCATTGATATGAACTGAACACCGACTATAATAAGAGCAATTCCCAGAAGAGCAAGCGGACGGTTTGACAGGAACGTTTTTCCCATCATCCACTCAAATGTTAAATAAAGATTCGTAAAAAATCCGATCAGAGTAAACAGTACCCCGAAGAGGCCGAAAAAGTGGAGTGGTTTTCTGCCGTACCGGGTAGTGAACATCACTGTAAGCAAATCCAGGAAGCCATTCAGAAAGCGGCTCAGGCCGAATTTTGTCCTTCCGTATTTACGGGCATGGTGTGTAACGGGTAATTCTGTTACGCGAAAGCCTTCCCAATGAGCTAAAGCAGGAAGATAGCGGTGCATTTCACCATAAACATTAAGTGATTTAGCAGCCTCTTTTCTGTAAACCTTCAGTCCGCAGTTAAAATCATGAAGCCTGAGGCCGCTGACCATTGAAGTAACCAAATTAAATAGTTTGGACGGCATTGTTTTGGAAAGTGGGTCTTTTCGTATCTTTTTCCATCCTGAAATAAGATCATAGCCTTCATCGAGTTTTTTAATCATGTTTCGAATTTCATAAGGGTCATCCTGAAGATCGGCGTCCATAGTGGCAATTATCCGCCCTCGTGCTTCCTGGAATCCGACTGCCAAAGCTGCGGATTTGCCCTGGTTTCTTCTAAAACTAATGGCTTTAAAATTATGGTTTCTTCTTTTTATTCTTTTAATTACTTCAAGGGAATCATCCGTAGATCCGTCATCAATAAATATAACTTCGTATTTCCCGATTTTGGGGAGTTCATCTTCGAGCATAAGGCTTAATTCAGGTAGTGATTCTTCTTCATTATAGAGGGGAATCACTAAAGATATATCTATGCCGAAGCTACCCTGATCGCGCTTTTGCTTTTGCTGATGCGGCTTTTTAGCGGTAGTTCTTTCTGTTTGCCCTGCCTGCGATCGTGCAGAATCGCTTCTCGAAACCTGTTTTTCCCTGCCGCGGCTATCCTGTACCGGTTTTCTCTGCTGTGTATTCTTTTTATCAGGCTTCTGTTTTTTATTATCCGATCTTTCTCTATCCTGCTGAGCAGCCACTAATCTTTACTCCCGGTTTTTAATAAACTTTAAATATTTCACTGTCCCTCCGTAAAGAGGTGTTAATTTTATAAAATAATAACCCGGCGCGATAGCTGATATGTCGATTTCCTGTTCGCTCATGGCCATACCTTTTAAGACTTCTCCGGAAACAGCGCTGTAAATATTAAAATAGAAAAGATTATTTCCATAGTTTATTGTAATATGGTCTTCAGCGGGATTGGGAAATAGCAAAATATCATCTTGATTTTTATCCCTTTTTGAATTTATCGTACCAAAATATAGGTGTATCTGATACTGGTAAAAGCTGCCGGGAATAAATAAAGCTATAGTATCTTTTTGCTTCATATCGAAGGAAGTCACGTTTCCGCCGTAAGCATCGGTAAACTTAGCGGAATCAAGCCCGTCAGGCAATTTACTCCATCTTATAAAAACGCTGTCACCAAGCCCCGGGTTTATTTGAAGATTATATAGTTTATAGAAGGGGAGGTCTTCGTATGGCCTGTAATCTTTAAGCATGTATTTGATACTGCTGGAATCTTCTTCGAATATATACAAAGCTCCATAATTATTATCAGGATCAGGAAATGCTACGTACTCTTTTTCACCCAGATCTTCATCAATATCATAAGTAGCATCCTTATGCAGGCCAAATTCAATAGGTGTGTAAGTATATCCTTCATTATTACGCATATTGAGAAATATGGTAACAGGATCCTGTGCTTTAACTGAAACCCCGGCGAAAGCAATAATTATTAATGTAAGAATAACTCTCATTTAATTAATAACCAATTAGTTCTAATAAAGTCACAAATTAGTAATTATTAAAAAGGGCAACACAGATTTTCACCTATGCCGCCCTTTTTATATTTAAGCTCTGGCTAAAAAGCCGGACTTATTTGTTTACAACGAATTTAGCGACTTTAGTTTCGTCACCTGCGAACATTTTGATCAGGTAAGTGCCTGATGTAAGTTCACTGATATTTACTGATTCGCTAAAGTTACCTGCTTCAACGTTTTTGTTGAGAGCTGTAAGTATTTCGTTGCCCATAGCATCGTAGAGTTTAATAACCACATTCCTTTGTGAAGGAACTGAATAATTAATATTCAGGTTATCAACAGCGGGGTTGGGATAAGTACTGAAACCAAAATCTATTCCCCCCTGTTCAACTTTAATGGCGTTAGCGCTTGTGTTATTAATGATAACCGAGCCGCTCTTGCCTTTATTGATTATGCCGAGCACATCGCCTGTCAGGGCATCTGTCAGTGTATAGTTAGCGTCAGCGTAATCAAATTTGATGTTCACAGGATAATCAACACCCTGCAGCTGAATTATGCTTCCGTTATCGCTGCTAACATAAGCGCCGTTTTTAAAGCGTATATCAAAGATTCCCATAGGTGGTACCGGAGGCATAAGAAAATCTTCGCCTTTGATCTTTTCATCGCTTGTTACATAAACGCTTGATTTATGTTGTGCGTTATCAGACAATTTAAGTTCAGTAGCTGAATTAAGTGCAATTATTTCATCGTGTGAGGAAACCGATGCACTGGATTTACCGGATAATCTTAATGGATCAGCTTCCAGGTTGTAATAACCATTGGCGTTAACTTTAACCCAATAGCCTTTACCGGGACGCATTTCGTTCACACGGTTGTATCCTTCCTGAGTTTTGTATTCCCAAACACCGAATTTCCTTGTGTATGAAACATCAGGGGTTTCGCCAAGATATTGAGTAAAGTAAATGTTGTCTGTGCTTACCGGATATGATAATGCACCAACTGAATTCCATCCACCTCTCTGAGGAGTATCACCAGGGAATACCCTGATAAAATCGCCTAAGTCGGTTGATATTTCGCTGATAAATGTACCGGCAAATCTTGTATCGATATTACTAGAATACTTGGTAAAGAAGCCTATACCCGGTTTTAGAATATCCTCTGTGTACCATATCGGGCCGAATATCCACGGGTCGGTAGAAGCGTTAGGATAAACAATGTCGGCTTCCGTATTTGTAGGTCTTACCGGCAGTGAAAGGAAGTTCCATCCACGATTAATGACAGGCTCGCCGAATTCATCAACGTATTCGATAACTCTCGGTAATGTGTATTCAATCAGGAACGAAGTAACTCTAGGATCCTGGATCGAGAATGAATATCTTGTTCCGCCCAGTGACGTTGCATTACGCATATCTACCGCGGGGAATAAAGCTCCATTTAATGTATCCCTTAAGAAAAGTCTGGATCCTTCCGGGAAATCCTGTGTATCCCATTCGATAACAACCGGATAGTTCTGAGCTCCTGCCGCATTAAATCTAACATAATAAAGCTCAGATTGCAAAGTATCCTGAAGGCTTCTGATATCCCTTGACCTGTAGAGTGAAAATTCATCACTTGGGCTAAAGTCACCAAAGCCGTAAGGTATTTGTGAAACCAAATCAGCATCATGTACCGGCGGGAAAAGGAAGAACCTTGCATCAAAATTGTTTTGGTCCAGTCCCTGCTCGTAAGCATGTTCACCATAAAGTGTATCAATACCAAGGTGCGCCCTGTGGCCGGTTCCGAATACGAGTTTCGCGGAATCTCCTACCTGGCCTTCTGAATTACGGAGTGTCAGCCTTATACCTGTGTGAGGCCCGTCTTCGAAGTCTGGTTCATAAGGAGGCCTGAAATATATAAATGTAATTTTAAGCCTTGTGGGTGAAACATCCGCGAATGGAGATGACAAAGTAATGTACCCGGTATATATGCCTGCTTTCTCAGGATCTGAAGGATCATCTAAATTGAGATAATTAGGGTCACATATTACTTCCATTGTTACTTGTCGATCTTCCGTAGTAAATTCTCCCAGCGGATCATCTACGCCGCCGAGAATACCGTTGTCAATATAATCAAGTATATGCTCTGTGTCATTAGTTGTCTCATTACGATTACCCTTTTTTATCGTAAACCTGAGCCAATCGGCATCAGATTCGAATTTGACTCTGACAAGCCTTGAGGTAGTTACCGGATTAGCAACCCTTATAGTCCTACTGGCAGTTTCCAACCCGGTTGCAGCAACTCCTGAATCGACAGTCATCGGATCACGCATTTGCCAGAGGTCGTCCTGAATCTGTTCCAATGGGGGCTGAAGGCCGATACCGCGATCCATTTCGAATGAAAACTCAGGAAGGTTATCCATCATTCTAAGATAAATACTGCCCGGTAATATCGGATCTTCTCCTCCTGCAGGCGGATCAAGGTTATTCATGCCGGCCCTGCCTTCATAAGCTAATACCGGCCATGTTGCGTCCTCATCAAATTTTACCATATTCTTAGTTGCAGATTCTGTTATCACATTCCAGTCATTGAATCTGATTACACTGTCCTTGATAATTAAAGGTGTATTTGTCGCTACACTTATACCACTGCTGCCTTGTTCAGGAATTACTCTGAATTTGATGAATAGAAGTACTTCAAAATCACGTTGGCCTTCAAGGGTGTTAGGTAAAGGTTCATCACTTGTAGCTGTGATAGTAATTTTTCTACCTTTATTTGCATCCTGAGGTAAAATACTTTGATTAGGATTCAAATAAGACCTATATGTTGAGTCTTTAACATCTTTCCATGATATGTTAAATCCTTTTGCAAGCCCTTCAACGACGTCGCCATCAAGATCCATACCAACGGTTTGATAACCAATCGCACGTAGAGCTGATGAGTCGTATTGAACTTCAAAAGTAAAGCTGTGTATTGGTTTTACAATAAAACGATCATCGTATGTGCGCCAGTCATTTGTAATAAATACAGGCACAAGTACTTCCCTGGGATGATTTGGTTTTGAAGCAGGCAGCCAAATTCTTCCGTCAGGGTACCAGCTTTCTGAATATCTATCTGAGCCGGTTAGTGACAAATCGGGTACTTGCGGAAGCTGAGCCTTGGCGTCCACACTCCACCCTATTAGCAGAGTCACGGCCAGAAGGCTTAGCAAAGCCTGACTGAAACCCAATCTTGAAAACAATTTTTTCATGTTTATCCTCCAAACTGTAATAAATAGAAAATTAATCATAATTTATTATTAAACTTTTTTCTTTATTTCCATGCATATCTTCTAAAATAATGACATAAGCGCCGGGGCTTATATTGCCAAAATTAACAATTCTGATATTATTAAACCCGCTAATTTTTTCTTTTTTCATTATCCTTCCATGTATATCATAAATTATATATGATCGCAAAGAATAATGCAGGGATTCAATTATCAATATTTTATCTATTTCTCTGTAATTGACGCTGAAATTTTTGTGTGTATCAATTTCATGTACAACACTATTTGCCGTATCTTTAATTTCTTCAGCAGTAAAAGTAATATTGGCGTCATTTGTCCGGCTTACACAAGCGCATTCATCTGCGTGGTCCAATTCAATTATCAGCCTGTCGCTTGCTGCGTTGCTGTCTTTTCTTTCTATAACCAGGCTGAAGGGTGAAAATAATCCCGTGCTGCCGTTTAATATAATCCCGACAAATGCCGTGTCAGATTCTATACTGCTTTCGTTTATGATGCCTGCATCAATATGTTCAATTTTGATTATATCAAAACTGTTATTTTCAAAGTACGCTTTAATAACTGCATGTTCAAGCTTTGTTTCCTGACCGGCTAATATTCCGGGAGTAAACATTACTGTATCATTTTTTTTTAATTCAACTGAATCAGTATTAGATACAGCGCTTAAATGTCTTTCTTTCTTATCCCTGACTGTCACATAGACTATAGCATCACTAATACTGTCTACGTTTTTCGAGAACTCTTCGGTAAATTCTATGTAATTCAGATTAATTATTGTTGTATCGTCACCACATTCACCTGCATAGTACCATCTCAAAGCCAGCAAAGGCTGATTACCGAATAAAGGAGGAGCCGGAAATCTCAGTATTGCTCCGTAGCCGTTTATAAGGTTAGTATCAGGCAGTTTATTAACCTGATATTCGCCCGGCTGTAAATACTCTGATAAAGTATTTATTGTTAAGGCTCTGTCAAAGTACAATTTTGTATCGTCGTATTCTATCTGGAAATTATAACCATAAAGTGAATCCTTTGAGTTTATCACTCCCAGATCAATCACAGTAATTAATTCTTTATCAAAAATATTTCCGCAGTTATCAACTGTATCTATCGCTTTTAATTCAGCAATAAAAAAATCCTGCGGTTTTAATTCCCGGCTGCCGGCAATAATAAATACCGGCAGCCAGAAAATATAAATCAAAGTTCGCATTACTTGCTTATAACAAATTTAGCAGTAATGTATTCACCATTACCGGAAAGCCTTAATATATAGGCTCCGGTTCTTAAGCTGCTGCCGTCTTCGTTTGTTTTGTCCCATTCAATTAAATGTGAACCTTCATCCATTCGGCCGTTAAATATTACATTAACGAGGTTACCCTGCAGATCATAAGCTTCGAGCTTATATGAAGCTGATTCGCTGATATTGGCAAATATCTGTGAAAATTCATCAACATATAAATTAAGCTTAGTATTTGTCATATCTTCTGCAGAGCTGCCTGTTACGACAACTTTATCTTTGTTAACATCATTGAACCTTACTTCTGACAGTTCAACTCTGTCGTTTTCTGTTCTAATTTTTACAAATAAAACAGGCTGTTCTTTCGAGAAATCACCGTTTCCTGCAACTGCGACAGTATTTTCACTGTTGAAAGCGAATATTTCCTGTTCTTCAACAGGATTAGAACTAACAGCGTCTATAATGCCATCAACTTTAAACTTAGCTCCAAAGTTTCCATTGTAATTTCCATTCAGGTAAACGGGTATTTCTACCACGTTGTCATTAATCCTGTATGATTTTCCAAAAGTTACATTATCGGCTGTTTCAAAATCGATACCTGACTTACCGGTTCTTGTTGTATCATATATCCATGGCAGGTAAGGAACTTTGCCCGCGATATATTTAAGTATCCAACTTGCATCATATTCGGTTGCTTCAAACAGAATCTGCCTTAGCGAGCTTACTTCATCCGGAAGATCCTCGTAGAAATTCATATTCTTCCAGGGGATATCCACTCTTTCGCCATCTTCGTTGTAGTAGTAGCGGCCATCATGGTTAACATCACCGTGATAAGCGGCTCTTCTTCTAACCGGATCCAGCGCAACACCGGTAGCTACAGATTTAAGAATTACTCTAACATCATTTACTGTAACATATCTGTTCTGCGGCAGCCCGAAATGAACACGGCCCGGCGCTTTTGAAAAGTCAACGTCGCCGTCGCCCCAGAATTCTTCGATATTGAATCTGTTCAAAGCGTCGAATACTATCCTGGCGTCGCTTCTTCCGTCTGAAGGCTGCCATTGATCTGTAAGATCAGTTTGAGTTCTTGCGAGTGCTTCACTCTGATCATAATAAAGCCCGTTGAGGTAGTCACTTGCTTCGCCTTTCAGGCCTACTGATGATCCTACATATATAACTACAGTTTCATCTGTATATGGATTATTACCAATCGGTCCGTAAGCGAATTTTATTGTTCCCTGCAGTGAAAGCGGGTCATCCGATTTATAAAGGATAGCCTGAAAATTGCCGACACTTGAAGGAATTGACGGATCGTTGATATTGAGATTCTTCCACTGTACAACAAATTGGTCGGAAGAAGAAATATAAGATATCTCAGACGGTACATAATTATCGTTTGTATCCGCATCTTCTCTGTAATAGTGGTCTCCCCAGAACGGGGCAATAACGTTTACCGGATAAGAACCGGAGGCTATGAATAAACCTCTGGGTTCGTTAGCTGGTACATTTGGAGGATTCTGCAATACAACCTGTCCGGAGGCATTTATCTCTTTTCTGCCGAATGTAAGAAACCCGTTAATACTAATCCAAACGTGGTCGTAGACTTCTCCGTTAAATTCAAAATCAAATCCAAGGGGTACCCTTGCATATCCGTCGTTTTTATCTTCACTAAACGTAGGTGGAAGACCAAACTCATCGGCTTCGAGGGTGGTCTTCGATGAACCTAATTCTGTGTATGGGACCTGTGTTTCAAGTTGGACCCCGTCAAATTCACCCCAAACCTGGGCTTTTAGCTGTGTCGGAACAGAGAGCGATAAAAATATCGCCATCCCTACAGCTAATATCAAAAAACGCTTCATTTTGCACTCCGTATATTTTTTATTATTCATTTCCATATTTAATAAAGGGCCGGCCTTAACCGGCCCTTTTATTTATTTATTTTACAATCACAACAGGGAATGTTGAAGTCGAAGAACCTGCAATCATTCTAATTGTGTATGTTCCGGCCGGAAGATCGTTTCTCTGATTGTTCCAGATGACATTATGCATACCAGCTGTGAACGGATCAGCATCTGATATAACCGCAACCTTCTTACCGAGAGCGTCAATTACCTCAAGTGTTACATTTTCGGATTTCACCAGACCTATAGTAACCATAACGTCTGAGCCGTTAGATGTAATCGGGTTCGGTGAAACCGAAGTAATCGCGTTTTCAGTGATTCCTGTTGTAGGTTCATCAACCGGATTAATGAAGTCGTATTCAATAACGAAAGAATTATATGCAGCGCTAAGGATCACTATCTCCATCTCATCGCCGTTTTCATTAACCTGTATTTCAGCTGAATGTGTACCTTCTCCTGTGCTCATATCATATTTAAAGACATTACCCAATGAGCTGGCATCTCTAATAAACCATGCCGAGCCGGTCGGGTTTCTCGGATCTCCGAAACCGGGAACGTCTGATTTATTCCATGATATTGTCACAGGATATAACGGGCCTGTAGAACCTATTTCACCGCCGGCCTGGAACTTACCTCTGTAGCTCCATTCACCTTCAACATTAACCTGTGCCTGCGGGAAGATATTCCTAAGCGTACCGTTAGTTGTTATTACTGTCCATCTCACATCGAATACATCAAGCGGAGGCAAAGGAGGAAGCTCGAACTCACAAAGGAGTGAATCAAGTATACCCTGAGGCTCTCCGTCTAAGCCGTCACCGGTTGTTGCGAATTCAGGCGCTGTACCGAATTCCAGTATCTCAAATGAACCGATTGAGTTTTCTACTCTTATCGGGCATACGAAGTTTGTTTCTTCAGATACTTTTACTGTAATGTATTGAACATGTACAAGGCCGCCTTCATCTTCAACCTCTACTCTTAGTATTACTTCTGAAGGATCTTCAGTGCTTCTGTTCAGGTCAAAGTTATTCGTCGATATTGTGATATCAACTGTGTCAGTCTGTGTTGGTCCTGTTATTGTAGTCGGATCCCATTCTAGTTTAGTAGTTGGTGTAGCGTCGTCTCCTTCGTAAACAGTTATTGTTAATTCTTCGGGAGCTTCCTGCCTGATGAGGTCAGGATCATAAACCCTGATAACTGTCTCCCAGGGCTGGCCCATATCAACACAGTCCACAAAGGGTACATGTGTAATAAACGGCTGATGATTAGTCGAATCCACAAAGAGTTCAAATTGTTTAACTGTCGCTAGTGAGTCGCTATCCCAAACAACTACTGTAACCAGTTCAGTTTTGGGAGCGTCATCGAGCCTCGGTGTTCCGTAAAGAAGGCCGCTTTCGCTATTGATCTTAAGCCATTCAGGGGTTGTCTTCAAATTAGTAAGATCAATTACGCCTGCCTCGGGGAAGCACGGGTCAACAGGAATTTCATCAACGGGATAATTCTCGTATACTAATTCGAATCTGTGTGTCTGGCCAAAGTTTGGATCAAACACTTTTATCATCTTAGTAGTATCGATCAACTGCTGATTTTCTTCTGTATGGTTATAGTCTAAATCTTCTTTAGCATCCGGCAATGACTCTGTTATGATTACGGGCTGAACATTGATGAGCACTTCAAATCTTTCCGCTCTTAAGCCTGAATGGCCGTCGTTTACGAAAACAGTGAATGCTGTATCTGTGTTCAAAGCGCCTGAATACTGGCTTGTAGGTGTAAGCAGCTGTAAAGCTTCAACACTGTCTATCCTGATATTCAGTTTACCTTCTGCAAGGAATTCTTCGCCGAATGTTGATCTGACATCGTCACTATCATACTCGTAGAAATATTCATTAGACATCCAGTTAGGCCTGGTCTGGGAAACTAACAGTGTGTCAGGCCAATCCCAGTCATAATCCGGAGGAAGAAGAGTAGTATCTACTACTGTAGTATCATCGCTTCTTACGGCTATATTATAGAATCCGTAAGCTGTCTTACCGTAACGGAAGTCCCAGATTGGCCTGCCATGTCTCTGATCAAGTTCAATAGCAGCCTGATCTTCCATTTCATCATCGGTATTGATGTCGACCTGGAACCTGAGTTTATTAGTAAAGTTAGCTTTAAGCCTGCCGTCTTCGGTAAGTTCACAAGCTGAAATTGAAGGGCTGTAAGTTACATAGTCTTCCATTTCATCTGTGTATGTATTCATTCTTCTCTGAATGGTTGTAGTTCTATTGTCTATTTCTGTTGTATCTGACCTTGGAACGAAAGGCAGGTCGAATACAGGTGTACTGTCTATTACATGAACATAAAATTCATAATTTCTTGTGTATTCTGCGCCAAAGTCAATTGTATCCTGCTGCAGGTATCTTGCTAATGAATCAACATATTCCGGAGCATGGAAATATGGGCCAAAAATCTCAACGAAAGCATCAAGCTCTTCCTGAGTAAATGGACCCGGATTGACCATATTCCTGAGTGAATCAACGATCCTGTAGTGAGGAGGATAATTATCAACTGAAAGAGTGACTAATTCACCGCCGGGTACTACAAAGGGGTTGATCGGCCTTCCTCTGAACATCAGGTAGCCTTCCGCACCGTCTTTAGGGTTCTCTACGTTGATTTGGCCGGCAGCAATATTCTGTGTGCTGGCATAGATAGTATCGGCCATGAGCCATCTTTCAACACCCGAATTAGGAGCTGCTTCCCATCTGTAGGTGAGTTTAGCGAACTGATCGGGTATTCTTAATGAACGCGGATCCCAGAACCTGCTGGAATCAATAGCAGTTACGTTCAAAATGGAATCGCGTCCGGCAGGTTCCAGCGGATCTGACGGATTGCTGTATTCACCGTCACTTACCGGATAAGTCCTGTCTTCCCTTACGAATATTCTGTTCGACCAGTCAATGATGTTAGTATCAAGATCCTCACCTGGTTTTAGAGAAGAAACAACCATTGTATCTAACTGATCCTGTAAATCGATTACATCACCTGTAAAGAATGCAGGTTCTGTTGAAGCAGCGATGCCAAATTTAATACCGCCGTCCCACGCTTCAACTACGCCTTCTCTCCACAGTACTGTTCTAGAAACTATTCTTACTGTATCGCCTACGTTAACCGGAAGCGCGCCGTATCTTTCACCTGCGAAGTAAGTCTGATGGCCCTGATTCTCAGCAGGCATACCGCCTCTGTTTGTCTGAACATAAATATCAGGGATATTACCGAATCCATAGTCGACAAGACTGCCTACAGCGGTTTGTTCAACCGTATATTTTCTGCCGGCAAGTGCTGCCGCGTCTTCATTATAAGGATGTCTCCATAATGAATCAAGCAACGGTTTACCTACACCGAGATTAGCCAGGCCCTGTAACGTTCTTCTGGAAAGGAATGCTCTTTCCTGCCCGGGCCTTGCTGATGAATCGGGAACTAATTCTACTCTTGCGCGGAAGAGTTCTTTATTATTCATCTCATCAACCTGTTTTAGGTTAACTCTGATAAAATCGGTTGTAGTTTCGTTAATTACAAAGAATACTGTTTCATTCAGTGCATTAGGATCATCATTAGTCAGGTCTGATGCACCTGAATAGTCGATTAATGTTTCAAGATACAGAGGATATCCTATTGGATGATAGAATTCGCCTTCAACATTTGGGCCGAATTCGGCCTGAAGTTCTGCAACTATTGGCAGATCAGACGCTAATTCAGGATCTCTGATAAGCCTTCTTACATATTTTTCGTATGAGGGCTGTTCTTCATCATCAAACCTGTCAACTATTGGCGGAATACCTACAGCAAAGTCCTCTATGGGGCTCATTCTGCGGTTTGAGTAGTCAGCCGTCTTTATGTCAGTTCCTTTGTCATAAATATCATATATCCAACCTGAGAAGAGAAGCTGTTCAGGAATACTGTTATCTCCGACTTCTGTCTGGTCAGTACCGTTTCTAAGCGGTATCGGGGTATATGTGTACAGGTAAGTTGATTCAAACGGGCCCTGCTCGAGAAGCTCATTTGAATTCCAGATATAGTTGAGCACAGTTTCGTCACCGGCAGCAACAAAGAATGTTTCCTGTACTGCGTCTGTACTCTCTATTATCATATCAACATTAGCCTGAGTTTCTCCCCAATAGTTACCGCGGAGTGTATCAGTGCCGCCGAATCCGATACCGGTGGTACCGGCAAGAATACCTTTTGTATTCGGTGCGTCCGGCAGCCTGATAAGGAATCTGGCTTCATTGTTATAAATTGAGTTTGCTGCTTCAGAATAAATTGCTGAAGGAAGCGGGCCCTGAAGTTCGCCATAGATCGTAGCCGGAGCAAGGTCGCTTGAAGCGAAGTTTGGCTCGTCCGGATCGTTAATGTCTAATGGGCCAGTGATAAAGTTTTGATTTACACCAATATTATTTAGTGTGTCAGTTACATTATTTGTAATAAGCGATCTGTTAAAGATAAGCTTTAAGTCAAAGTTATCCGAATATAAGGCTGAACCGGTAAAGGCTTTATTATCCTGTATCCTTACACGGTTAAAGCTGATTGAGTCAACCCTGCCGACCCGGTTAACTGAGATGCTGTCAAGTATATAAAGAGCGCCGCCAAGGCCAACGCCGTTCTCCGGTAGCATTATTTCCTGATGGAATCTGTTAACATCAACGAAACCTTCATTCGAGGGACGTATCTCAGCCCATTCGGATGTTGCATTGCCGCCGGAAGTTGTTCCAAGAATAAGTCCTGCGTCTCCAACCATGAATCCGGCTGACTGTGACGGGAATTCGATATCATAGAATGAATATGTCGATCCGGGATCTATTTCATCCCAAGTCTGGCCGCCGTCTGTGGATTTCAGATAAGCGCCGAACTGGCCAGCTATATAACCGTCATTTTGTCCGGTAAAGAAAGCTGTATATAGATTGTTGGTTACGCCGGCGTTTATAAAGCTCCATGTATTACCTGAATTGGAAGTCATGATAATAACACCGTCATCGCCAACAGCTATACCGTCAGTAGCGCTCTTGAAGAATATTTCATTTAAGTTTTGTGTTAAGCCAGTAATAAGCTGAACATTCCAGTTAGCTCCGGCATCGGTAGTCCTTAATATTGTACCGCCGTCACCAACGATGAAACCATTATTTACGCCATCATTGAACATAATGGAGTTAAGGTTAATATTGGGTATCGGCTGACTGATTGACCAGGTATCTCCCGCGTCGGTAGTTTTAAGTACATAACCGTCATTTGTGGCAGCGAAACCTGTCTGAGTGCCGATAAAGTAAATGTCATTAATCATTTTGTCAGTCGGAGTACTCAACATATCCCATGTTGTACCGCCGTTAGTTGTTTTAACTATAACGCCTCTGTCGCCGGCAGCGTAACCGATCTGCTGATTAACGAACTGAACGTCAACTAGCCTGAAGCCGGTACCGGAATTCTGATATTCCCATGTCTGGCCGCCGTCTGTCAACTTTAATATAGTTCCGCCCATGCCTACAGCATATCCTACCTGAGAGCTTAACCAGTCAGTTCCGAAAAGGTTGACTTTGGCTACTACAACGCCTTTGCCTACCTGTGTCGCACCGGAACCGCTCTGGGATTCAACGATATCGGGATCAAGTTCAATATTATTATTGAGGAACCTAGTCAGCATCCTTGTATCGGGTGCGGGATCAGTTCCGTATGTGAACATTTCATCGGTTGATGTATATCCGTTGGCAACGCCTGTTTCGGAATCAAAATCAATAACATCAGCATCAGTAAGGAAAAGCCTCTTTGATGATGTCTGCGGGTGGATCATTGCAATCGCGCCGCCGTTACCGTTATATACGGTATTGTTGCTGAAGTTCGAGCCTTTGATAACATTGAGGTCAGCGTTAAGTGAATAAATAGCGCCGCCGCCTCTGATCTCGGCTTTACTTATATCGGAAACATCTGCGCCAACGGTATTATTGGTAAATTCCGCTCTTACTATCTGTACAGCGCGCTGGCTTACAGGTAAAGGAGGATAAGCATTCGGTATATGCAATGAAATCGCACCGCCGCAATAGCTGGATGAGTTGTTATCAAAAATTATGGGGTATTTGCCGCCGTAACCGATAACTTCATTAGCCTGAGCGTCATAACCGCCTGCTCCGTTTACTTTCATATTCCTTCTTGAGAATATCGCGCCGCCGAAAGACTCAGCTGTATTGCTTGTAAACTGTATGTCAAATCCGTAATCCCTTGTTATAAGCCTTTGATCGGAACCACCAATGATCGGCGACATTGAAGGATCAGTATTGCCATCGATAAATATAGCTCCACCGGCTCCCGAGCTGTTGCCCGTAAATCTTGTAGGATTATTTATGCCGGTAACGCGTCCGGGGCCTCCTCTAACCTGGAGCCTGCCAATGGTATTGGCATGATAAATAGCACCGCCCATAGAGTAATAGCCACTGTTTGAACCAGCGTTTTCATTCTGCAGGAACTTAGAGTATGTATTATTTGAACCCCATTCGCCGGCAACTATCATTGATGTATAATCGCCAATGTAAAGAGCACCGCCGCGAGCACCTTTAGAGCTTGCTCCGCTTTGATAGTTATCAGCATGGTTGCCGGTAGCATGGAATTCGTCCTTACTGGGGAAGACCACTTCATTTCCGTCCATCATAATACTATTATTAATACCGAGGCCCAGCTCTAACTGGCGATCTTTTTGGCCTTCTTCACCAGCGATGTAGATGGCGCCGCCGGCCGCGATATTGCCGTAATGCTGAGGATAATCAGCCGGATTGTCTTTATCGTCAGTAATAACTTTTCCCAGACCGGGAATAACTCTTTCAACTACATTGGCCAGTTGAGTATAGTTATTGTTAAATGTCATATTACGCATTCTGCCAAGATAAAGCGCCAGCCTTCCGTCGTCCCAGGCCTGGCGTGCCCAGTCAGTTTCGAATGGTTCTTCATCTTCGCTGTCTATCATGTCTGTCATCGGTATCGGGTTATTCCTTATAATAGAAGAAATCTCACCGTTAGATTCAGTAATATGAGGGTTCTTATCAGATGGATAGTTTTCTACTGAAGTCTCAACCATGGGAAAACCTTCGGGTGCCTGAAGCAGCTGAAGGGCGCCTCCGCGGTAGCGGGCCATGTTGTTTTCAAAAGTTACGTCAAGGAGCCAGGTCCTTGATGAGAAAGTAGTGATGGCGCCGCCAGAACCGTTTGTCAACATGTTCATTCTATCGTTAACTTCTGACCACTCTGAGCCAAGTACATTTTCGTCATATATATCAACGCGGTCAACTGTCGTATCCTTACGGAAGCCTTCGAAACTTACATTCCTGAAGAATGCTGCTCTCGCTCCGGGAAGCACTATAATGTGACCCCATTCTCTCGAGAAATTATTTACGGGCTGGCCGATGAACCGAATAGTGTTTTGCTCTATGTTGACCGGTTTATTTCCGATTCTGCTCCAGGGTTCAATTTTGAGATTTACGTCAAAATCAGGATCGCGGTACATCCTGGATGCAACAAACATAAGAGCTTTTTCATAGGGAACTATCACATGATTGGGATTAGTTACTTCATTAGCTCTGTTGTTTTCGTCTACCTCGAAATCCACGATTCGTCTGTTGACAGTATCGAGTAGTACATTAAATATGTAATTATACTTGTTAGGATGAACTGTAAGGTCCCTGGTTGTGGTCACATTAACCGTGCTCTGAGATCCGAAGAGCGGCGGAAAATTTGGTGAACGCAGGAAATAGTTCAGGTCAGAGTAACCGTCGTACACTGATCCGGGAGAGACCGGATTAATGCCGTTTGGAAACTGATTGTAATTGGCTGCAGCATCGCCATCCGCGATGATCCTGCCGCCGGTTGAATCGATCAGACGTCCGTTTGGATAGAAATAAATTTTAGTACCCGGTTCGATTATAAGGGTACCGCCTACGATATAATCTCTGTCTATAATATAGACAGAGTCTTTCAGGAAGACCCTGACTTGATCAGGCTCAATCTTGCCTGATACGTAGACTTGTGGCGCTGTCTGAGCAAACCCGGACGCTACGCCGAGCACGCTTAGTAGAACCACCAGAAAACTCAAACGAAACAATCGCTGCATGTTACCTCCAAAAAATAAATACTTATGTAAAAAATCTATATTAATATCTTGTTTGTCTAATTTTTGCAACGTTTTTCCTATTAAAGACTATAATTCAATAGGTATTACTCAATTTTCATGCCAAGTCGCACCAATCCGCTTTTAGCATATGCCGCGAATTCTGAATATTCATCCGAAGCAATTATATCTCTGTAAAGAGAAATAGCTTTTTCTTTATCGCCGGCGCGTTCGTTTGCATATGCCGCGAAGTATTTGTAACGGGATTTAACCATATCCTGCTCGGCAAGATTAAAGGCTTCTTCATATAAGGAGGCTGCTTCGCTATAATTGCCTTTTCCTTCTTCAGATGCGGCAAATCCGGCTTTGGCGCCCATTTTGGTTATCCTTGCATCAGCGCCTTCTGCTTTGGAAAAATATTTTTCAGCATTCTCATAATCTTTATTATGCAGATAAATCCTGCCGGTATAAAGCGCGGCCATATTGCCTTGTTCATTATCATAGCGGTCAGCTATTTCCTTCAGGCCCAGGAATTTTCCGCCGCCGTTTTCGCTCTCTCCACCGTTTAGGGCAATCTCGTAATCATTGGCGTTATAGTGCGGCAGTACTTTTGAAAGATGAGCAGAAGCTTCCACCGCAGCTTCATCCGTGCGGCTCTGCATGTAAAATATCAGGCCGGCTATTATCACAATGGCCAGTGATACGGCTATAACTATGGTTCTGTATTTTTGGACGATTTGTTTGGTTGTGTCAATCGCCTCTTCTTCTTGCAGGGTACCTTCACCCTGTTCTTCGGGGTTTTCGTAATTTTTTTCTTTGTTGTTCATAATTCTCTGAATTTATTAATATTTAATAAACATCGTACGCCCGAGAGGAATCGAACCTCCAACCTTTGGAACCGGAATCCAACGCTCTATCCGATTGAGCTACGGGCGCAAAGTATAATTATCTTAGCTTGCAAAGATAACACAGATTATAAAGAATTCCAATGAATTATTTAGGGAAAGCTAACCGAAGCTTAAATAGGAAGGAAAAATCTCGATTTTTTTATGTAAGAGTTTCTGCACAGTGTGTAATCTTTTACACACTGTGCAATTTATTAACTCTTTGTAGCTGATTTATCAATATGACGCTAAGTTACGTATTCCGGCTGTAACGCTTTCTATACTGGGAAGCGTCGCGTTCTCATACTGCTTTGCGAACCCCACGGGTACATTCTTTGAACCGATCCGGCGTACTGGTGCATCCAGATAAGGAAATGCTTCTTCAGCGATTATCGATACAATTTCTCCGCCGAATCCTCCAAAAACTTTATCCTCGTGAACGACTATAGCCTTATTGGTTTTCTTAACAGATTCTATTATTGATTCCTTATCTAGAGGTACCAATGACCTTAAGTCAATTACTTCAACATCCAGCCCTTCCTTCGCAAGGTTTTCAGCTGCAAAAAGGCTCATGTGTACAGCTGTGCCGTATGTAACTACGGTCAGATCGCTGCCTTCCCTACGGACCTTTGCCTTTCCGAACGGGATAACAAAGTCATCCGGAGGTGTCGGGCTGGAAGCTGCCTTGAAATTATAAAGAAATTTAGGCTCAAGGAACATTGTCGGCCCTTTTGAGCGTATACTGTTGCGTAATAGCCCTACTGCGTCATCAGCGAAGGCCGGGTTTACTATCCTGATACCGGGTATGGGAGCCAGGGATGCCTCCAGATTTTGTGAATGGTATAGGCCGCCCTGAATATAACCGCCGCTGGCCAGCCGTATCGTTACATTAGGGGAAAATTGCCCCTTTGTCCGCCAGTATTCATGACTCAGCTCAATGTATTGCTCCATTGCAGGCCAAAAATAGTCTGCAAATTCAGCGCCTTCTATTACCACGCGGATATCTTCTCTATACCTGGAAAAACCGTTCGCTGTACCTACAATATTGTCTTCGGCAATAGGAGCGTTATAAACTCTCTGCTTACCAAATTCTTCGGGCATACCTTTTACAACATTGAACACTCCGCCTTTGCCTATATCCTGGCCCCACATAAATGTGTTCTCATTTCTGCGGAATTCTTCTTTCAGGGTTTTGTTGATTGCCTCTATATACGAGATCGAAGGCGCGTCGGGATCAAGGCCCTTTTCACGGTTGTCCGAAACGCTAACATATGGATCGGGTAAGATGAACTGATCATAGCTGTTGCCGTCTGCATCGGGAGCTGCTTCTGCTTTATCGGCAGCATTAAAAATGATCTGCTTGTTCTCTTCTTCAATCTTTTCAAGTTCTTCTTCGGTCAGGTAGCCGTTATTTAATACAATATACCTGAACTGCATGAGTGGGTCGCGCCTTTTAACTTCAGCGAGGGAATCCTGGTTTCTGTAAAGTTCGTGCCTGTCTGAATTTGAGTGTGAGCCTATCCTGTCGCAGTCAGCGTGCACCATTGCAGGCCCCTGCCCGGACTGAGCGTATTCTTTAGCTTCCTGCATAGCTCTGTATGAGTCAAAAGGATCCCGCCCGTCACATTCGATGATCTTCAGGTCTTTCATGCCTTTGTAATTATCAGAAACTACCTGGTTGGCTGTCTGGTCGATCAATGGTACCGATATGCCGAATTTATTATTCTGGATAACAAATATTGCAGGTACCTTTTCAAGGCAAGCTACGTTAATTGCTTCCCAGAAGTATCCTTCAGAGCAGGCGGATTCGCCGCCTGAATAGATAACAACCTCATCGCCTTTGTATTTCCTGACTGCTCTGGCCAGACCTACAGCATGCTGAGCATGGTTGCCTGTGCACGATGATACGTTCTGTATATTAATAGAAGGTTTGGCAAAGTGATTGCTCATGTGCCTGCCGCCGCCTGCCACGTCGGTTTCTTTGCTAAGACCGTTAAGTATTATCTCCTCCACTGTTATACCACCGGCAAGTGAAGTCATCATATCTCTGTAATATGGAAACAGATAATCCTTATTAGCCCTGAATATCTTGCCTGTGGCAAACTGAATGCCGTCATGACCGCCAAAGGGAGCATGATACGACCATCCCTTGGCCATCTTCAGGTACAAAGCTGCCTTTTCATCGAGCCTGCGGCCAAGATGCATCTGCTTGTACCAATCTATTATAGTTTCCTTATCGAATCCGTTTGTGTCGAATTTACTGTAAAGATCAACTTCAACTTCCTTACCCATGTATGTCATTTTAACTGTCTGAATGCTTTTTCCGTTAGTCTTTACGTTTGAGGCATTTTTTGGCGGCCTGCCTCTTTTGGCCGCTGCTTTCCTTTGAGTATTTGCTTTTGCCATCAAATATCCTTAAATTTAACAACAAATATTTTATTTAGTTTTGTCTAAGTATTCAAGTCTTTCACGTACTATTTCAATAAGTATTTCAGGATCAGCCTTGCCCAGGGTATGCTTCATTGCCTCTCCAACAAGTAATGACGCGGTTTTACGCTGGCCTTTACTCTTCTTATTTAGCGCTTTCGCGTTCTTTTTGATAATTTCTTCTACAATTGTTCTAAGCTCAGCTATATCTGATATTTGAAGCAGGTCATTTTCCATGACTATATCTTCGGCGTTTTTTCCTGATCTGAGTATAAGCCCGGCTGCCTTTTTGAAAGAAGCAGAAGATATCTCCCCTTCGTCTAACTTATTAATGATTATAGCAAATTGTTGTATGATAAATTCATCCCGCGTTTTATCTTCATCGAATTCATCCAGCCCTTTTATGCATGAAAGTAGCAGGCCGTTGAATTTTAATATCTCAGTTTTACTGTTCAGTAAACCTGTTACATTCAGAAAAAAATCTCTTATCCATGGATTTTCACTGTAATAAACAGCATCTTTACGGCTGATACCATAATTTAGCTTAAGTTTATCGGCAATAATGGCAGGATTCTTTGGCAGTCTTCTATTTAATTCATTCAGATCAAATATTTCTGCGTCAATAATTCCTAAATCAGGCTCACAAAAATACCTGTAATCGGGGGAGTTTTCTTTAATCCTGATGGGCACTGTCCGGGATTTTTTTTCATCCCACATCATTGTATATTTCGTCAGATCTTTACCGGCTTTAAAAGCCGCCATTTGCCTTTTTATTTCATGATCAACAGACTTAGCGGCGTTGCTGATGCTGTTAAGGTTTTTTATTTCGGAAAATGTCACTATTCTGCCCTGTTCATTATTCAGGGAAACATTCACGTCGCATCTTAATGCTCCCTTTTCCATTTCGCAAGTGCAGATATCCGCTTCTTTTAAGTAAGCCCTGAGCACGCGGAGGAACTCTGCGGTTTCTTCTCCCGATCTAATGTCCGGCTCAGTGACAATCTCGATTAGCCCGACTCCGGCGCGGTTATGATCAAGTTCGATAAAACCATTTTTACCGAAGCTTTTGGCGGTATCTTCTTCAATATGCGGCCTTCTTAATGAAACGGTTTTTAGGCCGTTAACTGATTGTATTTGCAGATCGCCTCCAATGTATAGCGGCCTTTCGTACTGAGTGATCTGATACCCTTTGGGAAGGTCAGGATAAAAGTATGATTTTCTGTCGAAGCGGCTTTTTTTAATTAGTTTGGAATTAAATAGCATGCCTGCTTTGATTGCATTGATAAGGGCTTGCCTGTTCAACACGGGCAAAGCGCCCGCATGGCCAAGGCAAACGGGGCAGGTATTTGTGTTTGGAGAAGCGTCGCTGTCATTTTTGCAGCAGCAGAATATTTTTCTGCCGGTTTTTATAACGGCATGAATCTCAAGGCCTATTAAAGCTGTCAGTTCCATGAAATATGGAATTATTTATTTCGTGAATTAATTAAGATTTATTATTAAATCAGTCAGTAACATGAATTCGCGCGTTTTTATTATCGGCGACATCCACGGATGTAATAAGACTTTTAACTCTTTACTTTATGATAATTTGCGGGTTAATACCGAGGACAAAATATACCTGCTCGGGGATTATATTGATCGCGGCCCCGATTCATGCGGGGTCGTTGATACCATATTGAATCTTCAGGCAAACGGCTATGAACTTGAATGCCTGATCGGCAACCATGAGCAAATGCTGCTGGATTCACTTAATTCCATTGAGGATTTTCAGCTTTGGATGCAGAACGGAGCCGTCAACACACTGAAAAGCTTCGGCATCGAATATATACAATCTCTTCCAATGAAATATGTTAATTTCTTTAAAAATCTGAATTTCTTCATCGAACTTGACAATTACATACTGGTACACGGCGGACTAAATTTCAGTATTGATGACCCCTTGCAGGATAAGTCCTCGATGGTATGGAAAAGAAACACAACTGTTGAAAAAGAAAAGATCGGAGGCAAGAGAATTATTGTCGGCCATACACCCGTGGATAAGAATACAGTTATTGAAAGCCTGAATACAGACCGGATAATGCTCGATGCCGGATGCGTATATCACGGTTTTTACCGGAATCTCGGCTACCTTGCTGCTTTGGAGCTCAATACAGGGGAATTGTTTTTTAAGGAAAATGTGGATTTTTAAACTTTATGATTCATTGATTCAACTGCTTCATAACCGCTCTCAAATTTTTTTTAGCTCTTTGATGTCCGGGCTGATATTCCAGAGCCTTTCTGAAATATTCAGCAGCCTTGCCGTAATTACCATTCATACCGGCTATAGTACCAATATTATTCCAGGCGTCAGCGTTATCAGGCTTTAGTTTTAAAGCTTTATTAAAAAAGAACGATGCCGTATCGTATCTCTTAACTTTCATATTCCTCGAAGCTGTCTGCAGGTAAGCGATAGTAAGATTATCTGACGCAGGGAGGTATCCGGGTTTCTTCCGCAGCGTTTTTTCATAAAGTGTAATAGCCTTTTCTAGTTCCATGTTCTTATGGAAGAGCACTGCCTTTTGGTTAATTACCATATAATTATCCGGATTCTGCCGGTAAGCTTTTTCAACCAGTTCAGCAGCTTTTTCCAGATTTCCGCTTTCGATGGCTTTATTGCTTTCTTCGATGAGTATTTTTATTAGCATATCCTCGGCCTGAAAACGAATTTGATTAACAGTACTGCCTTCATCCATTTTGATGCTCCTCTTAAGCCTTTTAACCGCGGAATCGATTTTCCCGGTTAAATAAAAATAGCGCCCTGCATAAAAATGTATCCTTGCATGGTAAGGGTGCTCTTCAGATATTTTTAAAAGTTTTTGGCCGCCTTCTTCAAGCAGCTTTTTGCTTAATTGCTTATCGTTAGCTTTTTCGGATGAGTCCATCATCATAACAGCTTCATTCCAGGGATCTATGACTGGCTGTGACGGCCAGAACCAGAATATCAGGAATAACAACACGACTCCGCCCAGTGAAACGAATAATTTTGGAGAAAGATTTTGAGATTTATCCGCTTTCTTATTCTGATTTTTTTTGCTTTTTTTGCTATTATTATTTTTCATTTAACTATATTATTATTTTTCATTAAACTAAATAATTACAAAAATATATTTATAGTTTAATCTGAGTCAGTTATTTTAAGCGAAACTAAGAATTTTTAATTAAAGGTAAAATATGGCCATATATTATATTTTCTGTTTAATTTTGTTATCATTTACGGGACAGGATGTGATAACAGATTCGGATCTGACATTCGAAGAGGCAATTAAAGGCACAAACGCGCCTCAGGTAATTATCGATGAGCTCGTGCTTACGGATGTTTACTATTATTCTTTTGATAACAAACTGCATAAAGGCCAGCTTGTAATTCATAAAACCCTTGAAAAAGACATAAAGGAAATCTTCTTCTTATTAAGGGAAAATAAATTTCCGGTTAAAAAAGTTTTGCCCATAGTTATGTACGATTGGTCTGACAACGAATCAATGAAAGATAATAACACCTCAGCCTTCAATTACCGCTTTATAGCCGGCACCAAAAGGCTGTCGAATCATTCGTACGGAAGAGCCATTGATATTAATCCATTTCAAAATCCGGCGGTTTATAAGAATGGAAAAATATCCCCTCCAGGAGCCGTCTATAATAAATCTAAGGCCGGAACCATCGTTGACGATGATTTTATTGTCAGAGCATTTCTCGATAGAGGATGGCGCTGGGGCGGGCACTGGAACAGTTTAAAAGATTACCAACACTTTGATAAAAATTCATAAATAAAACTGTAAAAATAAATAGTATATGAAATAATTATGAAAAATCTGATATTACTTGCCATTTTTATTACTGCCATGCTCCCATTGAAGGCGGAATTTACACTTGATGCCGAATGGAATATAGGCGATACTCTAAGGTATAATATAACCCGTATTACTGAAAAGCATAAAGCCGACGCTATATTGGACGCATACGGTGTGATCTATAACGCGGATATAGTCGTTGAATCAAAAGATGAATCCGGCTATACATTGAGCTGGACTTTTACTGACGTTAATATTATGAGCGAAGCAAAAGGAATTATGTCACTAGTGGGAGGCCTGCAGATAAAGTATATGACAGATCACAAAGGGCAGCTGCTCGGGGTACTTAACCACGAGGAGATCGTCAATAACCTGAGAAGCGCTCTGGATAAGCTGGCCCCCCAGACCGAAAGCCCCGTCAATCTTACGGAAACCATTCAGGAAATGGAGCAGATAATTAACGATCCCGACCGCCTGCAAGATGATATTCTGAAAGAAATAATAATGCTCCATAGCGTTTATGCTATTGAATTCCCTGATAGCGGATCGCAGGTTCAACAAAACCAACTGCCTAATTTTTACGGAGGCGAGCCGCTCCCCGCTTCCTTAGAGCTGGTAACAGAAAAAACTGACGAAAATTACATTTTAAGATTAAATCAATCCATTGAAAAGCAGCCTGCTCTGAAGGTACTTGAAAAAACTATTCAAAAACTCAGACAACAGGGCAATGAAATGCCGGATATGTCGGAAATTCAAAATCTTGATATCAGCGACAGCTTTATGTATATAGCAGGATCAGAGAATAATTTCATAAAGCTGGCGAAATATGAAAGGACCTTTATACTGGGAATGGTTAAGCAGATAAACAGGTCAAATTTGGAATTAGAATAACTTAATTTGCAATTAAACGGTCAGCTATTGTTTTATTACTTTTTTTACAAATGGAGGGCCTGATGAACTCATTCGCGGTTTATCTTACATTTGACGGTAATTGCCGGGAAGCAATGGATTTCTATAAAAGCGTTTTCGGCGGAGATTTAAACCGGCAGACTTTCAGGGATGGCCCGATGGAGATCCCCGAAAGCCATAAGGATAAAATAATGCATGCCAGCCTGGCTTTCGGCGATGTTAGGATAATGGCATCGGACTCAATGCCAGGAAGTAAAGTGATAAAAGGCAACAATATTCAGCTAAGTTTAAACCTCGATGATGAAAGCCTGCAAAGCAACCTGTTTAACTCTCTCTCGGCGCCGTGAAATTCTACGAGGAAGTATTTAGTGTAAAGCTGATCGACCTGAGCTG
>CAZJAH010000020.1:0-55364 GCA_964544155.1 uncultured Hyphomicrobiales bacterium | reverse complement strand
GGATTCTTTCCTTAAGTGAATTAATTTCATTAAGAAGTTCTTCTCTGCTTTTGTTCGAATAATCCATTTTTCATTTTATACAAAAATATTCACCATATCAAAAAGAAAATTACATAAATCCTTTTAATATTAAAATAAATAACGACTTACAATTTTTTCATTCAGTGGGGTCAATCCCTAAATATTCTGCTTATCTTTTTGCTCTTATTGTTCTCATTCTAAAAAATGATATTTTTGTAAATTAATTTTAAAGGATATATTCGGCTATTTAAATATGCTGCAGGTATTACAACACCAGAAAAGCGGAAACATCGAAGTAGTGGACCTTCCGGTGCCGGAATGCTTTCCTGCCGGAATTTTAGTCCGCAATGAAAGTTCACTCATAAGCGCCGGTACCGAAAGAATTTCGGTAGAAAATACAAGGTCGTCCCTGCTTGAGCGCGCCAAAAAGCAGCCCGAGCAGGTCAGGCAGGTACTGGATTTTGTTAAGAAGGAAGGTATAAAATCCACCTACAGGCGGGTGATGTCAGTCCTGGAATCATATAAATTACTGGGATACAGCTCTTCCGGGGTAGTTGTAAAATCAGACTGCGATGAATTCCGTCCGGGTGACAGAGTGGCCTGCGCCGGAGCGGGTTACGCCAATCATGCCGAGTATGCTGCCATACCAAAGAACCTGGCAGCACATATTCCCGAAAACGTGACATTCGATGATGCCTCATACACAACTTTAGGTGCGATTGCCATGCAGGGTTTCAGGCAGGCAGAGCCGGAACTGGGAGAAAACGTGGCCGTTATCGGGCTGGGGCTGCTCGGGCAGATAACAGTTCAGATGCTCAGTGCGGCCGGATGTAACGTTGCGGGTATTGATATTAATGAAAACTTATTCCCTCAGGCTGAAAAATTCGGCTGTGAGGCAACTTATCCCAGTAGTTTCGAGCACATTAATAATATGCTTAATTTCACTTCCGGCATGGGATTCGATTCGGTAATAATTACGGCTAGTACTCCCTCAAACCAGCCTCTGGAGCTTGCGTTGGAGATATGTCGAAAAAAAGGCCGTGTAGTTTTCACGGGAGCAGTCGGAATGAACGTTCCCCGCGGCCCTTTTTACAAAAAAGAGATCGATCTGAGGATATCATCAAGCTACGGCCCCGGCAGGTATGACCCCGAATATGAAGAAAGAGGAAAGGACTACCCGCCGGCCTATGTCCGCTGGACTGAAAACAGGAATATGGTTTCATTCATTAAGCTTATTAGCACAGGCCGCATGAACGTTAATGATATGACCACTCACCACTTTGACGCCGTAAATGCATCCGGCGCTTATGATATTATTACCGGTAAAAAGCATGAACCATTTCTGGGTATCATTCTCAGATATCCTCAAAGGCAGGGTGATGAGAAGCAAAGCATAGAGCTGAAACCCGTTAAGAAGGATAAGATAAACCTGGGTTTTATCGGCGCGGGACAGTTCGCTAAGAATTATCTTCTTCCGCCGCTAAAGAGCAGTAAAGCATCATTTGTATCAGTCAGTACTGCTACTCCCGTCAACGCTAAGGTAGTGGCCGGGCAATACGGATTTTCAAAAGCTGCAGTTTCATATCCGGAAATAATTAATGACCCGGATACAAATGTTATCTTCTGCGCTACCAGGCATGATACACACGCGGCTATTGTTGAGGCATCCATTAATGCAGGCAAACCCGTTTACGTGGAAAAACCCCTTTGCGTAAGCAGAGAGCAGCTCAATACAATCAATGAAGCGCTAAAGCTTAATCCCGTGCCTGTTATGGTGGGTTTCAACCGGAGGTTCTCGGCGCCTTTTAAATTCATTAAAGAAAAAATTTCCAAATGCGGCGGGCCGTTTAGCATGATTTACAGAGTCAATGCCGGAGCTATTCCAAAGTCGCACTGGATCCACGAGGAAAGCCAGGGCGGCAGGATAATAGGCGAAGTTTGCCACTTTATTGACTGTATGGTTTACCTGACTGGAGAGCTCCCGGTTAAGGTTCATGCCGAATCGGTATCCGGCACAAACAGTGAAAAGCCCAATTACGACGATGTCGCTGTTACAGTAAAATTCAGCGGCGGCTCCCTGGGGACGGTAAACTACTATTCCTCCGGCGGGAAATCCCTGGGAAAAGAATATTTTGAGATATTCGGCTGCGGCTTTACTTTGGTGATGGATAATTTCAGTAAAGTATCTTATTTTGGAACATCCGGCGGCCAAATAAAGAAATTCGACGGCAAAAAAGGCATAAATGAAGAGATTGCTGAAGTAATCAACGCACTTGACGCGGGCAGTACAATGCCTATTGAATTCGATGAAATAGCGGCAGTTACCCTGGCAACATTTGCTGCCACGGAATCTTTGAAATCCGGTGAGCCGGTTTACCTGTAATTTTTATAAATTGGCAAAATGATAATGACAAAACAGGGAAATAAAAATATGAGTTTAAGAGCTTTATTATTAATAAAAATATTCTTTGCGATCACTGCATCAGCCCCGGCTTATACGCCAGCTGGCGTTGAGCAAAGGCAGGCCGTTGTTTCCTCGGAGTCCCGGCTGGTTTTCGGCCTTGAAGGTAATTGGGAAGCCTCATACACCGGCGATGACTTTACTACCCTGAAAGCGCCCTACTCGGATCCGTCGGGCAGAAAGCTCATACTCAGACGAAATATAAAGCTCAGCAGGTCTATTATGAATGATATGACCTGGCACCTTTACTTTCCCGGAGCCGAACACCAGGTGGAGATCTACATAAATGAGCAGTTCGTCGGGAAATACCTCGGCGCCATGACCCCTTTCAAAGTGCGGATACCCGAAAAGATGATCGCCGGTGAAAACAACTCCCTGAAGCTGATAATCAGCCCCACGGCTAACGCTACAGGGAGAATACAAAGCCGCTATATCTTCGCGAAAAAGGTTTATACAGGGCTTCTCAGGAATTTATATCTCATCGGAACTCCCAGTGTATGGATTGAAGAATTAAATCGTAAGATCGAGCTTAAGGCAGGAGGCGCTGACATCAGCGCTGAAGTTAATATTTCCACAGGGCAGGTTACAGATATGCTTAATGCCTTTATCAGCGATACATTGCCCGATGCGGGCAAGCCGAACAGCGTTTCGGTTTCAATTGAGCTGATTGATGTAAATGAAGGCCTGACAGTAGCTGAAATTCCCTCGAGAACCATATTGCTGGAAAATGAACGTACTATAAGCGAGAAGTTTAATCTTTCGATGCAAGCGCCTAAACTATGGACACCTGAGAGCCCTTACCTTTATTCACTGAAAGCAGTGATTAGCAAAAACGGCAGGACAATTGACGAAATCTCTAAAACTGTCGGATTTAGAAGCATAACTACAGGAAACGGTGAAATACAGCTAAACGGCAGGCCTTTCGCACTTAATGCCGTTACATATATAGAGGATTATGAAGAAGGCGGACAGACTCTCGATTATAACAGAATGGAAAAAGACATAAAGAACATCAAAACCCTTGGCGCGAATACAATAAGGTTTAAGTTCAATCCGCCGCATCCTTACATGCTTCATTTATGTGATAAATACGGCATTTTCGCCATGATTGACCTCCCGGCGTACGATGTGCCCGTTCAACTAATCGCTCTGGATGAGATAAAGGTTCAGATGTCGAACCTCGCAAGGCAGTATCTCACGGCTTACGACGGCCATCCCGCGCTCTTCGGGTGGGGGGTTTACGATGGTGTGCCCCAGGATTCCAGGGCTGAAGAAAAATTCAGCTCATCGATTATTAAAATATTCAAAGAAGCATCAAAAGCAAAAATTTACAAAATTGTCAGTTTCGGCAGTGATACTCTGCTGACAAAAGGTTTCGACCTGCTCGGATTTAAGGACCACAAACAAAAAAGGCCTTGGCAGGAAATTGAATCCAGGCTTACTGAACTGAAAGAGCAGGCCGGCGGGCTGCCTGTATTCTTTTCTTACGGAATACCCGTTCAACCGGACAACCATAACGGTTTTTCCGATCCACTATCCCTGGAATTTCAGGCTTTTTACATAAAAAATTCCTGGTCTATAGCTAAGGAGCTTGGATTGGCCGGCAATATGATCAATTCTTACAATGATTACCTGCTGAATCATCCGCTGCTTATAACTGATAATGAAGATCAGTACCTTTGCGCGACAGGCCTTGTCAGCCGCGACAGGCAGCAGAGGCTTTCATTCAAAACATTACAGAGCCTTTTCAATATGGAGAAAGAGCCGCTGCTGAACGCGGGCAGCCACAGCGAGAAAACTCCTGTATCCTACATTATTTTCGGATTGTTGCTGCTTGTCATAATAGTAGTATTGTCTAATTCCTCAAGGCGCTTTAGAGAGTACCTGTTCAGATCGGTTCTGAGGCCGTATAATTTTTACGCGGATATACGCGACCAAAGGATAATGTCTTTTTTGCAGACACTACTGCTGGGTATAGTTATCGCTTTCTCGCTGGGGATATTCCTGTCGTCGATATTTTATTATTACCGGACTGATATTATTTCGCAATACATATATATCCAGCTATTAACAGTCAATGAATTGAGGGAATTATTCTTTAACCTTGTGTGGATGCCTGAGCTGTCGCTGCTGGTAATAGCTCTTCTTTACCTTGCGATGCTTTTCATTGTCAGCGGTATAATTAAGGTGTTTGCATTCTTCCTTAGGGCGAGGATATTTTTCGCGGACGCGTTTACGCTATCGGTATGGTCAGCTGTGCCAATGCTGCTTGTACTGCCCATAGGCATTGTACTTATAAGGGTGCTTGTACTTTCAGACGCGTTAATATCCATAGTGCTTCTGTTATTCGGCATAATCTGCCTTTGGATATTCGCAAGGCTGCTGAAATCGAATGCGGTAGTATTCGATAAGCCGCCCATGAAGGTCTATCTGACCGGGGTAGGCGTACTCGCCGTCGTGCTTGGAGTGATAACAGGCATATACCAGTACCAGTACTCGATTTTCGCCTACGCCGAATACTTCTTCAAGATAATGGTGTAGGGAAATCATAAAATTATTTAGCGGATAGAGAAATTATTGCTATATTAATATAGCAGCATAATAAATTTCCGGGTATAGGATGTATTACAGAAGAAAGATTATTTTAAGTCTTTTGAGACAGTTTGATAATTCCATGAGCAGGCTGGATTTTCAAAAGTTGTTATTTTTGTTTTCCCAAAATCAAAAAAAAACCGCCTATCATTTTGTTCCATATAAATACGGCTGTTATTCCTTCCAGGCAAATCAGGATGTTTTGACACTGGGCAAATATGGTTTAATTGAAGAAAAAGAAGATAAAATCTATTGCAAAAGCAATCAGGATTACCGCTCTGAATTAAGTAATGAAGATAGACTAAAACTCATTCAGTTACACAACTCTTTCAGTGATTTTAATACAAATGAATTGATAATGTATGTTTACAGGAATTATCCCTATTATGCAATCAATAGTGTAATCGCAGGGAAAATTATGAATGATGATGAGCTATTGGAAATTAAAAGAAGCAAACCCGATAAATCATGCCCTGTTATTGTTTCGATCGGGTACGAAGGCCGTACAATTGAAGAATACACAAATGTTTTATTAGCAAACGGGATAAAAGTTTTATTCGATGTACGTAAAAACGCTTTTAGCATGAAATACGGGTTTTCTAAGAAACAGCTTATAAATGTATTTGAAAATATCGGGATCAGTTATATACATGTTCCGGAACTGGGAATAGATTCGAATAAAAGAAAAAAATTGAATTCACCAGATGATTACAGAGAGTTATTTCATGATTATGAAATAAATGTACTGGATAACCAAATTAAACAAATAGATAAATTAGTCCGGGCTTATAAAAAATATCGGCACATAGCTCTTTTGTGTTTCGAAGCAGATCCGGAATACTGTCATAGAACCAGGATATTAAACAGATTATTATCTCACCTTGATGATAAATGTGAAATAGTTCAGAGATAGCCTATGAAGGAAAGAATCTTGATTGTAGTTAAAGCCTATCCCGCAATATCAAGTAAGTATGGTGAAACAGTATGCACTGCCGGAATAACTGAAAACGGCGATTGGATCAGAATTTACCCTATACCATACAGACTGCTGGATTATAAGGACAGGTTTAGAAAATATGACTTGATTGAGCTTGATATTGTTAAAAACAAATCAGATTTCAGGCCTAAGAAAACTCCTCCAGGTTTATTTTAGCAAGGGAGGCTATATGATCCTAAAAAACAGTGGTTTTAAAAGGTCTTAGGCTGTTTATCCAGGCAATATGTCAATAATATAGTAAAAACATAAATCTCATTTCTTTGTTTTCCGGTGATTTCCGTCAAAATTCCATCATTTTGAAATTTTCTAAAAGTGGAAGTATTTAGGCGCAACCTAAAAGGAAGAAATTTCTATGAAAAATACGGCTTCACAGTAATAGAAGAACATATTCATGATGAAACAAATCAAGTCCTTTTAAGAATGAAGTACCGCCCTTAGCCTTAAAAAAAATTTACAGTCCGCGCTCTATCTCCTCACGGATGGATTTCTTCAGGGATTGGAAGATCAGTTCGTATGAATGGCGGGCGAGCTCTAGCACCAGGTCATCTTCTATAGTAGCGTCGGGAGTAATGGTGTTCCAGAGCTTTTTGTTCATGTGCCAGCCGGGTTTGACGCATTCAAATCTTTCCCTCAGCTCAATTGCTCTTTCGGGGTCACATTTAAGATTTACGCTGAACTGCGGAGCCTCCACATCGCTAATTGCAAATATCTTGCCGCCGACCCTGAAGCACAGTGTAGTTTCATCAAAGGGAAAGTCCTCTGTAACCGCGGGCAGAGATAGGCAGTACGCCCTGAAATTTTCCAAGTCCATAATAATTCCGGCCTTTCTTTTTTTTGAACTATAGTATGATTAATTTAGAAAATTAAATTAATAAAAATTTCGGAATAATATGAAAATAGCAGTTGTGGGATGCGGATACTGGGGTAAGCACCTGATAAGGAATTTTTCCAATTCCGCGAGCTGGGAGCTTAAGTATATCTGCGACCGTGAAGATAAGCTTCTCGAAAAATACTCAGGGATTTACCCGAATGTTAAGGGAACAGCTAACTTCGATGATCTTATTAAGGATAATGATCTGGATGCCATAGCCATAGCCACTCCGGTGAGCTCGCATTACGAGCTGGCAATGAAATCTATTGAAGCAGGCAAGCATACATGGGTGGAAAAGCCCCTTTGCTCTAGTTCAAAAGAAGGGCGCGAACTTATCGAAGCCGCCCAAAAGCATAATGTGCTGCTGCATGTCGACCATACTTACATCTACACTCCTGCAGTCAGAAAAATTAAAGAGATTGTTAACAGCCGGCAGATAGGCGATATAAATTACATCGATTCAGTCAGGATTAACCTCGGGCTTTTCCAGCATGACGTAAATGTCCTTTGGGACTTAGCGCCCCATGATATATCTATCACGGAATTCATCAGCGGTAAAAAGCCGGTAAGTGTTAATGCGATAGGCAAAGCTTTTCACCGGTATTCCGACAGGGATATCGAAAGTATTGCTTATTTAACAGTGGAATTTGAGGATGGCAGTATGGCTCATTATCATGTAAACTGGATGTCGCCCGTTAAGATAAGGCATATTATAATTGGCGGTACGGAAAAAATGCTCGTTTTCAATGACATGGAGCCCATGTCGAAGATAAAAATATATGATTCGGGCGTAAATGTTGAAAATCATGAAGATATTTACGAAACGCTGATCCAGTACAGGACGGGTGATATGTTTTCACCGGCAATAAGAAATGACGAAGCCCTTGAAGTGGAATGTGACCATTTCTATGATTCCATAAAAAACAATAAAAAGACCGATACACCCGGCGAATCAGGGCTATATGTTGTAAAAATACTTGAAGCGGCCAATGAATCGATAAAACGCGGCGGCGAAAAGATCAGGATAGAGATGTAATTATGAGCGGATATATCAGCAAGGATTACATACATGAAGGTTGCGGGCTGCCATGCCGGCCAGATGAAGTATTTGAAAAAATACCGTATTCTGTTAAGAAGAATATCTCAAAAGCTGAACGCAATAAGATTAAAATTGAAAAGGTTCAGGGTAATAAAGATGATATTGATATCCTGCGTAAAATGTGGTATGATCCTGAAGATCCTAATATGCCCGGCACGCTCAGCAATGAAGAGCACATGTTCATTGCGTATAATGATAAGAATGTACCCCTTGGCGCCTGCATTTTGCTGCCGGTCGGAAACCACCTTTTCCTGAATAATCTCGCGGGAAATAAAGAAGGCAAGAAGCTGCGCGTACAGGATTATCTTCTCTGGCACTGTGTTAATTACTTCGCGGAATCACGCTTTAAATACATAGATGTTGGAGTTTCTTACAGGCCTTCTCTGTACAGGTTCTTCGAGAAATGGAAAGTCTTTTCCTATCCGGTGATCTTCAACAAGCCGGCGCTTATGCCGATTATTCGGATGAATCCCTTTCAGGAAAGCGATCTGACATACGAAAGGGATAAGCCCAAAGCCAAAAAATGTATGAAAAAGCTTAAGGAAATTTCGGGAACCGATAAGATCACCTTTTTTCCGAATGCTTACTTTGCGGAAAAAGCGCTTAAAATGAACGGCCTTGAATATGAAGATTCAACCTTCTCTTTCCCCGAAGTCAATGCGGAAAGCTATATTGATTTAACCAAAATATTCCCTGTTCAATTCGGGGCGCTGGCCTTCGGTATAGCAATAAGCGATGAGGATATGTGGAATAAGTACTCCTGTCTGGACCTTTTTAAAAGGGAACTGACTTTCACGGCTATCTGTAATGAATTGGATAAAATAGATGTTATTAGAGCTAAAAGGCAGAATAATTATAATTATCTGAAAAAATATTTTTTTATTGAAGATATTGAGCCCGAGCCGGATAGCGCTATATTGAAATACACCTTCAGATTCAGGCACAATGAAAATCACAGATACCACGAAAAGCTAAAAGAATTTTTTGTTGAACACAGCTATGATGAGAATGAAAATATAATCGGCCTGCCGGTTCATCAAAATCTCGGTAAAGCTGAGCTGGATTACCTTTACGGGATATTCCGCGGTGTTCTTAACCTTTGCAGTGAATGGGAGCACACAAATAAATACGGCAATTTTAAAAGATAATATCAGAAAATTATGAAAATACCATTTATAGACTTAAAAGCGCAGTATGATTCCATTAAGGATGAGATTGGCCCCGCGATTCAATCAGTTATCGATAGAACGGCTTTCGCAGGCGGCCCCGAAACAGAGCTATTTGAAAAAAAATACGCTGATTACATAGGCACAAATTACTGCACGGGAGTTAACAGCGGCACATCCGCTCTACACCTTGCATTGCTGGCGCTGGGTATTGGTAAAGGGGATGAAGTCATCACCGCGCCGAATACATTCATCGCCACTTGCTGGGCGATCAGTTATACCGGAGCTAAACCGGTTTTCGCGGATATCGATCCCCTTAACCTGAACATTGATCCCGATAAGATCGAAGAGAAGATCACAGACAATACGAAGGCCATAATTCCGGTTCATCTCTGTGGGCAGAGCGCCGAACTCGAACCAATATTAAAAATCGCAAAAAAGCACGGCCTTAAACTTCTTGAAGATGCAGCCCAGGCACACGGCAGCAAGTATAATGGCCATAAATGCGGCACATTCGGCGATGCTGCATGCTTTAGCTATTACCCCGGGAAAAATCTCGGCGCATACGGTGAAGGCGGCGCGATTGTAACAAATGACCCGGAACTCGACGAAAGGATTAAAATGCTCCGCAATCACGGACAAAGGGAAAAGCATCTGCATGAATTCATCGGATATAACTGCAGAATGGATGGAATTCAGGCCGCGGTACTTAATGTGAAACTCAAATATATAGATGAATGGAACGAAAAGCGCCGCGGGGCCGCAAAGCTCTATGACTCGCTGCTTAAAGATATAGCAGGGCTCAGGCTTTATACCGAGCAGAAATATGCTTATCATGTCTACCACCTTTATCAGATCGGATTTGAAACGAAGAAAGAAAGGGATAAAATGGCTGAGCATCTTAACAGCAAAGGTATAGCTACCGGAATGCACTACCCCGTGCCCGTGCATTTGCAAAAGGCTTATGGGCATCTCGGCTATAAAAAGGGCGATTTCCCCGAAACAGAAAAAATGGCGGATTGCAATCTTACATTGCCCATATATCCTGAAATTTCGAATGAGCAGATAGAATACGTCGCGGATAATATCAGGAGCAGATTCGATATTGCCTGAACTCAGCATAATAACAATAAATTATAACGGCGGTGGAATTATACGGGAAACAATTGAAAGTGTAATTTCACAGACTTACAGGGATTTTGAATATATAGTAATTGACGGCGGATCAACTGATGTCAGCCGGGAGATAATCGAAGAATACAGGGTTAAAATTGATAAGTTCGTAAGCGAGCCTGACGAAGGCGTATTTGACGCGCAAAACAAAGGCATTAAGATGGCTGAAGGCAATTACCTGCTTTTCGTAAACGGCGGAGACAGGCTTTTGAAAGAAAAATCACTCGAGGAATTCATGTCGTTCGAATTCGATGAAGCTATTGTTTACGGTGATATGCTTGTCAAGCTTCCAAATGGATTTACCATGCGTAGAGAATACCCAGGTAAGATAAAAAAGCATTACATGTTCTCCGATACCATACCTCACCAGGCTGCACTGATAAAAAGAAGTCTGTTCGGGAAAACAGGCCTTTTCGATCTCAGGTACCCGATAACTGCCGATTATCATTTTTTTTTAAAAATAATATATGAATTAAAACTGCCTTACAGGCATATTTCTTATCCTTTATCGGTGTTTGATTTCAGCGGGGTAAGCTCCAGGCCTGAGATGCGTCCTGAACATGACAGACAGAAATTCGAAGCTTTCAGGGAAATACTCGGCGAGAAAGAAGCCTTTAAACTGCAAAAGATAAGGCCTCTGATATGGATTTTCACCAAATATCCCAGGTATTCCGTCTATTTGCTGAAGAGCCTTATTTCAAAAAAATACCTGGGCAAAGATTAAATGAAAAACATAAAAGATATTAAAGTATCTACCATAATACCGACATATAACAGAGCGCATATTATAGGCCGGGCAATATCTTCAGCGCTGGCTCAATCACACGAGAACCAGGAAATTCTCATTTCGGATGACGGCTCAACGGATAGCACAGAAGAAGTTATTAATTCTTTTAATGATGACAGGATCAAATTCCTGAAAAATGAACATGCCGGATTGCCATCTAAAATGAGAAACATAGCCGCCGAAAAAGCAAGCGGCCAGTATCTGGCTTTTCTCGACAGTGATGACGAATGGATTTCCGGCAAACTTGAGCTTCAGCTTGATAAGCTGCAAAGAACAGGGCTTCTCGCTTCATCGACTAATGCAAACAGGGTTTTTTTAAATGAAAATAAAACCCGTGATTTTCTCTATTGGCCATATGACAGAATTAAACTCTCCGATTTGTTCTACGGTAATCTGATCATAATCCAGTCGGTTGTAATTGATATAAAACTCTTCAGAAAAATTGGCGGCTTCCCCGAATTTAAATTGAATGAAGATTATGCTTTGTGGATGAAAACAGCCCTCTACTCGGATTTCGCGTTAGTAAAAGAAAAGCTGGTAAATTACTATGACCAGCCAAACACGACAATCCGGGGCAGCAAGGTAAATATTTTCGATGCCCGCCGGATTGCTCATGGCCATTTAAGAGAATTTCTTAATAATTATACAGATATACCGTTAAGATCAAAAATGGCATTAAGGTTATGGCCTTTGATGTCAATTCCGCAATACCCGGGAATTTTTGCCAATATAGTTAAAAAGATCAGGAATAAAACTTAAATACAAAATCCGGTGCTAGGGCCGGAAATATTATAATTTCACTTTTAAAGGCGGTTATGATAATTGCTTCGATCATTTATTTTTAGGCTTAGGGCCACTGCTTTTTTTATCATTGCTGTCATTGCTTTCGCCTCCCTTACCATTGCCGTCATAGCTTGCTTTAACTCTATCAGTAAGCTCAGTGAATGATTTAATCGCGTCGTCGTGCTTGTTATCGAAAAGCAGTGTGCGAGTCGGGAAGGCAAATTCGACGCCTTCTGATTCGAACTTATCAAACATTTGAAAATTGATTTCCTGCTGGATATCCATGTATTTGTTGTAATCATTTCCCTGAATATAATAGACTACTTCATAATTCAGGCTGTAGTCTCCATATTTATGGAAATGAGCGCGGTCGAATTTGGTATCATCGATCGATTCGATCATAGTTTTTATCCATTCGGGAATGAGCTTAACTTTTTCAGCGGGTGTCTGGTATAACACACCGAACTGGAAGAGCACCCTTCTCATTTCCATTCGTTTGTAATTTCTTATCCTTGAACTTGTAAGGTCGGAATTAGCAAAAATAAGCTGCTCGCCGCCGAGGCTGCGTATCTTTGTTGTCTTGATACCCACATGCTCTACTACGCCGAGAAAATCACCGACAATGATGAAATCTCCCAGTTCGAAAGGTTTATCCATGACAATGACCATATAGCTGAATAAATCGCCCAGCACTGCCTGTGCCGCCAGGGCGATAGCAATACCGCCAACCCCTAAAGCGGCTATCAGCGCTGATATCTCAAAGCCAAGATTACTTAGCAGAAAGACCAGGCCCAGGGTCCACATTGCTATACCAATAGCCGGCCTGAGGCTTTTATAAATCAGTCTGCGCGGGCTGTCATCTTGTTTCGCTATATATTTTCTTACAAGAAAATCTATTAAAGCGATCAGGAACAGAACCAGAAAAATTGTGAGTACTATTAAAGCGGAAACGTCTATGACGCTTTCCAGCTTTGAATTAAGAGAAAGAGTTTTAAATGAAAAATAAAATGCCGCCAGATATTCCATGGGGGCGATGTATTTTTTAGAGACATTATCAATATAATCATAAAAAAGCGGGTCGCGTTTTTTTAATAATTTCCCGGAAATTTTAAGTGTGATTCTTCTTGCTATTTTTAAAGCGATTATTCCGAAAATAAATAGCAGAAGAAAAAAAGCGTAGTCGATAACCATATTACCAAGATATTCATTGGCAAAGAAAGTATCTTTTATCCAGTTGTAATAAAACCTGTCCATTTATAAATCCTACTTTATTTGCTTGCTTTATCGATTATTGTTTCAATTTTTCTTTTGATATTCATCATCTCATCTCTGTAAATGTCAAGTGCATACCTGCGCGTCAGGTATTCCGGGTCATTAGCGCTTATCCATATGTTACCATCTTTATCCTGCCAGATCACAAATTTCATGGGCATATCGAGCGCGAAAACGGGATCCGATTCTAAAATGGCCATAGTAAATTCAGGGTAATCAAACTGAACCACTCTGAAAACCGGAGCATCGACTTCATCAACACTGCCGCCGGCCATGGGATCATACCTCTCACGCAGTTTGAGTGTGTCATGCTCATTAATTTCATGTAAGACAATTTCAGTAACTTCCGGCAGACTCTTTTTGCATTTCTTTTTGATTATTCCTTCCGCCGGCCAAGCCGGAAGAGCAGTAAACAATATCAATATTATTAAAAGCGCTTTTTTCATATCACCACCGTTAACTGATTATTAAAATCATAGAATTTTTACTTGGAATAATATATCCTGAATATCGAACCGCCCTTATCATCGGATATTAGCATTGAGCCGTCGGGCATTAGTTCCACATCCACGGGCCTGCCCCAGGCGCCGCCTTCCTGCAGCCAGCCGTCGGCGAATACTTCGAAATCACCTGCCTGGCCGTTATCCACGGGCACATAGGTGATCCTATAGCCGATCGGTACCGTCCGGTTCCATGAACCGTGCTCAGCTATAAATATACCGCCGCGGTATTTTTCCGGGAACATATCCCCTTCATAAAATTCCATCCCCAGGGCTGCCACATGCGGCCCCAGAGCCACTTCCGGAGCTTCGAATTCATCGCAGCTCCTGTCGGTATGTTCATCATCGGGAACATCAAAACCATGGCAATAAGGAAATCCGAAATGCAGGCCTTTTTCAGGGGCGCGGTTCAGTTCATCAGGCGGTTTGTTGTCGCCCATCCAGTCGCGGCCGTTATCAGTGAACCACAGCACTTCCGTTTTGGGATTCCAGTCAAATCCCACGGTATTTCGCACTCCTTGAGCAAATATCTCTACATCTGAGAAATCTTCATTCAGCCTTGTGATTGTAGCATAGATCTCATCTTCTTCCAGGCAGGCATTGCATGGCGCGCCAACCGGTACATATAGCCTGCCGTCAGGCCCGAACTTTATAAATTTCCATCCGTGATGCTGGTCAGTGGGGTATTTATCATAAACAACATCATAATTTGGATTTTTTTTGTAATTGTTATCTATATCATTGAATCTGAGTATTCTGTTTATTTCTGCAACGTAGAGATCGCCGTCTTTTATGTCAACACCGTTGGGATTGTTTAATCCCTTAGCTATCACATAAACCTTGTCGGCTTTGTAATCATTATCTTCATCGACTACCGCGTACACTTTTCCTTCCGGGCGGGTGCCAACATAAAGTACCCCCGTTTCGCTGAGAACCATCGATCTGGCATTGGGTACATTCGCGGCATATACTTCTATCTTAAAGCCATCGGGAAGGCTGATCTGAGAAATGCCTTCTTCCGCTGTAGTTGATGTGGGTACCATACCTGCCAGGAAACCGCACGAAAAGAACATGCATAAGACAAATATAATGACTGCCATGCTTATCACCGTTGCTATAATAATTTTAAGAATTTTCATTTTTAATCCTGATTAAAAAATTTTATTAATTACCGGCTAATCGCGTAAAAATTCAGCGTCTCTTTCCGGAAATGAAGGATTGATTGATAATCCCGAGCCGATCTCAAATCCGGCACGAGTTGTCAGCCGCGGTCTTATTTTCAGGTACCAGTGAAGCTGCGGCTCGCCGGTTTTATATCTGGCCGCGGAGTAAATCACATAATTATAATCCGGGTCATTCAATTTAAAGTATATGACAGTGAGCACATGTTTAAGCGCCTGAGCCATGTCGTTAATCTCTTCCTGCTTTATCTCTCCAAAGTCAGCCTGGTGCCTTTTTGGCATAATCCATACTTCGTACGGGACTTCAGCGGCGTAAGGCACAATAGCCATGAAAGTTTCATTTTCAAAGATGACTCGCAGCCCTGTTTCCAGTTCATGAGCGATCATATCGCAGAATACGCAGCTTCCCCACTCATCATAATACTTCTGGGCTTCCTCTTCGCGGTAGCGTACATCGCCGGGTACTATGCCTGTGACCAATATCTGCGAATGCGGGTGCTCCAGCGAAGTCCCGGCGCCTGGGCCGTGATTCCGGAAAATTATGGCGCTCATGTTGTGGTTGTCTTCCATAAGCGCTGTGTATCTCCGAAAGTAGGTGTTAACTACCGCCTCCACTTCATCGATATTCATTCGGGGAAAATTCCTGTTGTGCTTAGGAGTTTCAATAACGACTTCGTGTATGCCGTAGCCCTGCATTGTCAGGTAAATTCCTTCCTGCCTTCTTTCATTTGTTTTATCCGGGCTAAGCGCAGGGAATTTATTAGGCACAGACCTGGTAAGCCAATTACCGTCACTATCTATATATTCATACTTGATTTCAGGCAAAAGTGATTCATTACCCATACAGAAGGGGCAGTTTTCCTCGAAATCGGGTATTGCGCCTTTTTGCTTGCCTTTAATGAAATCATCAGGCCTCAGCCCCCTGGCGGGTGAATATATTACCCACTGCTTTGTAGCTTTATTTTGACGTATCTGGTGTTTCATGCAATGACCAATTTTTGTTAATATTATTCGCCGCCAATAACAACATTTGCCGGATCGCCTTTCGCGAAGCTGTGAATGTTCTCGAGTGTTGATTTAATGATCCTTTGTGTGGCTTCCTTTGTATTATATGCCACATGAGGAGTAATGAAAACATTATTCAGCCTTAGAAGTATATGATTAGCCAGCAAAGCTTCCTGATTAGCTTTTTTATCAAAAATCGAATTGATCATTTCGTTGTCTTCACGTGTGTAATCTTCTTCGGGCAGCACATCCACTCCGGCGGCTGCCACTTTTCCTTTCTCTATGGCGCGCAGAAGGTCTTTGACGCTTACTATTGCGCCGCGTGAAGTATTGATTAGTACTACAGCGTCCTTCATTATATCAAATTCTTCTTTAGCAATAAAATCCCGGTTTTCCTTTGTTTCCGGTATATGCAGCGTGATAATATCGGAATTTCTAATTAGCTCATTTTTATCCACGTATTTAAAGCCGATCTCTTCGGCAAGCTCTTCTTTAGGATAAATGTCATATCCAAGTACATTCATGCCGAAGCCTTTTGCTATACGGATAACATTCATGCCAATATCACCTGTGCCGATCACGCCAATGGTTTTTTCGAAAAGGTCAAAGCCTTCAAGATCACGTACTGAAAAATCTCCCCTGTCAGTACGTTCAACTGCTTTACACAGATTTCTGCTTATATTAAGGATCAGAGAAAAAGTATATTCTGCAACAGTATGGTTGCCATAAGAGGGAACATTGGCTGCGATTATGCCTTTTTTTTCACAATACTCTTTATCTATGTGGTCATATCCCGTAGAGCGGGTAGCTATCATTTTAAGACCGGGCATTTTTTTGAGAATGTCCTCGCCTAACTTTGAGTAAATAAAAGTAGTAATGATTTCGGCGTCTTTGTATTCTTCAGCATTTTTTTCAGTGAGTTCTTTCTTTGTGAATACAAGCTCATGCTCTTTTTCCAATTCGCCGAAAGCATCAATTTCCCAATCCTGCCCTATTTCAAATACTACTATCTTCATACATCTCCTTATATTCTTTTTTTGATAATTAATTCATAGAGCCTTAAGATATCATCCTTACAGGCAAGTTGGCTGCCCGGCGTCATCACTGCGGCGGCGCCCGCGGCTATACCCATGCGTACAGCTTTGGCCAGGTCATTTTCTTTGATTAATCCGTAAATAATACCGGCAACGGTACTGTCGCCGGCGCCAATCTTACTCTTGATGCTGACTGAAGGCGCCCGGAGCCTTTCATGGCCGCTTTTAGTGACAAACAGCACGCCAGCAGCTCCAAGCGATAGTACTATAGCTTCGCATTTCCCGGACTTAAGAAGTTCTTGTGCAGTGCTTTCCTGTTCATCTTCATTCTCAATTTCGCGCCCGGTCAGATCTCTTAGCTCCCGGATATTCGGCTTAAGCAGAAAGACACCGCTTTCAACGGCTCTTTTGAGCGGTTTGCCGGATGTATCTATGATAACTTTCGCGCCAATATCTTTGCCTATATCTGCCAGCATATTGTAAAAATCATCCGGTACACCGGGGGGTAGGCTTCCGCTGCCGACAATATATTCCGGCTTTTTTTTCAGAGTTGTTATCCTGTCGAGTATCTGCTGCCAGACGTCATCGGCTAACGGTTCGCCGGGCATTCCAAACCTGTACTGATTGCCGCTTGATCGCTCTCCCGCCGAAAAATTCTGGCGCGTTCTGCCATCATAAGGGATAGTGACAGTACTAATTCCTTCATCCCTGACGAGCTTTTCCAGGTACCCGCCTGTTTCACCTCCGATAGGGAATATAGCTGTTGTATCCACGCCGAGCCTGCTGAGCACCCGGCTTACATTTATGCCGCCACCGCCGGGGTCATATCCGGGCCTCTCGCAGCGTAGCTTGATCTCCGGGGCTACATGGTCTAAATTGGTGCTGATATCGATTGCCGGGTTAACGGTAATAGTCAATACTGACATATAGAGGCTCGCATTTATTAATAATTATTAATCTTTAACAAATACGATTGTGGAAAATGCTTATTTTAATGACTATGCAATAGGTGAATTTCTCCGGTTGCTTATCACTTCAATTGCCATTTCAATTGCTTCGGTTGTGCTTTTTTCCGAAGCAATATTCTTTCCGGCAATCGCGAAGGCGGTTCCATGATCAGGTGAAGTCCTAACAATTGGCAGGCCGGCAGTAAAGTTAATGCCGCCGCCATTGGCAAGAATTTTTAAGGGGATTAGGCCCTGGTCGTGGTACATGGCCAGTATGCCGTCATAGTTTTTATACGCGCCGTGAGCAAAAAAGCCGTCAGACGGGTGGGGGCCGTCGGCGATTATGCCGCGCATTTTAAGCAATTGTATTGCCGGAGCTACTATGTCTTCATCCTCGCGGCCTATGCTTCCCTGTTCACCGGCGTGAGGGTTAAGCCCGAGCACGGCTATTTTTGGCCTTTCTAAGCCGAAATCCCTCTTCAGGCTGTGATCGAATACAGTGGCGGTATGGATTATGCGGCTTTTAGTGATCTCATAAGTCAGGTCTTTTATGGCGGAATGTATGGTTACAAGCGCTACCCTGATAGATTTTGTGCAGAGCAGCATGAGCGGCTTTTTTACTCCGCAGCGGTCGGCCAGCATTTCTGTGTGGCCGGGGAAGCGCCAGCCCGCGAGATAAAGCGCCTTTTTGGATACAGGCATTGTTACCAGAGCGTCATAAGTGCCGTCTATAGTGGCATTCAAAGCCTTGCCAACTGCTTCGGCGGCAAGGGCGCCTGCTTTGCCGGAAGTTAGGCCGAATTCGGGTACGCTGTATTGGCTGCATGGAAGTATATCTACTTCGGTTTTTCCGATTCTTAACTTATTTGAACCGGGCTCAGCAGGCAGGTTCATAGCTTTAATGTATTGAATGAGGGTATCCGGATTAGCTGCCAGGGTGAATTTTACTTCCCTGTTTATATCACTTTCTTTATCAAAACGATCGAGGGCTTTAACAAGAACCTCTATTCCTACCCCATTCGGGTCGCCCATGGAAAACACGATATTATACATCAGTAGCTCCGGCCTCGTTTATTATTTCTGTATGCGTTAAGTAATAAACCTGCAAAGGCCATATTTATTATTAATGAAGTTCCGCCATAGCTCATAAAGGGCAGAGGTATCCCCATAACAGGCATAAGCCCGATTGCCATTCCTATGTTAATAACTATATGGTAAAGGAAGATTGATGCCACCCCGGCGGCAATGAGTGAGTAGAACTTACTTTCTACTTCATAGGCTATTTTTATCGCCCGTAGGATAAATCCTAGATGTAATAGAATAACAATTACTCCGCCGATAAAACCAAATTCTTCTGTTGGAACTGAGAAAATAAAGTCTGTCCATTGCATGGGAATATAGCGCAGCTGCGTTTGTGTGCCCTGCAGATAACCTTTACCTCCAAGGCCGCCGCTGCCGACCGCCATAATTGACTGGATAACGTTATAGCCGCTGCCAAGAGGATTAGAGCCGGGATTAAGGAATGTCTCTATCCTGGATTTCTGGTGGCTCATCATATTATCGTAAATTATGGGTGCCCCGTACCCCACACCGATGAATATGGTTATTGCCGCAATGGTAAATACAACATGCCTTCTGAAAAGGAATGCGATAAGCGACAGAATAGTCACAATCGCTATGTAGTACACACTGCCCTTTAAAGAAGCGATAACTATGGCCGGGAGCGTAACAATAAAAAAAAGTATAAATGTTTCGAAACCGCTCCAGTAAAGCGTTCCGAAAAGAAGAGCCATAAACACTGTAGCCGAGCCGAAATCCGGCTGCCTTGCGATCATTAGCGCAGGAATACCCACAATAACAATTGTAATAGCCAGATCTCGCAGAGTGCGTATATCAGTACCTTTAAGGGAAAGATGCCTTGCTATCAGCAGAAGCACACCGAATTTAGCAACTTCCGCGGGCTGAAGCGACATCCCGCCGAATCGCAGCCAGCCCTTTGTGCCGTGGCTTTCCACTCCTATAAGAAATACGGCTCCAAGAAGCATGATGCTTATTATATAAACCCCGTAGGAGCTGAACCGCAGCCACCGTTCCGGTAAAAATGTGATTATAAACATGGCGCTCATACCTATAGCTGCCGAGATCATCTGCTTATAAAAAAATACTTCCATAATGGAATCGTAGGTCGCGCTGTATATGGACAGCAGGCCTATTCCTGTTAGGGCTAATACAATAAGAAAAGTACCCCAGTCGAAATAATCGCTTACGGGCTTTTCCAGGGATATATCTATTTGTGCCATATTATTTGATTATTCTGTCTAATGCTTCTTTGTATTTTGTATATGTAAAATGGATAACTTCATCCGGCAGTTCGGGCGCCGGAGGTTTTTTATTCCATTCGATAGTTTCAAGGTAATCTCTTAGCACCTGTTTATCAAAGTTATACTGCGGCTTGCCGGGAGCGTAATTTTCCTTCAGCCAGAAACGCGATGAATCAGGTGTAAGCGCTTCGTCGATTAATAAGGGTGCTCCGGCTTCATCCAGTCCGAATTCAAATTTTGTATCCGCCAGAATTATTCCCCTTTCCTTTAGGTAATCCGCGCCGAATTTGTAAAGCTCAATTGTTTTATCTTTCAGTTTTGTGGCCAGGGGCTCGCCGATTATTTCCGCGTATTGCTCATAGCCGATATTTTCATCATGGCCTTCGGCGGCTTTTGTAGCCGGAGTGAAAACAGGTTCCGGCAGTCTTTCAAATTCTTTAAGGCCGGCGGGAAGTTTTATGCCGCATACAGTTCCATTCTTTTTATATTCTTTCCATCCTGAGCCGGTAATATATCCCCGAACTACAAATTCAACAGGCAGAGGCCGGCATTTCTTTACCAGCATTGAGCGCCCTTCCAGTTCATCGGCATAGGGCTTACATTCCGCAGGAAATTTATTCAGGTCTGTAGTGATCTGGTGATTGGGTATTATACCGGATAGCTTATTGAACCAAAATTCTGAAATCTTTGTCAGAATAATACCCTTTCCCGGTACAGGCTGATTCATTATAACATCGAACGCGGATATCCTGTCAGTAGCTACTATGAGCAGGTTGCTGCCGCTTTCGTATATATCTCTTACTTTTCCTTTGTTTAATAATTTTAATGATTTAATGTCGGTGCTGTATATCGTTCTCATTTTTATTCCGTTAAGTTTATATTCTTAACAAATTTAAAAAAAAGAGTTGAGAATTAACCAAAAGCATTAGCTATTCTTAAGTTTTTCAGTAAGTAAGGTGAATTCGGGCAATAATCTGAGTATACCTTCTATATCAAAATTCATAGTCAGGCTTTTCAGCTTTACTCCATAATCTCTGACAAAACCTACATTATGTTGTCCAGAAAATTCAATAAGGTCTTCGGCCAAATCTTTTATATTATCAATTATCAATGAACTGCTTGCTTCTTCCCATTTAGGAATGATAACCTTTTCGAAATAATAAACTGATTCACTACTTATTTTTACGTTTTCGCTTTCAAATAAAATTTTCTCTGTGCTTTCGGATTTTATTGTCAAAGTTTTCAGGAATTTCGCGAGTTCAAGTATCAGATCTTTTTTCCTGGCCGGTTTTCTCAAATAACCATCAAAAAGGCCTTCCTGTTCGGATTGATTGTATGAAGCCGCTGTCAGGGCAATAATGGGTATTCCGGGTAACTGTTTCTTAATTAAACGCGAGGCTTCTTTCCCGTCCATAACAGGCATTTGCAGATCCATAATAACAATATCGGGTTCGATATCCACGGCTTTTTCCACCGCGTCTTTTCCGTTTTCAACGGTAAAAAGTTCGAGATTATAATTCTCCAGAAAACCTGTCATGACAATTCGGTTAGAGTCAATATCCTCGGCCAGCAGTACTTTAGCGGGATAGAAATCCAAAGAATCGATATCGAACCTGATTTCTGAAAAAGTCCTTTCTTCTATAGCATCCTGTACCTGTATATCATCTAATTTAACTGTAAAAACGGAACCGCTTCCGGGAGAGCTTTTCAAAGAAATTGTGCCTCCCATCATTTCGACAAGCCTTCTGGTAATTGTTAAGCCAAGGCCGGTTCCGCCGTATTTTCTTACGCTTTGGCCTTCACGCTGCCTGAATGGTTCGAAAATTTCATTTTGCTGGTTTTCCGGAATTCCGATACCGGTATCTTTTATCCTGAATATAAGCTCATATTTACCGGGAGTATTTTCAATTAATTTGACATTGGTTTCGAGTTCGACATACCCTTTTTCGGTGAATTTAACGGCATTGCCGACCAGGTTAAAAAGTACCTGTCTGATTCTTACTTCATCCAGGAAAAGCTTTTTTGGTATATCTTCGGGATGATTGATCCTTAGGTCGATACCTTTTTTTTGTACTTTTAGAGAAAAAATCTGCTGCAGTTCTGTATATATATTATCGAGATTGACCGGCTCATAATTGATATCCATTTTGCCGGATTCAATTTTTGAAAGATCGAGTATATCGTTGATCAAATTGAGCAGGTTTTTACCGCTTACCGCGATACCTCTGACGTATTCACTGAGCCTTTCGTCCTGAAGATTGTATTCTCTGAGCAGTTCCGCGAATCCCAGTATGGCGTTCATGGGAGTTCTTATCTCATGGCTCATGTTCGCCAGGAATTCACTTTTGGCGCGGTTAGCCAGCTCGGCGGCTTCTTTTGCCTTAAGCAGCAGCCGTTCAGAATTTTTTCTTTCAATGGCTATCCCGGCTATATGCGAGGCTGCCTGCAAAAGGCGCATGCCTCTGTGGTCGGGAGTCCTGTTTTTCTTTAAATAAAAATTAACAGTCCCGAGTTTATGATTTTCTGAAGTATAAATGGGCATGACCCAGCTCGAATTGATGTCAAGCTCCTTCATTATGCCGTGCATACCTGAATAGAGCTCATTATCCTGAACATCCTCCACTATAACCGGCCGGTTTTTGGTCATTGCCTCTACAGAAGCGTCGCTGCTTACATTAATGTTCACATTGCATGTAAACCGGTTAAACGTTTCAGGAAGGCTTGGCGCGGCTATGCATTTCAGGTAGCCGGATTTTTTGTCGGCAAGCAGGATAGAGCAGGCTATGTCTTCATCCTGATCTTCGATAACATGCGCAAGGCGCTCTAATGTCTGTTGAAGAGATTTACCAAGCGCAATCATCTCCAGTACTTCGTTTACACCTTTCTGGAAGTCTTCATTCATTTTGCTCTCGGTAATATCACGGGCGACACCCTCTATGGCTATAACGCCAAACTCAGGATCGCTGACGGGAGTAAATCTTTTCTCAATCCATACCTGCCTGCCATCCTGGCGGGTCATCCGTAAGTTCACAGGTTCGAAGGAGCTGTAGTTGAAGTCCGCGGCTTTGGCTAATATCTTTAAATCTTCATGATGTACACAGCTTTCGATCAAATGAGGATCGAGGTAAAATTCTTCCGGAAGATATCCGAGAATTTCAGCAGACGCCGAGCTTAGATATTCATACTGAATATTTGGTTTGAGGCTTAGGCGGAAGATCATATCCCGGGCGTTTTCGGCAAGCCGCCTGAATCTTTCTTCACTCTTACGGAATGCTTCTTCTGTCTGCCTGCGTTTGGTTATGTTCTCAGCTACCGTTATGCCGTAAACAGGAACGGAATTTTCATCAAAAACAAGTGACACACTGAGATTTATCCAAATTATATCTCCTGTTTTACGGATTATCTTCATTTCCAGCGAAAACATTCCTGATTGATTATCCCTGAGATCTTTCATATTTGAGTAGAGCTCATGAATATTGTCGGGGTGGGTTATGTCATAAACCGTGAGCCTGCTTAACTCTATTTCATTATATCCCGTCATTTCTATGAAGGCGTTGTTCATTCGGATGAACCGCATTGCCTCCATTTCTATCATATTGATCCCGACCGGGCTGTCCTCAAAGAGGGTTCTGAATCTTTCCTCACTATCCTTTAGAGCTTTTTGGGCTACTTTCTGGTTGGTTATATCGATAACGAAAGTGGCTTTTTTGTTCTCGCCGTCCGCTCCGTGGATAAGCGCGGCATCTGCTATGATAGATAGCTTTTTGCCGTCTTTGCTAACCACTTCCCATTCACCGCGCACTTCATTATTGCCGCCGATAAAATCATCATGCAGCTTTTTGAGTATCTCTTTGTTAGAATCGCCTGCAACAACCGAAAAATGCCTGCCAAGCAGTTCTTCGGGTGTATAGCGGTAAATATCACAATATGCTTTGTTAACGTATTCAAAATTGCCCTGTGAATTGGTTATGCACATCCCGACGGGTGTTTTTTCGATTATGCTGCGGAACCTTTCTTCGGATTGTTTAAGAGCTATTTCGGCATGCTTTCGGTCATTGATGTTTTCTACGGTTCCTTCGTAATGGATGATATTCAGGCTGTCATCGTAAATGGCTTTTGCATTTTCTCGTACGTAAAATCCGGTTCCGTCTTTTTTTCTCCATAGGGTTTCGCTGCCGATGATGCTGCCTTTTTCCAAAAGTCTGTTGACTTTTACTTCTCTTTCAGATGGTTCAAGCCTGTCAAAAGCGCTTATATTCAGGTTTTCAATTTCTTCCGGATTTTCATAGCCCAGCATTTTCGCGAAAGCGGGATTGGCTTTAATTATTTCACCCGAAGGCAGTGCTCTGTAAATACCTATCGGAATAGAGGCGAATAACTGCTTGTATTCTTCCTGGCGCTGCCTGAGCAGCACCTGGGATTTTTTAAGCTCGGATATATCATTTATCGTGCATATAATACCCCGAGTATTATCCTTGAAAACTACCGATGAAAAAGCGGCATAGGCTGTTATGCCCGATCCGTTATTTTTCTTCAGATACATTTCCCGTGCTTCAGTATCGGATTTAACCCTATCGCAAATGTCATCGCCGTGTTTGATTAATCCGATTTCTAAATCCCGGATATCGGCGCCTGTTACTTCATTAGCGTTATAACCAAAACTTTGTTCGGCGAATTTATTCCAAAAGATTATTTTTCTGCTTTCATCAATGGCTATCACTGACTCACCTACGGCATTGAGCAGGTCGGCCTGAAACTGAAGGCGCTGCTCCTTTTCAAGGTAATCGGAATTGTCCCTTACAACACAGATGAGGATTTCCTCTCCCTGTGCTTCGGCAAGCCTGGCTATGATCTCCACAGGTATGCTGTTTCCGTTTTTTTTAATATGCCGGGAATGTAATTTTCGGGATTTAATTTTGTTCTCTCTGAGATTTGAAATTATCTCTTTTACATCTTCTTGTGAAAGATCTTCAGTAATATCACTTATGGTTTTATTAATTATTTCCTCACGTGAGTAACCAAGATCCCTTATAACAGCATCGTTTACATCGAGGAATTTATGGGTTTCGGTATCTACCAGGAATATATTATCAAGCGCGTAATCAAGGGAGGTTTTAAACCGGTTAGTGGCTAATTCATTCAATTTGCGCCTGGTAACGTCTGTAATGGTAAGCTTTATGAGATCCTGCGCCGGGAAATTCTTCCACAACAGGCCCTGCATTATGATAGTTTTATGATTACCGCCCGACTGTATCTTAATTTCAAGATTTTCGTTTATCCCATCATTTTTTAGTTTTCGAAAGAAATGATAGAAGCTGTCCTGGCTTGCCGAATCTATAAAAGTGTAGAGCTCTTTGTTGTAAATTTTTTCTTTGGTAGAATCGAAAATCGTCAAAGCTTTGATGTTTATTTCTTTGATCCGGGCTTCATAATCAAGTAATAAATACCCCACGGGAGCAAGCTCGAAGAGGTCGAAATATTTGTTGCCCATTTTACTTAATTCATCACGGGTTCTCTTGAGCTCGTCATTTTGAAGTTCAAGTTCAATCTGATGAACCTGAAGCTCGTGAATTATCCTGTCCGGGTTTTCAGAGCTGAAGTCTGTGCCTGTTTTACGAGCGGAGAGGATATTTTCTGCTTTTTTTCTTATTTCTGAATTATCTGACATTTTATTAAATTATTTTTAAGTTTGGTCCTGGGAAAAACTGAATACTCCGCCGTTTACATTGCCTTCCTTATCAAATACCGGAGCGCCGTTGATTAAAAGTTTTACCTGCTTTCCGTCAGGCCATTCGATATAATGAGTTGCATTATAAACAGGTTTTCCGCTATCCATCACAAGTCTAAATGGCAGCTTCTCTTCCGGCAATAAATTGCCATCAGCATCTTTAATCCTCCAGTCGGGATCATTGAATTTTTTTCGCTGAATGTTTTCTTTGCTTAATCCCAGGATTTCTGCAGATTTATTATTGGAAAAAATAATAAAACCGTCTTTATCTATCATTAATTTGGCGTAAGGGCTGTTTTCCAGGACTCTTATAAGTAAATCTTTTTCTCTGATTATCTCCTCCTGGTAACTCTTAAGCCTTGTTATATCAACAAATGAAATCACAACACCTTTCACCGCGTTTTCAGTAGTCCTGTAGGGGCTAAGCTTTATCAGAACCCAGGAATTATTTTTGTTTTTTACTTCAAGTTCTTTTGATTTAAGGTTCCGGAGCACTTCCTCGATATCATTGAAAAAATTATCGTATTCAAAGTTTAATGAAATATGCTTTATCGGCCTTCCGATATCACTATCGATAAGGTTAATAAACTCTGTTACTGGGTCAGTAAATTTCCGCACTTTCAGGTTCATATCGAGGAAAACAGTTCCTATACCTGTAATAAAGAACCAGTTATTGATGTCATTATTAAGTTCTGTTAATTCGTCAATTTTGCTCTGGTATTCGGAATTAACAGTGTAAAGTTCTTCATTTACTGACTGCAGCTCCTCATTAGTTGTTTGCAGCTCCTCGTTAGATGCAATAAGCTCTTCATTTGTGCTTTGCAGCTCTTCATTTGAAGTTTCAAGTTCTTCAAGGGTAGCTTGGAGGTTTTCCTTATTATACTTTAGTTCCTGTTCTAAGTCTTCTATGCGTTGGCCTGAATCGCCGTCAAATGATGAATCACCGTCCTCTCTGCTAATGGGTTTAAGCTGCTGAGTGCCTTTTTCGAATACTACAAGCAGGCAGTTGTCACTGTTCTTATATTGGCCGATATATTTTATGGTCAGAGTCACCAATTGCCTGCTGCCGTCAATCTCAATATTAAGATTCCTATACCTGACAAGGTTTTTTTCCTTAATTGCTTTATGGATTGCTGTGCTAATGGCAACAGAAAGTTCGGGATGAATCATATTCATTAAGTTAAGATTGACTTCCCCCTTAGGCAGCCTGAGGTATTTGTTAGCGTCATTGAATGCATGAAGTATAGTTGAATGTTCATCAATAACAATAGCGGGCGGAACATAATTATTAAAAAGATGACTGTTAATAATTTCTATAGAATCGATTGCTTCTTCGGAGATATTATTTGTTCTATCCGATATTGCCTTTCCGCTTTTTTTTATTTTCAATTTGTTATCAAATTTAAAGGACGGAGTAAATACATTATTTAAGTTTTGACTTCTGGCTTTTTGTCTGCTTTGATATATTTTAAGCTTATTATTAATAGTCACAAAATTGCTTGCCATTTCGCCTGCTGATTCACTTGTACCGAGAACTAAATACCCGTTTTGAAGCAAAGAGAAGCTAAAAGCCTTAAGAACTTTATTTTGCAGAATCGGCTGCAGGTAAATCAAAAGATTGCGGCAGCTGACCATGTCCATCTTCGAAAAAGGCGGATCTTTGATTATGCTGTGTCTGGCAAAAATCACCATCTGTCTTATCTGCTCATTCACATGGTAATTATTCCCCTGCTTTGTAAAATATTTTTGGAGCAGTTCCTCAGGAACATCCGCAATGATACTATTAGGATAAATACCCGCCGAAGCAAATTCGATAGAGTCTTCGTCAATATCTGTAGCAAATATTTTCAGTTCGCGGTTTACATCAATTCTATCCATGTAATCCCTGAAAAGCAATGCCAGAGTATATGCCTCCTCGCCGGTGGAGCATCCTGCAACCCATATTCTTATTTGTCCGCCCGGCTTTTTCGATTGAATCAGATCGGGAATTATTTCATCCCTTATGGTGATGAATACTTCCCAGTCGCGGAAAAATTTTGTTACTCCTATAAGTAATTCCTTATAAAGAGTATCGATTTCAGAGTTTGAATTCTGGAGCAGTTTGTGATAATTCTCCAGCTGGTTGATCTGGTTAATGCTCAGCCTGCGTTCAATTCTCCTGACAATGGTACTCGATTTATAGAAAGTAAAGTCTGCGCCTGTCCTCGATCTAATAAGAGCAAGAATTTTTGAATAAATGTCCTTGTTATCTTTGAAAATTTCCTCTGATGACTCATTTCTTGATACAAGGGGATGTTTAGCGTAATTAATGAGTTGTCCGGCCATTTTATCAGGAGGGAGGACAAAATCAACCAGACCAGTCGCAACGGCGCTTTTGGGCATACCGTCGAATTTAGCTGTTATTTCATCCTGTGCCATGGTCATTCCGCCGGCTCCCTTTATGTCTCTAATACCGAGCGTACCGTCGCTGCCTGTACCGGAAAGGATTACCGCGATGGATTTTTCGCCCATATCCTCGGCAAGTGATCTTAAAAATTTGTCGATCGGCAGATTTAGCCCCATATCATGAGAATGTTCGCTTAGATATAATTTGCCGTGGAAAATTGTCATGTTCTTCTTTGGCGGGATGAGATAAACCGAATCAGGCTGTACTTCCATGCCGTCTTCAGCGCGGTAAACATTCATTTTGGTATGCCTGGAAAGAAGTTCAACCATTAGACTTTTATAATCTGGTGATAGGTGCTGAACAACAACAAAAGCCATACCTGTATTGGCGGGCATGCTGCCAAAAAAGCTTGCAAGCGCTTCCAGGCCTCCGGCAGAGGCGCCTACACCGACTATATTAAATCCCCGAGATTTTTCCGCTCCTTGAAATTCTACTTCTTTAGCATGGGCCGATTCCTTAAATTCGGCACTATTTTTCTGAATATCCTTGCTTTTTTTCATGATATTTTATTCTTGTTTGAAACTATATCCTGAACTCTTGTTTGAAACTATCCTGAACTCTTGTTTGAAACTATATCCTGAATGAAGAATATGAAAATATCATAAGGCCGCGGTTTATTCACTAATATTCTTGATTCGTTTCTGTTGTTATATTTAAAACCCGGTACTGGTTCTACTATATTCAAAATCCGGTACTGTTTTAATTGTATTCAAAAACCAGTACTGTTATGTCGTCTTCGAACTTTTCATTGCCGCGCCAATGATTAAGCGAACTTACAAGTTTTTCTAATATCCGGCCGATGCTGATTCTGTCAGTGCCTGAAATAACACTTCTCAACCCGGCTTCCGAGAAGCGTACCATTTCCGGATTTTCACATTCGGTGACTCCATCAGAATAAATAAATACGCGGCCGCCTTTTTTTAATTTTGCCTTATATTCTTCATACTCTACCGCTTTAAATATCCCGATAGGGAAGGAGGATATTTCCCTTCCGGATATTTGCCCTTCGTACTCAAAAAGGGGAGCGGGATGGCCGGCGCATGAATACCTGACCTCACCCGTATTTTCATTAATTATTCCGTAAACCATTGTGAAGTATTGTACGGAACTTTCAGTCAGATAACGCTGATTGAGGTCTGTTAATACTTCAGGAGGTGATACGGGTTCGTATTTTCCATTTTGCTTTTTTATCAGGGGATTGTCTTTTCTGTTTGTATTATTTAAAAGCCGGCTTAGATTGATTGACATAATGGAGCTTGAAATGCCGTGGCCGGAAACATCAATGATATAAAATGCCATGGTTTCTTTGTTTAAACGAAAAAAATTAAAGGTATCACCGGAAAGGTAAATACTGGGGAAATATATCCAGTCGTAAGAAAAATGTTCCATCCATTCCTTTTTAGCCGGCAGGAAACTTTGCTGCAGTTTAGCAGCGGCCTTTAAGTCATCGTCGATTTGTCTGTAAGCTTGCATAAGCTTCATGTTCAGCTCTTTTTCGCTTCGGATAAGCCTGAATAGCTGAAGCGCGGCTTCAATGGCATGGAGCAGCAGCTCCAGGTCAGCAGGTTTTGTCAAAAATCTGAAAATGTAGCCTTCGTTCACGGCTTTCATGGCTGTTTTAAGGTCGGCATAACCGGTGATCAGCATCCTGACGGTATCCGGCGATATGTCTCTGAGCCTTGACAGCAGCTCTACGCCGTCTATACCACCCATGTTGTAATCTGTGATTATTACGGCAATGTCGTTTTTCGAGACTATTTCAAGCGCTTCCTCGCCGCTTGAGGCTGTTATAATATTATATTTACGAGCGAAATTTTTTCTGTATGCCCAAAGGATCTGCTCTTCATCATCTACAAATAAAATATTCGGTTTTTCTAAGTCCATTATAGCTGTTTGCTTAATTACTGTTTGGGTAAAATTACTTTGAATTCACTGCCCAAGCCAAGTGAGCTTTCTACTTTTATAGTTCCTTTCATCCTTTCGACGAAAGTTTTTACAATGTATAAACCTAAGCCGGTCCCGGTTTTATCTCTTGTATTTGATCCTCTGTAAAACTGTTCGAATAAATACTCCTGTTCTTCCGGCTTTATGCCAATTCCTTCATCTTTTATCGCTAAAATGATGTTTTCATTTTTTTCTTTAATTTTAATCCTTACAGTAGATTTATCGGGAGAATATTTAATAGCATTAGAAATAAGATTGTTAATAACATGTTGCAGCAGAGAATCATCAGCGTTAATGATGAAACTATCGCCAATTGTTTCTAAAGTTATATCGTGCGAATTTTTGAACAGGTACCTGGTTTCGGAAGCTATAAGAGTAATATATTCTTTAAGGTCTATCTGCTTTTTCACGATTTTTAAATCGGAGGATTCAGCTTTACCGAGTAAGATGATATCATTCAGCATGCTGTTCATGGAATTAACTGCTGAACGTATTTTATCCAAATGACTGTTAAATTCAGCCTCATCGCCGGTTTCATGAAAGCGTTTGAGCAGATAAATCGAAGATAAGATCATAGTTAGTGGATTTCTGTACTCATGCGAGACCATCGACACAAAGTTAGACCTCATATCATTCAGCCGCTTTTGGATATTAAGCGATCCTTCAAGTTTTGATTTAGCCCTTGAAAGTTCTTCCTCGATTGTTTTCCTTCTTTCAATTTCAGATTTCAATTCGTTTAGAGCATCTTCCATAAGGTATGTTCTCTCTCTGACCCTCGTCTCGAGCTCAGAGTTGAGTTTTTGAATATCGCTTTGGTATTTTTTTAAGTCTGTGATATCAACATAAATACCCAATACTCCTAAAATATTACCCTCCTGATCACGCAAAGGCACTTTGCTTGTTCGTACATCTATTTGCGAACCGTCAATTATACTGACCTTTTCTTCGTAATTAAGTTTAGATTTTCCGGTACTGATAACTTCGGCATCCTGCTTTCTGAAATCATCGGCAAATACTTTCCAGGGAAGTTCGTGATCGCTTTTGCCTATGACTGCATCACTGCTGTTAAGCCCCGCGTCCATGTAGAAAAGCTTGTTACAGCCGAGGTAGTTCAGGTCTTTATCTTTCCAAAAAACCCTGACAGGAATTGCCTCAAGAACAGATTCGAGCATAAGCCTGTATTGAATGAGCTTTTTATCTGCATCGTACTTTGAAGTAATGTCAATGGTATATTCAATGATCTTTTCAATTTCGCCGCTTTCAGAAAAAACAGGGTATGCATGGATTTCATAGGTCAATTCATTAGCTTCTTTATCGTAATTTTTGTGATTAACCGTTGCCGGCTTGCCGGTTGATTTAACCAGTTCAACAGGGCAATCATATTCTTTTCGTTTGCAGGGAGCTTGTTCATTCCCCGTAATTATATAGCAAAATGAGTTTAACTCCTTAGTGTATTTCTTGCTGGCTGAATTAGCCATTTCTATCTTATGATTCTTAGCGTTGATAACAAAAAACGGATGAGTTAAGGATTCTAATATGTTATTTAAAAAGCGGTTTTTTTCTTCTACTTTATTCTCAGCTTTTTTTACATCATCAATATCTTTTATAAGTAATTTTATGAAAACAGGAGAATTATTCTTAAAAACAGTTTTGCCGTCAATTCTGGACCACCTGAATTGCTTATTTGTATTATTGATTAACCTTAGATCGGCGGTAAGCTTTTTATCGCTCTCCATGAGCGCATTAATAAAAAAATGATAATCATCCTGATCTTCCGGATGGACAAATTTAAAGAGGCCTGTAGCCCCGGGCGGTTCGTAAAGTCCTAAAAACTGTTTTCCCGTATTGTTAATTTCTAATATATCGCCTTCTTTATCCAAAGTAAGATAGGCAATAGGAGCATCATTATACAGGTCGCTGAATTTTTGTTTTTCTTCATCAAGTAAATGCTGAATACTTTGTAGCTCAGTGTTTTGAAGCTCCAGCTCAATTTTGTGAATGCTTAATTCTTCTACCAGGGTTTTAATTTCAACAGGGGTTAAATCCCTTATATTGATATTTTCTTGACGAAACAATTCTTCAGCTTTATGTCGCAGTTCTTTTTTGTCTATCATTTAAAATCTCAATTTTTTGTAATCGCGTTTTATCAGGCATTAAATTTCCGTAAGGGAATATAGCTACAATTAACTTAATATACAATAAGATAATTATTAATAATTTTAAACAGTTTAAAAAATCAGGAATAGTAATTCATAGTTATCCCCTTTTCCTGTTTCAGTGATTCCTGTTCCTGCTTTGCAGCTCCTTAAGGATGGCAAGGTCATGCGAGAGGTCAATTGTATTAAGTTTGGCGCCGCGTGTTTTGGCAAGGTAAACATCATTAAAGCGCTGTTTAAGATCTTCATTGAATGAATTTGACAGAGCAGCCAGATATTTATCCATTTCACCGAATGCCCTGATGAGCTCTTTTTCAAGCAGTTCGAATCCTTCGGCGCCTGAATTTATTCTTTTTAGGTTTTTGGACAGGTTCCAGATCGTTTTTCCGGAAAAGATAATCCGGTTGATGATCTCAGGGTCATTGGAATCCATGCCGGCCTGTATTATTGCCGCAAGGTCTTTGCTTTTCCTTAATGTATCGCCTGAAGCGTGGTCGAGCACTTCGATGAGCTGTTGTACCTGTTCGGAAATCTTCATATCAATTGAATTTTATGGTTGTCAAAATTGAACGGAATATTTTTTCGATTTCAGGATCAGGCGGTATAGGCTTGCCTTTAATATCCATGGGTAACAGTCCGAACTGGTAGTAATGTCCCAGCTGCGAAATAAATACGACGTTGCGGGATTTAAGTGCGCCGCCGGTTGTAGTAATATCAAAACGAGCGAAATCCCTGCTTCCCATTTCGATTTTTTGAAGGCGTCCGTCCATCCTCGCGCTACCGGCAGTTTTTCTGTTTATCCTGTCGGCAGTAAGCCTGGCCAGGCCTATAAGGCCTTCCTTGTTGACTACTTCTTCGATGTGGGTGTTGGTCCTGACTTTCGAAAATACGGCCATCAGGGAATATTCAGGATTAACCGCCACGGCTATAACATCGGCTGACTGCTGAGATTCCAGGTTAACAAAAAACCAATCCACGGGGATCTGCGATATCATATCTCCTTTTTCAGAGCGGACCAGTATATCGGCCATAGGTATTTCTGCTTTCGGGCTTAATACAGCTTTGGGCTTGATATCAGGCTTTTCATCATGTTTTACTACTATACATGAAGAAGCGCTAATAACTAAAACTAATAATGTTGTTATAAGTCTGTAAGTCATATTTTTTTAATGTTTACTTTTAAACTTTTTTTCACCGGCTTCAATTCTAATATCCAGCTTATTCTCTTTGGGAACAAGCGGGCATGTGTATTTGTCATTGTACGCGCAATAAGGGTTATACGCTTTGTTAAAGTTTATTACATAATTTCCGTCGCCTTTGTAAGGTATATCAATATACCTTCCGCCGCTGTATGTTTCGACTGAATTAGTTTTATCGGCAAAGGGAACAAAAAATATCTTTATTTTTCTATCAACTTTTGTAAGATAAGCAGTTAACGAATAAGGTTCATTATCAATCTCGAAGATGAACCTCCCGTATCTGATCATTTCTCTTACCTCATCCGGGTCATTGGTGAGTATATCGACTGTATCCTTATTTTTAAATTCTTCTAACAGCGCTTTCAATTGTAAATCAGGGTCAATCGGAAAATAACTAAGGCTGATGAATTTTTTTTTGTCTTCATCAGTGAGAGGCGACTTTTTATCCTTTTTAAAAAACCTGTCCTTAAGCTCCCTGGCAGCCTTCAGAGATTTATCACTGCTTTGGTCGGATTCAACACACCCGATTACAATTAAAATAATTAATATGGAAGTCAGAAGATACTTCATTCATCCTTTGCCCGTGTTATAGTCAAAAAAATCAGTACTCTTCCACGTGAAGAGCTCCTGCTTCATCGGGGCTATGCTTTGCGTAATTATAGCCGCTCAAAAAACTACTGACGGATTCTACCATTTTGGGATTGCCACACAAATAAAAATGTGTTTTACCGGGATCGAGCTCAATGCCTTTATCCTGCAGAACTCCTGCTTCGAGATGCTTTTCAATATATCCCGTCAGCCCGGTCCAGGAATCGTCAGCTTTTAGCAATGTAGGAAAATAATAAAAATTATCAAAAGCATTTTCAATAAACTTGAGCTCACTGTAATATCCGAGGTCCCAGGGGTAGGCCGCGCCGTGAATAACAGCAAGTTTAATGTTTTTATGCTCATTAATGTGCGATCTCAAAAAGCTGATATATGGCGCAAGGCCGGTTCCGGTAGCAACCATCACAATGTTGCAGTCATCAGGGGTATCATTAAGCGCGAAAACTCCGAGAATTTCCGTATCCACCCACATCCTTCTGCCCTGAGAGAGGTTGAAAATCCTCGGTGTAAGCTGGCCTGACTTAACCTGGCTGACGTAAAACTCAAAATCTTGCGTCTCATGGTTTGCCGACGCAATCGAATAAGGCCTTGTAATCAGAGTATCTTCATTTATCGGCTCGATAGGCAGCACCGAATTGGGAGAGCGAGGCTCACTTGCTTTCAGGCCTATGGTCGTGTACTGCCCGGCGATGAATTTATCCCTGGGGCCGTCAGTTCGGACTCTAAGTATCATAAGGTCGGGAGTAAGAAGTATTTTACCGGTTACGGTTGAATTATAGGATGATTCTTTCATCTTTCCTGCTCGTATGTTTGTATATCATTGAATTTTTTAGCTAAATATATTAAGAATATTATGTGTCAAAATCCCGAAACTATATCAAATATTCAATAAAAGCAAATAAATTAAAACCGGCTTTTCAACAAACTGAAAAACAATAATGAAAAACGAATTAAAACGTAATGAGTTGGAAATAAAATTTTTTTGTTGCCCGGTTAGCTTTTGTTAACAACCATAAATTCGCTATTTTTGCAATTTATTGGAATAGCATAATTAAAACTATATTTTTGAAAAAATATTGTTCTTTTCTATAAGTGAAAATTAAATAAACATTAAATAAAAATCATTCATTCTCTAAAAGAGGAAACTTCGATATGAACGAAGGCTTTATAGTTCAGGTTATTGGTCCCGTAGTGGACGTAGAATTTCCCGAAGGGAAAATCCCGGCTATTCTTAATTCATTGAGAATTCCGAAAAAAGCGGATGACGGAACCGAATCGGTTCTGGTCTGCGAAGTTCAGCAGCATTTAGGAGAGGACAGAGTGCGCTCCGTAGCCATGGATTCAACCGACGGCCTTGTAAGGGGCATGAAGGTGGTCGATATGGGTGAGCCGATCAGTGTCCCCGTTGGCCCCGAAATACTCGGGAGAATGCTGAATATTACAGGCGATCCCATAGACGGCAAAGGAGCAATTAAAACAAGCCGTAGATCGCCGATACATAGACCGTCACCTGAGTTTAAGAATCTCAGCACAACAAATGAAATGTTCGAAACAGGCATTAAAGTTATCGATCTAATCGAGCCATTCACCAAGGGTGGTAAGACCGGACTTTTCGGCGGCGCAGGTGTAGGTAAAACAGTGATTATCCAGGAGCTTATAAATAATATAGCAAAGCAGCACGGCGGTTATTCATGCTTTGCCGGTGTGGGCGAGCGTACAAGGGAAGGCAATGACCTTTATCTCGAAATGTCAGAAGCAGGAGTTCTCGAAAAAACAGCTCTCGTATTCGGTCAGATGAACGAGCCTCCGGGAGCGCGCTCAAGGGTAGCGCTCACCGCGCTTACTTTAGCTGAATACTTCCGCGACCAGGAAGGAAGAGACGTGCTTTTATTTATAGATAATATTTTCAGGTTTGTGCAGGCGGGATCAGAGGTTTCAGCCCTGCTTGGGCGTATGCCGTCGGCTGTGGGCTATCAGCCAACACTTGCTACCGAACTTGGCGCGCTTCAGGAAAGGATTGCCTCCACTGACAAGGGTTCGATTACTTCCGTGCAGGCAGTATACGTGCCCGCGGATGACCTTACAGATCCTGCACCCGCGAACACATTCGCTCACCTCGACGCAATAACAGTGCTTTCGAGGCAGATTGCCACTCTGGGTATCTATCCGGCTGTGGATCCCCTCGATTCGAGCTCCAGGATCATGGACCCGAATGTTATCGGCGATGAGCACTATAATGTAGCACTGGAATGCAAGCAGGTTCTTCAGAAATACAAAGACTTGCAGGATATCATCAACATTCTCGGAATGGACGAGCTTAGTGACGAGGACAAACTTACAGTTAACAGGGCAAGAAAAATACAGAAATTCTTCTCACAGCCCTTCTTCGTTGCCGAGCAGTTTACAGGCTTCGAAGGCCGCTATGTTAAAATAGATGATACCGTGGCAGGATTCAAAACCATACTCAGCGGAGAGTGCGATGAATTGCCCGAATCAGCGTTTACATATTGCGGAACGATCGATGAAGTATTTGAACGAGCAAAACAGTCTGCTTAATTAAACAGGAATAATAAAAATGGCAGATAATCCATTAAAAGTGGAAATTGTAACGCCTAAAAGTGTATTGTACAAGGGAAGCGCCGAATCAGTTACCGTTCCGGGAAGCAAGGGCTCTTTTCAGGTGTTAAAGAATCACGCGGCAATAGTGTCGGCGCTGGAACCCGGGATAGTAAAAATTGAAGGCCCTGACGGTAAAAAGACTTTTGCCACGGGAGAGGGTTTTACCGAAGTCAGCGATAATAAGGTCTCCATACTTGTAGAACGAGCCTTTGACAGCTCCGACCTCGATAAAACTAGCCTGGAAGACGAAATTGCCGAATTGCGAAGGAAGCTCAAAGACGCAGGAAAGCAAGAAATGGAAGAAATCCGCTTGCAAATTAAAGAACTCGATATAAGGCTGAAGGCCGTAATAAGGACTGAAAGCTGAGTTAAAAGAATAAGTTCGGCTTGTTTTCGTTTTTGACAGAATATAATAATTAATTTACGGCAGGTATGGACCATAATAAAGTATTATCAGAAGGCTTTACTTATGATGACGTGTTACTTGTGCCACGTTACTCAGAAGTATTGCCGCGAGAGACCAGCCTCAGGACGAGGGTTTCACGTAATATAGAACTTAATATACCTATTCTCAGCGCAGCCATGGATACCATAACCGAATCGGCTATGGCACGTGCTATTGCCCGCGAAGGCGGGCTGGGAATTATTCACAAGAATTTTTCCGTTCAAATGCAGGCAGATCATGTTGACAGAGTCAAACGCTCTGAATCTGGCATGATCAGTAAGCCGATCACTCTGACCAGTAACAAAAACGTGATGGATGCATTGGAACTTATGTCCAAATTCCATATATCAGGTATCCCTATTATTGATGAAAATAAAAAACTCATAGGCATAATCACCAACCGCGATTTGAGATTCAAACCAGACCCCCGCGAGAAGATATTTGATGTAATGACAAAAGACAACCTCATTACCGTGCCTATGGGCACAACTCTCCGGGAAGCGGAAAGCCTGCTGCAGCAGCACAGAATTGAAAAGCTTCCGGTAGTCGATGAAAACAACATACTTAAGGGGCTTATAACTTTTAAGGATATCCAAAAGAAAAAGAAACACCCTAATGCCTGTAAGGATAATGAAGGCAGGCTTCGTGTGGGCGCGGCGGTAGGTATTTCGTCCGATACACTGGAACGAGTCGAAGCGCTGAATGAAGTAAGCGTGGATGTGATTTTTATAGATACAGCCCACGGCCATTCAAAAGGTGTAATTAATACAGTAAAGGAAGTAAAGCAAGCCTATCCTGATTTAGATGTGGTCGCGGGGAATATCGCTACCTTTGAAGCGGCTGAAGCCCTTATTGAAGCTGGCGCCGACGGGCTCAAAGTAGGCATAGGCCCGGGTTCGATATGTACAACTCGTATAATCGCGGGAGTAGGCGTGCCCCAGCTAAGCGCCATTATGAACGTTGCTGCGGCAGCCTCAGCCAAAGGTATACCGGTTATAGCCGACGGTGGCATTAAGCAGACTGGCGATGTTGCAAAAGCGATTGCCGCTGGCGCTGATGCCGTTATGCTCGGTAATATGTTCGCCGGCCATGAAGAAAGCCCCGGAGAAAAGATCATTTACGAAGGCAGGGTGTATAAAGTATATCGCGGCATGGGGTCGCTCGGCGCTATGAGCCAGGGTTCTGCCGACAGGTATTTCCAGGATGTGGAAGAAGAAATTTCGAAATTCGTCCCCGAAGGCATTGAAGGCCGTGTGCCCTTCAAAGGCAGGGTAAGTGATACTGTGTATCAGCTCACAGGCGGCCTTCGGTCGGCATTAGGTTATAGCGGATGCCATAATATTGAAGAAATGAAGAAAAACGCCCGCTTTATCAGGATTACTAACGCGGGATTAAGAGAATCGCATCCGCACAACGTTCAGATAACGAAAGAATCACCAAACTACTTTGTTCAATAAAAATAAATAAAACCATGGCAAAAAAAACCGCTAAGAAAGAGAAAGGGATTAATTATCCCGGCATAATAGACCGGCGCCTTGCCCAATTGAGGTTTACTATCGAAGAAGAAAAACTCGATGCCATCGCGGTGACTTATATGCCAAATATTCGTTACCTGACTAATTTTTCAGGGCCCGCCGGTGTGCTTTATGTTACCGATAAAGATATGGTACTGGTCACTGATCCAAGATATAAAGCCTTAGCTGAAAAAGATTTGTATGACCTCCCCGATTTTTACACTGAATTTACCGATGAATACTGGGAAGTCGTTAAAAAGCATAAAGTACTTAAAGCTGTTGTATCTTTAGGATTCGAAGCCGATAAAATGCCATATGCCGAAGCAGTAAACATAAGGAACCTGATCAGGCCCGTTAAATTCAAGCCCGGCACAAGGCTGGTTGAACCATTTACACAGCCGAAAGCTGAAGAAGAACTTGAGTACATCAAAAAAGCCGCCAGGATATGCCTGGATGTTTACGAAGAGATCAAAAAAATCATCAAAACTGGCATGACAGAGATAGAACTTGCCAACGAACTGGCATATATGGCAAGGAAAGCCGGTTCGGAAGGCATGCCTAAAGATGTGATTGTGCTTAGCGGGGAAAATACGGCGTTTTCGCATGCCACACCTACAGATAAAAAAATAAAGAAAAATGAGCTCATACAAATTGATTTCGGATGCCGGGTTAACGGATTTTGTTCGAGCATATCGAGAGTATTTGCTTACGGTAAGCCGACTAAAGCCCATAAAGACGCTTATGCTCATGCGCATGAGGCCATGGCTACTACCGTGAAAGCTATTACACCCGGCATGAACGGCCAGAACCTGGACGAGATTGGCAGAAAGATAATCAAAAAATACGGCTACGGTAAGGAATTCAATCATGAACTCGGTCACGGCATAGGTATCGAACCCTTAGAAATGCCTGTTATTTCTCCTAAAATTGATGATCACTTTATTCATGAAAATACTGTGCTCACAATTAAGCCCGGAGTTTATACAGATAAATTCGGTATTAGGCTCGAAGATAATGTGATTGTTGCCCGCGGCGGCGGTGAATATCTCACACAGGCGCCCGAAGAGCTGGAAGTTGTTTCATAATTGAGCTTGTCACCGGGATATTTAATGCACGACAGAAACGCGCTGATCATAGCTTATTATTTTCCGCCAATGGGACTTAGCGGTGTTCAACGCACACTAAAGTTTGTAAAGTATCTGCCGGAGTACGGATGGAAACCCATTGTGCTTACTTCCACTCCGGCTTCTTATTATGCTTATGATGAAAGTCTTTTGGATGATATTGATACTAACATAACGGAACTACACCGCACGGGAGCTAAAAATCCACAAAAAAAGAAAGCAAAATTCCCTTCTTACTTTACACAAAAAATCGGACGCGCGGTTCTGCAGACATTTTACCAGCCCGACAGCAAAATAAAATGGAAGAAATCTGCCTTCGAACTCGGCTGCAGGATCATGGAAGAAAACGACATAAACATTATTTTTGCCACAGCTCCGCCATTCACGGATTTTCTTGTAGCAAGGGAATTATCAAAAAAATATGACAAGCCTTTTGTGGCAGACTACAGGGATACATGGGTGGATAATCCTTTTCATTTCTATCCCACACCATTCCATAAAAATTACAGTATTGAACTGGAAAAAGATATTCTTACGCATGCATCGAAAGTATTCGTTACCACAAGACACGCGAAGGAACTTATACTTCAGCGCTACAGAATAATTTCCCATAATGATATAATAATATTGCCTCATGGCTATGACCCTGAGGATTTTCATAAAGCACCCCGCGTGGAAAGGTATAATAAAAAGCTTGTTATCACCCATTCCGGACTTTTTCAGGATAATCGCACACCAAAGTATTTTCTTAAAGCGCTTGCGAAATTCATTGAAGAAAATCCAGAGGCAAAGGATAAGATCGAGGCAAGGTTTATAGGCCTCATGAGGCCCGGCCATCAAAAACTGATAAAAAAATACGGCCTTGATAATAACGTGGAACTTATGGGCTATCTGCCGCATAAGGAAGCCGTTGCCGGAATATTAGCCTCCGATGTACTCTGGCTTATGCTTTTCGATACCGTTCGGTCACCCGGAAAGCTATATGAATATTTCGGGGCACGCAAACCCCTGCTTGTCTGCGCTCCCGAAGGAATTATCAGGCAGACAGCAGAAGAATCGGGAGCGGCGTTCAGCGCAGACCCGAAAAATACCGCCATGATAAAAGAAAAGCTCGCAGAAATATACAGCTTGTGGAAATCCGGGGCGCTCCCTGTACCCGATGCTTCATTTACTGAAAGATACAACAGAGAAAACATAACTTCCGATCTTGCGAGAGAATTATCACTGGCCGCGGATTTCTGATATTTAAAATATCATTAACAACAAAACGTGAAAGAAAATTATTGCACTTAATCTTAATTTTTGTTAATTTTTACCGTTGCTTAAGGTAAATTACACCGTTTTAAAATGAATTAAATTCACTAATTATTTTTAATAAGGAGAAATAATATGAAATTAAAAAAACTACAAATGCTTCTGGCCTTTGTTGTAGTGGCCGTTTTCACATTTACGGCCTGCGAAGAGGACGATGACCCCACCGGGCCTTCTGATGTAGAAGTACCCGAAGCACCCACTAATCTACGGGCGACCTCGATGAACAGCGAAACAGTAAGGATTATCTGGTCTTCATCACCCGATGAAGGGAAAACTTTTTTCGATACATATAAGATCAATGTTACCGCTGAGGGCGGTACTCCCGCTGGTAATTTTGAATATACTGAAAGCGGACAGCCTTATGACATTTCCGACCTCACCGAAGGTATTGTTTACACATTTAGAGTTTGGGCAGTTAATACAGAAGGCGAAGGCAGTGACACTATTGAAGTTGAGTGGTCACCGGCCACTTTGTTTACAACAGCCATAACCGATGAGCCGATTAGAATGTATGAATATACATCTGATTTCGGCAGCGGGCTTGAAATCTATAACAATACTGAAGGCGGCCCGCAAGTCTTAAGGGCTGTATCCAAAGCCGATTGGGATGTAGGCATAGATACAAGAGACGATCAGCTTCTATTCGGCCCGGCCTCCGAAATTACATTCGGAACAGGTACCCCGGAGAGCACAGTTGAGATGAGCGACATCTTTTACGATAACATAGAAGACCTCGACCAGGTATTCGATTCCCAGGCATTGAGTGAAGGCATTTTCGGTTCATTTACAGTCGATCTAAATGATCCTGGCCTCGATCTGCAAAAGAACGTTGTATTTGTGCTGAGAATACAGGAAGCCGGCTCGTCAAGCTGGAATTATGCGAAAGTAATGTTTATCCGCGATACTGATGACGACGATTACCTGCACGGATCCGGCACGGATAACGATTACGCGCTTGTGCATATTTCGTATCAGTCGGTTGCAGACGTACCATACGCTTTTCCCGTGAAATAATGATGTAACAATTATTGGAAATTTATAAATGAGAAAATACACTATATTATCTATAGTTATCCTCCTGGCTCTTGGAATAAGCCTTAATGCTCAGGGGCTTTTGGAAGGAACCACACAGGTTGTTGCCGAAGCTTCAAAACAGCAGCAGGAAGAGGAAGAGGGCTCCCGCAAAAGAAAACTCGGCGGTTCTAAGGAGAAAAAGCAGGAAGAAGTTAAAACTGAGCAGGCTGAAGAAGAAGGCGTTCGCAAGAAAACCCTTGGCAGCGGCCGGAAAAATGATGACAAACAGAAAGAAGCCACAACACAAGCCGCAGCCGGTGATGTAATTACCGGACGCGTGGTAAGCTTTAATTCCATGGCTCTCGGCAGCGAGGGATTTGTAAGCAAAGAGCAGGCCGAAGAGCTTGTCGGACGCGGTGCGCCCCTGGCATTCAAAGTAGGCCAGAAGATCTACTGGGTATATAATGCTGATGGCAGCTACGCGGGCGAAAAGCTGGCGAACTTTGCGGGATTGAACAGGGTTGGCATTATTGGTAAAATAAAGTCCAATCTTGGGCTGAATTTCCTTATTGCCAGCAAAATAGAATCAATGGAATAATAAAGCTTTTGTAAGATAATTCAGGATATTAATAAATGAAAAATCTATCTTTTATTTTTTTAATGGCTTTTTCCATTTTATTCATTGCTTCATGCGGTGAGCAGAAGATGGAGGATGTCGAGAAAGAAGAAACCGAACAGGCAGAAGGTGAAACAGGAGAACCGGCCGAAGAACCTGCTGACGAACCTGTCGGCGAAGACGCCGAAACCATACCGAGCGATTATTCCAATAGCCCGCTTGTCGGATATGTGGTATCAATGAATAACTTAGCAATGGGTGGCGACGGTAAAGTTACCCGTGCGCAGGCTAAGCAGCTTGTTGAAAATAATCAGCCCCTGCTTTTCAGAGCAGATAATCGCGTGTACTTTGTTTATAATGCAGACGGAAGTTTCGCTGCACCGCAGCTGGCGAACTTCGGCGGTCTGGATAGAGTCGGGCTTCTGGGTGAAGTTAACGTCGTTAACGGCCAGAATGTCTTCATTATGACGAAAATAGAATCTATGGAGTAGCTAAGTCTACCAAAGATAATACTAAAACAAGGCTGCCTTATCAGGGCAGCCTTAATTATTTTATAAGCCTTAAGCATTTTAAATAACTTATACTTTTCTTTTTTTTATTAAATTTAATAATTTTACTGTGTAAATTAATTACCACAATGAAACTTTTATTAATAATAAAAGTATTATGATGTATTTTTAAACGAATATTGTGAATTATGAGTTATACTTTTGATAAGCAGGATATAGAAAAAATCTCGAAAACTCTAGGCATTAAGGAAGCCGAATTTGAAAATGCCTGGACCTGGAAAATGAACGATACCCAGAAGAATGAATCCCTGGTATTCAGCATTTACAATTCCGTCGGGCTTGGTAAAGATCTAGAAGGATCGCTCGTTACTGTCCAGACCAATCACGGCTATTACGAGATTCACGACGTTACGGCTTATTTGGTGTTCGAGCCCGATGAAGTGATATTTATCCATTCGACCAATGAATATCTTTCCTGCCTGATAATAGGCAGGCAGATTACATGCTCGTCATATTCCAATATCCGCAGGGAAATACTGAGTTCCGATTTTTCTAAGCTCGATCCGGCTGTACTTCTATCGGCAATGCAGCTTTCACTGACTGAAGGTATGCTGCCATAATACAAAAATCCTTCCGAAGTTGACTCCGGAAGGAATTATGTCAGTTAAGTTTGCTAAATAAATAAATACTACCCTCCGAACTTTTTCCTGATCAGGTTAAGAGCCGATCCTGCTTTAAACCACTCTATCTGCACCGGGCTATAGCTGTGTTCCGCTTCAAATTCTTCGCTTGTGCCGTCCGTGTGGCGCAGCTTAACGGTTAGATTTTTACCCGGAGCAAATTCTTTGAGCCCTAGTATATCAATCTCATCATTTTCGAGTATCTTGTCATAATCATCCCTGTTGGCGAAAGTCAGAGCAAGCATACCCTGCTTTTTCAGGTTCGTTTCGTGAATCCTTGCAAAAGAACGCACAAGCACAGCTCTTACGCCAAGGTGTCTGGGCTGCATTGCGGCATGCTCGCGTGAAGAGCCTTCACCGTAATTATCATCGCCGACAACAATACTTCCGATGCCATTGGCTTTGTATTCCCTCTGAACGGCGGGAACTTCCCCGTATTCCCCGGTAAGCTGATTTTTGACCCTGTTGGCTTCATTATTGAAAAAGTTGATAGCGCCTGTCAGGGTATTATTCGAAATATTATCAAGGTGCCCTCTGTACCTTAGCCATGGCCCAGCCATGGAGATATGGTCGGTTGTGCATTTGCCTTTAGCTTTGATCAATAGCTTCAGGCCAATAATATTTTCGCCGTTCCAGGGTTCGAATGGAGTAAGAAGCTGAAGCCTGTCGGAATCCGGCTTAACTATTACTTCTACTTTGCTGCCTTCCTCGGCGGGGGCCTGATAGCCGGGATCTTCAACAGCAAATCCTTTTTGAGGGAGTTCTTCTCCTACTGGGGGATCAAGCAATACTTCCTCGCCGTTTTCATTAATAAGCTTATCTTTCAGAGGATTAAAATTAAGTGATCCTCCTATAGCCATTGCCGTGACCAGCTCGGGAGAAGCAACAAATCCATGCGTATTCGGATTGCCGTCATTTCTTTTGGCAAAATTCCTGTTGAATGAAGTAATTATGGTATTCTTCTTCTTTTGGTCCGCGCCATGCCTTGCCCACTGGCCAATACACGGGCCGCAGGCGTTAGCGAGCACTACCCCGCCGATTTTTTCAAAATCCTGCAAAAAACCGTCTCTGTCTATAGTAAATCGTATCTGCTCGGAGCCGGGTGTGACTGTGAACTCAGATTTTGCTTTAAGGTTTTTCTCCACGGCCTGCTTGGCCAGAGAAGCTGCGCGGGAGATATCTTCATAAGATGAATTTGTGCATGAACCTATAAGGCCTACTTCAATTTTATCAGGCCAGCCGTTCTTTTCGGCTTCTTCTTTTAATCTGGATATAGGAGTAGCAAGGTCGGGTGTAAAAGGCCCGTTAACATGAGGTTCGAGTTCTGATAAATTGATCTCAATGACTTCATCGAAATATTTGTGGTGATCCTGATATACTTCAGGATCGGCAGTCAAATGCTCTTTAAGCGCGTCGGCAAGTTTAGCTACTTCTGCTCTGCCTGTGGCAGAGAGATAGACAGACATTTTTTCGTCATATGCGAACAGTGAGGTTGTCGCGCCGATTTCAGCGCCCATATTGCAAATTGTTCCTTTTCCTGTGGCGGAAATACTTTCGGCGCCGGGCCCGAAGTATTCAACTATTGCACCTGTGCCGCCTTTTACGGTCAATATGCCTGCTACTTTTAGGATAACGTCTTTAGCGGAAGTCCAGCCGCTCATTGTTCCTGTGAGTTTAATTCCAATGAGCTTAGGGAATTTAAGTTCCCAGGGCATTCCTGCCATAACATCTACCGCGTCAGCGCCGCCTACGCCAATGGCAACCATTCCGAGCCCGCCTGCGTTTACGGTATGAGAATCCGTGCCTATCATCATACCGCCCGGGAAAGCGTAGTTTTCAAGTATTACCTGATGGATAATGCCCGCGCCGGGTTTCCAGAATCCTATGCCGTATTTATTGGAAACTGATGAAAGAAAGTCAAATACTTCGCGGTTGACATTTTTGGAATCTACCAGATCTTCTTTCGCGCCTTTCTTTGCTAAAATAAGATGGTCGCAATGCACGGTCGATGGCACAGCCGCTTGCGGCCTGCCTGCCTGCATAAATTGCAGAAGTGCCATTTGCGCCGTGGCATCCTGCATTGCCACTCTGTCCGGTTTAAAATTGACGTAGTCTTTTCCTCTTTTAAATGCCTGAAGATCGTTTTCATCAAAAAGATGAGAATAAAGGATTTTTTCTGCGAGGGCCATTGGCCTGCCCAGCGCTTTTTTAGCTCTCTGAATTTTCCCGGGCAATCCGGAATAATGCTTTTTAATCATATCTAGATCAAAGATCATATCTGTATCCCTCTTATGTTTTGGTTGAGGTAATTTTAATTACGATGGTTGAGCTTTTCTAAACGATTATTCATAATAAATGGTTTACTTACCGTAAAGACTTCGTTCTTTCGAGTTTTCTTCCGCTGGCCTTCATATTCATCTCATGGAGGATCCCTTCAGGTTCTTTTGAAGTCAACTTGATAAGAATTTCACGGATATTCATTATTATCCTTTGATAAATTGAATTATAAGATAAGAAAATATATGAAATATAAGTAATTAATACAACAAAAATCTTAAGATTAAAAAAGTTTGCGGAGCCCGTTTAATTATTATATCTCAACATTTTGACTTATTTTGCGTCGATTCTTAACAAAGTTTTTTATATATAAAATAAATTTAATGAGAATTGTTTTAACTTTATTCCTGTTGGCAATAAGCAGTTCAATGGCTCAAACCGATGAAGAAGGCGGAACTTCGGATAATAAATTTTATTTTGACGCCATAATATTTTATGCTACCGGAGAGGAAAAAGCGCAGAGCGGGGATAAGGAAGTTTCAGGCAGAGCCGATGTTTACGCTCTTGTCCCTTATGAAACTCTGGATTTTATTCAAACCGACGACGGCAACTATGGAGCTAAATATAAGCTTATTTTTAGCTTTAATGATTCAACGGGAAAAAGAGTTAAAGTAGAGCAGATCGAAAGAATAATAAAAACGGACAGCTATTACTCGGCTCAGGGCGGCAAAGGCGAATATGATTACGCTCAGTCAAGAATTCACCTGCCCGAGGGTTCATATCAGCTAAATGTATTATTGATTGATGAGATAAGCAAAGAAGAATATGAGAGATCCCGGAAATTGAAGGTTATTGATTTTACCGATTTTAATTTTTCTATTAGCGGGATAATGCTCGTCAGCGAGATTGAGCAGAAGAATAGCCGATATATCATTACACCGCATATTTCTGATAATATACAGCCACTTGCTGATGGTTTTTTTATATTTTTTGAGTCATATAATTTTACGGATGTAGATTCAGCGGACTTTAGTTACGAGATCTATGAAGCTGATAATATAATTGCCGAAGGCAAAAAGCAGACTTACGATATATCTGAACCTGTGAACCGTCACTATATGAGAATATTACCAGATACCTGGATAAAAGCCGGTAGGTACAACCTCAGGGTGAACGCTTATCCCAAAGAATCCCCTGAAGACGGAGCGCCGGACAGGGTTATAGCGGCAGCGGAGCGCTCAATCAAGTTTAGAAAGACTCTTATGGCAGGAGTTACAGAGAATCTGGATAAAGCAATAGATCAACTCGAATATATAGCCACAAAGGATGAAATCAATAGTATTAAAAATGCCGGGTCAAAAGAGCAGATGGAACAAAGATTTGAATCTTTCTGGAAAGAACATGATCCCTCGCCCGGTACAGATCGGAATGAAGCCTTTATTGAATACTATACAAGGATCGAGACAGCTGATAAAAACTTTACATCCTACACGGAAGGATGGCGGACTGATAAGGGGATGGTTTATGTTATATACGGCACGCCCCATAATATTGAGCGGTACCAGGGCTACGGCACACAAAAAATTTATGAAAAATGGATATATCTCAATAACAGGGAATTTGTTTTCGAAGATTCTTCCGGATTCGGAAATTTCAGGCTGATAAGGCCGTTTACTGTGACTGAGAAATATGAATATGACAGATAATTATTTAAACGGGATTAGTTAAATGAAATGCAGTGTTATTGTACCGGCTGGAGGCAGCGGAGAACGTTTTGGCGGAGATTTACCCAAACAGTTTGTTGAATTGGGCGGAATACCCATAATAATAAGGACAATTCAGTCTTTTGAAAAGATAGATGCCATTGAAACGGTGGTCATATCTGTGCATAGTGACTGGTACAGCCATATGAAAAAGTTGCTTGAGAAATATAATATTTCAAAAGTGAAAGAGCTTACTTTTGGCGGCGAAACAAGGCAGATGTCTGTATTGAACGCCCTGAGTACAAAACCCGTCAAGGATTCTGAAATTGTACTGGTCCATGACGCTGTTAGGCCTTTTGCCGGTGAAGAACTTTTAAACAGGATTATTGAAACTACTAAAGAATACGGTGCTGCCGTGCCAATTTTAAAGCCAAAGGATACAATCAAAGAGATTAGCTCACGGGGAAGTATCGTACGTACTTACGACAGAAATAAAACCGTGGCAGTACAAACTCCACAGGGCTTCTGGACTGATATACTGCAAAGTGCTTATAATTCTGCAAAGCAGTCCGGATATACCGGCACCGACGACGCCTCTTTGGTTGAGTTTATCGGGTATAAGATACAAGCTGTAGAAGGCGATCCTGCTAATATTAAGATTACCGATCCATTGGATCTCCGTCTTGCCGAACTTATAATCGGCAATGCCATAGCTGAGTAGAAATAATTCACTCTGAAAGATTAAAATGGCAGAATGACTATTTAAATAAGCCGCCGGGAGAAATTTTGCTAGCTCTTTGCGGCTTTAAATAATTTAAAACCTTAGTTTGTTGATTACTGGTTTTTAATAAATTCATTAACACTAATTATATTCACTTCATCTCCTTCAAAAACAGCCAGAGTGGGATTATTTATCCATTCGCCGAGGTTTATGTAGAAGCCCTGATTAATTCTTACCTTTTCAGCTTTATGACTGTGGCCCATAATGACGTAATCATAGCCCTCATAATCGATTTTGTTTTTGGCGAAATCTTTCATCCCATCCTTTTCGCCGAAATCCTTTTTATCAGAGTAATGCCGGCTTGTCTGCGAACTGCCTGAAGCCATGGCAATACCTAAGTCAGGATGCAGCAAGCGGAACAAAATGTTGGAGCAGCGCGCGCGGAGTATTTTTTTTAAAATTTTATAGCCGGTGTCATTATATGCCTTGCCGTCACCGTGAGATATGTAGAACTTCTTTCCGAAATATTCTCTGCTTATATCATGTTTTTGAACATCGATCCCAATTTCTTCCGAAAAAAAATCTTTATGGCCGAAATCATGATTTCCCATTATGTATTCAATTTTAGTTCCGGAAAGCACGGTTTCCCTTAAAGCGGCCAGGCTTCTGTAAAATGGCCTCGGAATGACTGTTTTGTATTCAAACCAATAGTCGAAAAGGTCGCCGTTGATAACCAGAGTGTAATCAGGCCCCTTTATTCTGCTTAAAAACCGCAAAAAGAAGTCTTCCCGCTTAATATCTTCGGGCCTTTCCTGCAATCCCAGGTGCAGGTCTGAAATAAAAACTACCTTCATTTATATGATCCGATCATCCTGAATAACATCCAAATACTCCGTTCTGATTAACATTCAAATCATTTAATGCCGGAAGCCCTGATAAGCGATGCCTTTCCTTTGTGGTACTTTCCCTCGCTTAGTTCCGTAATATGCTCTTCGGCTGTTATAGCCGCGAAAGAGCTGAAATCGGCCAATATACTTTTTTTGCTGAAAAGCAGATCAGGTTCTTTTGGCCCGCCGCTATGATAATTTAACTGTGCTTTTGAAAAAGCTTCCAGTATTAAAATACCGTTTTTCTTTAAGAAACGGGAAATTTTTAAATGCCACACAGGCCTTTTTTCTTCAGGCATATGCGCGAAGATCAACGCAACACAATCAAAATGCTCTTCAGGAAGAACTATATCATCAAAGCCTGCACTTAAATAATTAATCCTGACGTTTTTTTGACTTGCAAGAGCCAGGGCTTTTTCACGCGCTTTTATACTTTGATCAAACGCCGTGACCTCCCAGCCTTCAGCAGCGGCGTATACCGCGTTGCGCCCTTCGCCTTCAGCAGGAAGCAGCAGTTTCCCCGGGCGCATTTTGCTTATCCGGCGCCTGAAATATTCATTGGCTGTTATTCCGTAGGCATATTCATCAGAAGAATACCTGTTATCCCAGAAATTCAAATTTTTCTTACCTTTTATCTCAATTTTATCACAAAAAGAATATAGAGCTTATTAATTAATTGAAAATGAACTTTTTATTTTATAATTTAAAACTTTTAGTTAGTAACATTCAGAATACGTAAAATGAAAAGAATTTATTTTTTATTACTGACGGTTTTAATATCAGGATGCATAGATTTCAGGAGCGAATACCCTGAAATTGACTATTACAAGCTTACCCAGGCGCCATATTCTATAAAAGATATACAGGAACTTGATGGAACTTTGCAGATCCGCCCTTTTTCGGTGAGCTCGGAATACAATACAAGCCTTTTGCTGGCTAAATGGAACGACACAAGGGTTGAGCGCTATTACTATCACAGATGGATCACATCGCCGGCAGAAATGGTAACTGACTTTTTCGTTCAAAGATTCAGCGAGATTAAGGCTTTCAAAGGCGGTATATTAAAGCCCACTACACTGATGATACCTGATTATGTACTTGAGGGGCAGGTGCTCGAAATGGCAGCTGTCAATAGCGAAGGAAATAAGCAGGGCGATAATTATGTGACTATCAGCATAAAAGTCCTGTTGATAGAACGTGATCCCATGAGTACTGATAAATCCATTCTGCTAAGTAAAGTATATACACACAAAATTGACAGAAGAAATAATGAAGCAGTGAGCATACCCGGAGCGTTCAGTAAAGCTTTTTCGTTCGCTGCCGACGGTATGATGGCTGATATACAAAAGGCCGTAAAGGAAAGCAGAAAATGAATCTGAAGCATTTTCATTTAGAAAAAACTGACTCGACAAATGCCGAGGCCAAAAGACTACTTGATAACGGCGATGAAATTGTGCTTGTCAGCGCTGAGAATCAGGAAAAGGGCAGAGGAAGGAATAATAAGCAATGGTTTGGAGATCCGGGCGAAAATGCACTAATGTCCTTTGGGATTAAGCATCATGATGAGCCTGCTTATGAAGAAATTGCTTCTTTTCAGGGAAAAGGATGCCTGGCGGCTATTAAAGCTTTAAGAGAGCTAAGCGGATATGAAGGTTTCAGGCTGAAATATCCAAATGATGTTTTCGCTATCGACAAAGGTATTGCCAAAAAAATCTGTGGTGTGCTGGTTGAAAACGCCTACAGGGCAGGTAATTGCATCCATACGGTAGTTGGTATCGGAATTAACAATAAGCAGAGTAAATTTCCGGAAGATATTTTGACAAAGGCTACATCTTTATCACTTTTAGGTTTTAATATTGATAACAAGACTGTCATCCATAGTGTTTTAAATGAGTTTGTGAGTATGATTTATCAGCCTCCCGAAGAGATTGTGGAACTATGGCAAAATGAACTGAATATACAGGGCAGGGAAGTAAATGTAGTTGATAAACCCGGCAGATGGATAGCGGAAGGCATCCTTTCAGACGGAAGGCTGGAACTATCCGGGATTGTAACTAATGAAAGAATATTTATAGATAACGGCGACAGCATAAGATATGAAATTAAATGACAACCACAGAGATACTCTGGCCATCGATATTGGCAATTCAGGCACCAAGATGCTGTATGGTAACGAGTATTTATATCTTGATTACAGTACGAACTGGATAATGGCCATAGAAACTTTTCTGGATAAGAAAAGCATCAGGGCTGCGGGTGTATCTTATGTTAAAGAAAATGTTTACTTACAGATCAAAGAAATACTCGAAGATCTTTGCGTGAATAATATAGTAGATATAAACCGTGAACTTTATAATCAAAGAATAATCAACTTTGATAATATCAAAGGAATTGGCAGTGACCGGCTGCTATCGATGATAGCCGGCCTTGATTATTGCAACCCGCCTTTGATAACAGCCGATTGCGGTACAGCCGTAACGGTAAACGCGCTGGCTAAAGGCAATATAGTTATTGGCGGAGTAATTTTTGCAGGCCTTTACACACAGAATTATTCCCTTGCAAAAGGAACTGAACAGCTCTACGAAGTGGAATTCAGCACAATAGATCATACCTGCGGAAATAATACAACTAAGGCGCTTAATAACGGTATGCTGCTTTCTGTCGCGGGCGGTATACGTGAAACTTGCGAAAGGATAATCAGGGAAGAATTTCTTTATGATGATCCCGCGATTTTACTGACCGGCGGATATTCTGACCTCATCTATGAAGGATTGAAAGATTGGGATCGGGAGCTTATACTGGATAAGCAGCTCGTTCTTAAAGGAATACTAAGGCTAATGAGGGAACTTGAGGATGACTGACCTTAGAGCTTTTAAAAGGATCAAAGGATTATTTCTTTTTATAAACAAATAAAAAGTAAAGGCCGATCAGGATAAAAGGGATGCTCAGAAGCTGGCCCATATCTAAAGGAAGTCCTAACTCGAAATCCACCTGCCTTTCCTTAACGAATTCAATAATAAATCTTGCTGTGAATACCAGAGTCAGGAATAACCCGAACAATTTTCCTTGCATTAGGCCTGACTTTCTTTTTAAATAATATATAATCAGATAAGCGAATATCAGCAGATAAGTAAAGGCTTCATAAAGCTGCGCCGGATGGCGGGGGGTATCATCTACGCGTGTGAAAATCACCGCCCAGGGGACATCCGCGGGTACGCCCAGTATTTCCGAATTGAAAAAATTACCCATCCTTATGAAAAAAGCCGCCAATGCCACTACTATAACGGTGCGGTCCATCACCCACATGTAAGATATATCTTTCCGGCTTTGAGTAAAAAACCAAACAGCCAGCAGATTGCCAATGGCAGCTCCGTGGCTTGCCAGCCCGCCTTTCCATATCATGAGAATCTCTATGGGATTGCTCAGATAATACCCGGGATCGTAAAAAAGACAATGCCCGAGCCTTGCTCCTATTATCGTGCCGATAACAAGCGTCATGGCGAGCTTATCCAGAGCCTTGTGAGGCATTTTCTCAATACGGAAGATATAATCCATGATCTGGTAACCCGCAATAAAGGACAGGGCGAAAAGAAGCCCGTACCATCTTATCGTCAGAGGCCCGAGGCTGAATATTTCCGGGCCTACGCTCCATTCTATGGCTGCCAGCAGCATTTAGTCGTTATTTAGTTCTTTTTTTAACATTTCTTTATCAATAGTATGTGCACCCCAGAGCATTTTATTTCTTAAAACATTAAAGTAAGAACTGCCGCTGGGTTTAATAAGCTTTACCCGGGATTCAGATCTCCTGAATGTGACGCTCTCATCATTTTTAATTGTGCGTTCAACCTGACCATCGCCAACAAGGCTCGCGATACCGTTTGGTGAATATGCCGTAATGGTGATCTCGCTCGAATCCGGAATAACTAACGGCCTGAGAGTAAGCGTGTGAGGCGAAATGGGGGTCAGGCAGACTACTTCAGTTGTAGGCGCGATTATAGGCCCGCCGCAGGATAGCGAATAAGCCGATGAGCCTGTAGGAGTTGTAATAATAAGCCCGTCTGAGCGGTATTCACCTATATAATGATCGTTGGCGTAAGCCTCAATGGTAAGCATTCTTGAGGTCAGTTTTTTCTCGATAACGAAATCATTTAGTGCATATATCTTCTCGCCCTGTAGTTCTGTTTCGAGGACTGTGCGGTCAACAATCCTGTAATCACCCTCAAGGAGTCTTTTTAGAGAGGCGTCAAGTTCAGTTACCGAAAATTCAGCTAAGAAACCCAGCTTGCCAACGTTCACCCCCATAATGGGAATATTGGTGTGAAGCATAAGCCTGGAGGCATGCAGCATTGTACCGTCTCCGCCAAATGATATTAACACATCGGCGAACTTTTCAAATTCTTCAATTTCCAAGGGCCTTATATTTTCGGCAATTTCGGTATCCATTTTATTTATGAGAGAGGATTCGGCGCATAGTTTAGCATCGAGCAGTATCAGTTTTTTCGCGGAATACTCCGCCCATTTGATGGCTTCAGGTTTGCCGAGATTTTCAAAGAGAGCGATATTTTTCATAATAATTCTGCCGGGCTACGAAAGCATGTCGGCTAATTCCATGGTATAATTCCACAACAGCTTTTGGTTTGTCCATGTTTCTACCAACGGAGTAAACTGGATTTTATGATGAACCCTGCCAATCATCACATCGGTTTTTCCTTCGAGCAGGGCATCAACGGCAGCAACTCCCAGGTGGCTGGCGAGAACTCTGTCTCTGACAGTAGGGCTGCCGCCCCTTTGTATATGCCCGAGAATTGTTACTTTAGGATCAATGTCATATTTATTTTTGAGCAGTTCGGCAATAACTGTTGCTCCTCCTACTTCATCGCCTTCTCCGACAATAACTATAGTCCTGCGCTGTTTTCCCTGCTTTAGTATTCTCTGGTAGAGAATATCAAGGTTGGTAACAGTTTCAGGGATGGCGATAAACTCTGCTCCGCATGATATGCCCACATCCATTGCAATAAATCCGGCGTGGCGGCCCATAACCTCGATGAGGAACACCCTGCCGTGAGAATCCGCTGTATCGCGAATGCGGTCGATGGCCATAGCGGCGGTATTTATTGCTGTATCATAACCTATGGTGTAATATGTACCGAAAAGGTCGTTGTCAATTGTTCCCGGCGTGCCTACGATAGGAATGCCATGTTCTTCCCAAAGGGCATGAGCACCATGGAATGTACCGTCGCCTCCGCAGGCAATCATTCCTTCTATACCGGCTTCTTTAATGCGTTCAGCAGCGACTGCCCTTCCGCCCGGATTCATGAAATCCTTAGATCTGCTGGTTTTGAGAATAGTTCCGCCCCTTGCAATAATATTAGCGGTTTCTTTTCTGCCGAGTTTGATAAAATCGCCTTCGATCATGCCGTTGTAGCCATTTATAATGCCAAAGATCTCTACCCCGCGGCTGAGCGCCGTCCGCACAACAGCGCGTATGTGAGCATTCATGCCCGGGGCGTCGCCTCCCGAAGTAAAGATTGCTATCCTGCGCATTTTTTCCGCCATAAACCACTAAAAAATATATTATACAATCAATTTTTTGCTTATTAACCAGTTTCAAACTTAAATGATTTTAGCATCAAATAAAAAGAAAAGTTTTTG
>CAZJAH010000019.1:0-55830 GCA_964544155.1 uncultured Hyphomicrobiales bacterium | reverse complement strand
TAACCGCTAAGTACGCTAAGAATACGCAAGGAACGCTAAAGATTGTTTACTACTCTTTTTATCCCATTTTTAATTAAACTGACATTAAAATTAATAAGCAGTCCCAATTTACATCCGGATAATTTCAAATAGGTAAGAATCTGGGCAAGATGTACATCATTCAATGCTTCAACAGCTTTTATTTCAAGTATCAATTTATTTTCAAGTATCAGATCGACACGATAACCGATTTCAAGTTTTACTTCTTCATAAACTAAAGGTAATGGCTTTTGTTTTTCTACAAAAATACCGGAAACCTTTAGTTCATAAAACATGCATTCTTCATAAGCACTTTCCAACAAGCCGGGTCCTAAGTTTCTATGAACTTTAAGTGCGGAATTAAAAGCGGCTTTAGATAATTCGTTTTCAGTCATAGCTATGGACATTCCAGCTTATTCGGTTAAGTTTCAATGGCTTCAATTTGGGTTTCTCTCAAGCTGCCATTTTCTTTCATGTAGAGAACAATGTCTTTTACAGGACAATCTGATTGTTTTAACCACTTTATGCTCTTATGTTGGATTATCTTATTTAGCATTGCTTAATTACTATTTCTGTTTTGATTATCTACATCCCAAGGTTGAAGATATAGCTGAAGCCCAGCCCTACCGTGACCGGGCGGGGGTTGTTGTTGCCGCTCACAACATATTCGTTTTCTGCGTTGATGAATGGCGCCAGGGGGTCATCATCCGGGAAATCCTTGTAAAGGCCAGAAAGCATATATCCCGCGTTGATGTAGATATTCATCGTTCCGGTTTCATCAGTAAATACCGGATAAATATAGCCGAGCTTAATTTCGGCCATAAAGTCAAGCTTATCGGTATCGATCTCGCTGCCTTCAAGGCTTGCCGAGACAGGCAACCCGAAAGCAAAACCGAAAGTAAACCCGCTGAAGAAAATATTCGGATTTAGGGCTACATAGCTGTATCTGTGAGTAAATTTTTCGCCGGTAAGGTCATCCTCAATGGCATAGGAATAATTAAGGTATCCGAGGTCAGTTGATAATCCGAGTAGTGAGCTTTCACTAAGGGGATAGTAGAAATTGGCGCCAAAGTCCGGCAGGTTGTTAAAAGCAAGGGCGTTCTTGCGGCCTTCTATAGTTTCGGAACCGTTTAATCCGGCTTTCCATGATAAAAAAGGCCCCAAAGAGGCGGGTATATTCACTCCGGCTTCCTGCGCGCTTAAACTCAGGGGAAAAACAAGCAGAATAAAAAGCATTTTCAAACTATTCATAATTAAAAGCTCTGAAGTTGTTTTTCAATTTCTTTTACTTGATTTATATTATCCCCTCCAGGGAAATTTCTTTTATAAAGTGTTATTATACCTAATGCTTCGTCAATTTTTCCCATAATCTGAAGCACTTCAATCTTACCGAAGTAAGCGGACTCATAATATTTTGTGTCATCATACTTATTAATAACTGAATCATAATATATGAGCGCGGAATGGGGGCTGTTCAGCTTGCGGTAGATCACAGCCGTGGTATATTCTCTCTGTGCCAGCTTAAGCCTCAGATCTTCGATATACTCGGATGCCTCTGCGAAAAGGCTGTCCCCGGGGTAAAGATACTGAAATTCCTGAAATGTATTCAGGGCTTTGTCAGTGTATTCCTGATCCCTTTCATACGATGGAGAAAGCTCGTAATAGCAGAGGGCGCTTTTGTAAAGGGCTTCTTTGCTGTATTCGCTTCCCGGGTAAACTCTTCTGAGCAGGTTGTAATTGAAAGCGGCATAAATATATTCCCCGCGTTCATAATTTATCTCACTCAAAAAATACTGGGCGTCATCCGCGTACTGGCTTGCCGGGTATTGCAGCTTTATAACGTCGAAATATTCCTTGGCTTCCAGCCAGTTTTCATCCTGAAACTGCTTCAGGCCTTCAGCATAGATTTCCTCAACGGCCATATTTTCCGGTATTTTGTCGGTGCCGCATGAAATTATTATCAGAGCAAATAATAGAGTTAAACTGATCTTTTGAGCTAAATTCTTTATCATTTCAAAGTTTATTTTAATATATTGAGATTAACAATACCGATAAACGGAGTAAAACTAAAAATTAAAACGATTATTTTAGCAACCTGGTTACATATTCGTTAAAAATCCGCTTTCGGGCAATTAATAAAAATAACTAAAAATTTATACTTGTACTAAGCCTTTATAAAAAATGCAAAAAGAACAATATTTGATTTTCGATATTGAAACTTCGCCCATTGACTGGAAGAGCCTTTCCGAATCGCAGCAGGAATATCTGCTGAGGTATGCCAAAACCGACGAAGAGATAGAAAAGAAGAAATTCGAGATGGCCCTATCCCCTATGACAGCAGAGGTTGTTTGTATAGGCCTTCAGCTCATGGAGAAAAAAGATGAAAGCGAGTGGGAGATGATCAACCGCGCGGCTTTTTCGACTAAGCCCGGATATGAGGAAGATGATGTAACAAAGATTGAACTTTCTACAGGCGACACCTGCTTTATTTCAGATGAAAAGAGGCTGCTTGAAGATTTCTGGAAAATACTGCTTAAGTACAGGAACGCCCAGCTGGTTTCTTTTAATGGAAGGAACTTTGACGCACCCTTCCTTATGCTTCGCTCAGCACTATATAAGATTAGGCCGGCCCGCAACCTTATGAACGGAACAAAGTTTAATTATACCGGACATATCGACCTTATTGATGAGCTGACATTCTACATGCCGGGCAGCTATGGCGCTACCAGGCGGTTCAATTTTGATTTTTATACAAGAGCTTTCGGGATCACTTCACCGAAATCAGAAGGGGTTGACGGCTCAATGGTAGGAGCTTTATACAAGGAAGGCAAAGTAGACGTAATCGCGGAATACTGCCTGAGGGATATTTCAGCTACCTGGGATCTGTTTCTTCACTGGTACCAGTATCTGAAATTTTAGCCTGCTGCTCCTCTTTTTTGACTTTTTTATATTTGACAGCTTCACGGCAGTCAAAAATAAATTTGGAGATCTCCGCAGATAATAGAATTATCATTGACGAATAATAAATCCACAGCGCCATTGATACTAGCACCGCGAATGAGCCATAGAACTTACCGTAATTACTCACGCTGCCCACATACCATACAAATACATATCTGGAGGCCTCAATAAGCACTACACACATTATCGTGCCGACAAACCTTATCCTGCGGTGGATTTTTCTATTAGGTACCGAGCGGAATATAACGTAGAAAAGTACGAATGATGTAACAAATGACAATATTGTGAGCAGAAGGTCAGAAATTATATTAGTGGCAGGTTCCGGGAAGTTCTGATCCATAAATGACTGGAAAAAATCCACAAAAGGCACTACGTAAGCATAAACAAGTATGAGTACCGTAAGTGCCAGAGTCATCAGCATATCCTTTAAACGGTAAACCATGAAAAAATTTGGCGAGGGTATTTCGAATATCCTGTTAAGCCCTACCCGGAGCGAGCTGATGAGTATCGAAGATAGCCACAGCAGCATAAAAATACCTATTGGCCCGAGAACTGTACTTTTATTCATTATTTCGCGGACTTCTTCGATTATCTTATGGATTATTTCTTCGGCGGAGGTGGTCGGTAGAAGGAAATCCATCAAAATAAGCTCAATGGAGACTGCCAGGTTTTCAGAGCCGAAAGTCAGATTTACCGCGAAAATGATAACCAGGATAAGCGGTATCAGGTATAAAATAATGTTAAAGGCGATACCTGCGGCCATCAGGAAAATATGATGCCTGTCGATCCTGCTGAAAAGGAAATCCAGGGTATCGTAAATTTTCTTAATTTTCGGGTGTTTATTTAAAAAATCATCTATCATGAATAAGTATTAATCCTAATGTATTATTTTAGAGTATTGCAAAGTACAAAAATTAAAAAATTATGATGAAACGGGCTTTCTTTTTTTTAATCGCTATAATTATTTACGGCTGCGCAAACACTTTACAGCCGCCCGGGGGGCCCCCTGACAAAACTCCTCCGGAAGTCCTGGAAGTCAATCCCGCTCAGGATAGTACTAATTATGCGGGTGAGAAGATAAAGTTCAAATTCAGCAAGTACATGAACCGCTCACAGGTTTTGCAGAGCATTAGCTCAATGCCGGAGATAAAATATAAATCAAATTGGAGCGGCAAAGATCTGGAGCTTGAAATAGCCGAACCCCTTGATTCAAATACTACTTATGTTGTACAGCTCGGATCGGGATATACAGATTACTACGGCAATAAACCAAATGACTCCTACACACTTGTGTTCTCAACGGGCAGCATGATCGATACCGGCAGGATCGAAGGAAGGCTTTTCGATGAAGAACCGGCTGAAGTAAGTATTTTCGCATACAGGATAGATAATATAAATCCGGATACACTGGATATAAGCAAAGAAAAGCCGCGCTATTTCACTGAAACAGGCACTAACGGGAGCTTTACTATCAGGGCTCTAAAAGACGGCACTTACAGGATCTTTGCCGTGAGGGATAAATTTGACGACAGAAAATACGACCCCTCAATCGACGGTATTGGCACAGCTTTCAGGGATGCTCTTGTTGACAATGGTAAATCAGAGGTCGTCCCGATAAAGGTGGGGCCACCGAGAGATAAGCTCAGGCCGGAGCTTCTTGATGCCCGTTCAATGAACAGCCGTTTTGTTAAGATTTCTTTCTCAGAAGTAATGGCTGATGAAGGATTGCAGGGCGAGGCTTTTAGATTTGGCGCGGAAGGCCGCAGTATTGATGCTATCGCCGCCTACAAAGACGCCAACGAAGGCTCTAAAGTATTTGTGATATCCGAAACTCCGCTCGATTCCGGTTTGAAATGGACAGTACATGCTAATACTTCTATGGTAAAGGATTCCGCAGGTAATATGCTCTCGGATACGTCAAATTCAGCCGAATTTAAGGTTTCGCTTCCGGGAATAGAAGTGCCCGCTGAGATAAGTTCCTTACCATTTAAAGACAGCACAAGAAAAGTTGACCCCTACATTAATCCTGAAATAGTATTTTCAATCCCGCCGGAAAGCCCGGACGGGATAATCTACTTCACAAGGCTAGATACAGCGCTTAAAGTCGATTTCGATATAGTACAGATCCGGGAGAACATGATACAGCTCAGGCCTTATCAAAGGCTCGCCAATGACGCCTGGCACAGGATAGAAATTGATATGCGGGACAGGCACGCAATTACAGGAAAGGCTTTTAAAGATACCGTTTATAAAATGGACTTTCTGACAAGCGACCTGAGGAATACCGGATCAGTCAGCGGCAGCATAACAAACAGGACTGACTGCAGGCAGCTGATGGTAATCTTAAAGAAGAATGGGGAAATGATAATGAAAGCTCCGGCGGGGCAGGACGGAAGCTGGGAATTCAAAGAGGTTGAACCGGGGAGCTACCTGCTTGAAGTTTTTTGTGATGAGAATAATGACGGTGAGTATAATTACGGCAATGCTATGCCGTTTGAACATTCTGAGCCTTTCATTATTTATGATGAGGAGCTCAACCTGCGGCCAAGATGGAGCGTTGAGGATGTTAAACTTTGGTATGAGCTAAACCCGGAGGAATGATTTGATATGAATTATAAATTATGTTTTGAAGAAAAAGCGAATTCAGGAGAATTAGCGGCTAAGGAAGCAGACTTAGCGCTTTTCTTTGTGGATATCCTGGAAAAAGGCTATGAAAAATACTCTGAAAGATACCATAAATGCCTTAAAAAACAAACAGAAAAAAATGTGCATCAACTAAGGGTATCTATCAGGAGGCTACAGGCAAAAGTACAGCTCATTAACAGCCTTCACAAGACGGCTTATTCCGGTCAGCTCATAAGAATGCTAAAGGATAACCTTAAGGCTTTCGGCACATTGCGAGACTTACAGGTGATGCTGGAACACCTCGGAGAAATCCGCCATCAGGCTCATGAGCTTAACTATTTCTACCATTATCTTTTAAAAAAAGAGGAAAAGCTGATTAAAAGCGCCATTGCCAAACTGGATGACATCGACCTGTCGGAATTTGAAAGCGTATTATTTTTTATAAAAAATAATATCAGGCATAATGCCGCTTCGGTGGATTTCAGCATTAACCGCCTGATCGAGGTAATTGACGAAAGCTTCAATAAAGTCATGAATAGAGTTAGCCAGGTGGATTATAATAAAACCACAACAATCCACAAAGTCAGAATTGCCTTTAAGAAATTCAGGTATATGATTGAAAGCGCTGCCCCCTTAATAGGCCTGGGAAAACAGCAGCTCAAAGAATTAAGCGAATTTCAATCCCTGCTTGGAGCTATACAGGATAGCGAAGTATATACAGCAGAACTCACTGATTTCATAACCATACAGGAAGAAATACCCAAAAAAGCGTTCACCGATTCATTAAGGCTTGCCGAAGAACATAAAAACCTTGTGTTAAACCGCTACCGAGCGAACGCCGGCAAACTCACGAAATTCTGGCATTAGCCTAAGTAAAATTTTTGGCTTCTTCCGGGAAATGATTTTACTCACAGGTCGAGATAGTGGAAATTATATAAGTTTTTAGTTAATTTAATGGATTGGTAAATTTAAGCGTTTTACTTAAGAATAATGCGGAATTTTTTAATAATCATATTATTTAGTATAGCTTTATGCGAATCCCGGGCGAACTTGGAGCGTAAGTCCTGGGATGACCCTGTTTTAATTGCTAATATCAGCAGCTCCGCGGATGATTTTGCCCCGGTCTGGAATCCTTATGAAAAGCTTCTATATTTTAATTCCGTAAAGGATGGGAATTCTTATTTCTATACCGCGGTAATTATGGATTCTGCTGTCAGCACCCCTGAATACGTGGAAGGGCCGCTTAATAAGCCCGGAAGCAACAGCTCATATATCACTTTCGAAAATGAGTCCAGGGCGTATTTTTCGTCATTTAAAATGTATTCCAAAGGATCATATTTGAATATTTACCGAACGAATAAAAAGAAAATGCAATGGCAGCCGCCAATTTTCAGCGACAGCCTCAATTCGCCGGAATATAATTCCCATCCTACGGTAAGCCCTGACGGGAGCTATATGGTTTTCAGCTCCACACGGGCGGAAAATTCTTACGATACCGACCTTTGGGCAGCTCATAAGGACCCCTTCGGTGAATGGAGTTCGATACTGGCTATTAATGAGATCAATTCTCCGGGTAATGAGATTACGCCTTGTCTGATATCACAGGATACAATGATATTCGCTTCTGACGGTTTAGGCGGGCCGGGCGGATATGATCTTTATATCTCAGTCAGATATATGGGTGAATGGCAAAGGCCATCACCTTTATATGAAATAAATACAGAATATAACGAATCAGACCCGGCGCTTCTGCCTGACGGATCGCTTGTTTTCGCTTCTGACAGGCCCGGTGGCAAAGGCGGGCTTGATCTATATCGTGCTTTTCCAGCGGAAGATGAGGATATAAAAAATATTGATAAAAAAGCGGATGTATCCATCAGCTCACTGCTTACCAATATAACCGTGAAAAGCAGCTATACTTACAGGAGCATACCCCTGATACCCTATTTAAACGGTAATGAGCTTACTTCATACTTCAAAAATGCAATGCCGGAAATTACCGGTGATGAGCTTTATATAAATTCTTTTGCCTTAATTCTGCAAAGATTAAAAAAACACCCAAAATCACGGCTCGTTTTTATAGGTGGAAAAAATGAATATCGTTCCATTCTGAAAAAGTATATTTTTGAAGACCGTAGAATAGAGCCCGGCAGGGTTATGTTTACCGGTGAAGATAACTCTGAAATAATAAGCATGTATTCCGACGATGCAGATATTTTCGCTCCTTTGCAGCCTGGTGAGCGGTCAATCAATATCACTCCGTCATTGCTGGAGCTATTTATAAATTTCAGAAATGCATGGAATCTGAATAACTGGGAGCTGAAATTAAACTTAGGCCCCGACACAATAAAGCCCGTATCCTCAGAAATAATCAGAGACAGCAGTATCGTGATAAACCTTGATAACTATGCTCAAACGCTCTGGGATTTGAGCCGGTTCAGTATAGAGTTAAACGCTAATGACAACAAGGGCGGGAAATACGTTGATAGTATCGAGTGCTATATCTCTCATTCGGAAACAAGAATCAGAAGAAAAGATACACTCGACGGCAGGCTCAATGAATACTTCCATATCGTAATTATGGAACCATCTGACCTGCGGTATGAGAAAAACTTTGAACACATTTTTAGTGGTATTAAAGAAAGCGCCCGGATTTCTGACGGTATATCAATCAGCTATCCCGAAAATAATCCGCAAATGAAAGCAAATGCCGAAGCCCTTAAGCAAAAGCTTAAAGAAAAATATAAAATAAATACCCCGGCTGCGGTTGAATCATATCAACAGGAGCCCGGATTGGGTTACTTCTCGAAATTCCTTTTAAGAATAACGATTTACAGGATCATCTGATTATTGTTACTTTTTCAAATAATGTTTTATCATCGGTTTCAATAAGCAAATAATACACGCCGGGCGGAAATGAAGCAAGGTTCATTTCCAGGCTGCCGCCAAATTTCTCTTCCGAAAATGCCAAAGATTCTCCGCTAAGGTTCACCAGCTTCGCGCTGAATTTGCTGCCGCTGCCTGATTCAATGGTGATCCTTTCTGAAGCCGGGTTGGGATAAACGCTTACCTGCCCTGTGTTATAAACAAAACGGTCAACCGATACCGCATTGGAATCCAGGCAGTAGGCCAGCTTGTATTCCAGTTCTTCCTTGGTATCGGCTCCACCGAAACATATAACGCAGCTTTTTTCCTGAACAGGCGCCATTTCTCCGATGAATTTTACTCCAACCAGCATACTTACATCATCGGTTTCAGTAATTTGCTGAGCTTTGCCGGTTGAAAGATAATTGATAACATCCTGCCGGGTGAGGTTAGATATTAAATCGTAGTTTAAACCGGCAGACTGGCCGGCAGCGTTATCTTCTTTTGAATAAATTGCTGCGCCGAAGACAGGATAGCTCTCATCTTCGGTATATTCGATCATTTGCGCGCCGAATTTACTTTCATTCAGCCCGGGAGGAAGCGCACCCGGCCGATAACTTACTCTGTTTTCTTCCGGTGAGAATCCAACATCCCAGTCAAGAAAGTATCCTACTCCTACATTCTGAAGAGGCATGAATGAAGTATTCTGTACAGTCACATTTACCCTTGCAACGGTCGAGAGCTTATCAGATATTTCTACTTCCTGAGTTATTTGCAGGCCGGATTGATGTTCGGAAGGGGCGTTATTATCAAGAGCAATAGACTTATTGGGTTCAGGGCTTATGAATTTCTTTATAGCTGTGAAGTCGCCAAAAATAGCCGATACTCCCTTAGTTTCATCTACCGATGCTACTATACCGGAGTTAGTCCACAATTCACTGAATCTGTAGTCCTTATAACTGAAGCCGTATCCGTAGGGATCGCTGCCGTTATCACTGTATCCGACAAAACCGTTGTCGCTCATGCTGAACCTGATGGAATCATTCACAAAGTCCCTGGCGTGTATTGTCGGGATAAAGGAAATCTTGAAGAAATCACTGTATCCCTGCTCATTAGAAATATCCACACGGAATATTACATTCTTTGTATATTCCTCGTTAATTGTAAAAGACATTCCATCTATGATGAATTCCTCATCAGTTTTGATATTATTTCTAACAAACTGACTGTCGGCAATACTGATAATATTAAATATATCAAAGCCCTTTTTGAGCTTAAAGTTCAATTCATCAGCAGTCCCGAGATAGTTCCTGACCCTGATAGAGATATTGACCTTATCACCTACGGAGAACCTGTCCAGAGGTTCGCCCTCTTCATTAGAATATATCACTTCCAAAGGAACAATGGCCGGAATATCCATCGGATCTGTTTCAATTATTTTCATATAGTTAATTCTGCCGGGCAGAAGATCTTCGTAAGATGGATTCAGATCGTTGATATTATCCACGGCCTGCCTGACAAATTCAAGGGCTTGAATAGGGCCGAGCTCAGGATATAAAGCTCGGGCATAGGCCACCGCTCCGGATATTACCGGAGCCGCGAAGGATGTGCCGCCGGGAGCCTGTTGGTAGCCTCCACTGAGAGCTGTAGTCCAGTTATTTTCACCCGGAGCCATAATATCAACAGGGAAGCCTAGTACCGAACCGCCTGATACTCTGTCATGCTGGCTGGTTTCACCTACTCCCAGTACACCGAAATATCCTGCGGGATAAACTGTTGACTGCATAACCGTACCGTTACCGATATTACCTCCTGAGGCCACAACGGCAACACCCCTGCTAACAGCATAATCGATAATACTTTGCTCAACGGGTGAGTAAAAATCACCATCACCGAAACTAAGGTTTATTACGTCAAATTCCCGCTCGGCTGCATACATTATGGCATCATAACCGTAAATAAAAGAATTTTCCTGACCTTGAGACATCTTCAAGGGGAAAAATCTGCAATTATAGGCAGCTCCTGCTATACCTATTGAATTATTCGTTCCGGCGGCGGCAATACCCGCTACCTGAGTACCATGAGGATTGACATGATTTGTATTGCCCCATTCACTATCATCAAGAGCACCGAAATTATATCCGATATGATCATCTATGTAACCGTTTTGGTCATCATCTATCTGATTGTTGGGAATTTCATCCCAGTTAGGCGCTATCTGTTCATGCAGGTCTTCATGATACTGATTGACTCCGGAGTCGATTATTCCAATGATAACTGAAGTATCTCCCTGAAATATCTCAAAAGCTTCAAAGGCTCTGATATTATTTAGCCCGGCCTGGTCAGTCGACCTGGGGTCGTTCACTGTTGATTCCAAAATGGAGTATGCCTTATACGGTTCGGCATATTCAATGATAGGATAGATTTTGGTAATTCTTTTACAAAAAACTTCAGGAGGCATATCACCCTGAAATTCTATGATATATGTTCTCAGCAGAGGAGATTCTGCTTTCAAAATCTCATGTTTTTTCCCGGAAGAAAAAAGTTCAGCGCCTTTTATATTTTGATTAAAAGTAAGTGACTTATTCCTTTTCATCAATGGCCGGAGTATATTAAAATCATTTTTATCAAAAATTGCAGATAATTCCGCTAAAGTATAATTATCAGTAACCCTGATTATGGCAGTATTGGCAAGGACTTTGCCGGGCCTTTGCAATAAGGGATCAGGCATAAGCACCTTTTTTTTATGAAGCTGAGCCTGAGCCGGCAGGGCTGACGCGATTATTATTAGTATAAAGCTTAATTTCGCAAAAAAATTCATATTAAAACCTCAATAGCTGTTTTTGTTTCAAGTATATAATTTACGTAAATTATCGTACTTAAATAAAAACACAAAAAAAAATAAAAAAGTCACAATAAATAATGGAAAAAAACAGCAAAGATCAGACCTCATTCATTGTAACTGCCAGAAAATGGCGGCCGCTTCAATTTACTGATGTAATCGGGCAGGATCACATTACACGCACCCTTAAAAACGCGATTGAGGCTAATAGAGTGCATCACGCCTATCTATTCAGCGGGCCGCGCGGAGTCGGCAAAACAACAGCCGCCAGGATTTACGCCCGAGCGGTTAATTGTCTTAATTCCCAGGATGCGGAACCATGCAACAAATGTGAATCATGCGTACCCATACTTGAAGGGCGCTCAATGGATGTTATCGAAATTGACGGTGCCTCTAACAATAGTGTTGACGATATACGCAAGCTGCGTGAAAATTCTAGGTACCCTCCGGTTAATGGCCGCTATAAAATGTATATCATCGATGAAGTTCACATGCTTTCAAGTTCGGCTTTCAACGCGCTGCTTAAAACTTTGGAAGAACCGCCGCCTCATCTGATGTTCGTCTTTGCTACTACTGAATCGCACAAAGTTCCCGCGACCATAATCAGCCGCTGCCAGAAATTTGACTTCCGCAGAATGGAAATTAAGGAAATAACCGGAAGGCTTTCTTATATCGCTGAAAATGAAAACATAGAAATAGATGATGCCTCGCTTATAGCGATTGCCAAAAAAGCCGACGGCTCAATGAGGGATTCGCAGAGTATTTTCGATCAGGTTGTGGCATTCTGCGGGAAAAATATTTCTTATTCTGATATGTCCGGTGCTCTTAATCTTATCGATGAGGATTTTTTCTTTGAAATAAGCGACGCCATAAATTCTAATGATAAATCAAAAATGTTCTCACTTGCCGCTCAGGTGATCAGCCGCGGCTATGATATAAACGAATGTGTTCACGGATTGCTGGAGCATATGCGCAATCTGATATCAGTAAAAGTTGCCGGAAACTCGTCTTTGATTGAGACTTCCGAGAATTTTGCCAAAAGATATGAGAGCACCGCGGATATGTTTTCGGAAAGGGACTTACTGCGCTTTATCAGCCTGATAAGCAGCACAGAGCAGGAGCTGAGGTTTTCCCCGCAGCCGAAAATAAAGTTCGAACTGATGCTGATACGTCTGGCATCTCTGGATAAATCTGTCCAAATTGACGAGATACTAAAGGAAATTGCTTCATTGAAGGAATTGGCAGCTTCCGGCGGATCCGCTCCCCAGGCAAGCAGAGAAGTTAAAACGGCCTATAAGGCATCAGGTACCGGCACGGAAAAAAAAACTCCTGACTTGAATGACAGGATTTCAATTGAAAAGTATCCAATTAGTAAAGAAACACCATCAAAGGACAATAACAAAACAAATCAACTGAAAAACAAATGGCCGCAATTTGCGAAAGCCTATGGAAACGGAGAGCATGGACTGCAATATCTGAATAATGTCAGCGCGGAATTTTTTGCCGGTAAACTGATCTTAACATCAAGCGATTCATTTACAATGGAAGGCCTTAAAAAGCGTAAAGCACAACTAAATGAAGCGTTAACGAATTTCTACGGATTTCCCGTGGAACTTGTCTTACAAACTTCTGACCGAAACAGCATTATTCAAGATTCCCCCGTAAACAAGGATATGAGCCAAGCTTCGTCTAAGCCACAATCAAACAGATTAAGGCGCACTTCAGAGGATCTGCATGAGATAGAGATCACACTTATGGATATGGGCGCCCTAGAAATTTCTAATATTGATGATGAATAAACGGAGGATATAAATGGCGTTAGAAGCAGGAACAAAAGCACCCGAATTCAAAGCTCAGGCTGACGGCGGACGTGAAATAAAACTTAGCGATTATAAGGGCAAGTGGTTAGTGCTGTATTTTTATCCTAAAGATAATACACCAGGATGCACAAAAGAAGCCTGCTCATTTAAGGATAATATGGAAAAAATAGCTTCCGAAGGCGCTGCCGTTATCGGCGTCAGCCCGGATAATGCTGGATCTCACGATAAATTCAAAGAAAAATATGATTTGAATTTCGACCTTGCTGCCGACCCCGATAAGGAGATTTGCAATCTTTATGATGTAATTGGCGAAAAGAAAATGTTCGGCAAAACATCTATGGGAGTTATCAGGCAAACATATATTATTGATCCGGAAGGAGTGATCCGACACGTTTATCCTAAAGTAAAAGTCGACGGCCACGTTGATGATGTAATAGAAAAATTAAGGGAACTTCAAGGCTAAATGATTGACACACACGCTCATATAGATACCGAAGCCTTTGATGATGACAGAGAGGAAATGCTCCGCCGTGCCAAAGATGCCGGCGTGGAGGCAGTTATTATACCAGCGATCGAGCCGTCGGGATTTGACAATCTTATTGAATTGATCAATAAAAATGAAAACCTTTACGGCGCTATAGGGATACATCCCCATAATGCCTCAGGTATAAGGGAAGAAGATATAAAAAAGGTCGAATCCCTTGCGGCAGAAAAAAAGATAATCGCTATCGGTGAAATCGGGCTTGATTACTACTATGATTTCGCTCCTGAAGAAGCTCAACAGGATCTTTTCAGAAAGCAGCTTAAAATTGCCAAAAGAATGGAATTGCCGGTCATAGTTCACAACCGCGAATCAGATGAAGACTTGTTACGTATCATTAAGGAAGAGCAGGACGGCAGGCTTAAAGGCGTTCTGCATTGTTTCTCGAGCGGAACCGAGACCTTGAATAAAGCCATGGAATTAGGATTCCATGTATCATTTACAGGAAATATTACGTTTAAAAAAACAGATCTCGATGATGTCGTCAGAGAAGTACCTGAAGACAGGTTCATGATCGAGACGGATTCACCTTACATGACTCCTGTGCCATACAGAGGAAAAAGAAACGAACCTGCAAAGGTGAGTCTTGTGGCTCAGAAAATAGCAGAAGTGAAATCATTATCCATAGAAGAGGTAATTTCCATGACCAGTGAAAACGCAAAAAAATTATTCAATATTTTAGCATTATTGCTATTTACCCTGCTAATACCGCTGAGTTTGCAGGCCCAGGATGATGACTACTATGAAGATGAATATTATGAAGATGAGTTTATCAATCCCTACAAAAAATTTGTTGGTTTCGGGCCGGTTATTGGTTCAAACACAATTGTTGAAACTCAGTTTCTTACAAGCGGCGGAGAAAGATCCCCCACTTATGAAGGCCTATTGGCATACGGAGCGGCAGTGCAATGGCATGCGCTTGATTACCTTATACTTGAAGTATGTTATAATTATTCAAAAAATACCGAAGTACAAGTGAATAATCCCGGAATCGCGCCAAATATTCATCACCTTTTGGAAATAACTTCACACTGGATAGCAAATCCTGAAAGCCGGATCAATCTTTTTGTTTCGGGCGGAATTACCGGTTTTTTTAACAGCATTAATGATGAGCCGGTAAACAGAATGGGAATAAATACGGGCCTCGGACTTATGGGTAATATCCACATCGATGGTGTCGGATTTATCTCGCCAATGTTAGAGCTAAGAATAAATTTCTCAATGGGGAGGTATGATATAACCTACGTTGATCAGAATTCACAGGGAGAAAGAGTTTTCAAAACCCGTGAAGCAACGTCGTTTTACTCCATTCCCAGATTCGGATTGATGTGGTACCCAGATTTTTAAACGGCAAAAAACAATGATAAAAGTATTAGATCACCCACTTGTCATGCATTATCTCACAGTGGCAAGAAATAAAAAAACGTCCATGCAGGAATTCAGGCATGCTTTATCAAAAATTGGCCTGCACCTTGCCATAGAAGCATACAGAGATCTTGAACTTGATGACACACTTGTTGAGAGTGATGCCGAGATCTCGCGCGGCCACAGGATCATCAGCGAAATCATTCTAACGCCTCTGCTTAGGGGCGGAATTGCACTGTTAGATTCTTTCAGAAGTATTTATCCCAATTCCGAAATAGGAATGATAGGTGTAAGAAAAAATCCGGCCAGCAAAGAAAGCACTGAATACATTTATTCCATGCCTGAACCTATAGATGACCCGGCTGTAGTCTTACTTGATATTACTATAAGCAGCGGAGGTAACCTTTCTGCCGCAATAGCAAGGCTGCAACTGGAAGGATTCAGGAAAATCACCGTATGTTCAGTTGCATCTTCACCCGAAGGCGTAGAAAGGCTTTGTTCCGAATATCCGGAATTGAAAGTAATAACCGCTTCGTTTGAAAGGGAACTTGGAGAAAACGGCAGGCTGTTGCCCGGGCTTGGCGACGCCACCGACAGATATATGTCACATTTTACTGATAGTTAAGAATGAACGAAAGATCATCCGGCCTGATTAAATCCATAGGGCCGGGAATATTATTCGCAGGCGCTGCAATTGGCGGATCCCATCTGGTACAGTCAACAAGGGCCGGAGCAAATTTCGGATTTGAGCTGCTTTGGATAGTTATCCTCATTAATCTAATAAAATACCCCTTTTTTGAATACGGGCACAGGTATACAGCCGCAACTGGCGAAAGCATAATAGACGGATACCGCAAGCTCGGGAAAGGCGCTCCGATTGTTTTCTTTATAATGTCATTGCTTACGGCTATCACTAATGTCGCAGGGGTAACAATTGTAACTGCCGCGCTTAGCAAATACCTTCTGGTCCTGATATTTGCCCTGGATGTATCTGTCGGGATGATAAGTATTCTTTTGCTCGGTTTCAGCATGCTGGTATTGGCAATAGGTGAGTATCCTTTATTAGATAAAATAATTAAATCATTGATCCTGATATTATCATTATCAACTGTTGTCGCTTTTGTATTTGCTTTAAATCAGGGTATGCATGTACCCGAAGAGTTTGTGCAGCCTGAGATATGGAATGCCGCGGGAATTGGCTTTCTTATATCTTTAATGGGCTGGATGCCAGCGCCCATAGAATCTTCTGTCTGGCCGTCATTATGGTCAAAAGAAAGAATTAAGCAAACTAAACATATCCCCAAACTGAATGAAGCACTTTTCGACTTAAGGCTGGGCTATATACTTACAGCCGTATTAGCTATTTTATTTCTATGCCTAGGAGCTTATATCATGTACGGCAGCGGGGAGCAATTCGCTGCAACTTCAATAGGATTCGCGAATAATCTAATTGCCCTTTATACTCATACTTTAGGCGGCTGGGCTGAACCTCTTATCACTGTGATCGCAGTCGTTACAATGCTCAGCACCACACTAACGGTTGTAGACGCCTATCCGCGATCTCTTGAGGCTGCTATGGCCGTTATAAACAAACGGGAAACCTTCAACAAGCTGAATTACTGGATATGGATATTTATTTATGTGCTGATATCAATATTCATCATTAATTTCTTTATTAAAGGACTAACGGCGCTGGTTGACCTTGCAACGACAATATCATTTGTATCCGCGCCTATTTTTGCTTATATTAACTTCATGGTTGTTAAAAAGCATGTTCCTGACAGATTCAAGCCAGGTTCTATACTGAGCGCCTTCAGTTGGGCCGGGATAATCTTCTTTGTAGTGTTTACTGTGATATATATCTTTAGCTTATTCGCTCTTGCATAATAGGAATTAGAATAATTAAATTATTAAAAAACCGGAACAACAGACTTTGATCAGTTTATAGTTCCGGCATATTTTTTTATTAAATGAAATATGAACAGCTGGAAATACAGTGAATTATATAAGCTCTGTTTTCACTCTTTTTACTGAAGCCCCCAAACTGTTGAGCTTGTTTTCAATCGATTCATAGCCGCGGTCTATGTGGTAAATTCTGAGTACCTCCGTTTTAGCTTCAGCAAGAAGAGCCGCGAGTATAAGCGAGGCGCTTGCCCTAAGATCAGAAGACATCACCGTTGCGCCTGATAATTTCTTTCCGCCGTTAATTATGGCCGAATTATCAACAATACGAATATCCGCGCCGAGCCTTTGCAGCTCCGGCACATGCTTGAACCTGTCACTATAAATCGTATCAGTAACCCTTGAATTGCCCTTTGCAGCCAGCATGAATGCTGTCCACTGTGCCTGTATATCCGTGGGAATACCCGGGTAAACGGCAGTAACAAGATCGACGGGCCTGGGTTCTTCTTTCATTTCCAGGTAGATATCATCGCCGGTAACGTCAATTTCGCAGCCTGTTTCTTCAAGCTTGGCAATAACTGACGAGAGATGATATGGGTTCGCGTCTTCCAGAACGATTTTTCCTTTAGTCATAGCCGCCGCGATAAGGAATGTAGCAGCTTCTATCCGGTCAGGAATTGTACTTTCATCAATAGGCTGCAGCTCATCCACTCCCTCAATTTCCAGCAAATTCGTACCGATGCCTTCTATCTTCGCGCCCATTTTGACGAGCATTCTTGCGAGAGCAGTGATTTCAGGCTCAAGCGCTGCATTTGATAGAAATGTTGTTCCTTTTGCCAATACAGCCGCCATCAGCACATTGCCGGTAGCGCCAACGCTCGATATATCGAAATGGAATTTCGCGCCCTGCAGTCGGCTGCTTTTTGCTTTTACATAACCTGCTTCAAGCGTGATCTCCGCGCCTAACTTTTCCAGTCCTTTAAGGTGCAGGTCGACCGGCCGGGGCCCCCAGGCGCATCCACCCGGCAAAGATACCTTTGCCTCGCCGTACCTTGCAAGCAGTGGGCCCAGCACATAGAATGAAGCCCGCATTTTTTTTACATGCTCATAAGGAGCTTCCAGGCTGCTTATGTTGTTTGTATCAACAAAGAGGTCATTCTGGTTGAGCTCGCAAAAAGCCCCGAGCGATCCCATCAGGCGCGACATAGTCCATACATCACGAAGATTTGGCGTGTTCTTTAAGTGGTAAGTGCCTGGAGCAAGAAGTGTAGCCGGCATTAATGCCAGTGAACCGTTTTTTGCTCCGGAGACTTTTATTCTTCCGCAAATCCTTCTGCCGCCTTCAATTACAAATTTATCCATATCCGTCCAATTATTCTGCTTTTTCGTGAAAGTACTAAACTTTAAATATAATTAAATAATCTCAAAATTTTGAGAAATGGCTAATCTTATTTATCTTGCGTTATCCGTTGGAGGTGCCGGGCAAAAATCCGGCTGAGAGAGTCTCCTTGAACCTGATCAGGATAATACCTGCGTAGGGAAACGGAAAGCAGAGGTTTTCATTCCTCTTATCTTTTCAGATTCTCTCATTATAACAACGGAAAAGCCTGAATTTTTTTGTGTAATTTTATGGGACTTTTCCAATGGTAAAAAAAATATTTTTACTAAGCTTAATATATTTTGTCTTCCCGGGAATACAGCTTACAGCACAGGATAATCCCGAAATGGATACCCTGACATTCAAAATTCCCAGCGTCACGGTTTCTACAACACGCGCTAAGAAAAGGGAAACACCGGTTACTTTCTCAGAGATTGAGGAAGCTGAGATCAAGCGTAAAAACACTGTTAAAGACCTGCCTTACCTGCTCAGCGAGTTACCTTCGATCATATCATACTCCGAGAGCGGCAATAATATCGGTTACAGCAACATTAGGCTGCGAGGCTTTGATCAAAGGCGGATAGCGGTACTGGTAAACGGAATTCCGCAAAATGACCCGGAAGACCACAATATGTACTGGATAAACCTGTCGGATATTAGTTCAAGCCTCGAATCCATACAGGTACAAAGAGGCGCCGGCATGAATAACTACGGGGCTCCCGCGCTAGGCGGAAGCATTAACCTGACAACTACTGATTATATTCGCGATAGAGGCATAAAGCTTTATTCAGGTATAGGGTTTCAGCAGTTCAGCGGCGGCAATAAAGAAAGCGGCCAATCCATGAGCAAATTCTCTATTGAAGCCAGCTCCGGACTTATCGAAGAAGAATATGCCGTTTACGGCCGGCTATCACGCATTAATTCATTCGGATACCGCGACCAGTCATTTGCCTACCTTAACGGTTGGTTTTTAAGTGCTACCCGCTTTGGGGAAAACCTTACAACACAGGTAAACGTATTCGGGGGCTCACAAGATGACGGCCTGGTTTATAACGGCCTGCCAAAAGGATACATTGACGATCCGGAGCTGCGTACAAGGAACTACAGCTACTGGACTTATGCCGAAGACGGCGAAGCGGTCGGCTATGCTGCCCCGCGCCGCGATCAGGCAGTGGAAGCTTTCCGGCAGCCCCATTATGAAATGCTTAATGACTGGAAAATTAGCGAAAGCCTCGAACTGAAAACCTCATTATTTTATTATACCGGTAAGGGATATTTTGATTTTGACGGCTCCTGGGTTTGGGATAAAGAGCAGTTCCGTCTGACCCCGGAATACGGATTTGATGAAGATGTGGAACTACCGCGAAATTCCATCATCAGGGCATTCGTTGAAAACAGGCACGGTGGCTTTATACCGAGGCTTATCTGGGAAAGCGGCCCTTCCAGCCTGTTGATAGGAACAGAAGTCAGGATGCATCGCTCTGACCACTGGGGTAAGATAAATTACGCTGAAAACCTTCCGGCGGGCTATGACCCTGACTATAAATTTTACCACTATGACGGAGAAAGAGACGTGTTCTCAATATTCGCCAGAGAGCAGTACAAGATAAGCGAAAAACTGCTTATTTCAGGCGAGTTACAGCTTGTGCACCATTCTTACAGGATCGACGATGAAAAAGCCGGGCCCCTTTACACACAGTATTTCAATGCTGATGGCGAACTTATAAGCGGTGACGAAGATATATTCGACGTGCGCTATACCTTCCTGAATCCCAGGATAGGCGCTAATTACAATTTCAACGAGCAGATGAATATTTACACATCTCTGGCCTTTACACAGCGCGAACCGAGGATGAGCAATCTTTACAACGCGTCAGAATCATCATTTTCCTACGCGACGCCGCAGTTCAGAGTAGCGGATACTGTTGGCGGCAGAGTTCTGTATGATTTTGATGACCCCCTTGTCGTTCCTGAAAAGCTCTTCAACCTGGAGCTCGGCTGGGGCTTTCAAGGCAGAAATTACGGATTTGGAGCAAATATCTATTGGATGGAATTCATGGATGAACTCGTAAAAAGCGGCCAGCTCGATATATTCGGCGCGCCTATCGACGGTAACGCTCCCCGCACAAGACACTACGGCCTTGAACTTACCGCCGCTGCAAATATAGCAAACAGCGTAAGTTGGGGCAGGCTTTGGGCAGACGGAAATCTCACTCTTAGCAAGAATGAGATTATTGAATTTCACTATGCCACAGATGCAGGCGATCTTATAAGCCTTGAAGGCAATAGCATTGCCGGATTCCCTGATTTGATGGGCAATCTGAGGATAAATTATCAGATCGGCGAGCTCTACGCTTCGATACTTATGAAGCATATCGGGGAATTCCGTACGGATAACTTCGGCGATCAGCTTACCGGCGAAGCCATACAGGAAGACCTCGGCAGTGAATTCTACACTGATAACATTGTGGATGCTTACACAGTATTCAATGCCGATCTGGCATATACATTCAGGGATCTTTTTGGCGCGAGATCATTCAGGATACACGCTCAGATATTCAATCTGACCAACCTGCTTTACGCTCAGAGCGGTGAAGGAAGGGAATTTTTTCCGGCAGCGGAAAGAACAATATTCATAGGTTTCGAACTGGGAATTTAAAATTATCTAAAGCCCGTATAATCAAGGGATTTAGAAACATTTTAAAAATATTAATCAGGGCCTCAATACCCTTTTAAATAAAAAGGCTGCCTTCGGTGGAGGGCAGCCTTACTTATGAAAACATTAACGTAATTCTACCAGCTATAGCCCAAATTAAGCCCGAAAGCAAAGTATTCATATGTGAGAGCGTCGAACGTTACTACATCATACACCGCCCTAATATTCGGTTCTATCGTAAAACTTTGTATTACGAACTTGTATGCAGCTTCGGCGCCCACAGCCAATACGAAAGAGTCATCGATAGCCTCCTGATCATGCGACCAGTACTGCATTTGCAAAACTGGCCCGGCACTAAAACCTTCTATGGGCTGAGCATTATCTTCCAGCAGATAGAATCTGTATGATCCGCCCAGGCCAAAGGCTGTTAAACCACCTATACTGTGGTATGATCCTAATACAGTGAAAGAATTGGCCCTGGCTATCTGCTGTTCGTAAGTAACCACTAGCTCGTCAAATCCCAGGAATCGGATTGGATCGGCTGTTATAGAATAAAGATAGTTCTTCGCACTTGAGTTTAAAGGGCTCAACACTAAAACTGAAGCTATTAAAACTGAAAAAAGTATACTTTTAAGTTTCATATTCCGGCTCCCCTTGAATAAAAAGAAATTCTTTGAAAATTTAATTACGGCAATATATAAATAATTATTAATTATCGTAAATAAAATGTTCGCTCAAATAACTGAATAGAAGCATTTTTTTGCAATTAAAATGAAAATAAATGAAAGGATAATTAACAAAAATTAGATTTTTCACAAGTTTTCCACAATTACCTTAGTTTTCCACGGAGTTTTCCACAAGTTTTGAGTATACCCCGTATTTTACTTGTGTATTATGAAATTATTTTAAAGAGTTGGTATATAAGGCATAAAATCTATATTCAATCCCAGAGGCCGGGCTGTTCTGCCGCGCTAACCTCGGGTATGTCATTCCACCGGGTAGTGTAATGAGGCGATTTCATTTCGCGTTTCATGTGCCAGTCGCGCTTTATGCCGGAGGCGGCATAGAATAGCGTGCCCGAGCCCATTTCCATATTTACCTGGTCCATAACTTCTGTCAGGCGGTTCATTTTTATCCTGTCTTTGCTGTCGAACATAGCGAGTTGGGAATGATCCATAGGCACGAAACCCGCCAGCATAATGCCTGCCTTCTGGAAGAGGAATCCCTCGCGGTAAACCTGTCTGGCAGCCTTATCGGCATATTCCAGCAGTTCGGCAGTTGAATCCGTAGGCACCGGAAGCCTCGCAAATACCCCGTTGTGGTACTGGGGCGTATCTTTAAAAGGATTAGTCCTGAGGAATACGCTAAGCTCGGTAGCGGCGGATTTCTGCAGGCGCATCTTTTCGGCGGCGCGCGAAGTAAAAAGCGAGACAGCTTCCTTCACCTCAACAAACGTTCCCACCGGTTTGCTGAATGAACGCGACGAAATAATGGCTTTCTTGGGCGAAGGCGTGTATTCCATTTCTATGCAGGGTATGCCCCGAAGTTCATAAACTGTGCGCAGGCCCATGACAGTCATGTTTTTCTTTATCCATTTATCATTGGCGCGGCTTAGCTCCCAGGCATTGAATATGCCGTGCCTGTTAAGGAGTTTCGCGTACTGCCTTCCCACACCCCAAATATCGCTTACCGGGGTCTGTTTTAAATAATCGGAGTAATCCTTTAAACCGCATAGATCGAGAATGCCGCCGCATTCCTTATGTTTTTTGGCGAATTTATTGGCTATCTTGGATAAAGTCTTCGTTGGCGCTGAGCCGATCGATACGGGCAGGCCGGTCCATTTGAATACAGTATCCTTCACCTCTTTGAGGAATTCTGCCATCGGCTTTTGTATTATCACGCCGTTCAGGTCCATGAAGGCTTCGTCGATGGAGTATATCTCTACATTTGGCGAGAACTGTTCTAGAGTGGTCATCACCCGCTGCGACATATCCCCGTAAAGTGCGTAATTAGATGAAAAGACCTGCACATCATGCTTTTTCAGGATAGGTTTTACCTTAAAGAAGGGATCGCCCATTTTAATGCCCCTGTCCTTGGCTTCCTTCGAAAGCGCTATGATAATGCCGTCATTATTCGAAAGAACAACAACGGGCTTATGCCAGATCGAGGGTTTGAAAACTTTCTCGCATGAGGCATAGAAACTGTTCACGTCAACTATGGCGTAAGGGCCTTTCATCTTATAAGTATTTATTTATAAATATTTTATGAGCGCAAGGAAAAATAATGACGATAGCTCATTTTTTTATTGAATAATAATCAGTTCCGGGCAGCCCATCAAATTAATAATTTTAGTAATAATTTTTGAATGATTTATTGCTTGTGATAATCAGGAATTATAATTCGACTATATGATGCTTTGCCTGTAATAATTTTAAAAGACGTTTTACGATCGTTTAATAATTAAAAAAAAGGCTGCCATGACGGCAGCCCTTTTGATTATTGTTTGTTGCACCTGATCCTATTGTTCGTATTCTGAAACAGGAGTCCTTATAATAACCTGCACGGTTCTGTTGTAGAAACGGCCTTCAGGCAGAGAGTTATCATAAAGAGGGTCATCTTCGCCTACGCCTTCTTTCATAAGTGAACCGAAATTACCATTAGTTTGATCCATTATCCCGCGGTGAACAGTATTCGCGCGGCGCTCAGAAAGCCTTTGGTTATGATCATAAAGCCCGACAACGTCTGTATGGCCGATTACCTGTATCCTTGAAGTCGGTTTACAGCGGTCATAAACATACTCGCGCATAATTCTTTCGTTGAGGGGGCCGGCGTCCGAGCGGTCAAACGGGAAAAGTATAAGGCTGTAATTCTCGAGTGTCGAATCACTGCCAATGACTACTTTCTTTTGCTCGGTAGAAACCTGCATTACGGGAATGTTGATCGGATCGGAAGCACATTCTGCCCCTCCCTCAGTGGTTACGATCAAAGTAGCAGTATAAGGCACTTCATCGTCGGGGTATTCCATATCTGAGTTCGTCCAGTCCCAGGTATAGTTCTTGTCTGTCAAGCCAATATCAGTAAGCGTGTTCCACTCCTGCGTTCCTCTTTTTATTTCAATTCGTCTGGAAGCTATAATGGCATCTTCAATGCCGTTATCCATAACGAACTGCATGGTTTCGGGTTGCGGGAAAATAGTCGGATCCTTATCGAAAACCGGTTTCATAATTTCCCAATCGTCACAGAGGATTTCAACTCTTCTGTTTTCCCTTATACCGAGGGAGTCTCTGGGGTTTGATGGAACTTTAGGTTCATTTCTAATAATAAGTTTCATTCTGTCTTCGCTTATCCCCCAGATATTCTTGAAGTAGTTAAATACTTCTTCAGCTCTGCTTTTCGATAGGCCGGGTTCTTTTTCTTCCGGTGTTCGGCCGTCATTACAGCCGACTATCTCAATTTCGGCATCGGGGAATTGGTTCATTCTGAAGCCGTAAATATTCAGCACATGGTAGTATTTATTCAGAGTTCCGCCGGGAATTGTGGTATCGGCGAACATTGTTGCCTGCTGCGGTGAATCAAAGAGTATATACCTGTCCGGTATTTCCGAGGATCCTTTTTCAAAGAAAATGTAGTTCAGCAGTGGATAAAGATCCCATGTTTTTACTTCTTCCATAACCAGGCCGCTGTAACCGGCAAGCTCGGGATTATCAGCTTTTGTCCTCGAAATATAGTCAGCCTCTGCTATCTGTGTTTCCACTACGGGGCGGTTACCCAGAGTAACTTTAACATTGATAACATCAGCTACGGATTCGGCTTCTTCTTCTTTTTGGGTTAATTCGGGTTTTTCCACCCTTTGTATAATCGATTTACTACCGTATTTAGGATTAGTTGCAGTTATTTCAAAATCTATGAACATAATGGAATCACGGGGATCGCCGTAAGCGTCATTAGTAACGATAATTTCAAACTCCCTGTAGTCCATTGTCAAAGTATCCCTGACGATCCTGCCGGTAACGGGATTTTTTATTTCTATGGCAGCAGGTATGTACTCTCCTGTACATTCATCTTCAACAGTACCAACTATCTGCACAGCTCTGAAAAATGTAGGTACAAATGCCATGAAGAGGTCAAGGCTGCCCTGGTAGCCGGAATAATCCTGCCTTGTTGAAGAAAAATAAATAATATCGCCTGAAGCAGGCAGAGTAATAAACTGCTCGTCCTCATTTGTATTAATGGGCTTACCTATATTTTGCGGTTTTGACCATGAATCGGTTACGGGGTCATACCTTGTAACATAAAAGTCCAGCCCGCCGTAATTAGGTTCATGGTTATTCGAAGCAAAGAATAAAGTCTGGTTATCCGCCGCAATAAAGGGGGAAGCTTCCTGCCCGCTAGTATTTATAGCTTCGAGATTTTTTGCAGGCTTCCATTCTTCCATATCATAATCCCAGTCGGAATACCAAATATCGAAATTAGAGTATTCTTCATCGCCGTCACTGTTCGGCCCTTCGCGGGTTGACACAAAATATATCCTGCTTTTATCGGGGGCAATAGAGGGCTGTGAATCAAAATTTTTCGAATTCACATTTCTTCCCAGGTTAAACGGCCTTGACCACTTATCACCCTCTATTCTTGAGCTGTAGATATCGCACTGCCCTAATCCGTCGGGCCTGTTGCAGCCCGTAAAGTAAAGCGACTGGCCGTCCGCGGCTATGGATGCCGCGCCTTCATTATAAATAGTATTAACGCCAATCTCATTTTTTTCTTCAACTTTATCAATATTATAAGGCTGGGTGAATACTGTATCAAGGCGGTGTTCTTTAGTTGTCGCCCAGAAATCATGTGATGGATCACCATCGCCTTTAAGCAGTTTACTTCCTTCCCTGTTAGAGACAAAGTAAAGTGTACGGCCGTCTGCGCTAACCGTTGGCGCGTAATCATAACCTTCGTGGTTTACGACCGGGCCAAGGTTAATTATCCTGATCTGCTGATTCGAAAGTATGCCTTCATCATCTGCCGCTGTTTCGGTATCCTGCTGCGTTTCTGCCGGATCAAGCATCGCGGCGTACAAATAGTAATCTTTATTCTGCTTATTGTCTTTATTATTGCTCATTGCCGGCATACAGCCAAGAGCAAACAGCAGAATGATATTCAAAATAGTAACCGGGTATTTTTGCATAAGCTCCTACCATCAAAATATTATTAGAAATATTTTAATAAAATTGTCCTTTATTTATTGATAATGACAGGCCGGGGAATAATCCCGAAGATGATTGCGCGTAAAATTTCTCCCTAATATCATCTTCCAATAGCATCTAAATGTCTCATAATGTACATTCAAGCCACCGGCTGTTAAATATAATAAATTCTATTCAATATAAATAGAATAATTTAAATAAATATACAGGAGCTTGTATTTTTTAGATAAGCCGCAGGATCAACAGCAATTAAAGCCGGGGATCATTCCGTATAAAATGCCATTCTTAGTTCCATCATAAATCTCCAGGTATGCACTTTGAAATCCTCTCCGTATGTGGAGGTGGTATTGAAAGGCAAATTGTAATGGAACTGGGGGCTCAGGAATACATTTCTTTCCAGCGGTATGTGCGCAGCCACAACGGGCAGTAATGATATGACAGGGTTTGAAAGCCCGGTTACTTCGCTATCCTGAACTCGTTGTGTACCGCCAGCGGCAATATCTACCTTCATTACTTCTCCGCTGCTGAGAGTTACTTCATCGGTCAAGAGCGACTGGTCATGAGTGACATTTGAACTGAGCGGAATGGCCAGGGATAATCCCATCCTGAAAGTCAGAAATTTAACCGGGCGATAAGCGAAGTAGGGCACAGCGTTAATATATGACAGGCTTAAGGCTGATTCGTGAGACATTCTTACTTTGATTGTTTCATCGATTTCTTCGAGGTAAAAAGATTCCAGCTCTTCGTAGTAGCTGTTTACTCCCCTGTTTTCAAATAAAGCAAAAATACCTGTCGAAAAATTTTCGCTTAATTTGTGATCAAAAATAGCCCCGAATGAATATCCGAACTGATCACCGGACTCGAAGCTGCAGCCCTCGCAGTCAACCAGATACGCGCCTGTCTGGAAATTAAGGCCTATACCGGCAATTATTCCTATCGAAATTTTGTTTTCTTTCATTACAGGTGCAAGGGGTGTTGATACCTGAGCATGTAATTCAGGGCTTCCGACAAGCAAAATGGCTATAATCAATAAAAACAATAAGCGCATGATTTCCAACGTGTAATAATTATTAAATTATTAGCTAAAGCTAATATTTTTTAATACGGTTTGATCAATGATTATTTTTTAACATAGACACAATTAAATGGAAAAAGTTGCAGAAAATATTGAAATTTTTAGAGGCGCTCACGGATTGACCGGCGCAAGGTATATTGCAGTAAAATTATTAAACCGCGCAGAACGCAGCGACGCTTATATAGATAAGCTCCTTAAATACGAACTCGCCCATAATGACCTCGACCCCAGGGATAAAGGCCTTCTTACCGAACTTGTAAACGGCGTCGTCCGGTGGAAAATCAAACTGGACTGGGCTCTGAACGGCTTTTATCACGGCGATTACCAGAAATGCCTGAATATCGTCAAAAACGCTATGAGAGTTGGCCTTTACCAGCTTCAATTCCTAAATAAAATTCCGGCTTACAGCGCTATTAACGAATCCGTTGAGATAGTTAAGCGCATACAGGGAGAAAAAACAGCGAATATAGTTAACGGCGTGCTCAGGAACCTGGCAAGAAATCTGGATAACATAAGGTATCCCGATCCGGATGACCTTGTTTATTATTATTCCGTTATTTATTCACACCCAAAATGGATGGTAAAAAGATGGATCATGCAGTTCGGCCCCGAAGAAACCGAACAGCTTCTAATAAGAAATAATTATAAACCGCTTATACCGATCAGGGTGAATACTAACAGGGCCGCGGCCGAAGAGATCAAATCTATGTTTGAATCAGAAGAACTTAAGGTTTATAATAACCGGTTTTTCCCTGATTCTTTTTATGTAAAAAATCCTAGATTCGACATAGCTTCGTCGGATATTTTCAAGAACGGGCTGATAACAATTCAGGACCCCGGGGCTTCTTTGGCAGCCTTTCTGACTGCTCCTGAACAAGGTGATTTTATCATTGATCTATGCGCCGCCCCCGGAGGAAAATCGTTTTACATGGCACAGTTAATGAAAGATACCGGCCAAATATTAGCTCTTGACAAATATGAATCAAAGCTGAGACAAATCAGGGAAGGCGCCGATAGACTGGGCTTTTCATCCATAGAAACGATTGCCGGGGATGCAGCGGAATTCGATCCGGGCAAGCCTGCCGATATTGTACTGGCAGATGTGCCTTGCTCCGGACTGGGTACTTTGAGCAAAAAGCCCGATATAAAATGGACAAGAGATGCTGACGACCTGCCAAAGATCACCAATCTCCAGAAAAATATTGTCCGAAATGCAATTAAACTGATAAAACCGGGCGGAGTTCTGGTTTATTCCACCTGTACCATCGAACCTGAAGAAAACACAGAAATGATTAAGTGGATACTTGACAGCTATCCCGAATTGACGCTCGACCCTGCTGAAAACTTTCTGCCGGAAGATGTATGTAAGGATGGCTTCCTCCAGGTTTTCCCGCACACCCATAGTATGGACGGAACTTTTGCCGCGAGGCTCAAAAAAAGGCTTTAATTGCTTTCCTTACGCTTTAAAATGTTATCTTTGAAATTATTTATTTTCATAAAAACCATAATATGTCAGTAGCGGCAATAGTTATTACCTTTAATAGAATTGATTTTCTGAAAAAAGTTATTGCGGCCTTAAAAAATCAAACAGTTAAACCCGATGAAATAATTGTAGTTAATAATTCTTCTTCTGACGGAACGGGCGAATGGCTTGAAAGGCAGTCCGGCCTTAATGTAATTACTCAGGCCAATACGGGCAGCTCAGGCGGCCAGTACACAGGCATAAAAGCGGCATTTGATAATGGCCATGACTGGATTTGGACTATGGATGACGACATACTTCCTCACGAAAACGTGCTCGAAATTATTTCAAAACCGGAAGATCCTTTACTCGTAAGAATGCCACTGAGATATACTGTCGAAGATAAGCCATTTCTTAATGATACAATTGAATTCAACCTGGATAATCCTTTTAAGTCAATATGGGTAGAGATACTTTCCGAAAAGCATCTTGATAAAGAAAGAATTTCAGTTGATGGCCCTACATTCGAAGGCCCTTTATTCCACAGGAGCCTGGTAGAAAAAATCGGCCTTCCCGAAAGGGATTTCTTCATTTACGGTGATGACAGCGAGTATTTCATACGTGCGAAAAAAGCAGGCTATAAACTCGAAATATTTACTAAAGCAAAAATGAGCAAGCTGATTAAATATAATATGCAAAATAAGCAATTCGATTGGAAAAGCTACTTCGTTATAAGGAACCTGATAGCTATTGATGTTTTACACGGCTCTGTGCCGGTAAGGCTTCTCAGGCCTTTTGCTTATGCCGCGGCCTGGATGAAAGCTGCCGGAAAACCGCGGGATATTCTAACTGTGATTAAAGCCCTGAAAAACGGATATTTCTATAAAAGCAATAAATAATTTACTGCCGCTCGGGTATTTTAACAGTAAACACTGAGCCTTCTCCCAATTTTGAGCTAACGCTTATGCTTCCGCCGAGAAATTCAACTGACTTTTTTACTATGGCCAGGCCAAGGCCTGTCCCTGAAATGCTGCTTACTCTTGAACTCCTGTAAAAGGGCTGGAATATCTTATCGATTTCATCTTCGGGTATGCCTGTACCTTTATCTTTAACCTTTACACATAAAATATCAGCTTCTTTATTTATGCTGATTTTAATTGTAGTCATGTCTTTAGAAAATTTAGCTGCGTTGAGAAGCAAATTGCTAAATATATGGCCAAGATGTGTGCGGTCGGAATTTATAATGTTATCAGTTCCGTTTGTATCAAGAAGGAATTCATGCCTGTTATTATCTATCGTTCTTATTTCATCCATCAGCTCATACATATATTTTAAGACGTCAATTCTGCTGTATTCCGGAACTGATTTTCCCTGTTCGGCTCTGCCGATGACTAGTATATCCTCCAGCATTTCAGTCATATTCCCGACCATATCCCTGATTTTTTTAAGCTGCGAGTTAAAGTGTTTTTCATCATTGTCATGATAATATTTTTCCAGCAGATAAGTGGAAGATAATATCACGGTCAGCGGAGTTCTGTATTCATGCGATACCATCGACACGAATTTTGTTTTCAGGTCGCTTAGTTTTTTTTCCTGCTCCAGGGCACCTCGGATATCCTTTTGAATTCTGTAGAGCTGTTCTTCGCTTCTTTTTCTTTCATAATTTTCATAAGTGAGTTCTTCCAGAGCCTGCTCAAGCTGGGCGGTCCTGTCGATAACTATTTGCTCAAGCTCTGAATTAAGGCGTTTTATTTCTTCATCGGACTGCTTTCTCTTGGTTATATCGCGTATTGTTACCAGCGAAGCCTTATCCCCCTTATAGTTGATCAACGCGGCAGAAAATTCAGCTATTTTTATCCCAATACCTTTAGTCACTATTTTTGCTTCATAAATCTCGGGTACTTTTTCTCCATTCATTCTTTTTCGCGCAATGGTTTTAATTTTCTCTCTGTCGTCCGGATGAATGATTTCGAAAATGTTTTTATTATAAAGCTCTTCGGCGCTATATCCTGTAAGCTGAATTGTCTTATCATTGAAAAAAAGCAGCCTGGCATTTTGATAAATACATATTGCGTCATGGCTTTTGTCAACAACGGCTCTGTAGAGCAGCCGGCTTTCATCAAGCTTTTTTTCTGCTTCTTTTCTCTTTTGAATATGATCCCATTCTCTGAATACTCTATTTATCTGCTCGGGCAACATTTTGAAAGCTTCCGCAGATTTGACAATATAATCGAAAGCTCCTGATTTAATAGAATTTACCGCCACACTTTCAGATCCGAATCCCGTCATAATAATTACCGGGATATTTTCTGTGATTTCAGAATTTAAAATATTAATACCGTCGCCATCGGGTAGCCGCCAGTCGCACAGTATGAGATGCGGTTCGAAACTGTGTACTAATTTTGAACCTTCATATAATGTGCCGGCAAAGGAAAGCAAATTGCCTTCGCCGTTCTCAAAAGCCCTGAAAATCAGTTCCTGATGAGACAGATCATCCTCTATAACAAGAATTCTTTTAGTTTTCATAATTGTTAAAAGGATTTTGATTTAATCCAAGCCAATATAATCCGAATCCGTTTATCATCTTGATAAATTCATTATAATCCAGAGGCTTCACCAGGTAGCTGTTTGCATAATTATCATAAGCCTGAGCTTTATCTTTTTTTGAATTTGACGAAGTCAGAATTATTACGGGTATTTTTTTTAATGTGTTTTCATTTTTTATGATTTTTAAAAGCTCTATCCCTTCAATTTTAGGAATCCTAAGATCTAATATAATGATATGGGGTTTTGGGCTTATATCAGGATCTGAAAAAATACCTGCTCTTTTAAGATAATTCAAAGCTTGTTCGCCATCGCCGACATGGAATATTTTGTTGTGAAAATTTTGTTCATCGAAGCTTCGTTTGATAAGCTCAGCATGATCAAAATTATCTTCTACCAGCAATATGTTATACCTGTCATTCATATTGTACCTCTATTAGCTAATTTTCTTGTTTGTTGAATGTAAGGATAGTTTTAATCCCCATATTAAGCCCGTCAGAATCAATTTTGACAGAACCATTGTGAACTTCCATTATCCTTTTCACAAGCGCGAGTCCGACGCCCGTACCCTGGGAATTTTGGTCAAGCTTGTTGAACAGCCCGAACACTTTATCGAGGTATTCCCTATCAATACCTATTCCATTATCCTCGATAATTATTTCCAACCGGTTATTGAAATGTTCACTACTAATTTTAATCATCGGCCGGATATCCTTTTTCCTGAACTTAAGTGAATTTTCAAGAATGTTCTGAAAAACTTCTTGAATTCTCTGGCGGTCAGCACTAATACTTCCGATCTGTCCGGCAACCTGTATTATTGCGTCGTGCTTAGATATACTGCCGTGGAGCAGTTCTATTACTTCATTAATTAGTTCATCGAGGCTGAATTCCACTGGAGGATTTGCTATTCTGCCTATTCGTGAAAGTTCAAGAAGGTCTTCCAAAAGCAGTTCCATTTTCTCTGAAGCAGAAACTATTCTCTGTATGTCGCTTTCAAGTTTATCGAAATGACCTCTTTTAGCGTCATTGAGCATAAACCCCGTAAATCCTTTAATTGTTATCAGCGGGCTTCTCAGGTCATGCGAAACGGTATATATAAACCGCTCCATTTCAGCGTTTTTGTTTTCAAGAATTTCGATGAGCTTTTCGCGTTCTGCCTGCGCGTTTATTCTTTGAGTTATATCTTCGAGCATAACAACAACATTATTCCCGGCCGGAGAAAAAACAGTAACAGAAAACCATTTTTCGGCTCCTTTATGATATCGCTCAAATTTTACTGTCCTTTTTTCCATAACCGCGGTTTCGTATTGCCGCATTACATATCTATCATTGATAAAGAAAGAGGATTTCAATTCGCTGTATCTTTTCCCTATCATGTCAGATTTTTTGAGCCCGGTTATCTGCTCATAAAGTTTATTAACTTCCAGGAATTTGTAGTCAATAAATCCTTCCCTGCTGTCGATAAGTTCAAGATAGCAGGCCGGATGCCCCATGTGTTCGAACATAAGCCTGTACTTTCTTTCGCTTTCCGAAAGCGCTCTTTGGGCAAGCCTTCTGTCGGTAATATCATAGGCAATGCCAAGCACTCCCGTAATATCATTGCCTTTTACTCTGATCGGCTCAAGCCTGATCTCGAAAAATCTGTCTTTTAGCTCAAACTCATATTTTACCGGTTCTCCGCTTAATGCAATTTTATGATAACGAATAGGATCGATGCGTTCACTCTCTGTACTGAATACTTCGTATAGAGATTTCCCTGCGCGCTGTTCAATTCCCATTTTTTCAAAAGCGCTGCCCATTGAAATAACAATCTCCAGGTCAGTATTAACCGTCCATATAAATCCCGGTACGCTGCTCATGGCAAGCTTAAACTTTTCTTCGCTTTCGAGCAGTTTCTCTTCTGTATCCTGAAGCTGTCGGATATAGTATTTATGGCGGTAATTCTGTACAGCAAGGCCTGATATTTGTTTCGCTATTAGAAAAAGCGCGGCCGTAATTTTACTGAATTGTTCCTGGGACATTCTTTTAACTTTGGCCAAAGCTTCGCGGTAAGCTTTTTTGTCAGCGCCAATTTCATCGGCGTATGCGGTCAAATAATCTAAATCGGCATCAGTATCGAGCACCTGGCCTATCAGCCAGTTAGCTATGTGTTTTTCTCCAATATGTATGCTGGCGCCGCCGTCCCAAAGGCCGCTGCTGAGGCATGGCTTAAATATTGGGCCGTTTGGATTATACTTGCCGATCTCTGCATCTGAATTCATGCAATTCCTTAGGCCTTTTTCTGTTTGGCGGATTATTTGACTGCATAATTCGCAGAAATTGCTGGGTTGGGTGATTGGCGCACCGTTAGGTTCTGTAATTATGGACGCGATTCCAGTTGCATTGGCAAAAGCATCCTGTATTTCCTGAAGCTCGCGTATATCTATTAAATCCTTCAAATGGACGGAAAATAATTCTCCTTCGGGAATTGTGCCGTAGCCGGTTATGCTGCTCAGGTTTTCTTTCTTCTCTTGTATGACTGTTTCTATAAGCTTAAGCTGGTCAAGCGCTTTTTTCCTTTTAATAAGCAGGGTTTTTTCCTCTGTTATTCTTTTATGTGAGCCTATGAGCCTTATTACTTTTCCTTCTTTATTGAATTCCATTGGCCTGCCGCCAGCGGCAATCCATTCCCACTCTCCTGATTTGGATCTTAGCCTGAATTCAAGCTTGAATTCAGAACCTTTGTTGATAGATTCCTTAATTGTTATTTCTGCCCTGTCGCGGTCGAGTGGATGCATTATTTTCATGAAATTGGCATAAGAGGATTTAAATTCGCCGGGTAAATATCCGAGCATAGTGTACCATTTTTCGCTGAAAAAGGTTTCTCCGCTTAGCGGGTTATATTCCCATATCGCGGAATTTGTGATTTCAAGCGCGATATTCAGCCTTGCTTCAAGGGATTTCCGTATGTAATACTTTGTGTTAAACAAACTGAAATCCTTACCCAAACCTGCTACCTTACTGCTGTCAGCAAGAGCTTCAGCCGGTATGCCGGAAATGCCCAAACCGTTGATATGAAATGGCATAGAACCTCTGTTAATAAATTCACTTTAGAGGTGTAAAATAACATATTTTAAATTAATAACAAACTCGCATTTCTAGTTATGGATTACATTTCCAGTTCAGGCAGGGAAACCGTAACTTTTGTACCTTTTCCGGGTTCGGAGCTGAATTCAATTTTACCGTTAATGGCGCTTAAGCAGTTTTTAACGATTGAAAGCCCTAAACCGGTACCTGAAACATTTCCGATATTTTTTCCGCGGTAAAATACATCAAAAAGTTGCTCGCGGTCTTCGGGCAGAATACCAATGCCTTGATCTTCAATCATCAGTAAAAGGTATTTATCATCCTGAGATATACTTACTACGATCTCGGAATTCTCAGGAGAGAATTTTGCCGCGTTTGTAAGTAAATTCTTAAGAATTCTTCTGATATGCTTTTCATCTGAAATTATCTTATGATAATCGTTCTCATTTTTAAGAATAATTGAATGGCAGGATTCATCATATACCTCTATCTCAGATATGACTTCTTTTACTATCATTACCATTTCGAGGTATCCGGGCCTGGTCGTCATTTTCTCAGAATTGATCCTGCCTATTGTTATGGTGTCTTCCATAAGCCTGGTCATATCTTCAACAGACATGCGAATAGTTTCCAGATATTCCTCGATTTTTTTGTATTCTTTTTTCTTATGGATTTTTTTGATAAGGCCGGCTGCCCCGAGTATTATGGTAAGAGGAGTTCTGTATTCATGGGAGATCATATTTATTAGCCTTGTTTTGAGCTCATTGAGTTCTTTTTCTCTGATCAAGGCATTAGTAATATCGTCTTTTGCTTTTCTGAGTTCCAGCTCTACATCTTTCCTGCGGATTATTTCATCTTTTAAATCTTCTAAAGTTTCCTCGAGCTCTTCAGTACGCGATTTAACTTTTTGTTCCAGATGCTGATTTAATGAAAGGATTTCCATTTCTGCCAGCTTTCTGTGAGATACATCGCTGGCCACAAGCCGTATAAGCGATTCGCTTGTTTGATTCTCTCCAACGTATGATCCTTCCAGCTTAATAAAATAAAAATCTGTGTCTTTTTTATTCAGCCTTAGCTCAGCTATGCGTTTTTTTTTCGAATTCTTAAGATCTTTAAGGTAAAAATAGAACAGATCCTGGTCTTCTTTATAGACAAATTTGGAAAAATGCTTGTTAATTATTTCATTTTTGTCTGCGCCGGCCATTTTGAAAAAAGTTACGTTGGCTTCTCTTATATAACCGTTTTGGTCGAGGGAAATATAGCCCACAGGCGCGAAGTTATAAAGCTCTGACAAACGTTTACGTGAGCTTTCCAGCTCCATCTGGGTGCGAACCAGTTCTTCATTCTGCAGTTCCAGTTCTAACTGTTGAACCTGCAGCTCATGAATCATTTGCCTGGCGTCATCATAAGAAAGGTCTTGCGCATCCAGTCTTTTTTCTGATAATGTTGTTTCTGCTTTTTTTCTTAAATTTTCCAATTTTGTATAATTCATTCGATAGTTGTATTTGTTACAGCACTTCTAATTTAGTAATTTTCAGGTTAAAAAACGGTTTAAACTGCTTTAATTTTTAAAAATTTTCTTTTTCCGACCTTAAAAAGCCTGTAATCAATTAATTCAATTTCCATGAACGGATCATCAATCTTTTCGCCGTCAACTGATACAGCTCCCTGCAGGATCATGCGCCTGGCTTCTTTTTTTGAGGAAAGCAGGCCGGATTCATTCAAAACATCCATAATGGGAGAAGGCGAAGCCATATTCAAGGTTTTTTCTTCAATATCATCAGGAAGCTCTTTATTCTTAAATATCCTTTCGAATTCTTCCCGGGCGTTTTGTGCTTGTTCTTCCCCGTAGTACTTCTTAACTATGGCGGCGGCTGTGGTTACTTTGGCATTTCTGGGATTGAAATTCTTATCTTTGAGCTGCTCTTCCATTTCTTTGATTTCTTCTTCCCGCGCGAAAGCTCCGTAGCGCAGGTATCTGGTTATCAGATTATCCGGTATAGACATCACTTTGCCGAACATTTCACGGGGCACATCTTTAAGCGCAATGTAGTTATCAAGCGATTTGCTCATTTTCTCAACGCCGTCCGTGCCTTCGAGTATAGGCATGGTAATAAGGCACTGTGGCTCCTGGCCGTAGGCGCGCTGCACTTCACGGCCTACTATCAAATTGAACTTCTGGTCTGTCCCCCCCAACTCGACATCTGAATGTATGGAAGCCGAATCCATCGCCTGTGCCAGTGGATAAAGCAGTTCATGCACGCTTATGGGGATGCCGTTTTTATACCGCTTACTGAAATCATCTCTTTCAAGTAGCTGTGCCACGGTATATTTAGAAGCCAGTTCTATTACTTCGCTGAAATTCATATCATTAAGCCACACTGAGTTATATTTTACCTCAAGGTTTTCTTGCATAAGTATCATTGTGGCCTGATCGACATAGCTTTGTCCGTTAACCTTCGTTTCCTCGTGTGTGAGCTGCGGCCTGGTTTTGGATTTGCCGCTGGGATCGCCTATCATAGCAGTAAAATCACCTATTATCAAAATTGCTTTATGGCCGAGATCCTGAAAATGCCTCAGCTTATGGAGCACCACCGCGTGGCCTATATGCAGATCGGGCCTGCTTGGGTCGGCGCCCAGCTTTATATTCAGTGGTTGATTATCTTTGATCGATCGTTCAATTTTTTTTACAAGCTCTTCCTCGGGAAGTACTTCAACGGCGCCCGAACGTATAAGGTCCATTTGTTCATTAACAGTCGGAAACATGAGTATTTCAGAATTAGTTTATTAAAAAATTAAAAAATTAAAGAATAATTTAATCAATAACGGAATTTTCTTCTAATTTCTCTCTCAACTTCTTTTTCTTTTGTTGATTCTCTTTTATCGTATTTTTTCTTTGCTTTGGCAAGTCCTATTTCTACTTTTACCAGATGCCCGGAAAAATACAGGGTAAGCGGTATAAGTGTAATTCCTTTTTCCTGAACTGCAGCTTTAAGCTTTAATGCCTCACGTTTATGAAGCAGGAGCTTTCTTGGGCGCTTGGGTTCGTGGTTGCCGTATCCTGTATGCTCGTAAGGCGGTATGTGCAGATTAAAGAGGTAGAGGTCTTCATCCTTTGTGCTTTTAAAACCGGCATATGCATCCTGAATGGTTGCTCTGCCCTGCCTTAGTGATTTTACTTCCGTGCCTTGCAGGGCAATACCGCATTCGATGCGCTGAGTAATAAAAAAGTCATGCTCTGCGCGCCGGTTTCTGGTTATTATCTTTTTTTCGCGTTCTAATATATCCTGAGTTTTCATCTCCAGATACCTGTTTTATCTTATTGAGAATTTTTAAAATTAAAAAAAGAAGGCTTACTATTATAATAGAAGCCTTCTTAATTTAAAATAATTAACTTTATTTGGCTAAGGCAACGCTCCTTCTTTCTCTAATAACCGTTACCTTTATCTGTCCGGGATATTCCATTTCGCTTTCTATCCTTAATGCAATATCGCGTGCCATATCATCTGAAGTCAGGTCATTGACTTTCTCGGGTTCAACTATTACCCTGATCTCGCGTCCTGCCTGAATAGCGAATGTTTTGGCTACACCGTCGAAACTGTCTGCTATAGCTTCGAGTTTCTGCAGCCTTTTAACGTAGTTTTCAAGTGATTCCCTCCTGGCGCCGGGCCTTGCTCCGCTAATGCTGTCAGCGGCCTGTACAAGCACCGCGTAGGGGGTTTCCATTTCGATATCTTCGTGATGAGCGCCTATAGCATTGCATACTGTATTGTTTTCTTTGAATTTCTTGGCGAGTTCCATACCGAGAAGCGCGTGAGGGCCTTCTGTTTCTTTATCTACGCATTTGCCAATATCATGCAACAGCGCAGCCCTTTTGGCGATATTCGCGTCGAGGCCCAGTTCAGCAGCAATAATGCCGGCTATATAGGATACCTCAATTGAATGGCTTAGCAGGTTCTGGCCATAACTCGAGCGGTACTTCATTTTGCCAACGTGCTTTATAAGTTCTTTGTGCATGCGGTGTATGCCAATCTCGAATATCGCGTTTTCACCGATCTTGAATATTTCATCGTCGAGCTCTTTTCTAGTTTTTTCAACTATTTCTTCTATCCTGGCCGGGTGTATCCTGCCGTCGAGCATAAGCCTTTCCAGGGATTTTTTTGCCACTTCCCTGCGGAAAGGGTCAAATCCTGAGATAACGACTGCTTCTGGTGTATCGTCGATAATCAGGTCGATGCCTGTGCAAGCTTCGAAAGCCCTGATGTTGCGGCCTTCCCGGCCTATTATACGGCCTTTCATGTCGTCGCTGTCAAGGGATACTACCGAAACTGTAGTTTCAACGCTGTGGTCGGAAGCAGTTCTTTGTATAGCCTGTACTATGATATTCTGTGCTTCTTTCTGGGCTTTGGCTTTTGTGTCTTCGCGTATCTGCCTAATAGCTTGGGCTGCTTCGGATTTTGCTTCATTAACGAAATTATCAATTAGCTCCTTTTTAGCGTCTTCGCGAGTGTAATTAGATATTTGCTCGAGTTTGTGTAACTGTTCGGTTATGATATTTTCTGCTTCTGTCATTTTTTCTGTCAGGATTTTTTCTTTTTTCTTTAGTTCATCTTCAAATCCCTGCAGATGCTTTTCTTTTTTTAAGATAATATCGAGCTTGTTCTCTATACCTTCTTCACGTTGTTTAATTTGTTTTTCTAAGTTCTGCAGCTTTGTCTTTCTGTTCTGCGTTTCGCTGTCGAAATCCTGTTTGCGTTTATGCCATTCTTCTTTAACCTCAAGAAGCTTTTCTTTTACGGTACTTTTTGCGTCTTTTTCGGCATCTTTTATAATTGCCGAGGCTTTATTTTCGGCGTCGGTTATTTTGGCATTTATCAGCTTGTTGCCGGCGATGTAAGATATCGCGAAGCCAAGAGCCAGGCCGACAAAACTAAGAATTATTATTAATGTTTGATCCATCTTATTGAAACTCCTGTGTAATTGCTGGTTTATAACTATTAAGAAATTTTAAGTATATTAATATTAATATATTTTGCGTATCAAAAAAAAACCACATATACTATCAACCGAGAGAAAAGAACCCTCTCTAACACGGTGGGTAACATCCTGACTATTTCTACCTTCCTCTGAACCTTCTAAAGAAGATTTCCGCTTTTGCGGATGAGGCCTGCTATCGATAACCAGAGCCTGTTTCCCTATTTAATCAATTAATAGTTCTTTTTCGTGACAACGATAGTATATGCGGCTCTATGTTTTAGCCTGTTATGTTAAAGAACGATTCCCGCCTTGAGCTAATATGAAGTTAAAAAATTATAAGGTAAATATCAATTAACTTATTCATGCTGATCAATCTTGTTCAGCTAATTTAATACTTTCATTCAAAAACGCAGTCATGCGGCTGATCTCGTTTATCAGATATTTCTTTTCCGATTCGGATCTTCTGCGAATGAAACTGCTCTGCTCAGCTATATTCAGCGCGGCGAGAACTGCAGTGGTAGTTATTGGCAATTTATCGTTTTTTGCTTTTATTTCCCGGATTTTACTATCTACGTTTTCGGCGGCTTCCATCACTATATCTTCATTATCTCCAATCACCGAATAATTCTCACCACCGATTATTACTTTTATTGACTTTGCCATAACCTGATTGTTTTCGTTGTCGATTTTTTATTTATGACTATTTAAATAATAATTTGTTTTTTATATTTTAGCCTAAGCTAAAAGTAAAAATACTTTTTTATAGTTATCTATCCAAAAGAAAAATTGATAAATTCTTTCTTTTAATCAATTAGCCGCTTTTATCCAATATGCTGATGTAGCTGTCAATTTTTTCTATCAATTCTTTCTTTTTGTTATTGTTTTCTTTTTTTTCGGAATTATATTTGTTTATTTGGTCTTCAAGTATTTTTATTTGCTCGTACCTGGTTATTAAAAGTTTCTCCAGGCTTTCGGATTTAGTTAATAGATTATTGACTTTCAGGTCTCTTATAGTGATCTGCCCGTTGAGATTATCGAGTTCGTTTTCCAGATTATTAATTCTATCCTTAAGCCTGTTCATTTCATTTTCGGCTCCATTTTTCCTGTCGGAGTCATTTTTACTAAAACTAATTATTTGAGCTTCGAGTTCTTGAGATTTTGCCTTAAGCCTGTGATTTTCACGGCGGTATTCTTCAAGCAGGTTTAAGTCGGCCATATGATTTTCAGTTAAACGGTCAAGTTCTTCGCTTTGCTTGTAGAATAATTCTTTAAATTCCTGCAGCGAGGCGATTGTTTCCCTCTGCTCCGATAGGATGCCCCTAAGCTCTCTGACTTGTTCGGATTCAATTTCTTTTTTGGCATCATCTGCTTTCTCAGAAAGCTCTTTGACCAAAGACCGCAACTGGTTTAGCTCGCCTTCCTTGGCATCGAACTCTTTTCTGATAGCGGCAAGCTGTGCTTCATTTTCTGATCTGAACTTCAGTTCTTCTTCTCCGGCTTTTTGAAGGGCTTCAGTAAGCTTATGGTTCTTTTCTTCAATTTTTGTAAGAGCCATCTCGTTGGCGGAATTAATGGCTTCATATTTCTCAATCTTAAGCTCCAGCTCTTTTATCTTTCTGTCTGCAAGCTCTTTTTCCCTGGCGAGGGAGGCATTTCTTCCTTTAATATCTATCAGATTTTTTAAGGAATTTTCCAATTCTGATATTCTGTCTTTGAGCCCCCGTATTGCAGTTTCCTTATCGTTATATTGATCGCGCGCAGTTTTAAGTTCTTCTTCAAGTTCAGTGATCCTGCGGGCCCGAGCCTTATTTTCTTCGGCCAATTCACTTAGTTTAAGGCGGAATTCTTTTTCATTATTTAGAAGTTCGGCGGATAATTCCCCGGTTCCTTTGCCGGATTCTTTTTTAAGTGTGATTATCCTGCTTTCGAGCTCGGAGATCTTGTTTTTCAATTCATTAATGCGGTCATCTTTTTTCAGAAGTTCGAAATTTTTTCTGGTTTGTTCTTTTTGAGCGAGATTATAGTCTTTTTCTATAGTAGAGAGTTTTTTAATTTCGCTGTCCAATTCGTTGAATTTAGCTTCGTAATCCGCCAGAAGGCTGTCTTTTTTCTTAATTATACTTATGAGCTCAGCATTTTTGTTTACAAGAGCCAATTTTTCGGCGTTTGTATTTTTTAAAGCCTCGGCTTCTTCTCTCAGTTTATCGAATTCCCTGCTTTTATTGCCAAGTTCAGAGATTATCTTATCTTTTCCTTGAAGCTTTTGTTCAAAATCCCTGATCTTATTGTGTGCTTCTTCCAGGCCGGTTTCGAGCTCTTCCTTTTTGACTCTCAGGGCAATTAATGAACTTTCTCTGCTATGCAGGGACCGTTCGGCGTTGGTGAATTTTTGTTCGAGCTCTTTTTTGCTTGTGAGCAGTCCATCGTGTGAGCGCTTTATTTCTCTAACAACATCCCAAAGCGAGCCTAAGGCCTCAAGCAGAGCCTGATCCGGTTCAGCATTAATATTTTCAGGGGTTTCGTTCATTTCATATATTAGTTAATTCTTAAAGAATAAATATAAGTCTTTGGAAATTATATCCAAAAGAAATTTTTAATTCGCTCTCAGGCTGCAATTAAATTTCTTTTCAACAGATTGAACTATCTTATGAATTACTTTATCGATTTCTTCCTGAGCAAGTGTTTTTTCCGGCGAAGCAAAATAAAGTGAAAATGCTGCGCTTATTTTACCTTCACCTATGGATTTGCCTTTATAAATATCAAATATTGATACATCCTTCAGGAATTTTCCGCCTTTATTCAGTATTTCATTTATAACATCACCGGCGCTGAATCCGGATTCGAATATAAAGCTCAGATCCCGCGCTATACCCGGGAAGGGTGCTACTTTTGAGTATTTTGCTTCTTCGGGCTCAATTGAATATAGCTTATCAAGGTCGATATTGATCAGGTATACTTTATTTTCCAGATCAAAATGTTTGAGCAGTTTTGTGTTAACTTCGCCGATATGGCCGATTTTTTCCTTTTTATGAGAAACAACAAGTGAGTTTTTTGAAAATACTATTTCGGCTTTTTCGATTGTGCTTAACTTCAGGCTGCCATAGCGCATATAATCTGCGAAGTCTTCAAAAATTCCTTTTATGTCATAAAAATCAGATTCGCGAGCGGCCCTGCCCCACTGCAAAGGATAGAGGTTGCCGCAAAGGGCTATTAGCAATTCATTGCGCTCCTTATACCCGGGTATAAATACATCTTTGCTGTCACTTTTCGAGAAACTCCTTCCTATTTCGAAAAGAGCGATACTATCTGATCCCATGCGGATATTTCTTTCTATAGTCCTTAGCATGGCAGGCACTAATGACGGCCTCATTAATGAAAGCTCCACTCCGAGAGGGTTTGCTATTTCCACGGGGTTATCGGTAAACATAGCTCCTGAAACTGGATCGAGCATATTTTGTGTGATTATTTCATTGAATCCTCTGTTTACAAGGTATTCTCTGATATTTTGCCTAATAGAAGGCTGAATAAGCTTTTCGGGTATTCTGCCTCCGCCGAAATCAATTTTTGAAGAATAATCAGGCTCTATATTATCATAATTGTACATGCGCGCGATCTCTTCGATGAGGTCTGCTTCGTACTGTACATCTGATCTGTGAGAAGGCACTTCTATATCGACAGACTTGTCATCCTCGAAAACAATCACAAACCCGAGCCTTGTTAGCATTTCCTTTATAGTTTCCGGTGTAACCCTAACGCCGATCAGTTTTATGGCCCGATCGAATCTGAGCCTTATTTTAAGAACGGGCAATGCTTCGGGGTATTCATCTATTCGGCCTTTTTCAACTTTTCCGCCGCATATTTCTGCTATGATTTTTGCGGCACGATCAAGTGCAAAAGTCACCATATTTACATCCACACCGCGCTCAAACCTGTATGATGAATCGCTCTGTATGGATAATTTCTTGGAAGTCCTTCTGACAGTAGCCGGATGAAAGTAGGCCGACTCAAGAAGTATGTTTTTTGTTTTATCTGAAATTTCACTATTTTCTCCGCCCATGACTCCCCCGATGGCGACGGGCTTAACCGCGTCGCATATCATAAGCATTTCTTCGTCAAGCTCTCTTTCTTTGTGGTCGAGAGTTGTGAATTTTTCTCCTTTTTTCGCTGTGCGGATGATTATCTCATTACCTTCTACGGTATCCAGGTCGAAGGCATGAAGGGGCTGCCCCATTTCCATCATCAGGTAGTTGGTGATGTCCACAGGCGCGTTTACCGGCCTCAGGCCGATAGCGATAAGCCTTCTTTTGATCCATTCAGGAGATTCACTTATCTTAACATCGCGGATAACTCTGGCGGTGTATCTGGGGCATTTATCCGGCGCTTTTATGCTTATTTTTAATGAATTTTCTATAGCACTGGCCGATTCTTCTAAATTAACTTCCGGCATTTTCAGTTCTATATCGTAATATGCCGCGAGGTCCCTTGCAACGCCGTAATGGCTTAAGCAATCCTGTTTGTTAGGGGTCAGGCTGACTTCATATATAATATCATCGATGCCAAGGTATTGAGCCAGAGGTATACCTGTTTCTGTTTCCGGCGGAAGAACCCAAATACCTGAAGCATCATCTCCGGTTTCGAGCTCTGTCCGGCTGCAGATCATTCCTTCGGATTCTACACCTCTGATCTTTGCTTTTGTCAGTTTGAAATTACCCGAAGGCACAACAGCCCCTATTGTACCTAAAACTACTTTCTGGCCGGCTTCAACATTGGGAGCGCCGCAGACTACCAGCTTTTTATCATCGCCGAGGCTGACTTTGCATATCGATAGCTTATCGGCATCGGGATGCTTTTCACTGCTGATGACTTCAGCTGTAAAAAAGTTCTCATATTTTTTCTGATAATCTATTATCCCTTCAACTTCGATACCAAGCATAGTCAGGGTTTTTTCAAGATCTTTCGGCGCTGCCTTTATATCGACAAATTCTTTTAACCACTTGTAAGAAACATACATAGCGAGTTTTTACCTTTGGTTTTATGTGTAATTACGGAAACTGAAAACATGCAATTTAAATGAATTTCTTTTATCTAAAAAATATATTCTGCTGATCTGCTGATTTATCCTTAAGAGCTCTTACTTTGTAATCAAAATATATTTGTTTAATTTAAAAGGGGAGAGAACAGTTTTAATGAAAATATAATGACTGCTAATTTTATTAAAGGAGACAGTGATGAAAAGCTACAAAAAAGAACTCTGGTTTCAGACAGACAGCCGCAGGGCGTTCATAAATATTACTTCCGAAATTGACAGATGTCTTGAGGAAAGCGGCATCAAAGAAGGCCTCTGCCTGGTTAATGCCATGCACATTACTGCCAGTGTATTCATCAATGATGATGAATACGGCCTGCACCAGGATTTCGAAGTATGGCTCGAAAAGCTGGCCCCCGAAAAGCCGCATAATCAGTACAGGCATAACGGATATGAAGATAATGCCGACGCGCACCTTAAAAGGCAGATCATGGGCAGGGAAGTTGTTGTGGCCATTACTGAAGGCAAACTGGACTTCGGCCCATGGGAGCAGATATTTTACGGTGAATTCGACGGAAAAAGAAAGAAAAGAGTGATGGTTAAGATCATCGGAGAGTAAAACGTACAATAAGTAAATATTATAGACTTTAATGCTTTATATCGGTATTTCTAATTAATTCAGGAAAAACAGTGGTGAGAACTTTGATCGTTTTCTTTATTGCAGCGGCAATGATTCCGTATTCTGCTGTTTCTCAGAATCCGGAACATCCCATGCGCCTGGGAGCTTATATTAATTATTCGGGAGGAGTCAATTCAGCCGATGTTCCACAAGGGATTAAAAACGGTTTTATACCGGCTTCTTCTGTTGATTTTGGGCTGACTTACTATTATGGCTTTACGCTTGATGGTTCTAAAGGAATTTATCTCGACGCGGGTTACCAAAATTATATGTTCAGCCTCAGGTACACCGGAAATGAAGATTTTGATTATGCTAATAATCTTAGCTACTTCATTTTATCGCCGCAATTTCATATTTCTTCTTTTATTGTAGGATTCGCCGTGGGGTTTCCCTTGGGAGCCGAAATTGAAGATGCTTCTGTGGAACCCGATGATGACCGGTTAAATGCGGTATTTACAGGCCGGATAGGTGTTAACATCCCTATGTTAACCGATCCAAGCGGCCAGCTTGGTTTATTGATCAGAGCTGAATATATGTTCAGCGATCCCTATGATGGAGTTTATCCGTTTTATGCCGTAAAACCGCCTCAAACCGATAATAATTGCACGGTACAGGATATGGATATTCTCCCCGCGATAGTTTCTATAGGAATTAATTACCAGTTTAATTTAACCGGCAGAAGATAATCATCTGCTGATGATAAAACGGTGATCGTAAATATTTCCCGTTGCGCTGTGAATTCTTAGGTAATAAGCTCCGGGGGGATATTTTTTTGATTGTATGATCATTTCATTATTGCCCTTTACAAAGCGCATATCTGTATTTTTGATCTTCTGCCCCAGCACGTTAATCAGGGTCAGCTGAATTTTACCATCATCATAAGCCTCAAAGGAAATCTTTATATCACCATTTTCTTCATGTATGACTTTAGGTGTGTCGAATAGTTTCATCCTTTGCATCCCGACAAAGCGGCAGTATCCGACAAGGGTGAAAGAGCCGTGAGTTTTGTTTATTATAAAATCCTTTTCGGGCAGGGGAGTGAATTCCAGTATTTCAACCGGAGTACTGTCGGGGTTATACAGCATGGCGCGCGACTGGATTATCAAAGCCGTTCCTCCGTCGGATAATATTCGGTTTACATCTTCACCTTTTATAACAGCCTCAAAGATGTCAAAAGGATAGCTGAATTCAACTGCTTCCGACGATCCTGGGGCAAAGGTATAAGCATGATCGGGATTCAGCAGAAATGGATTAAATTTAAGCCTTATCCGTATAGAATCAGCCGTTAATTTATAAACCGGCTCTTCCAGTTTTATTTCCAGGGACACGGTTTCTCCCGGTGACTGTTCATAATCGTATGTTCTCACATTTATCCTGTAAATCTCCTTCGGGACAAAAGCCTCCAGTTTGATAAATGTGGTATCCGGGCATTTTGTTTCTTCGGTTAGGGCAAGCTTATAGTTATTATTTCCTTCGATTAGCGCGGTATATGCAAGCGCTATCATACTGCTTTCGCCGGGTTGCAGGATCACAGGGGCTTCATGATCAACGAGAATTGAGCCGTCATCGGGAGTGAGTAATAATGACTTAAGATTAACCGGTTCTTCTGAATTGTTTCTTACCCGGACGGTATCGTAAGCCGTATCACCCATCCATAATTCACCGAAATCGACCGACAATGGTTCTATACTCAGCTCAGGAGATATAAATTCGTAATTAATATTATAATTGAATCCCTTATCACAAATAATACTGTTGAAAGTTATCAGTTCAGTATGTTTACCCGTCAGAACAATTTCCCCCGGATCAAGCTCGAAATAAATATAAGCGCTGCCTTTCGCCGCAACGCTAATATAGTCATCAGGAATCGCGGTAAATTCACCTTTTTGGGGTATATTAATATTCAAAGTATCATTTAAAGTACCTGTGTTATATATCCAAAGTGTATCCCTGACGATATCTTCACATGATTCAATTTTTCCAAAATCATGGCTTAATTTACCGGGATAGGAGTCAGCCTTTCTAAATTCACCTTTCAGATAAATCACAAATTGCCTGCCGTCGGGGTCATGTGTTTTTACTAATATTGAATCTCTGAATACGCCTTCTCTTTGTGGCGAAAAAAATACATCAAAAACGAGAGTGCTCCCGGCATTGAGAGGATAGGGCAGTTCTATGGTTTCCGTACTGAAGAATTCTCCGCTGTATAAACTCAATTCCGTCAGTGTATCAGGTATAGTGCCGTTATTTTCAATCATAAGCCTCATTCCGTCAAAATCCGGTTTACATTTAGCAAAACCGAAATCAAGAGTATCAGGCTCCGCACTGACAAATCTGCTTTTGGAAGAAAGCTTAAGCGGGATTGTATTTTCTATATCGCAATAGCTATCTGTATCAAGAATAATCTCAGCTTCGATTACGGTATCTGTCATCATGGTAAAGCTGAATGTAAAGTCTCTGTGCGAACCGGGATCAATCAAAATTTCCGGCATTGGGCCTACTGAATACGAAAGTGCCGGTATATCGGGAATGATACTGATATTTGTAATTCTGACATCAATATTACCGGTATTCTCAACATTAACTGTAAAATCTTTTTCAACACCTGTTTGAAGGGATGCCGTTATAGAAGGCGGCTCTATTTTAAGAGATGCCTCTGCGGCAAATCCCCTGACTACAACCACGCTTGTATCTGAACATTCAGAAGAAACAATGATAAGTGTATCACTGAAAAAACCTGTATTTGATGGTGCAAAAATGATATCGAGCTCCCTTAACTCGTCAGGATGTATGCCTGCCGGAATATTAGCGAGGCTAAAAGGTTCATTAACATCATTTGTTTCCAAAGCGGTAAGCTTATTGCCGGCGTTACTCATTTCAAGACTTCTCAATTCGTTTTGGCCGGCACACACAGTATCAAAATCGATTACCGTATCGGAAACTACCAGGGATGTTTCCGAGAAATTACCTGTGAGCTCTATCTCGAGATTCGATTTATCGCCACGTGCCATAGTCATATCATTATTTTCAAGTATGATCCTGGCGCTGTGGCTCCATCCGTTCAGCGGTTTATACATAACTGTCAGAGTATCAATTTCACCCGGCGGTATATTATTGACTGTTGTACTGCCGCTAGCCCAGCTTATTATTGAAAACGCGCCGTGGGAGTTGTCCAGCAGTTTGGCAGTTTGGATTTCGAGCGTGTCATTGCCTGTATTGCTAACCGGGAACGAGCGTATAATGCTTGAATCACAGGCCAGGTTAAACTCAAGTGAATCAATTGTGTTGATTATCGGTGATACTCCGTAGGCACGAACCGTAACTGTGGTATCCTTGCCGCAGGGTTCTGATTCGAGGATAAATCTTGCTTCGATCCAGCCGGTGTCAGCAGGCACGGCTTCGAACCACTGGTCGGTTTCTTCCATCTGTATATAAAGCGGTACGGGAGTAGTAACACGAATGCTGTCAGATCCGCCCAATTCCATGACCTTTGTTAGAATATCATCTTCGGTCAAGGAAGTCCATTTAATACTTTTATTATTGGAAATCCTGCATTCTGCGGGATTTATGATCAATAAAGTATCATTGGCGCTAAGCGAACTTTTCAGTGATATACCGGATAATGGAATGCTAAATGATTTAGCTCCCTGCATATTGATTGAAAGCTGCCCCGTATAATTCCCCAGATCAGGCGGATTAAATTCAATAACAATCATTACCGAATCACAGGAACCCGTCATATGGGGCGACGCGGGCTGAAGTACCTTAAAGGCGCCTACACCCGATGCCAGTGATATTATTGTTGAATAATTCGAAAAAGATGCATTCTTTAAATACAGTGTATCTCTTCTGACATCAGGCCAGCAAAGATCGCCGAAATCTATTTCATTTTTTGTGACAAACTGATTTTCGGGCTTCAGCCTGTAGATACCTTCGCCGGCTACCCAGCCTTCGGTGGGAGTTTTAAACCAAATATCATCCAGGTTTACAAATTGAGGTATGCCGCAATTGAGCAGATCCCAGTTTTGCCCCGCGTCAGTAGTATAATAAACAGACCTGTCATATCCGCATGCCCAGCCGGTAGTTTCATTTATAAGGAAAGTTCCGAACATCTTCCTTCCTACCGAGATTCTGTTCCAGTTCATGCCGTTATCGCTAGTGAATTTCATACCTCCCTCATTACCACTGCCCCCGCAGGTAAATCCGGAATAAGGGACAAGCATGGAATTCCCGATTTTTGTTATTTCTTCCTGCCAGGAATTCGGCTCGCCCGGTATTACTGTTGTCGCGTGAATATCCCAGGTAAAGCCGCCGTCGGTGGTTTTCCAAATGCGGCCGCTTCCCGAAGCATAACCCTCTCCGAATTTACTGATCAATATTAAGTCTGTCAGGCCCGATTCAGGCTCAGTTGCCATAAAATCATTCCATGTATTTCCGCCGTCTGTTGTGATAAAGAAGTGCTGAGGATTTCCGGCACAGCCGCCGCCGATCACACCGCCATAATCAGCATCGATAAAATAGCAGCCCCAATAATTAACCGTATCACTCGGAGTAACATCAAAGAAGGTCGCGCCGCCGTCAGTTGATTTAAAAATTCCATCAACACCTGATGTATAGCCTACATTTCTTGTGGGAAAATGCACGCTTTCAAGGTGAAAAGCTCCGTGGATAGTTGTTCCCTGCCATGTTTCGCCGCCGTCAATTGTACGCAAAACCGCACCTCCAAAACCGCAGGCCCATCCCATTTGATGATCGAATGGCAGGAAATGTATATCAAGCCAGTAATTATCCTGATAAGCCGGGGGCATATTGCTTACCTCTTCCCAATAATATTCACTCATATCTTGAGAGAAAGCCGTTTGGGCTAAAATAAATATCAATCCGTATACAAATAATTTCCCCATACTAACTATGTCCGCTTTTTAATATCCCTAAAAGCTTAATATAAACAAACTTAGATTTTTGCCAAATCTATTTTTAAATAATACGGCCGCCGGTTTATTTTATATGGTTATCTAACTGCCGTATGGTCTTTTTTTTATCGACAGTATATGTAGTCCCGAATACATGATCCCATAATGGCAGGCTTACTCCGAAACCTTCATCCGGTTCAACATAGTGATGTTTCATGTGGTGCTGCTTTAGCGCTAGCATGATCTTATTCTTGAAGGCAAAGTGATGAATGGCATAATGAATTGTGTCATACGCCACATAGCCTGTCAGGAATCCCGCGAAAAAAGGCATATTATAAGCCGTACCGAAAAGCGCGTTAAATAAGAGGTAGAATAGCAGCGCCAAAGGAATGCTTACAGCCGGCGGCATTACCAGGCGCTTGCTGTCCTGTGGATAATCATGATGCACGCCGTGGAAGGTCCAGTGCACTTTTTTTGCCCATTCAGATTTCGGATGATAATGGAATAAAAAGCGGTGCAAAAGATATTCGACAATCGACCAAACTACTATACCTGCTAAAAAAACAACCGCGGATTCACCCCAGCCGATTTCGTAGCTGTACAATCCCAGATAAAGGAAAAGCAATATGAATGGCACATAGAATATGATCGGTACAGTCCAGTGAACTTTAGAAAAAAATTCAAGGAAATCGCTCTTGAATATCCTGGCGGATTCATCTTTATTCGATACATATAGCTTAGCCATAATAACTACCCGGTTTAAATTTGACAGATATTTGCGCGATGCTTTAAACCAAATTAAAGCTGATATTTAATAACGTAAATATTTTTAATTAAGTATAAGGTTATTTATTGAAAAATGAATGGCTTATAATGCATTTTCAAAGGGCACAAAAAAGGCCGCCATTGCACGGCAGCCTTGTAATAATTTTATGTAAATCTTTATTAATTGCAGCCGCAGCTTCCGCCGCATCCGCAAGAGTGGTCATCATTCTGAAGCAGATTCAGCCCTTCCGGTACTGTCTTCTTCTCGCCGATATTATCAACGGCCTTTTTACAGGCACATGTGATATCATCAGTTGTTTCGCCCGGATCCAGCATCACCTGGCGCTCGCGGCCGCATTTTTCGCAAATGTATAATTCTACTGCCATAGTATTATCCCGTGTTTAAAGTACTTAACAGTGCGCCAAACGAAACAGCCTGATATTTAGTGTTGCCTAAATTTCATTTTGCCCCTTACAATATCTGATCTTTAATTACTGTCTTTTATCTATAATATTTTGTATTTTAGCTATTTAGCGTTTCCTTAACATAAAAAATTTTGCTAATTTGAATTCTGAGAGTGATAAAAATAACGGATGTAATATCGAAAAAGTAAAACCTATACTGCTGAAAAGCAATATAGTGTCATGGATCATGGAAAGTGCTAAAAAATCATTTACCGACGAGGAAATAGACCTCCTCGCGAAAAAATTTAAAATTCTATCAGAGCCGTCCAGGCTGAAGATACTGCGCACGCTTTTCCAGGGCGAAAAATGCGTTACCGAGATAATCAACTCAACGGGCCTGCTGCAGGCTAACGTCAGCAAACAGCTCCGTATACTCGAAAAAGAAGGCATTCTGGCAAGCAGGGCTGCCGGGCTTCAGCGATTTTACAAACTGGAAGATGAGAACATCCTGCAGATATGTAATGCAATATGCGCTAACGGGTAAACGGCTTATGCCCATTATAGGCAGTATCATTACATATTTAAGAATTGGACTTATCGCGCTCGTGACTGCGTGGTACAGTATAGTTGTGCTATACCTTGCCTTTACCGGGCAGAACAAAAAGTATTTCGCCTTAGCCAGGAGCTGGTCGGGGATTCTGCTGAAAATTGCCGGAGTAGAGCTCAGGGTACACGGAGCGGAAAAACTTGATCCTCATGCCTCATACGTATTCGCGGCAAACCATTCCAGCCTTTTCGATATACCAGTTATGCAGCATTCGCTCGCTCATGATATCCGTATCATCTACAAAAAAGAGCTGGAGAAAATCCCGCTATTTGGTTTCGCGCTGATCAAATCGCCCTATATATCAGTAGAGCGTACGGATCCCCGCAACGCCATGAAAAGCATCGACGAAGCCGCCGAAGCCATCCGCGAAGGGGATTCAGTAGTAGTATTCCCGGAGGGCACACGCTCAGAAGACGGCAGGCTCGGGCCATTCAAGCGGGGAGCGTTTTTGCTCGCTGCAAGGGCAGGCAAGCCCATTGTGCCCGTTGCCGTAAAAGGCACACCTGATATAATGCCAAAAGGCTCTAAAAGGCTCAAAGGCGGACGGGTGGACGTTTACCTGGGGAGCCCCATACAGCCGCCGGCGGAAGTCACCCGCTCGGACGAGAATCGGCTCATGGATGAAGTGCGCGGCGCCATAGCGGAGCGCCTGCCGGAAGATATCCGTTGAATATTCATATAACCTTAAAAAAAGTTTTGCGGATTGCCGAAATACCCTTATTTTTGTATTCCACATTGTGGCGGTCGGGTAGCTCAGTTGGTAGAGCAGAGGACTGAAAATCCTCGTGTCGGCGGTTCAATTCCGTCCCCGACCACAAAACCGCGCCCCTGCGCGGTTTTTTTGTTTATAGAATCCAAAAAAAGGGTAGGGAGTGAAAAGTTAGTGTTTGTTATACTTACACCATTGATCGATTCTTTTCTGACATTCTTTTTGAGGAAGTCTGTTGTTTATACTCATCAAGTATTTCAACTTGTCTTTTGCCGTTTTACTGGTAATGATTTTTTGTTCAATAAGTTGATCTAATGCCCATAGAATTCCATGGTATTCTATCCCAATTGTCTTGGCTGTGGTTCTTATTGCCTTATCACCGGAAAGTAGAATTGCCTTATATTTCTCTGCAAGAAAAATAACTGAGCAATCATGCATTGATAATCCGGATTTGTATTTCTTAATCGCTTGAGCTTCTTCCAATTCTTCAAATGATAGAGATACAATTTTAATCTTTTTATTCTTAATAAAGATTGAAAAATTTTTCGTCGTTTCAGGGGATTTTATTTCACTATGAACAAAATCACTTGTAATAAAAAGATATTTAAGACTTAGAAACTCGTCCAGAAGCTCCATATCAAATAAATCGAATATTATACTCGCATCTTTTATGGCTATCTTCATGAAATCAGCTTCAATCCTTTTCTAAAACTTTCTAAGTCCCGGTTCATTAATTGTGCAGCCTTGCTTAAGGAAATAATCTCTTCACTAACTGCCATATACACAAGTCTCTCAAGCCTACTGCTCGATTCTTCCCCTAAATAGTTCCCCCATTCATTCTCATCCTGCAAATGCTTCTTTCTGACTTTAATGAAGAAACTCTTAAGAGTATGTTCCGAGATAAAATCCAGATTGAATAAACGATATACAAGAGCCTGAACTGAAATTCCATAGTATTCCTTGATCTCTATCAGTTCATCAATTGAGAAATTATTTCTGCTAACCTTAAAAATATTTTTCAAAGACTGTTCAGGAATTAGAAAAGCACCGGCAAAGCTATGGCAAAATCTTTCAATATCCTTATCTTTAATTGAAGGGTTAAATTGTAATAGAAGATGAGCTAATTCATGTAAAACGGTAAATCTTTTACGAACATTATCAAGCGACTTATTTAATACTATAAGTGGAATTGAATCTACCCAGGTAGAAAATCCATCGAAATTCCTTTCGACTTCAAATTCGACGACTTTAACGCCTCTTTCCTCAAGCATTTCAATAATATTGGGAACAGGATTTAGACCAAGCTTCCAGGAATTTCTTAATTCAATAACTGATTTTTCAATATCAGAGTTATTATCAATTCTTTGTTTCTTTAAAGGATTTTTAAATGCATTAGTAATATTCAGAATACTTTCAATTTCCAAATACCTTTCCAGATAATCAACAGCATGTTCTTTAATTTGGTCAATTTTCTTGTTACCTAATTTTGACTTTTTCCTAAAATCTACATTGCCAAGCTGAACTTTTGAATCCCTGAAAAAATAATCCACAGGAACCTTTAAAGCTTCTGACAAGGCAATAACAATAGAGCTATCAGGCTTTCTTCTGCCTTTTTCGTAAAGACCGATAGCCTGAGCGGATAATTCAATATCCATCCTTTCCGACAAATCTCTCAGAGATAGCCCGGATAACTTTCTTGCTGAAACAAGCCGCTTTGAAAATAATTCATTCATAATTTCTCCTTTTTGTGTTGACAACAATAAGCAATTCTTATTGTTTTGTCAACACCTAAATCTGAAAAATTTGAAAATTTCTAAGAATTTGAATTAATCAATATTGACAATCTATTCATTCGCACCAAAAACAAGAACTGCCTAACCTCCTAATGCTTCGTAACATCTCCCTTCGCAAGTGCAGGCATATACCATATATCAATCTTAGCCCGGCCTGGTGAAATATCGTCAACAATATTGAGCTTTGCTGGCCTTCGCTTCGGCACTATCTTGTTCTTCTTTCTTTAGCCCTGCAAGTTCGCTGATTTATGTTTAAGAAGAGGCCGGATTTTTCCCAATATTCCAATCTATATTTCACTCTTTTTTTGTATATTAATTAAATATCAGTTCTTGATTATTAAGGCACAATCAAATGGGAATGATACTTAATCCTAAATACAGAAATCCACAAATTCTTTTTCTGAAGAAAAAAGCTGAATTGCTTAATTTGATAACTGAAAGAGATTATTATCTCAAAACGCTTATTCCAAACCTCAAAGCGATATATTTAACGCATTTCGGCGAACTAATGATCAAAAGCATAGAAATGGAGCACAAGTACCTGCGCTTAAAAAGAAAAATTGAATTAATACAATCAGTTGTCAATTCACAGCATAGCAACAAATACAAAGATTTAGAAGAGATCGAGGATATTCTGCATGATGAATACTCCGAATGGGAAGAGAATATCGAGCAAATGAAAAGAGAACAAAGGACTGCCGAGGAATGGTTTGATAATTGCATGTCTGAAGACGAATCCCGTGAACTCAAAATGAAGTACCGTGAAATCGTGAAAAGATTGCATCCTGACTTAAATCCCGATCTTACCCCTTTTGAAATTGATCTCTGGCACAAAACTCAGGACGCTTATCAGGAAGGGGATCTTGACGAATTAAGGCGGATATATTCACTGCTGGAGGATCTATCCGCGCCATCCGAGGATGAAAGCAAAAAGGACATTAAAGCCAGAATTAAAAAACTGGAAAGCCACATCCGGGAAATTGCCGTTCAAATGGAAAAGCTCAAGCAGGAATTTCCACTAAGCATTGAATCAATGCTGAACAGCAAAGAGCTTATAGAAAAAGAAAAAGAAAAATTTGAAGGAAAGCTTAATATTTATAAAGATAGAATCAATACCTTAGAATTTCATTTGTCAAACTTAGAGGCCCTATTTTCAGATGAGCGATCTAATTAAAAGCTCCGGTAAGCTGCTAAGCTTAATTGAAGACTCTTTTACTTCTGAAGGACTGCCAAAGCCTTACGTTAAGGAAATTTTCCTCATGGAATGTCATATAGCCGGTACTACGCATGTTGACCTCGATGGAATTGAACCTGAGCTTTTAGAAGATGACCCGCTTATTTTTAAGCGTGAGGCTGATAATGAATATGATAAACTGGCTATTCTGATATTTGATAAAAAGGAGCGCAAGCTCGGATATGTACCTATGATTAAAAACGAAGTCATAGCAAGGCTGATGGATGCCGGCAAGCTGATATTCGGTAAAATGGTTCACAAAAAGTGGCATGGCAAATGGCTCAAGGTTATAATTAAAGTATTTATGCGGGATTTTTGATTGGGTTATTGTAGGAAACTAAAATAAGATCGGCCTTATTATACTTTAGTGCCATTAAACTAAAATAAGAATTTTCTTATTATAGTTT